>CALUJS010000105.1 GCA_944321015.1 uncultured Phocaeicola sp. | reverse complement strand
GATGCTCATATTTTTACTGGTTGTTTCGTTTGCGAAGTTAGGGAAAATCGGGAGCGGGGCAAGGGAATCCCCCTCATTCTCCTCTCTATTTAAACAATCCCTCCGCATTCCCCCACAAAAACATCTCCTCTACCCTGCAAGCTCCTTGTCCGCAGTCAGCGTCTGCTTCAGCCTTTGTGCAGGTTGGCTTCCCAGTCTATCGGTTGCATATAGCCCTGCGCGACCATTGCCGGGAGGATGGATTTCATCCTCCCGGCAACGCCAACGGCAGGAACGAGCCGCAATGGGGTACGACCACTTTCAGGTTCGGGTAGCGCACCAGCACGTTTCTCGACAGCATACGTTTCATAAACCGTTTGTCAGTCTATCCTCACCAATTCGTATTGCTGACTGCCAAGCCCTATCTGTTCGGCATAATCAAGCGTGTGCATTCCCTGACGGGAGTCGATGCGCTCTATCAGGTGAATCTTGCCGTGGTCTTCCGATGAACGCACCAAGTCCGTGCAAGCCTTGTCGAGAGCCACCGGGTCGAGCGAGGCAAGGATTCCTATGTCGCCCATCTGAGGGTCGGCAGGCGAGGAATCGCAGTCGCAATCTACGGAAAGATTGTTGGCAACGCTGATGTAAAGGATGTTGTCCCCGCAATGGTCAGCCACGGCTTTGGCGGCTTCCGCCATCGTTTCGAGAAAATCTTCCTGGGAAGGATTGCCCCAGCTTGTGGTGCTTGTCCCGGCTGAATGTATCCAGCGTTTGCCGTTTGCGGAAGCGATGCCGATGGAAATGTTCTTTATCGCGCCGCCGAACCCCGCCATCGCATGGCCTTTGAAATGGGACAGGACGACCGTGAAATCATAGCCCGTATAATGCGAGCCTACGATGTCATAGTCTATGTGCCGTCCGCCCTCCACCGGAAGCCGGGTTTCTCCTTCGGCATCCATAATGTCCACTTCCGCAATAGCGGTGAAGCCGTGTTCCTCGGCGGCACGGAGATGGGCGGCTGTGTTGGAGCGGCCTCCGCCGTATGCCGTATTGCATTCCACGATAGTGCCGTTCACACGCTGCACGAGGTCTCTTATCAAGGACGGTTGTAGGAAGTTGTGTCCGCCCGGTTCGCCTGTTGAGAGTTTCACGGCTACTTTACCGGTAGCCTCACGCCCCAATGCTTCATAAACAGCCATCAGTCCTTTCGGAGAAATGTCGCTTGTGATATACACGGTGGATGCGGCAACCGTGTCCGGAGTTTCCGACACGGAAGGCTCCGGCCGGGATGGTTTCTGATTGGTTTGTGCCCGGGCACAACTTGATGTGGCAAATAGGACTGCAAACATCATGGTTAAAAAACTGCTTTTCATATTTGTAACGTATTAAAGGTTTAAAAACTCAAATTGAATCCGGCCATAACTGTTGCTCCCGGCATGGGATAGCCGGCATTGATTTCATATTTCTGCGCCAGCAGGTTCTCGCCGCGCGCCCAAATATCCAGCCATTTACATGCGCGGAAAGAGGCACGGAGATTCCAAAGCACGAAACTCTCTTTATTCTCATTCTCGCCAACCGACGTATATAGTCCTTCGATGTATTGCACTCCGGTGGACACATTCCATCGCCCATGTGAGAAATTGGCTTCGGCGTACAGTTTATGTTCGGGAGCGGCAATAACAGGATTCTCCATATGCAGGAAACTGTAGTTTCCGTCTACCGACCATTGACGGTTGATGCGGTAAGCCGCCTGTATTTCCACTCCGGTATTTTCAATCTCTCCCGAATTCTGGTTCAACATGCCGCTTCCGTTGGGATTAGGAAGGGTCTGGATGAGATTCTTTCCGTCTATGTAGAAGAGGTTTACGCCGTAGGTCAGCCGCCCCTCCATCAGGCGTTGCGAGAACGCCAGCTCGTAGTTCCACATCGACTCCGGCTGCAAATCAGGATTCTGCGGCGGAAACATGTACATTTCGCGCAGAATCGGATAACGGAATCCTTTCGAGGCGGAGGCTTTCAGCTCGATGGCGTGCGGAAGATGGAAGGCCAGTCCGGTCTGCGGCACCCACTCCAATCCGATGCGGGAATGATGGTCTGCACGAAGTCCGACGTTGAAGGTCAGCCGGGAACCGATGTCCTGGCGGACATCAATATATCCGGCCAATTCATCCTCATGTTTATTCACCAGTTCAGAAGTTGTTCCTATATTCTCTCCGCTCACATATTCATTCCAGGCACGGCCTCCATACCGGAACCAGTCGAAGCCCATGGTGATGCGGTTGCCCTTGAAAAACCGGGTGCTCTGATAAAGTGAAACGCCCATCATGTCGTCATGCGACAGGAAGCGGTCGTCTTGTGGCGTTTCACCCTCGGAAGGGGTATATCCGTCGTTAATCCGGTGATTGCCCCAGTTGTAGAAAAAACTGACGGCTCCGGAAGTCTTTTCATAACGGTTCTCCACAGCAAACGAAGTCATACCCCGTGTGATGCGCTGGTCGCCATCCAGCAGCGGCGCGTCAACCGGACCGGGATAGGAGGCATTGAAACGGGTCACATTCACATCGCCCCGCAGATTCCAGTTATCCGTCATTTCATAGCTCAGTTTGGCATAGCCTCCGTATTGCTCAAAACCCATGTCGGCACGGTGGCCGTCCGTACGGTTGTATGAGCCTGAAACGACGCCGGAAAAACGGCCTTTCCGGATGCGGTTGGTCAGCTCCGTTTCGAGTGTATTGTAGGAGCCGTACCCGGCGCGGAGATTCGTCTTCACCCCATCCTCCTGCATCTTGCGGGTAACAATGTTGATTACGCCGCCCATTGCATTGGAACCGTAAAGGACTGAAGCCGGACCACGCAATACTTCCACCCGTTCGGCCAGAAACGACTGGTAGGCATCGGCAATCGGATGACCGAAAATGCCGGCATATTGGGGATGACCGTCAATCATGACCATCAACCGGGCTGTTCCGCCGCTCAATCCACGGAGAGAGATGCTTCCTGCAGCACCACCCGATACTCCATATCCCATGACTCCGCGTGAAGTTATGAACAGACCGGGAATCTGTTCCGTCAGTATCGGAAGCAGCGATGCCTGCAAGGCTTGGTCTATTTTACTGCGGTTTACGACCGACACGGTTTGGGACAGATGGCGGACATCCGTTTCATTTCGTGTACCTGTAACAACCACTTCTCCGATTTGATATGCTTTCCCGGTGTCCGGGGTATCCCGTTTCTGTTCCTGAGCCATTCCGGTTTGGGCTGCAAGGGCCATCAATCCGATTAATATATGCTTTCTCATCTTTATTTAAAATTCGTTTTTTCTCAAACAAGGCCATGTTTACCGGGCCATGCGCGGATTTCCGCTACCGGGGGAAGAACCGCCACTGTATGTGACAGACAAAGAACTTCACCCCGGAAGCGGCAATGCGCCTTATGCAGTCTGATGACCGATTTGGATTAAGCCTTTTTCGTCATACATATAAGGCTTTTAAGTCGTACTTATAAGCCTTATTCGTCATACTTATAAGCCTTATTCGTCATGCTTATAAGCCTTTTAAGTTGTATTAACACAGAAGTTCGGCCATTCCAAGGCGGAGGATGAGCTTTCCCGACACGGCAATCCCGTAATTTTTGCGGTCGATTCGGTTACTT
>CALUJS010000104.1 GCA_944321015.1 uncultured Phocaeicola sp. | reverse complement strand
AAAAAGAAGGAATGCATTGAAAAGAACATTCCGGAAGAACAGGCTGTAGAAAAACTGATTGAGCTGATTAAGGCAAACGGAGATTATAAAGACTGATTCTCCGGCTCAGATATAAAAACCGTCTGCATGAATCTTGATTTTTTCAAGGCATGCAGACGGTTTGTTTTATGCAGAATAAGAGTAAAATGTAACTCTTAAAATTATATCATAAATGACATATTCAGGTAAAAGTATGGATGGACAATTTTATTGTTCATTTTATATATCACCCTAAAGTTAGGTGAAATTCTGATGTATTTGTTAATTTTATATTCAACACCACATAACCCATTCATTAAATCATTTTCCAAGTCCCAATCATTATTTGAATAAAGGTAATCATATCGAGCAAATATATTAAAATTGTGTTTAAGTTCAATTGAAGTGTAGACTGATATGCCCATTTTATTTTTATTGTATAGGAAATCTGTATTTTTCATATAATTATACTCTGCTCCTATTGATAGTTGATTATATTCATATCCAATAAATCCTGCTATGTTTGTAGTACCTTTATAATCGTTTTCTTCATTCGTTTCTGATTTATTATATTCATTGTATGAGGCATAAACTCTTAATGTCAGATTTTTGAATGGCTTAGTTGTTATACCCAACCCATATTGAAGTCCTTTCCCTATTTGTAGGTTCTTGTATCCTTCACCATTTAACACTATGAAATCGGTATAGATGAAATTACTCCATTCATATTCACAAGATACTCCAAGATCTGCACTGCTTCCGAATTTGTATTCATCTTGAAATGATTTCATGAGGTATCTTTTTCCCCAAAATGATTCCTGATGTTTGAATTGAGTTGTTCCTATCAGACCACCTTTGAGGCATAAATTCCCATATCTCCACTCAATCATTGCGTTTTTTATGAATCCAATTCTATGCATGTCTTTGACATCTTTTGACTGTCCAAAATCAGCTATAGCCTTTATTTTTATATTATTACCGATTTTATATTGGTAACCTATATATGCTCTTTCTAAGCCAAATCCTCTTTCTTTATTTACATTCCCGAATCCCGCATGGAAATCTGAAAATATTGTTATAATAGCATTCCCTTTGGCTTTTTCTTCTATATTTTGTGCGCTTAAATATATGCTTGATAGAAAAAACAGAATTATTGATATTGTTATTCTCATTGTTGGTATAAAAAAGAGTAAGTTACTTTGTATAAAGCACTTACTCTAAAATAAATATTTTATTTCTTAATTTATTCCTTTGGTGCCTTAGCATTCCATACCATGAGTGCACAAATGACTGATAGTATTGCTGCTCCTATCCAGAAATAGTTGATTGAAGTAAAATCATAAACTTCTGTTCCGTTTATAACTGTTTTATTTCCTTCTATTAAAATACCACTCATAACATCTTGTACACCTGCACCTACATAACTTGCGATTCCAACAACTCCCAGAGCTGCACCTGATGCGTTCCTTGGTGCTATATCAACGGCCATTAAACCTCCCAAGAAGCATAACAGAACACCAATACTTAAACCAAACATTATCATAGCTGCTACATCCAACCAGTAGTTTGTACCTGGTACCAATAAGAATAGGCATAAGGCGCACACGTTTAATAGGCCAAATAAGAGTGCTGGCATATTTCTTTTACCGTTAAAGAGTTTATCGGAAACGAAACCTGATAGGACTGTTCCGACGATACCGCAAACAGAATTTATCGATATAATAAAACTGGCGTCAAGTGTGCTATATCCTTTCTGTGCTTCCAAATAAAAGACTCCCCAGCTATTTACTGCATATCGGCTTATATACATGAAGGCGCTAGATAATGCCAAAATCCATATGGCTGGCATTAAGAGAACTTGTTTTTGGGCTTTGTTGTAGTCTGCGGTTTCTTCTGAACTCTTGGCTTTGTTTTCCTTTGGTGTGATAACAGGTGGCAGCCCCTTACTCTCAGGGGTATCCTGAAAGAATTTCCAAATCATTAATGCTCCTACTATGCCTACTATACCAGCGCCCCAGAAACCATATCTCCATCCAAAAGCAGAAACTATGGAAGCTACTATAATGAATGTCAAGGCTTCTCCTATATTATGACTTGCCGACCAAAATCCATAAAATGAACCTCTTTCTTTGTCGTTAAACCATCTTGACAAACCTACTACACATGAAGCAGCTCCCATAGATTGAAACCATCCGCTAATGCCCCATAAAATAGCAAAAAGGATAAATGAATTTGTAAATCCAAGAGCAAGATTGACCAATGCTGTTACTAACAGACCTGTTGACATGAATCTTTTTATGTTACTTCTATCTGCAAGAAAACCATTTGTGAATTTGCCAATGGCATATGTAAAGAATAAGACTGAACCTATTATACCTAATTCAGTTTCAGAAAAAATACCTTCTTCAACAATGGGCTTTTTAACTACATTAAGGCTTAGCCTGCAAACATAATACATTCCATAACCTAATGTGGCAGATAAGAATGTTGCCCATTTATAGTAATTTAGTTTTTTCTTTTGTTCTTCTGGAGAACTAAATTTGTACGACTTAGGTTTGGATACCCTATAAAAGTCTGCTATTTTCTTTATTATCATGGTATTGTTATTTTTCTATTTCTCCCAATATACTGTTTTTTAAATCGCTACCTGGTATGTAGTTGTGTACTCTCATGCCTAAGGCTTGTGCAGTTTCACAGTTTTTTGAGGAATCGTCTATAAATAAAGTTTCACATGCATTAATCTTTGCAATTTCTATTGTTTTCCTGAATATCTCAGGATCTGGCTTTGCGTAATGAAGTTGATAAGATAAATAAATTCCTTTGAATGAATTAATCATATTTATGCCATTACATATAAATGTTTTTTTGGAGAATGTATTCCAATGTATTGCATTAGTATTACTCAAAAGATAAAGATCATATTGGTTACTGAGGCTATATATGAGTTCAAGCTTTTCCTTAGGTGCTTGTCCTAGTATTTTATTCCAAATGGTATCTATTTCTATATCTGTAAGTGATGTAGTTGCTCGTTTTCTAATTTCATTTCTAAATTCATCTTCACTTATTTCTCCAAATTCAAAAGCTAGAAAAAAACTGGCTTTATGTGTACTGTTAACTTCTTCATCAGTAAACTTAATTCCGGCCATCTGACAAGCTTCTGTGAAATTATTCATAGAAACATCGATAATTACATTACCCCAATCAAATATGATGTTTTTTATTTCATTCTGCATAGATTTAATGGTTCTAATATCTACAAGGCTATAAAAGCCTTGTAGATAAAACAATAATTAACCTAACAATTTATCTATGTAACCTATTGAACCTCAAATATTCCAAGAGCAATTCTGGCCTGTCAGTCTGGATAAGTTTAGCTCCTTGTTTAATTACCCATCCCCAACTTTCTTCTGGCTCCTTCAATTCAACAGCTCTGTCATCATCATGCCCTCCACATAATTCAGGCCATAATGTATTTATAAATATTCTTGATCCACTATCCTTTACTTTTTTTATCAGTTTAAGTATTTCAGGGGAATCATTATTGAAAACTAATTCAAAAGCTTGTGGATGTAAGTTTTTTATGTAATTGTCAATAATTTCCTCTGCTCCTTCTTTATGTAGATTAACGACAGGCATAAATACCATCTTGTTCAACACCTCTCCATTTTCTTCTTTAACCTTTTCATAAGTATGATCAGATTTCATTATACATTGGTTAACGGTACCGGTTTTCTCTAAGATTGCATATGCTTCTTTAAAATAATCATATCCCTTATCTATATTAACCATTATCTTGCCTTTGCATAAAAGCATTACTTCCTCAAAAGTAGGTATTCTGTGTCGGGTTTTTTGACCATGACCAGCTTTTAAATATAGTTGTTTGATTTCTTCCAGTGTATAGTCTTCAGGTTTCCCTTTACCGGTTGTAGTTCGGTTCAGTGTCTTATCATGCATCAGAATCAAATGCCCATCCTTTGTTTTTTTCAGGTCTATCTCGATCATATCAACACCCATTTGGATACAATTTTGAATGGCCTGCAAGGAATTCTCAGGAGCATTTCTCCAATCGGCACGATGGGAGACAACTAAAATTTCTTTAGATGGACTTATCTCGAGTTGCTCCTTTACATTCTGAGCATATGTTCTTCCCCCTATAAGGGAGAAGAACAATAAAAAATAAAAAGCTATTTTATTCATAGTGAAATTCTTTATTTCTGTAATCCATTACGTTTTGCATTCTGACCTCTCTGTGGCCAATCTGAATTGGCTGGTCCCTCGATACCGCAATCAATAGCAGTTACTTTACATGATCCATTATCTTCAAATGCAATGAATATGATTCCGAAATCTGAAATAACAGGAGATGACCAGATTTTAGTTCCAAGCTGTGTTTTATATAATTCTGTTCCTGTTTCACAATCAAGTACTATATAATAACCAGCTTCATCGCATACGTGTAACCGTCCTTTACTATCTAATGCAGGTACGGCGCTGATGTCATTTTGTGCTGTATATATCCACTTCTTCGTTCCATTCTTTGTTAAAGCTATAACTTGTGGGTTTGGAGATTTTGTTCCGACATATACATTGCCGTTCTTATCTAATACAGGTCCACCTTGACTTATTGTACATCCTGTACTATAGTTCCAATTTTCATTTCCATCTGAAGAATAAGATGCGATTACTCCTTCAGAAAAAGCAACATAGATATTTCCTTGCGCATCAATAGCTGGAAGTGTAGCTCCTGCTGTATTTCCTTTTCCTAGGTTAGGTGATAAGTTCTTACCATCAGTTGTGGTACGGGAAAAACCATTTGCTCCTGAAAGTCCACAGTATACAGTACCAGTTGCATCAACAGCCAGCCCGGCATTTGCTCCTCCATTTGGAGACTTCGTTCTCCATATTTGTGAGCCATTGGATACATTCACTTTATGAACAGATCCTAATGTACCTCTGTTACCAATAATAATATTACCATCAGGACTCTTAACCGGAGACAAATAAGGGATTGTTGTTCCTGTGCCTAATTCATATCGCCATTTCATTGTTCCATCCGGATTAATGGCATAAAGGCTACTGCTAAGGTTGCCGTCTTCAGTACTTGCACCTATATAAATAGTACCGTCCTTGTCTACCATTGGAGAAGACCCTTGGCTTCCACTCTCGCCATTTTTTGATAGATCAAACATCCATTTTTGTTCTCCATTTGAAGAAAATGCATACAGATGCAAAGCATTTGAAGAGACATAAATATCACCATTGTCTCCTACAGCCGGGGATATAGATCTTAAAGATGAAGATGATTCAAATTCTTTTGTCCACAACTGTACAAAGTTTTCTTCAACATTACTTCTTACATAAATTGTTGATTCTTTCTTTGATGTTTCCCCTTTGTTATCCTTTACAGTTAAAGTTACTGTGATAAATCCAGCCGAAGTAAAGGTATATTCAAATTCATCTTGAGTTGAAACTTCCTGTCCATCAATAGTCCATTGATATGAATCTATTGTACCATCCTCATCATAGGAAGTAGACTTGAATGTTACTTGCTCATTAATCTTGCATAATAAAGGAGTATAACTGAAATCAGCTATTGGAGCCATATTAGTCGGATTTACTACAATTGTATCACAAAATGTTGAGTATAGTCCATTTTCGTCTGTAACAGTCAATTTTACAGCATACTTTCCGGCAGATGTATAGATTACAGTTGTGTTTTCTTCCTCTGAACGGTTTCCATTTCCTTCAAACCCAAAATGCCAAAAATAACTTGTAATTTTACTATCGGTAGCTTCTGATGTATTTGTTAAAATAACTTTATCTCCGACAGTATATTCTTCCTTGTCCGTAGTAAAGCTGGCTTTTGGAGCATTCCCTTCTATGATACCTTGGTCATCTGAACAGGAATACAATCCTAATAATGCGATAAAAATATATTTCTTCATAATTTTCAATTTTAAAGTTATCTTCTACCCTTAGATTCCAGATAGCTTGCAAGAACCTGCGGGTAATCGGTCTGAATCATATTGACATTTTTAACTAATAATTTATCTATCCCAGTATAATTTCCTTGCAGCATCTGGGTGTCATAGTCATATCCTTTCATATCAAGAATATTTGTTGTCCATAATAATCCTTTTTGCTGTAGATTTTCAGGAAAATTTGTATCAAGAGCTTTTGGAAGGGATAATTGCGCCATTTTAATATCCAAAGATGCTAAAACGTCAATGTCAGATGCTTCAATGCATTGTGGATATACTATTGGAGAAGGGGTGTAGTTTATAATAGTTTTTACAACATCAATGTCTTCGGTATAAAAAAATACTTGTTCCAACATTCCTGCTGACTTAACTATATCATAGACCTCTTTTACGGGAACGTCCTTTACATCTAGATCGAAATAGATTTTCCCTTTTCCGCTCAATAAGGCATCATATAGAGTTGGCACTTTTTCTGACGTTACAGTCCCGTCATCAAGCTTTAACTGATATGATTGTATTTCTTTAAGTGTAAGATCCTTCACCTTTCCTTTCCCTGTTGTGGTCCGGTCGATGGTTTCATCATGCATAAGGATAATAATACCATCTTTTGTTCTTCTCGGATCTATTTCTACAACATTTACTATTCCATTTAAAGCGATACAGCTTTCTATGCCTTTTATTGAGTTTTCAGGAGCATTAGACTGATAGGTATTTCCTCTATGGCCCATTATCCAAGTTTTATTGGAATCAAAAGTATTTAAGGCGTATTTAAGGCTGGTACCAGAAACAGTTACACTCTTTGATGCACTCCCTTCACGCTTATCTGAATTGACAACTTTTACAGTGACTGGATATTCTCCTTCTTCCGTAAAATGATAGGTAATTGTCATTCCAGTCCCGATTTCCTTACCTTGACAGATCCAGATCACTTTGTCTATATCAGATTGACTTTCTATAATGGCTTCGAATGTTATATTTTCATATTTAGCCGGTGTCTGGTTACTTATGTTAATGGTAACTGAAACTTCTCCAGATGGAGAAGTTTCAGGTTCATTATCATTGCTGCAAGAAGTGAAGGAAAGTACTAATATACAACTCAATATAGTATATATGAATTTTTTCATGCTGATCTCAGATTAATTATATCCTTTATTTTGGTACATTCTTTCAGGATCAAGCTTGTGCTCATCATATGGTATTGGCAGAAGAAAGTCTTTTTCTGAGAAGTTAGGATTCTTTTTCTGCATAACGCTGAGCAACTCCTGATGAGAATAAAGACGTAACAAATCGTACCAAGATTGACCTTCAAAGGCAAGCTCAACTCTTCGCTCCTGTAGTATTGCATCACGCAGATTCGATCCAGTGTAATCAGGAAGTCCTGCTCTTTCTCTGACCATATTCAAATAATTTACCGCATCTGTTTCATTAAGATGCATCTTCACTTCAGCTAACATCAAAGCAATATCTGCATATCTTAAAATAATCCAGTCATTATCTCCATATCCATTTACATCATCTAGATCGGTATATTTTTTAACATAGTTCACGCCAGATGAAGTTCCACAGGAAATGTCTTTACGCATATCTCCTGGTTCATATGCATTCATCATATCTTCCGTAGGTATATTATTACCTGTTCCGGACTTTTGTGAAGTTAAGCCGGTTTGGGATGTTGGCTGGAAAATATAGGCATAATTTGAAGCCAGACTTGAGTTCCCTCCTTCATACATGACTCTGAAGATAATTTCAGTACATTTCTCCTGAGCATCTTTATCGAAAACATCTGCATAAGAGATTTCATTCAGAGTGCCAAAAGGTCTCATTTTCCACACTGCTTCCAGATTACTTTTGGCAGACTTCAGATTTGCTTCTCTTTCTGCTTGAAAATCTTCATCTGCTGCCTTTGACAGATAAACCTTTCCTAATAGTCCATAAGCTGCTGCTTTTGAAGCTCTTCCAATTCCATCTCCTGTTTGATTGTCTGGCAGTGGGCTCTCCATTACTTTGGTCAAGTCATCAATAATCAAATCATATACTTTTGATTTGGGATCGCGAGCTGTATGTTCCTGAATCTCTTCTTTAGTTTTTAATTCCTTTGTAACCAAAGGAACATCACCGAATTGCATTACAAGATGATAATAAGTAAGTGCTCTTAAAAAATACATTTCGGCTTTTAGTTTCTGCTTCTCTGTATCATCAGCGAAAGATATTCCGTCTATCTGATCCAAAATAATATTGCTTCTTGTTACACATTTATATAAGTCAGCCCAGTGCGTTTTAACTTGTGAGTTGTCTGTGGATAATGTGTAATTAAAGAATTGATAATTGATGCCACCTCCAGCACCTGGATCTTGAAGTGTCGTATTCTCAGAGCGCACATCAGTGTATAAATACATATTTTTATAATATCCATTACCACGCAAAGCTGCGTATGCACCATTGGCTGCCATCCGAATATCATCTTCAGTCTGATAATATGTACTGGCTGGTATCTTATTAGGATCATACTCTTCTAGAAAATCAGAGCAAGAAGAGAAACAAAATAATCCGGCTAAAGCTAAACTTAGACAATATATTTTCATAGATTCTTTTTTTTATTAAAATGCTAATTTCAATCCTACACTATAAGTTCTTGCCAGAGGATATACTCCCCAGTCAAAACCAGGTAACAGGTTATCACCTTTATAATCTACTTCAGGATTG
This sequence comes from uncultured Phocaeicola sp., assembly GCA_944321015.1. Classification (GTDB taxonomy): domain Bacteria; phylum Bacteroidota; class Bacteroidia; order Bacteroidales; family Bacteroidaceae; genus Phocaeicola_A. Next base: position 5,414 of record CALUJS010000104.1, on the reverse strand, counting down.
TATCCTTCATAATCAGTTATTGTAAACAAATTATCTACACTAGCGTAGAGTCTGAGTGATTCAACGCCTATTTTCTTCATCCATTTAGCAGGGAAATTATACCCCAGTGTTATGTTGCTGCATCGGAAATATGAAGCGTCGTCAACCATATATGAACTCAATCTCTGACTAATATTAGGTGTTGATGTACGAGTCGCACGGAAAACAGTACCATTTCCTGGATTTTCATCTGACTGCCATCTATCCAATGCTGAAGCAAGCTGATTTCCAGAGCCTTCCATATTATATAGATAGTATTTCTGGAAGTTTATAACCTGAGCTCCTTGTGAACCTGTGAAGGTTGCTGACAAGTCAAAATTCTTATACGACATATTTGTGCTGATACCGTAGGTGAAATCCGGATATGCGTCTCCTATTACGTCACGATCATCTTCAGTAATACGGCCATTGCCGTCTACATCACGCCATTTTACATCTCCCGGATGAACATTGTTGTAGTCGGGAACAGCAGGACCAACTAACTGATAACCTTCCGGGAAGGCTCCATTAACAAGATTTCCCTTATCAATCAATATTTTCTCATAGTCAGCAGTTGAGATGATACCTTCTTGAATGTAGCCATAAAAAGAACCAATAGGCAACCCTGAACGAGTCACGTGTGTTACCACGTTACGTTCGCTTACTACGTATAAATCATTAATTCCACCCAACTCTAATACTTTGTTTCTATTAACAGAAATATTAGCGTTTACATTCCACTTAAATTCACCAGTCAAAATGCGTGCATCAACCTGTAAGTCCATACCCTGATTCAGAACTCTTGCATCAGTAAGATTTGTTTTTACAGATGTTGATCCTGATATAGCAGATATAGGCTGATCATAAAGCAAATCATATGAAAGACTATGGTAATAGTTACCAATAATATTTACTCTTCCATTAAACAGTCCGAGATCAAATCCCGCATTGTATTGTGAGGTCTTTTCCCATCCGACAGCAGCATCCCTAAATGAACCTTGCCAATATGCAGATTCAACACCGCCACCAAATGGATACCCACCTGATGACATAGTGGCTGTGTGTTCATAATTACCAATATTATTATTACCACTTAATCCCCAGCTAGCACGCAAACGTAAAGAGGTAGATTCACCTAATAATTCTTTATAGAATTTTTCATTAGAGACAGTCCAACCAAGAGAAATTGAAGGGAACCAACCCCATCGGTTTTCACGACCAAATCGTGACGATCCATCGGTACGGACTGTACCAGTAATAACATATCTGTCATCAAATGCGTAGTTGACACGTGCTAAATATGACATCATTGACCATGCAGCTTTTCTAGTATCGCTGTCTAATGATATATCTGAGGCATTTGGCCCGTGTGCTGTTATTTCGTGTATTCGATCATCAGAAAATCCAGTTGCATTCACAACTACTTTATCATATGTCTTTTTCTGCATAGTATAACCACCAAGAACATCAAGTCTATGTTTGTTCCATTCTCCTTTATAGTTTAAGGTGAACTCTCCAAGGTAGTCAATGTCATTATTCATTTTATCGATTGCCTTTACTCTTGATTTAATACTTTCAGAATTCGGCATATCACCATCTTGTCCGATTGTGCTTGGTCGGTAGTAGTTATATCTGTTAGTATTATATTGGGTACCAAGATTAGCCTTAAATTGAAGATTTTTCAAAATATCGTAGGTAATATTTGTATTAAAGTTCATACGATATAATTTGTACCGTGCATCAATTTCATAAGCTAAAGCTACCGGATTCTCAACCATTTGGTAACCATCAGCCTTCATGGCAATCTGATTTCCTACAGCAAAACTTCCATCTTCATTATAAACGGGGAATTGTGGGAACATTAATAAGGCACTTTGTACGATACCGTCATTAATATATCGTCCATCAGCTTGTACTTGTCGTTCATGTACATCCTCGAAGGAGAAGTTCACACCAACCTTTAAACGTTTGGTGACATTTGCATCTACATTGGCACGAACATTCAATCGTTTATGGTTTGAAGGAGCTATAATACCATCTTGGTTTAAATATCCAAGACTAAAACGGTATTTAATATTATCACTACCTCCTGTGACTGATACATTATGTCGTGTCATAGGAGCATTACTATAAATAGCATCTTGCCAGTCAGTATTGTATGTAGGTTCCACTGGCTTACCAGTTGTAAAATCAAAAAATAAGTCAGAAATGCCTACTTCGGACAGTGCAAATCCTTTTGATGAACGTATTGCATTGTCATCTAATGGGCTCCATGAAACTCCAGCAGCTTCTGCCTTGTCACGATAAGCATTATTTCTTGCTTCAATTACCAGATCACGGAATTGGTATGCATCAAGCAAATCTATCTTTTTGGATACCTGCTGTACGCTATACTGAAAATCATATGTGATTTTTGCCTTACCAGAACTTCCTCGTTTTGTCGTTATCAACACGACTCCACTTGCTCCTCGTGAACCATAAATAGCGGCAGACGCAGCATCTTTCAATACGTCAATGGTTTCAATATCATCTGGATTTATATAAACATCCTCAGATGCAGGATAACCGTCAATAACGTACAAGGGATCAGTACTTGCTGATAAAGAATTTGTACCTCTGACTTTAATAGAAACACCTTGTCCTGGAGCACCATTTGTTTGCATGACCTGCACACCGGCAACTTTACCGACCAGTGCTTGACCAGCTGTAGCGGCAGAAAGTGACAATTCATTAGCTTTTACACTTGCTAACGAACCTGTAAAGTCGCTTTTTCTCATCGGGGTATAACCCACAACCACAACTTCGTCAAGGACTTCTGTGTCTTCATGTAATGTAATGTTAGCCAGACTTTTGTCTGTAGCTTTCAGTGATTGAGTCTTATAGCCGATATATGAAATCTCCAATGTGGAATTTTCAGGAACATTGGCCAAATTGTATTTTCCATCCAAGTCTGTAATTGTACCATTTGTTGTTCCTTTAACTAAAATACTGGCTCCAATTATGGGATCACCGTTTTTATCCAAAATGATACCTGATACAGTTCTTTTTTTCCCGTCTGTTTGGGGCTGTGTTTTTTTTGAAATGACAATCATTTTGCCTTCAATAGACCAAGTAAGTCCGCTGTCTAAAATTTTAGACATAACATCATTCAAAGATGTATTATTGAATGATACGGTTACTCGTTTGTTGACATTGACCTCATCTGTCTTATAAATGACAGAATATCCGGTCTGGTTTTCCACTTCTTTCAATACGGTTTTCAAAGGTTCATTTTTAAATGTCTTACTAACTGTTTGAGCGTTCAAAGACATTGCACCCCAACCTAATGAAAGGCCTAAAAATAGCCTAATAAAACATTTTCGGTTGTTCATGTTTGATTTAATTAATGGTTAGTTAATAATATATTTTTGATTTTCTTTTTGCACATTTACAGGAATAATCTTTTGTATGGCCTTTAAAATTTGATCTAAGGTTTCGTCATTTCTAAGTGAGATATTAAATCTTTGGTCATTCAATTTCGGATTACGAATTATAATATTGGCGTTAAATCTTCTGGACAACTTTGTCATTAATTCCTGAAGTGTTATATTATCATATTCAATATAATTATTTATCCATGAATTGATATGCGAGGCATTTATGATACCCTGCTGCATTTCTCCCGTTGCTTTATCCAGCTTCATTTCTTCACCAGGGTTCATTACATATGTTTTGTCCTTATAGTTAACTTCTACTTTTCCTTCTATTAGAGTTGTGCTGATATATGGATCATCATTGTAAGCGGTAACATTAAACTTCGTACCCTTTACTACGATTTCATATTCATTTGTTAATACTTTAAAAGGAAGTCCACCTTTTTTGGTTATTTCGAAATATCCTTCACCCTCTAGGATAACTGAGCGGTTTTTGTTATTGAAATTAGTTGAATATCTCAGTGTTGACCCGCTGTTTAACCATACTGTAGATCCGTCAGCTAATATAATCTTTGATTTCTCGCCATAAGGTACTTCGTTCTCAAAATAGGCCTCGTTGTTCTGAATCTGATAATAGTTATAGCAATAATAAGAAAATCCTAAAACTAAAAGAAGAGAAGCCGCAATACTAAGAAGTTGTCTATAATGGAAACGTTTTGCAGAGGGGATTTTAATTTCGGACACAGATTTTTTTACTTTCATGCGTGAAGACATTCTATCCCATGCCAAATTGAGTTCGCTGTCATTAATGGCTGATGCTATCCATTCTTTTTCCCACTCCCGGAAAATAGCCATATTCTTACTATTCAAGTAAATAAACTCAAATAGTTCCTTTTCTTGTGCCGGTTGTATTTTACCGTTAAAGTATAGTTCTGCTAATTTTTTTATGTATTGTTTTTTATCCATAGAATCTTCTTTCTATAGATATAACAATACAAAACAAATTTACCCAACCCCTTTTCGAATCTTTTTTCTATTTACTTTATTTGGCAGACAAGAAAATAGAGATAATGATGATATAATCGTTATAATCCACGTTGTCTTTCAGGTACGAAGAAATTTTTTTGAGAGATTTTGATATGTGTTTTTCTACTGCGGTAGTTGAAATATCCAGTTTTGATGCTATCTCTTTATTCTTTAGTCCATTGAACCTGCTCAAAAGAAAAATTTCCCTAGATCTTTCCGGCAGTACAGATAAAGCCTCTTGAATCCTTTTCTTTAAGTCTTCATATAAAGTCTCCTCATCAGCAGACAGAGCAAAATCAAGTGTATAGAGTTTTTCTTCCCCATCTATATTCTCAATGAATTCAATAGGGTATTTTTCTACTAAAACTTTTTGTTTCAAATAATTAATACTGGCATTTCGCACCATGCAAAATAATAGTGAACTTAATGATATTGATTTCAGAAAATGTCTTTTTTCCCAGAAAGAGATAAAAACCTCCTGAATAATATCCTCTGCTATTTCTTTTTCCTGAACAAAACGTATAGCATACCCTAAGAGTCTAGAGTAATACTTCTGAAAAAGAAATTTGAAAGCTTCATTCTGATTATTCTTTATTAAATCAAGTAAGTTTTCTTCAGAGAGTGATATATATTTATCAATATTATCGTTCATACTTATGTCTTTTCCTTTAACGAGTAAAGTCTTTTTTCAAAGATAACTATTCTCTTTTATTTATTCATTCTTTTTTTGTCTTTTTGTTAGAATCTTAATAATAACCACTCTATTGTATTCTATAATTAATATAAATGTAACTGCTTTTCTTGTCAATCAATATTTGAAGAATTGTAAATTATTTCACCCATTTCAAAACACCAAAGTGTTTGCATCCAAACGCCTTTACGTTTTCCCCAAAACGCAAGTACATTTTACTAAAAACGCAAGTACGTTTCACTTCAAATGCACTTGCGTTTGAAACA
>CALUJS010000103.1 GCA_944321015.1 uncultured Phocaeicola sp. | reverse complement strand
CATACAGCACAAGGTCGGACTTGTCTGTGTGTAACCGGGGCTTTTTATATCCTTTTTACAACAACATGAGCAAGACTTTGAGAACCATAGTGACCGTCGTCTGTGTGCTGCTTTTCCTGCCCCTGTCGGCGCAGGAAAAGACGGACACGACCTATACCTTCCGCTTCGTGCCGGGGGACGACATGTTCTACGTGCCTTTCCACGGCAATGACAAGGAGCTTGCGCGGCTGGAGGAATGCGTCGCCCGCTACAAGTCGGAGATACTGGGCGGCAAGATACCTCTTCGGGTGGACGGGCATTGCTCCGTCGGTAATGACAGTCTGGCGAGAGTCCGCTCCAACCGGGTGAAGTCGGAACTGATTGTACGGCAAAGCCTGACGGAAAGCTGCTTCATCACGCGCAACCATACCGGCAGTGGCGATTATGTGACGGTGAGCCTGACTGTGGAAGTGCAAGCACAAGCCCCCTCAACTCCCCTCAATGGGGGAGCTGAAGATACCACCGGCAAAGCGGCTGAGGACACTTATATAAATAAGGTGGAAGAAACGCAGGCGGAAGAAGTGGAAGTACAACCCGCACAATCTGCACAGGCGGAGCAAGCTGAAACGATGGAAGCAACGCAAAGCCTCCCCACGGGGGAGATTGGAGGGGCTTTTCTCCGTGCCAACCTCTTGCGTTGGGCAACGCTTACGCCGGACTTGGGGTTGGAATGGCGCATCAACCCTTCTTGGGGCATCTTGGTGAACGGCTCGTGGACTTCGTGGTCGTGGAACAACAAAGACCGAAGATACGCCCTTTGGGAAGTGTCGCCCGAAGTGCGCTATTATATAGGCAAGGAGAAGCGCGGCTACATCGGCGCAATGTACAAGGCGGGGGCGTTCAACTACAAGCTCTCCGGCATGGGCAAGCAGGGCGACCTCATAGGCGGCGGCATCACGGGCGGCTACCAACTGCGACTGACGGATGCCTTCTCGCTCGACTTCAACCTTGCCGTGGGCTGCCTTCATGCCGACTACGAGAAGTATGAGGTGGTGGACGGTGTGCGTGTCCTGCGGGAAGATGAGAACAAGAACTGGTGGGGACCCGTTAACGCGTGTGTCACCTTGGTATGGCAACTGTTTTAGCAAATTAAATTGATAAGAACAATGTATAGAAAGAAATCAAACGATTATCCTTGCAAGCGCGGCATCTTGTCGCACGCTATGAAATTTCTGGCCTGTGTTCTGCTGGCCTTTGGCATGGCTGCCTGTAGTGACGACGATGAACCTGTAGTGCCCGAACCGGAACCGGAACCCGAGCCTACCGAATTCCGTGTCCATATTGGCGAGGGCAACATCATCGATATCGATGAAGAGAACCTCTATCCCGACCATTACCCCATCATGAAGAGCGCCTTCATGGTGATGGAAGACCTGCCCGCCGACGAGAAGATTCTCTACATGGGCGGATGCTACTCGCCCGTGAGCCAGGAGCCGGACTTCACCGACTACTACGAAATCTACGACTACTCCGACTACCCCCAGATTCAGGAGTGGGACTGGACGGCGAACCCGCAACTCATCTGGCGGAGCATGTATTGCCTCCACATGGTACCCGGCACCACCTACTACCTGCGCGGCTACGTGCAGACGGACAAGGGCGCATACTGGAGCAACACGATGGAGGTGCACTCCAACTTCATGGAACCCTTGCAGGAAGACCCCGACGCCTACGAGATACCCGTGGTGTTCCACCTCTTCCCCGACGCAGACGGCACCTATCCCGTGCAGGACTACCTGGCGTTGGAGCAGTTGGAATACGCCAACTATGTGTACTCCAACTACTACCAAATCCCAGGACAAGAGGGCTATTTCAACATCCCCGCGCAGATGAAGACCGGCGTGCGCTTCGTCCCCGCCACCGAGATGCCAGACGGCACCCCGCTTGAGACACCCGGCATCTACCACGAGCTGGAACCCATCAACTTCAATTACGGGGATGATGAATCACTGGACCGCAAATACGTCTGGGACATGGAGAAGGTGCTCAACGTGTGGGTATGCCGCATCGGTGGCACGGAAACCAGCGACGGCTCCGTCTTCGGGGGCTATACGTCCCTGCCCTTCTTCGATGAGGAGGATAAGTTGCCAGGATGCGACACTTACAAACCCGGCACGTTTACGGGCATCTTCCTCAATGTGGACGGCATGCAGGTGGCCAACCAGGTGATGACGTTCGCCCACGAGGCCGGCCACTTCCTGGGGCTGGATCACGTGTTCGCCGATGAAACCCCGGAGAATGACTATTGCGACGACACGCCCTGGTACGACCGCGGCCCTTACAACGAGATGCTCTTGGAAGGTTACATACCCCTCGTCCGTTGGGTGGACGGCACGGATGAACGTTTCATTTCGGACAACATCATGGACTACGACTATGGCTTCATGACCGGCTTCACGCCCAATCAGGTGGAGCGCATCCAATATACCCTGCAACACGCCTACTTCATCCCGGGCGAGGCGGGTAAGGAAGAGGTACAGGCACGTTCCGCCGCCGGGCAGAAACTCCGTTTCGGGAAACCGATACGATAATTCAATGAAGAATGATGAATGAAGAATTAAGACATAGCATGAAAAAGAAATCTGCGACCATCTGCCTGATCAGCGTCATCTGCGTGCCCTGGTTGCTGGCATCCTGCGTGAAGGACGAACTGCACGACACGCCCCACCCGGACACCGGCAAGATCACCGTCACCGCCGACTGGACCGACCGGGGCGAGGGCGTGGACATCCCTGCGGAGTGGACAGTGACGATGGGCGACTACACCGGCACGGAGACCGGGGAGACCCATGCGCCGGATTACCTCTTCAATCCCGGCGGTTACACCCTTGCGGCTTACAATACCCCTGAGAACATCACGATAAGCGGCACCACCGCCACAATCACCGGCACCCCAGGCTGGCTCTTCACCTCCGTACAGGAAGTGACCATCGAGGCCGACACTGACTATGACCTGACCTCCACGATGCACCAGCAGGTGCGCCAACTGACTCTCGTCATCGAGCCGACGGGCGACGCGGCAGACAGGATAGAGAGCATTGAGGGCGCATTGTCAGGAGCGGCAGGCACGATGGACTTCGCCACCGGAACCTACGGAGCGGCATCCGATGTCGCCCTGTACTTCACCAGGATAACCGAGGGTGACGATGCCGGCAAATGGACCGCCACCGTGCGGCTTCTGGGCATCACTGGAAACACGCAGATACTGACCGCTACGCTGACGTACTCAAACGGCAACCCGCAGCCTACGGAACTTGAGAGCGACCTCACGACAGCCCTTGACGGCTTCAACGACGGCAAGACCGCGCCTTTGACCCTCGGCGGCACAAT
>CALUJS010000102.1 GCA_944321015.1 uncultured Phocaeicola sp. | reverse complement strand
ATTATTAGGAAAGAAAATCGGAATGACATCCGTTTTCAGTGCTGATGGTAAGAATGTACCATGCACTGTTATCGAAGTTGGTCCTTGTGTCGTTACTCAGATTAAAAGTGTGGAAAAGGATGGCTATGCAGCCGTTCAGGTAGGTTTCCAGGATGCAAAGGAAAAGCATACTACGAAGCCTTTGATGGGGCACTTTAAAAAGGCCGGAGTAACTCCCAAGCGCCACTTGGCCGAGTTCAAGGGATTTGATAATGAGTTAAACCTTGGTGACGTGATTACCGTGGAACTGTTCAATGACGCTCCTTATGTGGATGTTATCGGAACTTCCAAAGGTAAGGGATTCCAAGGTGTTGTGAAGAGACATCATTTCGGTGGTGTCGGTCAGACAACTCACGGACAGCACAACCGTGCCCGCAAACCGGGTTCTATCGGTGCATGTTCTTATCCTGCAAAAGTATTCAAGGGATTGCGCATGGCAGGCCAAATGGGTAACGAACGTGTGACGACTCACAACTTGCAAGTATTAAAAGTGATTCCTGAACACAATCTTCTTCTGTTGAAGGGTTCTGTTCCGGGTTACAAAGGTTCAATCGTAATAATTGAGAAATAATGGAAGTTAACGTATATAACATTAAAGGTGAAGACACCGGAAGAAAGGTAGCGTTAAACGAATCTATCTTTGGTATTGAACCCAATGATCACGCTATTTACTTGGCCGTAAAGCAATATTTGGCCAACCAACGCCAAGGTACCCACAAGTCAAAGGAAAGAAGCGAAGTGAGTGGTTCGACTCGCAAACTGGGTCGCCAGAAAGGTGGCGGCGGTGCTCGTCGTGGTGATATCAACTCTCCGGTATTGGTAGGTGGAGGACGTGTATTCGGTCCTAAACCTCGCGATTATTGGTTCAAACTGAACAAGAAGATAAAGTCGTTGGCACGTAAGTCTGCTTTGTCTTATAAGGCACAGGAGAATGCTATTGTGGTTGTTGAGGACTTTACATTTGAGGCTCCGAAAACCAAGGAATTTGTAGAATTGATAAATAATCTTAAAGTTTCTGACAAGAAGTTACTTTTGGTTTTGCCGGAAGCTGATAAAAATGTATATTTGTCGGCTCGTAATATCAAACGTGCAAATGTTATAATGGCATCTTCTCTGAATACTTACAAAGTTTTGGAGGCAGACGCTCTTGTGGTTACAGAAAGTTCGTTGAAGACCATCGAAAACTTTTGTTAAATAAAAGGAGGCTTAGATAATGGGAATTATTATTAAACCGTTAGTGACAGAGAAAATGACTGCAATATCCGAAAAGAGCAATCGTTTCGGATTTATTGTGCGTCCTGATGCTAATAAAGTGGAAATAAAGAGCGCAGTGGAATCTTTGTACAATGTTTCAGTATTGGCCGTAAATACGGTGAGATATTCTGGAAAGAATAAAGCTCGTTATACGAAAGCCGGTCTTATAAAAGGCCGCAAAAATGCTTTCAAGAAGGCTATTGTGACATTGAAAGAGGGCGATACAATTGATTTTTATAGCAATATTTAAATAGAAGATGGCAGTACGTAAATTTAAGCCCACAACACCGGGGCAAAGACATAAGATTATTGGTACTTTTGAAGAGATTACTGCATCGGTACCAGAGAAGTCTCTTGTAAGCGGCAAGCGCTCTACAGGTGGTCGTAACAATGTAGGTAAAATGACCATGCGTTATATTGGCGGTGGTCACAAGAAAAAATACAGATTTATCGACTTCAAGAGAAATAAAGACGGTGTTCCCGCAGTGGTTAAGACAATTGAATACGATCCGAATCGTTCAGCTCGTATTGCATTGTTGTTTTACGCTGATGGTGAAAAACGATACATTATTGCTCCTAATGGATTGCAAGTGGGCAGCACAGTGATGTCTGGAGCGGATGCAGCGCCTGAGATTGGTAATGCACTTCCTCTTCAGAATATCCCGGTCGGTACTGTGATTCATAATATTGAATTGCGCCCGGGTCAAGGTGCTGCATTGGTAAGATCGGCTGGTAACTTTGCTCAATTAACTTCAAGAGAAGGAAAGTATTGCGTTGTCAAATTGCCTTCGGGTGAGGTGAGACAAATCCTTAGCGCTTGTAAGGCAACAATCGGTAGCGTGGGTAATTCTGACCATGCATTGGAAAGCTCCGGCAAGGCCGGACGTTCTCGTTGGTTGGGACGTCGTCCGCATAACCGTGGTGTTGTAATGAACCCTGTTGATCACCCGATGGGTGGTGGTGAAGGACGCGCTTCCGGAGGTCATCCACGTTCTCGCAAAGGATTGTATGCTAAGGGCTTGAAGACTAGAGCTCCTAAGAAGCAATCTTCTAAGTACATTATCGAAAGAAGAAAGTAATAACAAGGTTAATTGAGTAGATTATGAGTCGTTCATTAAAAAAAGGTCCATATATTAACGTCAAACTTGAGAACAAAGTTCTCGCAATGAATGAGAGCGGAAAGAAGTCTGTAGTTAAGACTTGGGCTAGAGCTTCAATGATTTCTCCGGATTTTGTTGGGCATACAATTGCAGTTCATAACGGAAATAAATTTATTCCTGTTTATATTACTGAGAACATGGTAGGGCACAAATTGGGCGAATTTGCTCCGACGCGTACTTTCCGTGGTCACGCGGGTAATAAGAAAAAATAAGCAGGTATTTATCTGAAATAATAAAGTATAATAAATAAATGGGAGCAAGAAAAAGAATTTCGGCTGAGAAAAGAAAAGAAGCCCTAAAGACCATGTATTTTGCAAAATTGCAAAATGTTCCTACCTCTCCGCGTAAAATGCGCTTGGTTGCAGATATGATTCGTGGCATGGAAGTGAACAGAGCACTTGGTGTCTTGAAGTTTTCTTCTAAGGAAGCTTCTGCCAGAGTGGAAAAGCTGTTGCGTTCTGCTATTGCTAACTGGGAACAGAAAAACGATCGCAAGGCTGAGGATGGTGAATTGTTTGTGACAAAGATTTTTGTTGATTGCGGTCCGACATTGAAACGAATGAGACCGGCTGCGAAAGGTAGAGGTTATCGAATTCGCAAACGTTCTAACCACGTGACTTTGTTTGTTGATACGAAGAATACTAATGATAATCAAAATTAAGAGGAATGGGACAGAAAGTTAATCCAATAAGCAACCGTCTGGGAATTATCAGAGGATGGGATTCTAATTGGTATGGTGGCAAAGATTTTGGTGATGCTTTACTTGAAGATAGCAAAATCCGTAAATATCTGAATGCCAGACTTGCGAAGGCTAGCGTTTCGAGAATCGTTATCGAACGCACGCTGAAACTTATTACTATTACTGTTTGTACCGCTCGTCCGGGAATTATCATTGGTAAAGGAGGACAAGAGGTAGATAAGTTGAAGGAAGAGTTGAAGAAAATAACCGATAAGGATATTCAAATCAACATCTTTGAGATTAAAAGACCTGAACTTGACGCTGTGATTGTGGCCAATAACATTGCTCGCCAGGTAGAAGGTAAGATTGCATATCGTCGTGCTATTAAAAAAGCTATTGCCGACACAATGCGCATGGGAGCAGAAGGCATTAAGATTTTGATATCAGGACGTTTGAACGGTGCCGAAATGGCTCGTTCGGAGATGTATAAGGAAGGAAGGACTCCGTTGCATACTTTCCGTGCAGATATCGATTATTGTCAAACTGAGGCTTTGACAAAGGTTGGTTTGTTGGGTATTAAAGTATGGATTTGTCGTGGTGAAGTTTATGGAAAGCGTGAACTCGCTCCGAATTTTGCTCAGGGGAAAGATAATGGTCGTGGTGGAAATGGCGGCAATAACGGCGGCAAGAACTTCAGAAGAAAGAAAAACAATCGCTAACGAATTTGAATTTTAGGATATTATGTTACAACCGAAAAAGACAAAATTCAGAAGACAGCAAAAAGGGCGTCAGAAAGGCAATGCTCAAAGAGGCAACCAGCTTGCTTTTGGATCTTTTGGCATTAAAGCTTTGGATACAAAATGGATTACCGGGCGCCAGATTGAAGCGGCTCGTATTGCTGTAACCAGATATATGCAACGTCAGGGTCAGATTTGGATCCGTATTTTCCCAGATAAACCTATTACACGTAAGCCGGCGGATGTGCGTATGGGTAAAGGTAAAGGTAATCCCGAGGGCTTTGTAGCTCCTGTTACACCTGGGCGTATCATTATAGAAGTTGAAGGCGTTTCCTATGATGTAGCTAAAGAGGCTTTACGTTTGGCAGCTCAGAAACTTCCGATTACTACTAAGTTTATTGTTAGACGTGATTACGACTTTCAAAATCAAAATGCTTAATTTATGAAGATTGCTGAAATTAGAGAAATAGCTACCAATGAACTAGCAGAAAGAATTGATGCTGAAGTAGCCAGATACAATCAAATGGTTTTGAATCATTCTATCTCTCCGCTGGAGAATCCTGCACAAATCAAGAACTTGCGTCGTACTATTGCACGCATGAAAACGGAGTTGCGCCAGAGAGAATTGAATAATAAAAAATGATCCTGATGGAAGCTAGAAATTTAAGAAAAGAAAGAATGGGTGTTGTAATCAGCAACAAGATGGATAAGACGATTACCGTTGCTGCCAAGTTTAAGGAGAAACACCCGATTTATGGTAAGTTCGTTAGTAAGACGAAGAAATATCATGCTCACGACGAGAAGAATGAGTGTAATGTAGGCGATACTGTGCGCATCATGGAAACTCGTCCTTTGAGCAAAACTAAGAGATGGAGATTAGTTGAAATAATCGAAAGAGCTAAGTAATTATG
>CALUJS010000101.1 GCA_944321015.1 uncultured Phocaeicola sp. | reverse complement strand
CCGTTTTCATTTTAACTCCCGTTTTGTCTGACGTACAGATGAAGGAAGCGGTAGACAAGTTCAAAGGCATTCTTACTGCCGAAGGTGCTGAGATTGTGAATGAAGAAAACTGGGGATTGAAGAAGCTGGCTTATCCCATCGAGAAGAAATCGACCGGTTTTTATCAGTTGATCGAGTTCAAAGCAGAACCGACTGTAATTGAGAAACTTGAAGTGAACTACCGTCGTGACGAGCGCGTGATTCGTTATCTGACTACCAAGTTGGATAAGCACGCTATCGAATATGCTGCAAAAAGAAGAAGTTTAAAATCAACTAAAAAGGAGGATTAATCATGGCACAACAACAATCTGAAATCAGATATTTGACTCCGCCTTCAGTGGATGTCAAGAGAAAAAAATACTGCCGTTTCAAAAAGGCTGGTATTAAGTATATCGACTACAAAGATCCTGAATTCTTGAAGAAGTTCTTGAACGAGCAAGGTAAAATCCTTCCTCGTCGCATCACCGGTACTTCGTTGAAATATCAAAGAAGAGTTGCTCAGGCAGTGAAAAGAGCTCGCCATTTGGCATTGCTTCCATTTGTAACTGACATGATGAAATAAAAGGAGGAATTTGTATGGAAATTATATTGAAAGAAGACGTTGCGAACTTGGGTTACAAGAATGACATTGTAACAGTAAAGTCTGGCTACGGCCGTAATTATCTGATTCCTACCGGTAAAGCTGTCATCGCATCTCCCGCAGCCAAGAAAATGTTGGCAGAAGAGTTGAAACAGCGTGCTCACAAGCTTGCCAAAATCAAACAAGATGCCGAGGCTGAAGCTGCAAAATTGGCCGGTGTATCTTTGAAGATTGCTACGAAAGTAAGCTCTACCGGTACCATCTTTGGTTCAGTAGGCAGCATCCAAATTGCCGAAGAACTGGAAAAACTGGGACACAAGGTTGACCGCAAGATTATCTCGGTTGACGCCGTGAAGGAGGTAGGTTCTTACAAAGCACTCGTACGCCTGCACAAGGAGGTTTCTGTCGAAATCCCCTTCGAGGTTGTAGCTGAAGAAGCATAAATCGCTCCATAAGTATTAAAATTAAGAAAGGGTGTTCTCTTGATTGGAGAACATCCTTTTTTCTGTTATAGGGTTCGCTTCTTTTGGGTTATCCTATCCATTTATCTGCAGATGGCTTTTGTGCCATGCGGAAGAATTCACGGGGAATACTGTTTTATTATCGGGTCAATCAAGAGTCGATGCAGAAGAGGTGATAGGCAGGGGATAGGGTAGTCTTGCAATCGGTTGTCAAGGTCTTAGCAGAAAGCCATAAATTCCCTAATCGCAATGTGAATGCTCTGGGAGAGGCCAAGAAAGGCTGGATTTTGTACAGAACAGAATCAAGTTTCTTGTCCGAAGTCGAGATGCTATCTTTTAGAGATGGTGAAAATAAATTCCAATCCACCGGTGGGAGCGATGCGGGCGAAAATGGTACCCCCGTGGAGGATGACGGCATTTTTTACAATGGCCAGCCCTAAGCCGGTACCTCCCAGTTTTCGGGAGCGCCCTTTGTCCACCCGGTAGAAGCGTTCAAATAAATGGTCGAGATGTTCCGGCGCCACGCCTATACCGTTGTCGGCAAAGCTGAACCGATAGTATTCGGGGGTTTCCATGACGCATTTTATGGTGATGGTTACATTGGGGCCGGCATAAGCTATGGCGTTATCCGTCAGATTGCGGAATACAGAGTAGAGCATGGACGTGTTTCCTTGTACTTTCATGGGCGGATGCAATAACTGTAGGAAGGTCATATTTCGCTCTTTGAGCTGGAGAGCCACGTCGGCATGTACGCTTGACACAATCTGGCAGAGGTCAACTTCTTCCATTGTGATGGATTGCGAAGCTTCGTCCATGCGGGTAAGCAGGGAGATGTCACGCAAAAGACTGGCCAACCGGTTGCTTTGCAGGTAGCAGCGTTCCATGAACTGATTACGCTGTTTTTCATCCATATCGGGGTTTGATATGATGGTTTCCAGATAGCCTTGTATGCTGCTGACGGGGGTTTTCAGTTCGTGGGCAATGTTTTGGGTCAATTGTCGCTTCAATCTCACTTTGTCTTCTTCGCTTCGTTTCACTTGGGTGTAAAGTTGCACGATGTGATGCGAGATTTCTCCCATTTCGTTGTTGGGGAACTCAAAGTGAAAGTGTTCCAAGTCTTCGTCATTTTCAGCCTGTTGTGCAAAGCGCCGCAATTGGTTGATGGTTTTCCCCAGGTTGTTGGTGTATTTGAAATAGATGTATCCCAAAATGACGACCAATGCCAAGGAAAACCAAAGATAGCGCCAGTCGATGGATAGTTCGTTAATCAAGTCGTCGCTATCGTAAGGCAGCGCCGTGCGGATGATGATGCTTTTGTCCTTGAAATAGGTAGCCGAATAGAAGTATTCACTATCCAATGTGCGTGATGTACGCTGAATGGCATATCCGCTTCCCTTCTTTATTGCCTGTTGCACTTCGGAGCGGTTACTGTGGTTCTGTATCTCTTCCGCATCTTTCTTGCTGTCGAACAGCACGGTGCCATCGGTCTTGATGATGGTTACCCGCAAATCGGGCATGGTGTGAAATGTGGTATAACGTGTCAGTATGGAGTCGCTCCATGCGTGCCGGTTTTCGGTCAGCGCTTCATACATTTGTATGTTGTATGATTGCAAACGGGTGTTCAACACCTCAATGCGGAAGGCTTTTTCCCGCTGATATTGATAAATGAGGAAGCAGGCCGCAAAGGAAAGAAACAGCAGCAATACGGAGAGGAACAGCCGCTGGCTGAATGATATGACACGTGATATGGACATGCTCGGTGGTGGTTAGGTTGAGCGTTTTTATTTATCTTCAAAACAATATCCGTATCCCAAACGGGTAATGATGCATTTTCCGTATTCGCCAATTTTTTTTCGCAGGCGGGTGATGTTGACGTCTACGGTGCGGTCGAGAACGTAAACCTCATCGCTCCAGATCTTGGCCAGAATATCTTCGCGTGAGAAAACCTTTCCCGGCGATTTGAGTAGCAGTTTCAGAATTTCAAATTCCTTCTTGGTAAGCGATACGTCTTCGCCGTCAATGGTTACGCGCTTTTGGGCAATGTCCATGCTCAGGCCGTGGAAAGTCAGTATGTCGGATTGTGCAGCCTGCGTCTCGGCAGTTCGTCTTAATACGGCTTTTACGCGTGCAACCACTTCACGCAGTGAGAACGGTTTGGATATATAGTCATCTGCTCCCAGATTGAAACCGGTCACTGTGTCGTTCTCAGTATCGCGTGCCGTAATGAATATGATGGGGATGGAAGCTGTTGCCTTATCCTTTTTCAACATGCTGGCCATCTTGAACCCGGATATTTCACCCATCATGATGTCCAGCAGCAGGAGGTTGTATTCGGTCAGATTCAGTCGCAATGCTTCCTCTGCCGAGTGAGCCGTATCCACCCAAAAACCTTCGTTCTCCAGATTGAACTTTAAGATTTCACACAAGTCATCTTCGTCATCAACGACTAAAATACGCATATCATTCATACCGGTCTTTTGCTTTAGTGTTGTTTTTATTTGTTTTACGGCGCAAAAGTCTTACATTCCTATTACGAAGGTATAATGTTTCTATTACAATTCTGTTACAGTTTTTCAAACAGTCAGCAATATGTTGTGCTCCGTCTGTGCAAAGATAGGAGTTTCAAGGTGAAGGGATGTGCACATTGTTGAAAATATGACTATGCAATGAAAATTTAAGCATGAAATGCTGCTTTGCTCTCCAAATTATATTATTTTTGTGCTCGATAGTTTGCCTTGTGCCAAGTAGACAAAGGCATCGGCAAGCAATAATTGACACTGTTAATTTTTGAAGATTTTAGAATGGGCAAAACTTTAATTATCGGCGCCGGAGGTGTAGGTACCGTCGTTGCGCATAAGGTAGCACAGAATCCGGATGTATTCACGGAAGTGATGATTGCCAGTCGCACCAAGGCAAAATGTGACAAGGTGGTAGAAGCCATAGGCAATCCCAACATCAAAACCGCACAAGTCGATGCAGACAATGTGGATGAGTTGGTGGCTTTGTTTAATGAGTTTAAGCCGGATATCGTAATTAACGTAGCCTTGCCTTATCAGGACCTTACCATCATGGAAGCGTGTTTGAAGACAGGGGTGAACTATCTTGATACGGCCAATTATGAGCCCAAAGACGTCGCTCATTTTGAATACAGCTGGCAATGGGCGTATAAAAAGCGGTTTGAGGATGCCGGATTGACGGCAATTTTGGGTTGCGGTTTCGACCCGGGAGTAAGCGGTATCTATACGGCATATGCAGCCAAGCATCATTTTGATGAAATTCAATATCTTGATATTGTAGACTGTAATGCCGGCAATCACCATAAGGCTTTTGCCACGAATTTCAATCCCGAGATCAACATCCGTGAGATTACGCAAAACGGACGTTATTACGAAAACGGCCAATGGGTAACGACCAAGCCATTGGAAATCCATAAATTGTTGACTTATCCGAATATCGGGCCGAAAGACTCGTATTTGCTTTATCATGAGGAGCTGGAGTCGCTGGTGAAGAATTATCCGACTATCAAGCGTGCTCGTTTCTGGATGACTTTTGGTCAGGAGTATTTGACCCATTTGCGTGTAATTCAAAACATCGGTATGGCACGCATCGATGAGGTGGAATATAATGGCGTGAAAATCGTACCTTTGCAGTTCCTTAAGGCTGTACTTCCCAATCCGCAGGATTTGGGTGAGAATTACGATGGAGAAACATCAATCGGATGTCGTATCCGTGGTTTGAAAGACGGCAAGGAACGTACTTATTACATATATAATAATTGTAGTCATCATGCGGCCTATCTGGAGACCGGTATGCAGGGAGTGAGCTATACGACCGGCGTGCCTGCAATGATTGGAGCCATGATGTTCCTGAAAGGTTTGTGGAAGAAACCGGGTGTCTTTAATGTGGAGGAATTTGATCCCGATCCTTTCATGGAACAACTGAACAAGCAAGGTTTGCCATGGCATGAAGTGTTTGATGGCGATTTGGAACTTTAAAAAGATGCGAATATGAATGTTGGAGATAAAGCTCCTGAATTTCTTGGTTTGAACGAGAAGGGAGAAGAAATCCGTTTAAGCAATTATAAGGGTAGGAAGGTCGTTCTGTATTTCTATCCCAAAGACAACACCTCAGGCTGTACGGCTCAAGCGTGTAGCTTGCGCGATGGATATGCTGCGCTCCGTGATGCCGGTTATGAGGTTATAGGAGTGAGTGTGGATAGTGCGGCCTCTCATCAGAAATTTATTGATAAAAATAGTTTGCCTTTTACTCTGATTGCTGATACCGATAAGAATTTGGTAGAGCAATTTGGAGTATGGGGTGAAAAGAAGATGTATGGACGTGCCTACATGGGAACGCTGCGTACAACCTTCATTATTGATGAGAATGGGGTGATTGAACGCATAATTACTCCTAAAGAAATAAAAACAAAAGAGCATGTTCAACAGATT
>CALUJS010000100.1 GCA_944321015.1 uncultured Phocaeicola sp. | reverse complement strand
TTTTCCTGATAACTTGGCTGCTGCTTCCCCGAATGATAAAAGCCTTTACCTCCAAAGATGGCTGGTTGATTGGGATAAGCTGGGCATTGTTGACGATTGCTTTTGAATTTGCCGCAGGACTGACAGGAGGCAGTACTGTTTCGGAACTTTTAGCCGCTTATAATCCGTTGTCCGGCAATTTGTGGCTGCTGGTTCTGGCGACTACTTTATTATCTCCGGTCATAACTAAAAAGAATACTGCTTAGCAGACAACAATAACAACTAATATGTGACAAACTATTCACAACGAGAGAGAACCAAATCCGCCAACAAGACAGCTGTTTCCGGTTCGTCTTTAGGAGCATCTTTAGGTTTCC
The DNA here is from genome assembly GCA_944321015.1 of uncultured Phocaeicola sp. Lineage (GTDB taxonomy): Bacteria > Bacteroidota > Bacteroidia > Bacteroidales > Bacteroidaceae > Phocaeicola_A. Next base: position 9,129 of record CALUJS010000100.1, on the reverse strand, counting down.
ACGCCACAACAAAACGAACTGAAGCTGATTTCACTTCGTACCCTCTTTCTTTCCATTCAAGCAGTGTTTCCTGCATACTCAATGACAATTTGGCCACTGGCTTATGAGCCACAGTGTCATACAACACAAAATTATTATAAAACAACGAATCACCGCCTTTTAAAGCCAACACTTCTCGCTTTATCCCCTTAAAAAAGCCCAAATGAACATCCTTATGAGAAAGTTGCAAAACGATCTCTTTGGGCATTGAATACTGCTGTTTGTCAATTACATATTGAACCGCTGGCAAACGATTAAACCAGTCACCGTTAGTATGTACAAATAACCGATTCTTCGCACGAGTCATACCCACATAGTAACGACGCATCAGATGAGCATCTTTCTGATAATTGCCCGCAACAAGCATATACACATCATCAAATTCCTTGCCTTTAGACTTATGAATAGTCGAAACTACCACATCCGCTCCTGAAACATCACAAAAATCTTCCACTGATGACTCAAATACAAATTCCTTGAAATCACTCACATATTTCGCCTTATTTATTTGTTCAAATAGTTCTATACACCGCCTCACATACACCAGGCTTTGACTTCCTTCATAAGCCGAAAATGTAGCTTGCTTAGCTTTGTCCCACAATTCTTCTGAAATCAGAGGAACATCTGTCCGTTTATCTATACATCTCAGGAAATATCTTATTTCAGCCAAATTCCAAAAACGAAACCCATCCAATGACTGAATCAACTTGCTGTTTAGTCCATACTTTCGCAAAAGGGCAGCGATGATAACAGCCTCTTCATTCGTTTGAGTAAGCACACACGAAGAACCTTTCCCCTGATGGCGCTTCACAGACTCCACAAGTGGCAGATACATATACCTTGATTGATGACATGTCACTTCAACCCATCCTTCTTCTGCTCGTTTTGAGAGGATTGGTACATGTTTCATCCTATTAGAGATGTTATTTACAAATCCATTCGCAAAATCTACCAGATGACGAGCACTGCGATAATTTTCAGTCATCTCAATGAACCGACTTCCAGATTCCTGTGTCAACCGATACATATATCCAGAGTCAGAACCACGAAACTCATAGATATTTTGGTCATCATCACCAACCGCAATCACACGCATGTCTTCATTATTGGCCATAAGCGCTCTTACAAGGGAGTATTCTTCTGCGCTCATGTCCTGAGCCTCATCTATGACCAGCACCGTTTTACCTATCTTATTAGGTTCCACATCCCCTCTGTCAATCATATCGGCTGCCTTTTCTACTATGTTTTTAGCATCTTCAAGATTTCCTATCCGCCCTAAAAGATCAAAACAGTATGCATGAAACGTCTTTATTTCCACAAAATGAGCCGCATTTCCTATCAACTCCATCAGTCTCTGTTTGAATTCCGTAGCAGCGGCCCTCGAAAATGTTAACATCAGAAGCTGTTCATGCTTCACATCTTCGAGCATCAGCAATGAAGCAAGTTTGTGAACCAGCACACGCGTTTTTCCGCTGCCCGGTCCTGCTGCGACCACAATGCAACGCGAATCCTTGTCAGAAACAATTTCCATCTGACGGTCAGACAGCCGCCCAAACAACTGCTTATATTTCCCGGGTGTCAGATTACGCTGTATCTCATCAACCCTTTCCCCTTTAAAATATTTAAGAACAAACTTTCTGTAATCCATCTGGAAATAATCCCGGACATATTGCAACGCAGCATTATAATCTTTTACCATCAAATTAGCATATTCACCCACAATATGCACTTGCTGGATTTTCTGTTTGTAGAATTCATTAAGCATCCGATAATCATCCTGCTTATACCTTGTTTTATTATCCTTTATCCGCTGAATGTCCATAGCGTTATAAAGTACAAGAAAACCACCTTCCAACTTGAGCGCACCGATTTTCGACAAATACAAGAGAGCTTCTTCCACATCTTCCAACTGCACATCATCAAGGCTACTAAAAAGAAGCCGAGAGCTCGCCTTAATCTGGTTCAGAAGTTCCACTACTGAAAATTGAACCGTCGCTTTATCTGTTATAGAAGCTTTCCCTTCCGCTTCAACGGCTAACTGATACAACCATTCCACAGCAAAGCGACTTATCTCCAATCTTTTTTCAAAACGCTTAATGGTCGACTCCAAACCTGCCAGACGGGTAATTTCCAAATTATGGGCAGCATCCTCCTTTTTGCGAGTATACCCTTTGATGGTAAGAAAATAAAGCAAGGTTCGAATATCTTTTTCTTTTGACGTATTTATTCCATCGTGCACAGCATTGTCATTCAACTGTTTGCACGACATCCGTAAAGATTCATCAGGAATATGGTTAAGTATGTATCGTTCAAGCTTGGCAAAACGTTCAAGAAGCATCCGCGACTTTCGTTCTGAATCACCGGCATCCAATAAATATGCAGATATATCCTTGCTATCCGCCAATATGCCTTCCTGACGCATTCGTTCCACCACGGAAATAATCTCACTCTTATTCAGCCCCAATATATCTGCCAAATAATCAATCCGCGATTCAGCCTCCGAATCCTGAGCTTTAGCAATATATTTCTGTGAAATCAGTGATTTTATGATTCGGACAGCCTTTTCAGTCTCATCACTGCCAAACAACAAAGATGCCGATATACGCTTTCTCGCTTCATCCATATTCTTTACCGTAATGCCCGTGGCATATACATGGGGAACATTGTTGCCCCGCATCAGATAGCCGCTTTGCTCTAAAGTTGCCAAAGCTGTTCTTACACGGGTTTCAATATCAAATACCGAATCATCCCACCCTGCCTGACGCGCAATTTCCAATGCAGAGCAACATACTCTCTTACGCTGTCGGGTAAGATCCTTCACCGCTTTCCATACTTGTTGTATTTCACTGATGCTCAATTTTGTCTGATTCAGCAATATAAAATGTTTATCCAAATCACTGTCACCATAAAGCACATAGCAGCGGGCACTGAGACTCGGGTCACGACCGGCCCTGCCTGCCTCCTGCACATAATTCTCCAGCGAATCGGAAATGTCATAATGCACCACTAAACCGACGTCTTTCTTATCGACCCCCATGCCAAATGCGGATGTTGCCACAATGATGCGCACCTCGTTCTTCATGAAAGCATCCTGATTGGCTATCTTTTCATCCGATTCCATCTTCCCGTTAAAAGGTAATGCTTTATATCCGTCACGGGTCAATTTCGCAGCCAAATCTCTTGTACGCTTGGTTCGTGACACGTACACTATTGCCGGACAACTAGATACTGCAATAAGCGTTCTCAACTTCTGATATTTATCCTCATCTGTTTCAGCGTGTATTACAGAATAATGCAGATTAGTCCTCGATGCCGTTGATGCAAACAATTCTAAATCCAGATTCAACGTCTGTTTAAAATAGTCGCAAATGTCCTGCACCACTTTCTGTTTGGCCGTAGCGGTAAAACATGATACCGGTATCGGAGCTTTGCATCTTTTCTTTTCCTGATATTTCCGGATGAATTTTCCTATATAAAGATAATCGACTCTGAAATCCTGTCCCCAAGAAGAAAAACAATGCGCTTCGTCTATTACAAATCTCACGACATGACGTGCCATCAGTATTTTCTCAATAGTTCTCGAACGAAGCATTTCAGGCGATATATACAGTAATGAAGCTTCTCCTTCCTGCACTCTTTGTATGGCCAGCGATCTCGTAATAGGATCCAACAAGCCATTAATCGTCACCGCATCTGTTATCCCTCTGTCTGCAAGGTTATCCACCTGGTCTTTCATCAACGACTGCAAAGGTGAAATGACTACCGTAAGCCCATGCACAGACCGCCCGGCCATAAGTGCCGGCAACTGGAAAGCAAGCGACTTTCCACCTCCGGTAGGAAATATCGCCAATAACGACTTGCCATCTACTGCGGTTTGGGCTGCCTGCTCCTGAAGTGGTTCACCTTCATAGGTACGAAATTCACCATAGCCAAAGAATGCTTCCAAGTGATGATGCACGTCCAATTGAATATTACAATATGCACAACCTTCCTCACAGCGAGTGTGGCGCAAAAGTGTCATAACATACTCTACTTCCGGATAATTGCAAAGCACCCATCCAGGAGTAATGGAACGATAATCTGTCGTGTCTATTAAAGCCAATGCATATGCCAATTCGCATGGCTTATGCCTGATAAGAGCATCAAGATCTACATGTTGACATATTTTCCCGTCATAAAGGTTCCTTATCAGTTCCGACAGTTTTTCATCAGTACGCCCATTCTCAGCCCCAACCATGCTAAGGAATCCCTCAAATTCCCTCTTATCTTTTAGCAACGAAGCGAATAACCGGCGTTTTCCTTCCGGCAATGAATGCCAACGCGCCATCTCATCCAACAGCAGGGACCTCGCTTTTTCGCAATCGTTTACCGGATTATTCATCTGTTCACTCATTAACTTGTCATCCTTCACCAGATTGTGATAAGGACGTTCCGGAAACAACAAAGGCGAAACATAAAGCGTATCAACCAAAAGCCAACGGCATTCTCCATCTGCGAACAGGTATTTGGCATCATGATAAATAATATTGTGGCCGCAGACATAGTTCACTTCGCCAAGAAATTCGAATAATCCTTCTTTTGAAGCCTTATGGAAAGTTGCCCCATCATAACGGAGTGCCCCGATATCATGAATCTTACGGTCGTTCAAGCCAACTTCCACATCCACAATGGCGTAACGTGAAGCATCATAAGCCACAGACACAACTTTACTGCCGACGGCATGATTAGCACCCTCGGCATTCCGAATTCCTATGAGCTTCCTCCATATCGACATGTCCAATATTCGCAAACGTCTTATTCTGCGATTGACAAAGTTACTAAGTTTTTTATATCTGCATGAACGCAACGCGCCCAAAAGCGTTGGCCATTCGGACAATTTTGCTTACTTTTGCTCCTGAAACTTATGAAAGAATCCGAAATACGGGAATTGTCCGACCGATATTGGTTGCGGGGCAAAATGCCGGTCGGGAAATAATATTCAGGCCCAATGCGGTGAAAAAACACTGCATTGGGCCGTTTTCTATGTCGGTCACAGGTAAAACTGTAAGCGTTATAGGTTTTTCCAAGTCAGTTATAGAAAATTCTATAACCGTTACAGATTCCGACACACAGATTTTCACTGCCAACCGAAGTCTACACGGCGCACGAAAAGTCGTGATGCATGACATTTACATATTATTAAGAAACTTTATATAGACCTAAACATAAAGAATCCACTATCTTTACAGCGAAATTTAATGCTTGAACGACAATGTATCCCGATTTGCAGTCCATTTTTACAACTAAGGCAATCTGTACAGACAACAGACTGTTGCCTGCTGCATCGTGTGCATACAGCCATTTTCTTTCAAAAAGACGTGTTAAATATTTGGATATGTGTAAGATTCGTGTAAACACACACACACACACACACACACACACACACACACACACACACATTGCAACCGACGTAGCCTCGCGCGTTAACATACTTATTATCATCAATATATGCAAGGGTGGAGGATTCCTTTTTACGGGAGTTTTCCGCCCTTTTTCGTGTTGCCGGCTCAATGATAAAAGAATTAATAAAACCGGATAAAAATATGACAGATCTGAAGAAATGGATGACAACCGCGTTATTATGGCTGCTGTTGCTTTCGGCAACGGCACAGGAGCGCGCGGACACGACCTACACCTTCCGTTTCGTGCCGCAGAAGGACATGTTCTATGTGCCTTGGAGCGGCAATGAAATGGAACTCGCCCGCTTGTTGGAGTGCATCGAAAGTAACAAAACGGACATTCTTGGCGGCAAGCTGCCGCTCTTTGTCGATGGCTACTGCAATTCATTGGGCAGCGAAAGCGAGAACCTTGCCACGGCGAAGCTCCGTGCCAACCGTGTGAAATCCGAACTGATTGTCCGTGCGGGAATCAAGGAGGAAAGCTTCGTCACCCGCAACCATTCCGACAGCGGCGACTATGTGACTGTGCGGATAACGACAACCCACTCAGCCCAAGCCCCCTCAACTCCCCCCGAAGGGGGAGCTATGGTTGCTTCGGATATTACTCCGGATGAAGCCTATATAAATAATAAGGTGAAAAATACGTCGGTCGAACAAGACCCGGCAACAGAAACTCAAAGCCTCCCCTCGGGGGAGGTTGGAGGGGCTCGGGCTCGGGCTCAGGCTTGGACTCGACCCCTTTCCCTCCGTGCCAACCTCCTGCGCTGGGCGACGCTCACACCCGACTTGGGACTGGAGTGGCGCATCCATCCGTCATGGGGAATCCTCGTAAACGGCTCGTGGACTTCATGGAGCTGGAACGACAAGGACAGACGGTACGCCCTCTGGGAAGTAGCGCCCGAAGTGCGCTACTATATGGGCAAGGAGAAACGCGGCTACCTCGGCGCGATGTTCAAGACGGGCGAGTTCCACTACAAACTCTCCGGCACGGGCAAGCAGGGCGACCTGATGGGCGGAGGCATTACGGGCGGTTATCTGCTGCGGCTGAACGATGCCCTGTCGCTCGACTTCTCGCTGGCTCTCGGCTATCTGAATGCAGACTATGAGAAATATGAGGTGATCGACGGGGTGCGTGTGCGCCGTGGAAATGATACAAAAAACTGGTGGGGTCCGGTAAATGCGGGTGTCACCCTTGTCTGGACGTTATTCTAAGAAAGGAGGTCAACGTATGAAAGCAAAACGAACTATAATAATAGGTATGGCAGCCCTGCTGCTGTCTTCCTGCGTGAAGGACACGCTCTATGACACCCCGCACCCTGACCGGGGAGCCGTAACCGTCAGACTGACAGGATGGACGGCGGACGATGATTATGTGCTCGACATGGACGGAAAGACTGCCGACATTACAGGTTCACCATTCACCAATCCCGACCTGCTCTTACCGAGGGCGCACAGCCTCGTGGTCTATAACCGTGCCGAGGGCTTCACTTTCGACGGACGGATAGCGTATGTCAACGCAAGTGACAACAAGAGCCATGCGGACGGTGCACCCATTATCCCCCTGCCGGGCTATCTGAAAACCGTCAGTCAGGAGATTACGGTCGTGGCTGACGATACACTACGCATTACCCCTTCACCGCAGCAACGGGTGCGCAACCTGCAACTGGAACTGGAGGTGACACAGGGACGTCCCGAACTGATACAAAGCGTGACCGCTACTCTCAGCGGCATAGCCGGAGCCTTCGACATGGAAGCGGGGCAGACCACGGGCGAACCGACCTCTACGGTCTTCTCCTTTACCCGTGAAGGCAGCAAGCTCACAGCCGACGCCCGCCTGCTGGGTACGATGGGAGCCGTACAGACGCTGGCGCTGGACATCGTCTTCACCGACGGCGGACGCACTCAGCGCACGGAGGTCAATTTGACGGAAGCCCTTGCGGACTTCAACGGCGACATGACCACCGCCTACCGTGTGACCGGAACACTGGAGACTCCCGTCGGCATGGAGGAAGGCAAGGGCGAGATTACCGGATGGGAAACAGTGGAGGGAGGCAACGTGAATGCCGAACTCTAAGCTGAGCCCCTAACAGATTATAAAACAAGAGCGTTCTTTGAAAGATTGGGAGAAAAAACATATCTTTGTCTTGCCGTAACCAAACGCAAGGGATATGGATAAGGAAACTAAAAATAAAGTGGCTTATATTATTGCCGTCATCAGCGAGTTCGCTTCTGCGCACTCATTGACCAATGCACAATCATACCGTTATTTGGAGCGTTTCAAGGGACTGGATTTCGTGAATCGTTTCTATAACGTAGAGCACACTCTTCCGTTCGAGGATGTCGTGGAAGATCTCACGGCCTATTGCCACCGGAAAGGAGGAGCACTGGTATGATACTGTATCATGGTTCCAACGTGGAAATCGGACAAATCGACCTTTCCCTGTCCAAAGTAGGCAAAGACTTCGGATGCGGTTTCTATCTCTCGGCGGACATGGAGCAGGCCCGCGAACTGGCAGAACGGAAAACAGCACAAGTGGGCTCGGGAAGACCGACGCTGACTGTCTACGAATTTGATATGGAATGTTTGAATAGCCCGGAATTGCGCGTACTCGGATTCCGGAACTACAGCAAAGAATGGGCGGAATTCGTGTTAAAGAACCGCCGCAACCGTACCCGGGTGCAATCGCATGATTATGACATTGTGATTGGTCCGATTGCCGATGACGCGGTGGGATATCAGATACGTCGTTTCATTTCGGGGCTGATTGACATGGATAAATTCTTGGAAGAGTTGAAATACATGAAAGGACAGACCATGCAATACTTCTTCGGCACGGAGAAAGCCATTTGCCACTTGTTTAAAACAAACGTGTTATGACAAAAGAAACTTTCATGATAGAAGAGATATCCAAAGACATAGTGCTATTGTTGATGGAGGAACACGGCATGAGCATGGACGAGGCCATACGTACGCTCTACACATCGGACACTTACGACCGTCTCACCCGCCAGGACACGGGACTCTACGCACAAAGCACAGCTTACGTCTATGAATACCTTGAAACGGAATTAGCCACGGGAAAAATGGCGTAACTTCTCCTCCCTCCTCTCCCCCAATCTCTCAAAGCAACGCTCATAAGACCGAAATATTAACTTATGAGCTATATGAAACATAAATCATTATTACTCTGTGCGGCGGCACTGGCATTGTCGCTTGCCGCCTGCAACAACGACAACGAGAACCTGAATGACGGTCCAGTAGCCGCCCAGTTTATCGCCGACATCCATAAGGCTGTATCCACCCGCGTCAATTCGGAGGGAACCGGCTTTACCGACGGCGACCGCATCGGCATCACCGGTGCCGGCTTTACCAACGTGCCCTACGTGAGAGAGAGCGGCCAGTTCGTGCCCAATGGTACGGTCATCTATTTCAATGACACCGAAACGAAGACCTTCAATGCCTACTATCCGTATCAGGCTGATGGCGGAACGGTGACCGTCAGCACCACAGCCGACAAGCAGGGCACGGGCATCGACTTCCTCTTTGCCTCGGGAGCGAAGGGAAGCACCCGCAGCCCGGAGGTGAGCTTCACCGACAAAACCGACAAAGGCGGTGAAGACAACTCCTTCCACCACCGCATGAGTCTCATCA
>CALUJS010000099.1 GCA_944321015.1 uncultured Phocaeicola sp. | reverse complement strand
ATGTTCAACAGATTTTAAACCAAAAACAATAATATTATGGCAAAGAAAGATGGGGAAGAACTCCAATTTGACATAGCCGGTGAGAAACAAAAGGCATTGCAGGCCGCAATGGATAAAATCGAGAAAAACTATGGTAAAGGAGCCGTCATGAAGATGGGAACCGGAGGTTTGCGAGGCATCGATATAATACCGAGTGGTTCTATCGGACTTAATGCGGCCTTGGGCGTAGGCGGATATCCTCGAGGTAGAATAATTGAGATTTACGGACCAGAATCGTCGGGAAAAACGACATTGGCTATTCATGCCATTGCCGAGACGCAGAGGCTGGGAGGTGTGGCGGCATTCATTGATGCCGAACATGCTTTTGACAGTGCGTATGCAATGGGCCTTGGAGTAGATATTGATGACTTGGTGATTTCCCAGCCTGATAACGGCGAACAAGGATTGGAAATTGCCGAACAGTTGATTCGTTCGGCTGCTATTGATGTCATTGTTATCGACTCGGTGGCTGCATTGACTCCCAAATCGGAAATTGAAGGCGATATGGGGGATAACAAGGTTGGTTTGCATGCGCGCTTGATGTCGCAAGCTTTGCGTAAACTGGCCGGTGTAATCAGTAAGACTCATACGACGTGTATTTTTATCAATCAACTTCGTGAAAAGATTGGTGTTATGTTTGGTCCTTCAGAGACTACGACCGGTGGCAATGCTTTAAAATTTTATGCTACGGTCCGTCTTGAAATCCGTTCGGGACAACCAATTAAGGATGGAGATGAGGTGATAGGAAAGCAGGCTCGTGTAAAGGTGGTAAAGAATAAAGTTTCTGCTCCTTTCCGCAAGGCTGAGTTCGATATCATGTTTGGAGAAGGAATATCCAGAGCCGGTGAGATTGTTGATCTTGGTACAGATTTGGAGATCATCAAAAAGAGTGGTTCTTGGTATAGCTATAATACGACAAAGCTCGGTCAGGGACGTGATGCAGCCAAGGAATGTATCGAAGATAATCCTGAATTGGCCAGTGAATTGGAAAAACTGATTTTTGAGCGGCTTAAAGAAAAGAACAACAAGAATCAGGAATAATCCGGCTGGTATTCTCTGAATAGTAAGGTGGCATATGAAGATGATAGTGTATGATCATTTCATATGCCATTTTTATTTCAAATCGGTCATAAGACTTTAGGTAGATTGTCGCTCCTGCACGTTTCAATAAGTCAATGTTCAAACGAAAATCAGGTTGACGCATTCAGACTTCCAGTGGTTTCCTATAGACGGAATCTAAGGTGTTCCCTTTCTTGTCTCTCCACTCTATCCATCCGTTAGCAGCTCTTCCCAAGCAAAACATCGCAGCCGTACTAGGGCTGGAGAAAGTTTTATCTGAAAGCATTATCCAGATGCCGTTATCCAATGTGGCATATTCCTTCAGCATCTTTTCCCGCTTCTCTTTCCATTGAAAAGACTGCGTGCAATCCTTTGCGATCGTACTTCCCTTTAATACGGTAAAGCCTGAAGGATTATAAAAACCTTTGGCATCGCATCCTCTCCCTTTAGTATAAAATAGGTGTTCTTCTTTGGGCTGGAAAGATTCAAAGATATTGCATCCGATGAAAGAGGCAAGAAACTTGATATCCTCGAAAAATTCGTCCATGGCATCTCGCTGATGTTCGGGAAGATTGGGAGCCTTGGGCACTTGTTTATTCTCGGTAAGAACAAATGTGTTTGCTTTCTTGGCTTCTGCAATGGCTCTATATTCTAAGTATTGTACATCGGCTTTGGTCATATCCTCATCTTTAGATACAAAAACAAGAGCCTTCTGCCAAAAGGTTTTCTTATAGTCGTGGTCCTTAATACGCTCTTTGAAATTCTCTGTTTCCCCAATGTAGGCTTGCGGCTTGGTTGCTTCGTCTTCACCAATCAGAATGTAAAATGCAGGCTTGTGCAATTTTTCTTGCTCATTCAGATATTCCAAATTGGAACGGGGTATGACAAACATTTGGCAAATCTTGTTGCTGATGAATGAATATTGCGTTCCGTTAGGGTTGCCATCTATGAGATATGTGGTTACTGTCTTGCCCATAAAATTATTTACCTTCGATTAAATGATTTTCTTATATGTTCTGCCAAAGAAGGCGTTTTGGCCTTCTTATTCTTTATAGCTGTCAGGGAAGAATGCTACCCAATTGAACAAGTCGTTCGTATTCTCGATTTTCATGGGAGCATATTTCCACAGCCCTTTGTCTTCAATAATGATACCGCCTTTCAAATGTAATTGGGCGTTGTCTTCACTATTCGTATAGTCTATCAGGGCGTTGTGCTTGTTGACAGCTTCCATGTCGATGCTGCCTTTTTTTGTGTCGAACAGAAATATTTGTCCATTTTTCATCCTGATTATGAAGTCCACATAAAAAGGAGCTTTTACTCCTTTTGTTGTCGTGTAGCTGATGGCATAGTGCTGTTTGCCTTCGTCGCCGTTTTTATACCACCAATCTACACAGTCTGAGTGATTCTCCAAGAAGTCTTCGAAATCTCGTTCTGGTTTGAAAGCGTTGTTCTGTCTGACGAACGGCATCAGCGCATGTTTTGTCACGTTGGGTACTACGTGGTTTGCAGTATCGTTGTATTCCCTCGTTTCCGGAACCTCCCATTGATATGTTTTGAAGGCACGTTTTTGGGCTTCTTTCCTTCGCTTGTTTATGATTTTGGTATAACAATTTACTGCATTTTCTATTATTGGTTTGAACTTACCCTTGTTCTTGTTGTAGTTTATTATTCTTACGGCCTCTGTTTCAAAGAATCCCAAGTATTCTTCCATTAGCTGGAATAGGTATCCGCGCAATGTGGTTACACTTATTTTCTCGAATCCAGGCAGCAGTTCCTCACAAAATTTTGTCATCATCTTGTTCAATTCTTCCTGGTTACGGGCGAATTGCTTTCTTTTGTGTTCTTCTATTAGCGTTGTTCCGGCTTCGCCTGTAATGTCCACGTCGCTGACGAGATTTGTTTGTACGTTGTGCAGGTTGAAATCTACATGATCTATTTGTTCGGCTTGTTTGCGGTTTCGGGCAATGTCGTTCAAGGAGACGGAATCGTATGTGTCCGTATGACTTTCTTTGTTGTCATCGTCTTCATCTTCAAATGGGGAGAAATCAAATTCCTGCTGGATGGGACACTTAAACCAGCAGTTGTTGAATGCTTCCACCAGGACCGGCCAAAAGTCAGGTCCCAGGCGGTTGCGATCTGCACTCAAGCGTTCGCTATACACCGAGGGCAACGACACGTTCGTCAAGTCTCGACGACGATATGCTACAAGCGATTTTGAAATATAATTCATGTCTTCCGCCACGATTTCTATGCGATCGCGGCTCAAGTTGGTATATACCCAGCCGTGGTTCAGCAATGGGTCGGGATAATATTTCTGTTCGGGCATGCGCATGATGCGTCCTACGGTCTGCACACCGAAGCTAGTGCTTTGTATTTCACGGAAGATTAACAGCACGGCGGCGCGCGGACAGTCCCAACCCAAGGCAATGGCTTGCTTGAACAGCAGTACCTCGGTCATATTGTGGTCGTTCTCCAGTCCTTCCAGGTTCTGTTTGTCGTTTGAGAGCCAGATGGCCAGCCGGTTATTCTTCGTGGTGATGTCGTGCACGGTTTCCAGTCGGTTTTTCACCATTTCAATGATGCTCCGTTCTTCCTCGTTTAATGTTTCGCTGTTGTCGTTGGGAAGCTGAATGAGCAATAGAGGATTGATGCGTCTGTTCAACCGCTCGTAAGCAGCTTTGATTTCTTCACGCTTCGCCAAAGCCTGTTCAAGCAGGTATTCGTTCTCGCTCAGTCCGCTTCCCGGGTCGCTCACCAATGGATTGATGGTGATTCCGTCCTTTATCATTTCCTCTTTGATTACCTGTTCTCTCGAAACGGTCACCATTTCATCGGGCATGGTTATCGGGGTGGCGGAGATTCGTATCTCTACCTTGGGGTTGATGTTTTTCAATACTTTCTCCGATTGTTTGGCGGCACGTCCGCCAAACATGTGTTCCTCATCTATAATAACAATGATGGGCAGGCCGTAGTCTTCTTGTGTACGTCGGGTTAGGTCGTAGAGTGAGGCGGAGCTTTCCGTTTCGCGCACCATGACGTTCTTGTCTTTGTTGATGCTTTCCCAGTTTACAAAGAACACTTCGCCCGGGTGGATGTATCCGCCCGCAGAATGGTCAAGTTCGTCATACGTTACCGGGCGGAGCACACGGGTTTCGGTGAAGTAATTCTTCATTTTCAAGTAGCTCTGCTGGTGCAGTTTGTTGGGCGCGATCCAGATAAGGGCCACTTCGTGTCCTTCGTCTGCCAATTGGGTGGTCAATTCGTCCAGCATTTGGCTGGCCATGACGGTCTTCCCTGAGCCGGTCGGAGCCTTGAACACCAACTTTTTCCGGTTTCCGTTGCCGTTGAGTAGGCGAATAGTTTTTTCCACCAGTTCGTTGACGGCATCTGTCTGATAGGATATTTCTTTAATCATGCTTCACCTCCTTTTTCATAATATTATGCGTTGCTTGTTCTGCCTCGGTTGGGGTTTCTTCTGCAAAAGGTGCATCGGCAGAAATATTGTCACTCCGTTTGCGCAGTTTCAGCACTTTCTGGTAAGTGCCGTAGATGGCGGCGGGCAAGGCACACACTTCCACTTTCCCGGCCACGGGCTCGAAATTGTCGGTGTAGGCATAGTGGTTGTTAGAGTATACGTACACTTTGATGCGGTTGGTCACATCCATTTCACCAATCACTTTTACGAAGGCATCTACTGCCTGTTCGTTGTAGATGATGAGCATCTGCGTTTTGCCATCGTCAAAATAGCGGGCGGCCGCAGGTTTCAGTCTGCGCCCACCGAAAACGGTCTGTTCCCGGTACACGTCGTTTTTTATGCAAAGCAAGTCGGTTGCGGCAGCTATAAGCTTGCGTTTGTTTGTGTTGTTGGGTTCACTGGGCACAAAGTCTGTCTTATAATAGCGCAAGTTGTTCTCCGTCAGCCCTGCCACATGTTCGCCTTTCGGGGTGGTGTATCCCTGAATGACTCGTTTGTTCCTTTCGTAGGTCACGGATTCGCATATGTTGTTCTCGTTATTCGTAACAAGGATACACCGGCGACGGCCTCCGTCCTTGGCGTTGAGCTGCATCGTGGCGTGGAGGGTGGTGCCGGAGCCGGCGAAAAAATCAAGAATGGTAGCATCTTTATACATTAGCTGAAGACACCTGGTTATGAGTTCTATGGGTTTAGGATTATTGAAAATGATGTCTGGCAATATTTTTTGTAACAGCTTTGTTCCGTTGGTTGTGGTGCCGGCATCATCCCACCAAGTTGTTGGAGGATCCCCTTTTTTTGATAATGCTTGACTGAGAAAATATTTCTTGCCTAACGAGTTCTTTCGTTTTATGATTAGTCCGTCATCGTAATATTTTTGCATCATTTCTTTTGAATAGCGATAATAGCCGGTGATGCCGAGAAATGTATAATATGGGTTTCCTTTTCTTTCACCGCCGGGACCATCAACGGGATTAAGTTTCCAAGGACCTCGCGGGTCGTTGTCCGGATTTTTAAACGCCTTTTCGTTAGCCACGGAAGGTATACGGAACTCTTCCTTATGTGCAAAGATGATACTTTGTTTTAAGGCATAGACCAAGAGATAATTATGATTGGTAGAGAAGAGTAAATCACCACTAATCGAATCTCTGGATTTTTGTACAACGGAAGCTAAAAAATTATTTGCTCCAAATATTTCATCACACAACAACTTCAGCTGCGCCTGTTCGTTGTCGTCAATCGAAATAAAAATCACTCCCTTTTCTGAAAGCAGTTGTTTGGCAATCTTCAGCCGCCGGCTCATGAACGACAGCCACTTAGAGTGGCGATACGTGTCTTCCTTGTCCACAAATGAGTCGTTATAGACAAAATCCTTGTTGCTCGTGTTGTAGGGCGGATCAATGTAAATCACGTCAACCCGTCCGGCGTGGGTGTAGGCCAGTGTGGTGAGGACTTCGAGATTGTCTCCCTCAATCAGGATATGGTTGGGTGCGTCCTTGCTGTCGCTGATGAGGGCACGTTCCTTTACTTCGGTCAGCACGGGAAGCTTGTTGCGCAAGCGTTCCTCCACCGCCTCGGGCTTGTCTTCCCACACCAGCCCATAGGTCTTGCCTTCGCGGAGCAATCCCAGCAAGGCGCTGCGTTCGTGGTCTGTCAGTCCCTCCAGTTCGCTTATGCGGCGTATCAGGTTTATTCTATCGTTGTTGGTCATAGGGTTTTCTTTCTATGGGTGCAATTAACCTCATTGCGGACAAAGGTAGGGAATAATCCCGACAAATCGCTATGCACAGCTTGGATTGTTGCAAAAAGAATAACGAAGAAACATCCTTTTTGTGATGACCGTAGGATGACTATTGTCAAAAAAAATCCCCGGCAAATTTCTCTGCCGAGGATTCTTCAGTGTCTGTATTTGAATCTGCTTATTTCAATACTTCTTGCAGTTTCTTTGTCAATTCTTCGCCACGGAGATCTTTAGCGATGATAGTGCCGTCTTGTGCAATCAGAACGGTAGCGGGGATGCCACGTACATTGTACAATTTGGCTCCTTCGCATTGCCATCCCTTCAGGTCAGACATCTGTTCCCAAGTGATGCCGAGATCCTTGATGGCTTTCTTCCATGCTTCAGCATCGTTGTCCAAAGAAACACCTACGATGCCGAGACCTTTGCTCTTGAATGTCTTGTAGTCTTTTACCACGTTCGGCATTTCAGCACGGCAGGGTCCGCACCAGCTGGCCCAGAAGTCAACCAAAGTCACTTTGTTTTTGGCAACAACGTCGGAAAGTTTCAGGTCTTTGCCTTCGGGAGTCTTCAGTGTGAAGTCGGTGAATTTCTGGCCTACGGCTACTTTCTTCTCGATTTCAATGCTCGACTTGATGTTCTGAACAGCTTCGCTGTTGGCATAGTTTGCGGGTACTTGTGCCACCAATGCTTCTTGCTCTTCCAAAGTGAACATTGAACTTCCGTATCTTGTAAAGTAGGTATATCCTACAAAATTGCCAATGTTTTCTTGGATGAAGGTCTTGTAGAGGTTGTTGGTTTCTTCGTAACCCTTCTGGCTTATTTCTCTGAACTCTTTCATTTTGGCCTCACGGTCTTCTTTGCTGAGTGTGGTGTCTTTCACTATGGCCATGTATGCCTCGTTGATAGGACGGCTGATGCTGTCAACTTTAAGTGTGAAGTTGCTCAACAAATCGTTGTTGGTCGTACCGCTGATTGTGTTGCCGTTTTCGGCACAGTTTATATTGATGTTGCCGTTTTCAAGAACAAGGTCTATTCTCTGATAAGGTCTTTCTTTGCCCTTCTTGATGAAGTTGATGCTTACAAACTCGGCGGAGTCTGCCTGGCCTTCAAAGACAAATTGTTTGT
>CALUJS010000098.1 GCA_944321015.1 uncultured Phocaeicola sp. | reverse complement strand
TTTAAAAAGCAAAGAAAATGAAAAAATTGGTATTTGTATTCGTAGCTTTCGCAGCTATCTCTTTCGCTTCTTGCGGAAACAAGGCTGCCAACAATGCAGAAGAAGTTGCTGCTGATTCTTTGAACACTGAGGTTGTAGAAGAGGCTGCTGCTGTTGATTCTACTGCCGCTGCTGCTGACTCTACTGCTGCAGATTCTACTGCTGCTACTGTTGAATAATCATTCAACACAGAGGGAATTGAAAAGTCTGAGGCCTGTAACTTCAGACTTTTTTTATTGCTTTGCGGAGAACGATGGTTGAGAAACCGTCGAGCCTCCGTTTTTTTGTTTCCTTTCGTAGTTCGTCCTGTTCGCTCGCCAATTAGGCTTCCCAATCCTTGTAATGTTAAAAAAGAGCATCTGGTTGGAAATTTCCGGCCTTAAGAGATACCATATTTAAAAAAGTGTTTATCTTTGCCCGTTAGAAAGCTAATTAATTATTCATTAATTGTTAACCTGATAAAAAATGGAAAACAAGAATTCTGTGCATCAATCATGTGATGTGAAGGCCCGTGTCTGTGGCCGTTCATTTTTTGTTTGGGGGTTGGCGGCCGCTTTGTTTTCTCTTCCGGCTATGGCGGAAACCGTAGTGGGGGGGGTAAAATCGCCTAATCCTCAGGAAGTTCAGCAAACAAGAAACGTCACCGGTCAAGTGCTCGATGAGAACGGCGAGCCGATGATTGGCGTTTCGGTTTTGGTAAAAGGTACGACTGTCGGTGCGATAACCGACTTTGACGGTAATTTCAAACTCAACGCTCCGACCGGGGCAACAGAACTCCAACTGACTTACATGGGCTACAAGGCCCAGACCGTGAAAATCACTTCCGGCCAAATGGTCGTGCGGATGGAACCGGACAACCAGCTGCTCGACGAAGTGGTGGTCATCGGTTACGGTACGATTAAGAAACGCGACTTGACGGGAGCCGTTTCGTCGGTCAAGAGTGATCTTATTACTCTTACTCCTGCTGCTAACCCGATGCAGGCGCTTCAAGGACGAGTCGCAGGTCTTGACATTACAAAATCTTCAGGACAGGCCGGTTCGGGTGTGTCTATGCAGTTGCGTGGTTATCGTTCTATAACGGCGTCAGGCAATCCGCTGTTTATTATTGATGGCATGCCTGGCGATTATTCTACGCTTAACCCGAACGATATTGAGTCAATCGAGGTCTTGAAGGACGCTTCATCTACCGCCGTATATGGTTCATCCGGTGCGAACGGTGTCGTTTTGATTACGACCAAGAAGGGTGAAGCCGGTAAGTTGACCGTAAATTTCAATACTTATGTAGGCTTTAATGGTTGGTCTATTCTGCCCAAGATGCGTTCGGGAGATAGCTATTTCAATACCGTGAAGTTGGCTCAACAGGAGGCCGGTACGTATATTGATGATGCCTCGGTGTTGGAAACAGCTGTTTATGAAGCGTATAAGCGTGGAGAAAATATTGACTGGGCCGATGCTTTGATGCAGACCGGCGTTACCCAGAACTATTCAGTGTCTTTGTCCGGTGGTACGGAAAAGACTCAAGCCTATTTCTCTTTGAATTATTCCGATGAAGAGGGACAGTATACCAACGACCGTTATAAACTTTATTCTACCAATATTCGCATTGATCATAAAGTGAATAAATGGTTTGCAGCAGGTTTGAATGTACAAGGCTCATATGCCATTCGGAATCGTACTTATAGTAAACTGTACAATGCGTTGACCGCTTCACCTTACGGACGTCTGTATAATGAAGATGGTTCGTTGAATCCTTATCCGGTTGAAGGCGATAACAAGCAAGTGAATCTTTTGCTGAACCAAGACCGTGATGCTTATGTTGACGATCAGAAGGCATTTAAGCTGTACTTCAATCCTTACGTTCGGCTTACGCCATTAAAAGGTTTGACAATAGAGTCGCGTGTAAACGGCAGTCTTTCTTTCTCGAATGATTATGATTATAGAGGTTATGGCTCATATCAGTTCTACGATGCTTTGGGAACCGGAGCCTTGAATGCAGATTTGGAAGATCAGCGTGCAAATGTTTCGGGTAGTGTGGCCAATAGTCACAGCTATAATTACAAGTGGGAGAATGTGATCACATACAACTTCCAGATAGCGCATGATCATGACTTTACATTTACCGGCGTAACAAGCTATAATCACAACCAGTCGGATAATATGAGCGCTTCGGCTCAGGGCATTACCAGCAATATCTATTCTTGGACGAACCTGGGTGTTGCTACGGGTACGAAAACGGTCGGTTCCGGCTATTCCATGTCTAAGGGATGGGGTTTGATGGCTCGTTTGAACTATTCATATCTGGGTCGTTACTTGTTCTCGGCATCGGTTCGTCATGACGGTTCTTCTCGTTTGGCAGACGGACATAAGTGGAGCACCTTCCCCGCAGTATCTGCCGGATGGCGTATTTCTGACGAGAAATTTATGCAGAGCACGCGTAGCTGGCTTGATAATTTGAAAGTACGTGTAGGTTACGGCGAGACCGGTACGGCCGGTATCGATGCTTATGCATCATGGTCCATCCTGTCGCAAAGCAACTTTGCATTGGCTGGTGAAACGTTGACCAATTATTATTATCCGCAAACAGTGCCCAATCCCGAATTGACGTGGGAGCGTTCGAAAAGTACGAACATTGGTATTGATGCTTCTTTCTTGAAGAACCGGATTGAGTTGACGATGGATTATTATATTACCAATACGGACGGTGTCATCTGGAAGCAAGATTTGCCTACAACGGGCGGAGGCTATACGGCATCCAGCTATTTCCAGCGCAATGTGAACATTGCCAAGACCAAAAACCGTGGTTTTGAGATGACCTTGACCACTCGTCCCATTGTTACCAAAGATTTCAATTGGACGTCCACGTTGACTTATTCTACCAATCATGAGGAGATTACTTCGTTAGGTGATGGCACTCAAGACTATGTGACAAATGGTAGTTATGCTTTGCATATCGGGTCGCCCATACATTCCTATTATAATTATAAGCTAACCGGTATCTGGCAGTATGGTGAAGAAGCCGATGCTGCAGTGTTTGGCCGGGAACCCGGTGATTTGAAGGTGGATATTCCCGGTTTGGTGCATGATGGCGAAGGGCAGTATCACAAAACGTTGATTGATGAGAACGGACAAGAAGTGACGACTGTTTATACTGCCGAGAATCCATACACGATTGGTTCGGATGACTATCAGATCATCGGACATAATTCTCCCGATTGGTCATTGGGCTTCCAAAACACATTTGTTTGGAAAGACTTTGATTTGTCTGTTTACATGTATGCTCGTTTTGGTCAGATGATTAATTATTCGATGTTGACTGCTTACGACAATACAGGAAAAACAAATTTCCCGGAATATTTCAATTACTGGACATCGACAAATCCGTCAAACGATTTTCCCGCATTGAATTCCGAGCGTACTTTAAAAGAAATGCAAGGATATTCCGCCATGGGATATGTTGATGGTTCTTTCTTCAAGATAAAGAATATTACGTTGGGTTATACACTGCCACAACAGCTTTGTCAGAAAGCAGGGCTACAAAAATTGCGTGTATATGGTACTATTACCAATCCTTGGATTGTGGCCAAGAGCCATTTGCTCAAAGACTACGACCCGGAGATGGGTGGTTCGCTGGATTATCCGCTGACAAAGCAACTTGTGTTCGGACTTAATTTGACTTTTTAAATAATACGAAAGAAAGATGAAAAAGATATTATATGCTGCAACATTTGCGGCTTGCACGGCTGTAATGTTCTCCTCTTGTGACCTTGATGAGTATAATCCTTCGGCTGGCGATGCTTCTTTAACGGCATTTGCCGCATGGTCGGGACTGGCATTGCAATGCTATCAGCCGCTTTATTCTGAAATGTATTCGGCTACAGACTATTTGAGCGTGGCTGAAACGGGTACGGACATGTGGTTGGTGAAAGCCAATGGCACATCGACTAAAGAATTATTCTATTATGAAGGACTGACTACCGGCACGAATGGTATCAAGAAACTTTTTCGTCAATGTTATGCCATGATAACCGATTGCAATACGGTTATCAACGAAGCCTCAAATCTGGTGGATGCCGAGGGCAAAGAACATGACGTACAGGTGCTGGTGGGAGAAGCCAAGTTTTTACGTGCGCTTTATTATTCCATTCTGGTCACTCATTATGGACCGATTACGTTAAACCTGGAGAATGTGGACATTGTAAACATGACTCCGCAACGTAATTCGGAAGCTGAGATTTATCGTCAGATAGTGCAGGATTTGAAAGATGCCGCATCTGCTTTGGATGTGACTCCTTATGAAGGCAATTATGGTCGAGCCACCAAAAAGGCAGCTCTCGGATTGCTGGCACGTGTTTACGCACAAGGCGGTGGACTCGGGTTGACTGACGAAAGTGGCACATCCTATTGGGAACTCGCACGTCAGACTGCTGAAGATTTGATTAACAACGCTGAAGCATATGGTGCATACCTTTATCCGGATGTTGCCGATCTTTGGGCTGACGCCAATAACCGCAACAATAAGGAAGCACTGTTTTTGGCTACCGGTCCTCAACCGGGTACGGATTCATTCCAATATGCATCGGGAGCAAATAAATTGTTTGCTTACATGTGTGGCAATCCCGGTTCGCTGGAAGAGTTCTGGAATAAGAATCATAAGCCGAGTGATAAAGGGTATTTCTATGGTCGTATGAACTCGTCGACTTACATGCCGTCCAAGTATTTGATGGACTGCTTCGATCCGACTTGGGATAAACGTTGGGAAAACACTTTCACCTATGGCTATTCGGAATGGAGCATGGTGCAGTGCGGATGGGTAAAGTATGATGCCGGAAAGGTAGAGATTACTCAGGAAATGATTGATAAATATAAATTAAATCCGTCATTGCTGGGCGAATACTATTATCCGTATGCCGATTGCGACGCAATCAATTATACTTTGGGAGGTAACCAGTATCCGGCAAAGCGCTGGAAGAAAGGTTCGATGAGTGGCGATGTGGCCGATTTGGAGGACGTTAAGAAGATTTATGTGGTAGATTATCCTATCGCTAAAGATGATGAACGTTTTAACATTGTGTGCTACAAAGGTACTCCGGAGAAACCCAGATTGACAATAGAGGAAAAGCAGGAATATCGCTACTTTGTCGTTAATATCAATGACCTTTATCAAGCTGATGGGCAACCTTACAGTGAGCCTTTTGATAAAGCGGATGGTTTCAACAGCGGACAAGGAACAAATGCTTACCAAGTATATCCTTCGGTACATAAGTTCAATTGGTCTTATGAGGGTGTATTCAACGGTAGCAACCTGCAAGTGAAAAATGGCGATATGTTTGTCATGCGCATGGGAGAGGTTTATCTGTTGGCGGCTGAGGCCGAAATGACGTTAGGACATGGCGATAAGGCAGCAGAATATTTGAATGTATTGCGTGACCGGGCTGTCCGCGATGGATTAAATAAGGAAGACTACCATATCGACGTGGCTACAATGGATGACATCTATGATGAATATGCCCGTGAAATGTGCGGCGAATTTACCCGTTGGGCTTTGTTGAAACGTCACCATGCTTTTGAGGATCGTTTGCAGAAGTACAACATACGTGCTTATAACAGCTTCGACCCCTCGAAACATTATTATCGTCCTATTTCCCAAGATTTTCTTACTCAGATATCAAATAAAGAGGAATATGGAGATAATGGCTATGGTACGACTGCCAGCTCGGGTATGGAAGGGTTCGTGCAGAAGTAACAAAAGTAATGGATGATAGAAATCCATAAACGAACACCCTGTTTTCTAGGTGTCGGGCAATGGCGATTGCCCGTATATAATTAGTTCTCTGAGGCTGTCCGGTTTATTAAATCCGGGCAGCCTCTTTTCTTGTACGCTTGGTCAATTGCGAATGAAGGGAGCAGACGATTCCCAACATGACAAGTTGCTCGTCTTTGACGAAACAAGCGTCTAAGGCATTTGTTTTCAAAAAACACATTATCTTTGCAGTAGCGAAACAGCCATTTCCGAAATGTGTGTTTCGGAAATAAAAAGGAAAGGAGCAAGGACATGAGATTTTTTGACAGGACAGAAGAAATAACATCCCTGCGTGAGATTCGCGGAATGTCAAAAGACAACGCCCAGTTCACGGTTGTGACGGGACGGCGCCGCATCGGCAAGACCTCCCTCGTTTGGAAGGCATACGAGGACGAGCCTATCCTGTATTTCTTCGTTGCCCGCAAGGCCGAAGGGGACTTGTGCGAGGATTACCGGTTTGAAATCGAGAACAAGCTGGGGATTCCTACGATGGGACGGGCGGAACATTTTGCCGATGTGTTCGAGTTTCTGATGAAACTTTCCACGGAGCGTCCCATCACGCTGTTTATTGACGAGTTCCAGGAGTTTTTCCGCGTGAACAAATCGGTGTACAGCGACATGCAGCGCATTTGGGACATATACAGTCCGAAAGCCCGCATGAACCTTATTGTCTGCGGCTCGATATACTCCATGATGACGAAGATATTCAAGGACAAGAAAGAACCGCTGTATAACAGGCAGACACGTTTTATGACCGTGCGTCCGTTCACTCCGGCGGTGCTGAAAGAAATCCTCACGGAATACCATCCCGGGCACACGGCGGAAGACCTGCTGGCCTTATATTCGTTTACGGGCGGGGTGGCCAAGTATGTGCAGCTGCTTGTGGATGCCGGGGCAACGACCAGGGCAGCCATGATTGACCACATCATAAAGGCCGACTCCATCTTTCTGGGAGAAGGGAAAGCTATCCTTATCGAGGAGTTCGGCAAGGACTATGGGATATATTTCTCGATTCTTTCAGCCATAGCGAGAGGTAAGACCTCCCGTTCGGAAATAGAGAGTGTGGTAGGCAGGGAAATCGGCGGTTACTTGACCAAACTGGAAAACGAGTACGAGGTTATTGCCAAGAAGCAACCCATTTTTGAGAAGAGTTCCACAAAGAATGTCCGCTATACGATAGAGGACAACTTTTTCATGTTCTGGTTCCGATTCATCTACAAGTACAGTTATATGCTGGAGATAGAGAACTACGAAAGTCTGAAGACGATTATCAATCGGGACAACGAAACGTTCAGCGGTCTGATGCTCGAACGCTATTTCAGGCGTGTGTTGATTGAACGTCGAGCCTATACGCGCATTGGCGGATGGTGGGACCGCAAGGGCGAGAATGAAATCGACATCGTGGCTGAGAATGAACTGAATGACGAAGCCACGTTTTTCGAGGTGAAACGCAAGGCGGGAAACATTGACATGGAGGTGCTGGGACATAAGGTTGCAGCCTTTCTGCGTGCCACGGGCGAGTTCAAGGGGTATAAAATCTCTTGCAAAGGGCTGTCTTTGGATGATATGTAGCTGGCATAAGTTCGATGTAATTCCCAACATGATAAGTTCCCGTCTTTGATGAAACAAGCGTCGATGGCGGGCATTTTCTTAAAGAAGCAGTATGCCGCTATGGCAGAAGGAGAGTGGGCAATGTTCTTTGTTTTAGCGGGTCACTTGAGCAGATTCAGCAGGAGCGCCATGGCCGACAGACTGATGGATTGGTTTCCCGTGCGGCGGATGATTTCCTCGCGGACCAGCTTGATTAGGGTGGCTTTCTGCTTCTTTACTGCGCTTTCCGACACGTTCAGCAGGGCGGCAATCTCGGCATTCTTCAGCCCTTGCTCAAAGCTCAGGTCGAACAGGTGGCGATAGCGGTCGGGGAGGGCGCGGATGGAGTCAAACAGCATGTCGAGCACTTCTTGTTCCAGCAAACTGTTCTGGAAATCTTCTTCCTCACGATTGGCCAGATATTTTTCCTGCGCCGTTTGCTTGCGCAATACGGTTATGGCCTGATTGTGCACACATGCGTACAGATAGGATTTGAATGTGGCAGCCGAATGAAACGAGTCGCGCATGCAGTATGTCCGGTAGATGGCATCCTGCACGCAATCTTCTGACATGAACGAGGCGTCATCGCCTAAACAGCGGGATGCGTATAGAATCAAGCGGCTATACATTTCTTTATATAGCGGTTCGATTTTCCCCTCTCGGAAGTTGATGAATATCTCTTCTTCTGTCATTATTCATTCGTTTTGCACCGCAAAAATATAAAAGCCGGAAAGGAAAACTAAATTTTTTTAGAAAAAACGTTTTATGAGCTGTCCTTTTTGCCGGTCTTTGCGTCTTAGCAATAAAAGAACATAGAAAAGCATGAAATCACATATGGAAAACGAACATATTGCCCGTCTTATCTACAAATGCATTGTGGGTATGACACTCCTTCCGGAGGAAAGTGCCGAATTGGAACAATGGCGGAAAGCCGACCCGAAACATGAGGAGACATACCGTCGCCTGCTTGACCCCCGTTTCTTGGAGCGTGAGTACCGGCGCATGAATGCCGTCGACCCCGTCCGTCCGATGGCCGACATGCAGGCCCGCATCCGTAAGGAGATGCGTCCGCGGCGCAGAATGCGTTGGGCAACCACATTGGCCTTTGTTGCGTCCATGGCTGCCATGTTCTGCATAGGCTACTTCTGGGACAGGCCTTTGCATGAGGTGAGCGATCGTCCTTCTCTTGCCCAACAGTTGAAAGAGGCCAGCATTGTGGTGGGCAAGACCCAAGCCGTCCTGACAACGCCCGGAGGGGAAGAGTTGGCGTTAAACGATGACGCAGAGCATAACATGCGTCTCATGGCCGATAACCGGACCGGGGAGAAGACCCACGAGGCTCGTATCAATAAGCTCACGACTCCGCGCGGCGGCGAGTTTAAAATCACGTTGGAAGACAGCACGGAAGTGTGGCTGAACGCCGAGTCGCAGCTCATCTATCCGGAAAGTTTTACGGAGAGTGAACGCCGGGTGACAGTCAGAGGGGAGGCCTATTTCAAGGTGGCCAAGGACAGCTTGCGTCCGTTCTATGTAGAGTCCGGCGACATGGCAATACGGGTCTATGGCACGGAATTCAACATCAACGCCTACGCCGAGGAAAACAGCATCTACACCACGCTGGTGACGGGCAGCATCGCCCTGCGCCCCCTCCGCAGCACAAAGGCAGAACTCATACTGACTCCCGGCCACCAAGCCATCTTTAAGAAGGACGACCACTCCACCTCCGTGCGGAGCGTTGATACAAAGGCCGTCACCAGCTGGCATAACGGCCGCTTCACTTTTGAGGAACAGACTTTGGAGCAGATTATGCGCACGCTGTCACGTTGGTATAATTTTGATTATGAGTTTGACGACGACCACTTGGCGGGCATCATTTTTAAGGGCAGCGCTCCACGTTATGCCGAGTTGTCCGAAGTGTTATCCATTTTGGAAAAGAGCGGCGGCATCAGTTTCCATGTACGCGAAGAGAAAATCATTATCACTACCGATTAATTAATAATTATCAAAATGAAAAGACTATGAACAGTAGCAAACGAAAGCTTTTCAGCTTAATCCTGCTGAGTGTCTTGGGTATGCCAATATCGGCACAAGACATCGACACGGTGTATAGGAATACGCCTATCGAGAAAGTTTTCTCTGACCTGAGGGAGAAAACCAACCATGAATTTGTTTACCAAAAGCAAGTTCTGGAAGGAGTAAAACCTGTTACCTGTACCCTGAAAGACAAATCACTGGAAGAAGTACTCGACCAAGTGTTGGCCGGCACGGGCCTGACTTACGAGATTGTGGACAACACCGTGATAATTCGTAAGGGGGGGGGTAAAAATGTCGCACAAACGACCCGTGTCAACGGTACGGTTGTGTCCAAGGAAGACGGACTTCCCGTAATCGGCGCATCCGTACGTCTGCTCGACGCCAACGACCAGCCGACCGATTTTGGCACAGCCACCGACATCGACGGAAAATTCAATTTCCGGGACTTCACTTACGGCCGGGGTTACAAGGTACAAGTGTCCTACATCGGCATGAAGACGCAAACGCTCGCGGCCTCCTCCAACATGCACATCGTGCTGGAGAGCGACGCCCAGCAGCTGCAAGACGTGGTGGTGACGGGTATCTTCAAGAAGGCCAAAGAAAGCTATACGGGTTCGGTCTCTACCATCACCAACGAAGACCTGAAAATGTATCGCGGCCAAAACCTGCTCCAGACCCTGAGAAACGCGGATGCCTCGCTGAACTTTGCCGTCAACAACCTGGCCGGTAGCAACCCGAACAACCTGCCCCAGATTACCATCCGTGGTAATTCGTCGCTCCCGATGAGCGTGCAGGAATTTAACGAGAGCGCATCCAATGCCGTCAACACGCCGCTTATCATCATGGACGGCTTTGAAATCTCGCTCGAACGCCTGATGGACTATAATGACGAGGAAATCGAATCCATCAACATTCTGAAGGATGCTGCCGCCACGGCCATTTACGGTTCGCGCGGT
>CALUJS010000097.1 GCA_944321015.1 uncultured Phocaeicola sp. | reverse complement strand
TCCGCAAGAAGCGAAAGAGATAGCTGCGAAAGCTACGAATACAAATACCAATTTTTTCATTTTCTTTGCTTTTTAAAACTGTAAAACAATTAATTGCTTCTTAAAAACGTTGCAAAGATAGAGGCTTTTCCCATACATTGTACTTTTTGACACTACTTTTTTTCTAGGAAAATGATATTTTTTCAGTTTTCGCTGACTATCAAAGCCCATGCCCCTCGACAACCGGCAATTGACAGAGGACAATGGAGGCGATTGAGCCGTCATATCCGCAGCCATAAGCGGGCATATCCCTGCGTGCGGGCGTCCATATTCCGGCTCGCGAGCGACCATATGGACGGAAAAAGGCCGTGAATCGGGCATAAAAACATTTATCCCCGCGTAGAGGCGGACCGACGTGTCCGCCCGGGTCCGGACACAATCAGAATAACATTTCCCGCCTATACCTATTTATATATAACAGTCATTCTTGCGCCGCCGAGATTGGTTTTTCCCCGTCGGGCACCGTCTCTTACATATAATATGTGTAACTTTGCCGCTCAAAACATCGAACTCAAACATGATTGACCCGACTATATTCTCTGATAAAAAGGCTGTCTACTACACGCTAGGCTGCAAACTCAACTTCTCGGAGACCTCAACCATAGCTCAAACCCTGAAAGAAGCCGGCGTGCGCACGGCACGACGGGGAGAACAGGCGGACATTTGCGTCATTAACACCTGCTCGGTGACCGAAGTGGCCGACAAGAAATGCCGACAGGCCATACACCGGCTAGTCAAGCAACATCCGGGGGCATTCGTCGTCGTGACAGGATGTTACGCACAGCTGAAACCGGAACAGATAACCGCCATGGAAGGTGTCGACCTGGTGCTCGGCGCGGAACAGAAAGGCAAGCTGCTCGAATATCTGAACGGGCTTGAAAAAAACGAAAAAGGCACGGCCTACACCACACCCGGCAAGGACATACGCACGTTTTCGCCCTCGTGCTCGCGGGGCGACCGCACGCGCTACTTCCTGAAGGTGCAGGACGGATGCGACTACTTCTGCACCTATTGCACCATCCCCTTTGCCCGCGGACGAAGCCGCAACGGACGCATAGCCGACATCGTGGCGCAGGCCCGACAGGCCGCCGACGAGGGAGGAAAGGAAATCGTCATCACCGGCGTGAACATCGGCGACTTCGGAAAGAGCACCGGCGAGAGCTTCTTTGACCTGATAAAGGCGTTGGACGAGGTGGAAGGCATCAAACGCTACCGCATCTCATCCATCGAGCCCAATCTGCTGACCGACGAGATTATCGACTACGTGGCCCGCTCGCGGGCTTTCATGCCGCATTTCCACATTCCCCTGCAATCGGGCTCGGATCAGGTGCTCAAACTGATGCACCGACGTTATGACACGGCCCTGTTTGCAGCCAAAGTGGCCAAAATACGTTCGGTTATGCCGGACGCCTTTATCGGCGTGGATGTCATCGTGGGGACACGCGGGGAAACACCCGAATGCTTTGAAGAGGCTTACCGCTTCATCGAAAGTCTCGACGTGACGCAGCTTCACGTATTCAGTTACTCGGAACGTCCCGGCACCCAGGCGCTGAAAATAGACTACGCGGTATCGCCCGAAGAAAAGCACCGGCGCAGCCAATGCCTGCTGGCCTTGTCGGACGCCAAGACGAAAGCTTTCTATGCCCGACACATCGGACAAGAAGCCACCGTGTTGCTGGAACGACCCAAACCCGGCCTGCCGATGCACGGTTTCACGGATAACTATATCCGCGTGGAGATAGCCAACAACCCGGCGCTCGACAACCATCTGGTGAACGTGAGACTGGGAGATTTCAATGCCGACGAAACAGCCCTGAAAGCGACTTTGAACCTATGAGAACAAACAAACTGGCCGTAGTCATACTGAACTGGAACGGCAGCCGGATGATGCGCCGTTTCCTGCCATCGGTCGTGCAATATTCCGCCTTGGAAGGGGTGGAAGTCATCGTGGCCGACAACCATTCGACTGACGATTCGTTGGAAATGCTCCGGAACGACTTCCCCACGGTGAGAACCATTCTGCTAGATGAAAACTATGGTTTTGCCGAAGGATACAACCGCGCGCTGAAACAAGTGGACGCCGAATATTTCCTGCTGCTGAATTCCGACGTGGAAGTCACCCCGGGGTGGCTTGAGCCCTTGCTGGACTACATGGACAAGCACCCGGAGGCCGCTGCCTGCCAGCCCAAGCTGTTGAGCTTCCATGCCAAAGAATGCGGCCGGGAGACATTTGAATATGCCGGGGCATGCGGCGGTTTCCTCGACCGCTACGGCTACCCGTTCTGCCGTGGACGGGTGATGAGCTACGTGGAGGACGACCACGGGCAATACGACAGCGTGTGTCCGCTCTTCTGGGCCACGGGAGCCGCCCTGCTGGTGCGCGCAACCGACTATCGCGAGGCGGGCGGACTGGACGGACGCTTCTTCGCCCACATGGAAGAAATCGATTTCTGCTGGCGTCTGCGCAGCCGGGGCAGAGCCATCGTCTGCATTCCGGCCGGGAAAGTATATCACGTGGGTGGAGGTACGTTGAACAAAGAGAATCCACGAAAGACCTACCTGAACTTCCGCAACAACTTGCTGATGCTCTATAAGAATCTGCCCGAAAGCGAGCTGAAGCCGGTCATGCGCGCCAGATGCCGGCTGGACTATCTGGCGGCACTGTCTTTCCTGCTGAAGGGCGAATGGCGAAGCGCGCTCGCTGTATTCCGGGCCCGACGCGACTTCCATCGGATGCGCCCCGGATTTGCAGCCGACCGCAAACTGAACCTGCAGCACGCCCGTCTTTCTCAAATACCCGAACGCATCAAGGGCAGCATTTTGTGGAAATATTACGCGAAACGTGAAAACACATTTGACAAGCTCAAGCTTCACAAACGTTGATCCGGCTTGCCGTCTTTGGTGTTCTTCAGTTCATCCAGCTTTTGTTTCTGCTTGGCGGCAAGCTCTTCCTTCTTGCGCAACACATACCACAACAGAAGAATGATGACATAAGATGCCACCAGCGTACACCACTTTTCCGTGTTCCCCACCTCCGTGTTCCGGGGCAGGAAGTAAACAGCCATCACTGTGGTATAAACAAACAATATGAGCGGAAGCAGAACGGATTTCTTGTATTTTCGTTTCATTGTGTCACTGGGTTTTGAGCAGCCATGCGCTGATAGGCCAAACGAGGGGTACCGTTGGCCACATAAATAATGCCGCAATAGACAAAGCCGTACTTCGCAAGAATATGTTGCATGATGTAATTGTCGCGATGGGTATCGGCACGCAGATTGATGTTCCGCTCCATGCACCAACGCATGCAGGCATCGGCAACGCCTTTCTCTTCGCCGGAAGTCGCCAGACGATGAATCGTGGCATAAGGCGATGTGTCCGGCCACTCACCCGCTTCGATGCGGGCATAATTGGGGTCATCGCCTTCGATGTAGCAGAACGTGCCCACGACATGCCCGGCGGCAGTAGTGCACACATGGCAATGCCCGGCGTCGATCTCCCGGCGCATCAGTTCTTCCGACGGATATCCGTCAATCCATTGGCTGGCATTGCCCGTGGCCACCATGAAACGACGCGCACGGGCAAACAACTCCATCAGGCGGGGCATGTCGGACAAAACGGCAGGACGTATTTGCATGACTCGTTATAGATAAATATAGGTATGCTGAAATCTATTTTTAGACGCTGAGCGCGGATGAGGCAGATTCGTTTATCCGCATCATCCGCGCAATTCGGCGCCGAAAGATTTTACTTCTCCTTCAAATCCACTTTCAGGCAAAGCTCATCCAACTGCTTTTGCTCCAATGCAGCCGGAGCATCCAGCATGACGTCACGCCCGGAATTGTTCTTCGGGAAAGCAATACAGTCGCGTATGGAATCAAGACCGGCAAAGAGGGATACCCAACGATCCAGACCGTAGGCCAAACCGCCATGAGGGGGCGCGCCATACTTAAAGGCATTCATCAGGAAGCCAAACTGCTCCTGCGCACGTTCGGGCGTAAAGCCGAGAATCTCGAACATCTTGGCCTGCAACTGCGAGTCGTGGATACGGATGGAACCTCCGCCCACCTCAACGCCGTTGACCACCATGTCATAGGCGTCGGCGCGGACTGCAGCCGGGTCGGTATCGAGCAAGGGGATGTCTTCGTCTTTCGGATGGGTAAACGGATGGTGCATGGCCATCAGACGGCCTTCTTCCTCGCTCCACTCAAACATCGGGAAGTCTACCACCCACAGACAGGCAAATTTGTTCTTGTCGCGCAGGCCGAGCTGGTTGCCCATCTCCAGACGCAGTTCGCAGAGCTGCTTGCGGGTCTTCATGGCATCGTCGCCGCTAAGGATGAGTATCAGGTCGCCGGGTTGTGCGTCAAACGCGGCCTTCATCTGCTGAAGTACTTCCTGCGTATAGAACTTGTCCACGCTCGACTTCACATTGCCGTCGGCCTCCACACGGGCATAAACCATGCCTTTTGCGCCGATTTGCGGACGCTTTACGAAGTCGGTCAGCTGATCGAGCTGTTTACGCGTATAATGTGCTGCGCCCCGGGCACAGATGCCGCCGATATAGGCCGCATTGTCGAACACAGAGAATCCGTGGCCTTTCAGGATATCCATCAGTTCAACGAACTTCATGCCGAAACGCAAGTCGGGCTTGTCGCTGCCATAATATTTCATGGCCTCGGCCCACGGCATGCGCAGGAACGGTTCGGTCAGTTCCACGCCGCGCAACTCTTTAAACAGATGCTTGGCCATGCCTTCAAACGTCTCGATGATGTCCTCCTGCTCCACGAAGCTCATCTCGCAGTCTATCTGCGTAAACTCCGGCTGACGGTCGGCACGCAGGTCCTCGTCGCGGAAGCATTTCACAATCTGGAAATAGCGGTCCATGCCCGACACCATGAGCAGTTGCTTCAGCGTTTGAGGCGACTGCGGGAGGGCATAGAACTGACCCGGATTCATGCGCGAAGGCACAACAAAGTCGCGCGCGCCTTCCGGCGTGGAACCGACGAGCATCGGTGTCTCAATCTCCAGGAAGCCCTTGCTGTCGAGGTAGCGGCGCACTTCCATCGTCATGCGGTGGCGCAGCTCCAGATTCTTGCGCACGGCATTGCGGCGCAAATCCAGGTAACGGAACTTCATGCGCAGGTCATCGCCGCCGTCGGTGTTGTCCTCGATGGTGAAAGGCGGAGTCAGTGCCGTATTGAGCACATTGAGCTCGTTGACAATAATCTCGATATCGCCGGTCGGGATATTCTTGTTTTTGTTGGAACGCTCGTTCACGATGCCTTTCACCTGGATGACATATTCACGTCCCAAATGATTGGCCTGTTCGCAAAGCGCGGCGTTATTCTCTTCGTTGAAAACCAGCTGAGTGATGCCATAACGATCGCGCAGGTCGACAAAGGTCATGCCACCCATCTTGCGCAAGCGTTGCACCCATCCGGCGAGGGTCACTTCCTTGCCGGAATCGGAGAGCCGAAGTTCTCCACACGTATGTGTTCTAAACATTGCTTATTAAGTTTTATATGTATTTCTGATTTGCGGGCAAAATTATCGAAAATCAATGAGACAACCGCCGAAAATCGACAGAAATGCGCAATTGCGGATTATCCCCGACCAATCAGCATACTTTGGAGATTGGCAAACTGCATAATTTGCTTAAATCCAAAGGGAATGAACAAAATGAAGCCATCAGGTAACCGACCTTCCCCTCTCGCGTTTCTTCTTATAATTTACATAGCAGAACAAAAGTTGCCTTTATAATCCGATTATTACAGTCAAATGAAACATAGGAAACCTTGCTGTCAATACTTAACGTATCGCTTGGCTGCTCCGGGCAGGAATGTTCATTTCGCAGCAAAACTTCCGTTTTTGAAAAGTCTACAGAACTGCATATCGGATAGAAACCGGAAAAACAAGCAGGTGTTATATAGGCCTTCAGACTTCCATAGTCAAAAAACAGGAATCGATTCCCGTCCGCCACACCATCATACACGGCATAGCAGTCGAACTTTCTTACTCCGTTGATTGTATAACTTTGCATGAAGTCGATGCTACTGTCATCAACCGCTTTCAACTCGAAAACAACATGCTTTTCACCTTGCTGATTAAAACACAGCCTATATAGAATCTCAAATTCAGTTTTTTCCGTTTCCAGATAAAGGGTGTCTTGTTCAGCCAAAGAATGATGTTTTGCTGAATTTTGCTCCACACAGTCATTTTTCGCTATGATATAGGTAAGAGGAAAAAGGAATAAGCAATATAATATAAATATTCTCATGTCTGTTATATCTAATGGCTTGACAAGGAGCTGTGTTCAGCAGCTATCTTGGCTTGTTATAAGCTAAATTTCGCTGTTAACATATTCTTTATCATTTCAGCATCTGTAGCATTCAGCACATAGGTACTACATGCTCTATCAAGAGCCTGCCGTATTTCTGCATCTGTTATTCCCAAATTGAACATGATGCCTAAAGGTAGAAACCAGTAATCTGGAACTTGCTCACTCTCAATACTCACTTTAGGTATATGACATTCTGCATCATTCTCACAACTTAATACACGGCCTCTGTCTTCTTCTTGCAGATTTCCGGTTGCATCTATTTCGGCTCTATAAAAACGCTTTTCATCCCCTTGTTCGTAATAGCCATAAGCACAACTATATTCCCATAAATCTATAGAGAAATAATAGACGCCACATTTTGCCGAAAGTCGTTTACTTAATGTTTCATAGATATAACGCAAACATTCTCCTTCAACTATATAATATCCACTAATGAATGATGAAATCAATATTTTATCCGCCCTCGGCAAAAGGTCATCAAGATAATTGTTTGCATTTTCATAAGTAGTATAAAGGATTGGGTTGCTATCCCACTTCTCGTTTTCAGATAAGAGAGTCAGTTCCAATGTAGCAGCAATCTCCTCTCTTTTGACAGATGCAGGTATCAGAAGCCAATCTGCACTGCTAAAATGTTCTTGCACTTGTTCACTCATAATTTAAGTACTTATTGCTTATAATGGTTTGGTGAGCAGCAGCGTTAAGCTGTTATCTCAACCTTATTAACGATTTCAATTAAAAAGGTGCGTCTTTAACTATCGGGCAAACAATAAGCGTGTCTTTGGTTACAATTTGCCCTTCTTCATTTCGTCTCAAAAGGACTTTCCCCGTAAATGTCTTTTTGTCAACTCTAAATTCTTCAATATCATACTCCAACTGGTTCAGTTCATAATATATACCGGAACCGTAGCAGTCAAAACACCCTACATATTTCTCTAAGATTCCACTTTTTTATATATGCTTTTTTGTTCATAATAATCACGGAAACCTTCTTCATAAAACCGGATAATATACTGTTCATTCTCAGCAATAACATGATCAAAACTGAACAACATCCACCATAATGGAGGAAAAATAACGAATGGCAATATGTACACTCCAAAATAAATACGCATACAGACTTTGCTCCATGCAGGTAGTTTTTTAGGAACACAGAACACCAAGACGAAAGGAGTAAGGAAAAACAATATGCGTAGAATATCACCAATATTCCAGCGTATTCGGTCATAATTATCTACAAAATTCAAAGTTATCAATCCTATTATTCCACATAATAGATGAATACAGAGAATGATATAAAAGAATTTGGATTTCGTCATATTTCAATCAATGCAATGCTGTTTATAATGGTTAGAAAGAAGCATCGTCAGATGCTATCTTTCGCTATCTACCCCGGTCATTAGACTTTCTCATTAAGCCTTTTTCGTCATACGAATAAGCCTTTTAAATCATACGAATAAGGCTTTTAAGTTGTACGAATAAGCCTTTTAAGTCATATTAACACAGAGACTCGAGCAGTTCAAGGTGGAGGATGAACTTTCCCGGCACGGCAATCCCTCTCCGGGCGTACGCTTCTCACGGATAAACCCCAATCAGTCATCAGACTTTAGGTAGATTGCCTGCTCATGTCTTACAGATTGCTTTCCGCGTCGCCGAAGGCAAAATGCCGGCAGTAGTGAGCTAGATGCCTGAAGAGCCTCACCCGGAGCAACGAT
The DNA here is from genome assembly GCA_944321015.1 of uncultured Phocaeicola sp. Taxonomy (GTDB): domain Bacteria; phylum Bacteroidota; class Bacteroidia; order Bacteroidales; family Bacteroidaceae; genus Phocaeicola_A. Next base: position 3,689 of record CALUJS010000097.1, on the reverse strand, counting down.
GTTTCGAATGAGGTTCTAATGACAATTGGGGTTTACTTGATTGTTGCCTATCTTTTATAAACATCCATCATGATAGAATTTCAAGAACTCGGCAATCAAAGATTCCGGATTACTTCTTGTAGTCCACTCGATAGGCAAGTCGTAATATTCCAATTCGTGAACAATGACAGGGACTTCTTTACCCAATTGCTCTTTTATGACACCGCTTTTATGAAGTTCTTGAATAACAGAAATGACAATATCCATAAAAAACGTCTGCATTTGGTCATCTTGTTCATCCAGCTTGTCTTCTTCTCCATTTTTTTCGGCCCTCGAATACTCTTGTTGAGTATAGAATAAGTTGGCTTCCTTAAAATACAAACGGAGATTCTTGTCATTGCCGCCAATAGTACCCACCTCGTTTTGCAGCCAGAAAGCATAGTTCCATTTGGCTTCCATTAAACTGGCGGCATTCTTTTTGGCGACTTCCACTTGAGTTAAAGTGTTATAGCCTATTGTAATGACAGGACATCGGGGATCATCTTCAAGGTTGTCTTTCCAAAAGGAAATGGCATAAACATCTTTGGTGTTTTGTCTTCCTATTTTCTTAATCGCCTTTTCGGCTTTTGCATAAAAGCTTTCAAATAATGTTTCCTTATTCATGACTTATGCATTTTAATTGACATTGGAATGCGAATAGCTTCCTACGTCATACCACAGTTTTTTGCGTGTTATCTACATATTATTCATCCACCAGGTCGGCCAAACGATCCATTGCAGGTTGTAAGTCTTCAGGAATACCTTCTTCCCAAGCAGGAACATCCAATGCGATGCCCTCTAAAGGGATAAACATTTCTTGAGGAATGGAGACCTTAAATTCCGAAGGATTCAAACCTGCGGTCCAGTCATATCCGCCTTGATACGAATCATGATGAGGATTGAAAGCATAGCGTTGATTCTTGTAAAAGCCAGCCATGTAATTCTGTTCAAGTGTTTGGATGATGTCATAATCTTCAAGATACCAGCTGTGAGTATCTTCACATTCCTCCCGGCTTACAAACTGTTTGCTGAAATCTGGAGCCATTCGCCAATAAAGCAGCAGACACGTTCCTTTGTCCGTGTCGGGCTGTTCAACAATCCATTGGATAACTTTCTTAGGATTGTCAAAATTCCAGCTTAAAGCCAGCATTTGTCGAATTTCCGAGTCATGTTTCTTTAAGTAATCAATAATGAGTTCGGCACTCAGTTCATCGTAAGCATCTTCATCAATACGTTCATCGCCCCAATCATAATTTTCGTCTAACAGTTTGTTTATAAAGTCCATAATTGTAATATGTTAATTTGTTAATAATGGGTTAATAACAGCATCTTCCGGCATCGGATATTCCGCCAATCCGCACCATTCAGACACATCCCACGCCCCAAAGATACGAAAAGAATCGGAAGAACAAACCATATGGTTGGAGAAATTTGCGGGTTATTCAAGTCCGGTTTGACAGATGGCTGCAAATGGATAGGTACAGTCCATAAATCACGATAGACAACCCCATATAGACGAATGCCCTACGAGGGAATATATCCAGATGATTGACCCACATCAGCACGGGCATTATCACCGGGAGGGCAATCAGGAGTTTTCGCCGGGTAAGCCGCAGGATAAACATGCCTGCCAGCAAAGTCAAGAACAGGACGACAATGCTAAATCGGAAAAGGATGCCTATTGAAACGTCCATGTATGCAATAGGTCTGCATGCATTGATGTGATTGAGACACACGCAATATACCACACAGCAGATTATATTCAAGATGAATGGGACAAGTGTTTTCATAACTCTGCGAAAGAACCTTTTATCCATTTTTGATAAAACACATTTCATATACTTGTTGTTCCATTTCGGGATGCTTATCAATAGTATAGAATATTGTAATATTTCTCCAATAAATTCCTCATGCCTTTAATGGTTAGAAAGGAGCATCGTCAGATGCTATCTTTCGTTGTTACCGATATTTTTCCTTAATGTCTTACGGATAAAGTTATCCAAGTCTTTGGAGTTGTAGAATTTCCATGATGAATATGCAATCATATTACCTTCCGGATTTTGTGATATGCTCCAATAATTCATACATTCTTTATCCACATATTCCTTAATTCTGATAATTTCTTCCAGCGACAAACTGCTTAATTGAACAAAATATTCGCCGGAATAATCTTTGTTGATAAATGATGTACTATCAACAAACTTGTTCATGTGTGCGATACAAGCATAAAGGGCATATCCTTTTGCTTCTTCAAACCGTTCTCTACACGCAACCTTTTGCGTTGTACAACTTGCCGTTACGCAAATCACACACATCATTGTTATTATTTGTAGATGTTTCATATCAATAACTTTAGTCATTCCCGGTAATGGTTCAGCAGGGAACGCTGTCAAGCGTTAACCCGGTTTGTTATCAATTTTACTTTAATTCATAACAAGCATAGAGTTCAGTTTTATTTCCTTCAAGAATATCATTGATTTGATGTTCCAGTTCGCCCAATCCATTGACACTTGTTATTTGACGGTTGAAACCTAATTGCTCAATCTCCAAATCAATGCTTAAATGCCCGATTGATATAAAATTATCTTTCAACTTCTCTATATCCGTATAATATAGAGATAGCTTGCGTACACCAAAACTTCCCATAGCATTAGTTTTTGTTGCAGGAATTTCTTCTATCAAAATCGTATTTATTGTTGGTTTTAGATAGTCATTGTAAGTAGTAGGGACGAAAGCATAATAAGCATCTTCTCTGTATTGGTAAAAATCTTCAAAGATAAGACAATGATACTTGCCATTAAATTGGAAAGCAATAACTTCACCTTTTGTAAAAAGACCGTTTACAAGTGTTTTGTACTTTCGTGGCTTACGTACTTTCAAAATTGGTGTGCTTATCTTTTTAAGTAACTTCTGGAGAGCAATGTTTCTTTGCAAAATAGCAGTTTTATCTATTTCAGCCCAACTCCTGTCTGCACCGTTTTCTACAATAGTTTCAAGTTGTTTTATAAAGTAATCGTCCAATAATCCAATTTTCCAAAGCGTAAGACAAGCAGTAGAAATATAAATTTCAAAATCAAGTGAAGATGATAGATTTTGTAATTCACTTTTTAGATACGATTTAATTTCATCTGCCGACTGTCCGCTATCATATCTGTCCAATATTTCATTTTGAACATCTATGCTCAAATCGTTTTCTAATATGCCTGTACCGTCAATCGCCATATTTATTATTTCTTTTGTTGCTAATGTTATATCTGCCAATCCTGCCCGCTCCCCGCCAACTCACTTTTCCGAGTTACCCAGCTTCACGCCATCGCCGCCTCCATCGGGTTGAGGGTCGTCTCGTCGGCTATCAGCATAGCCACTTCGTTCTCGTCCACCATCTTCGTGGTGTACTGGACGGGGTACCATTTCTTCGCCTCATTGGGCTTGAGAGGATTGGTGCGTTGCACCGGTTTCAAAAAGATACTCATTGTTTTCTGATTTTTAATTGTTTATAATGGTTTGGTGAGGAACAGCGTTAAGCTGTTATCTCGACCTTGTTACAGACGATTTAATTAACTTAATTCCATTCCCAATATCGTATATACCCGGCCTTTGGCATTGCGAATAAGTATGGAAATGAAATCAAAAGCATTACATTTTAGATACTCTTTGTTTACCCAGTCGCC
>CALUJS010000096.1 GCA_944321015.1 uncultured Phocaeicola sp. | reverse complement strand
CTTTTTGCTGCATCAAAAAAGTATTCCCTAAATTATACATAGCTTCTGTTGATGACGGATTGATGTCCAATGCTTTTCGATATTCTATTTCTGCATCAACAAACAAGCTGTCATTGTACAATTTATTTCCATTCCGAATATGAATACGCTCATTGTCCTGCGCCATTATCTTCATGCACGAAAACAACGTCAGAACCAAAAAGATATTTATAATTCTAAAGTATCTCATATCTCTTCTTTTTAACTGAATAGCTTAAAATTCTTGAATAAAGGATTTTTCCTTTCCAATATTAAAACCTCTACGATCAGAAGAAATAATATAATCCATGCAATCGCATGAAATTGTTCATTGTAATTTGAATAGACGGTGCTTTCCAAGTCACTTTTAGTAAGCTTGTCTATTTCCTTTTGCAGTAAAGATTGTGCAGAACCGGAATTGTCAACCCGAATATACACCCCATTACCTGCCTGTGCTATTTCGCGACACATTGATTCGTTCAAAGCCGTCACGATAATATTGCCTTCTCCATCTTTACGATAGTCGTTCGTTTCTTCAAGGGGGATCGGTGCTCCTTCCGGCGAACCAATTCCCAATATGAATACTTTAATTCCTTTTTCAGCCGCTTCTTTGGCCGCTTCAATTGCACCACCTTCATGATTTTCGCCATCGGTAATCACTATGATTGCTCTGCCCACTTCTTCTTGTGGAGTGAAACTATTTAAGGATAAGCGTATGGCTTCTCCAATATTTGTTCCCTGACTACTGATTAAAGAAGGAGAAATGGACTCCAGAAACATTTTGGCAGAAATGTAATCATTGGTGATGGGAAGCTGAGTAAATGCATCTCCTGCAAATACGACCAATCCAACCTTATCGTCATTGAACCCATTAACCAATCTGGAGATTAAAGCTTTTGCCTTGTCCAAACGGTTTGGAACAACATCTTCAGCAAGCATGGAATTTGAAATATCCAATGCAATGATCACTTCAATGCCACTTCGTTTAATCTTTTCCACTTTGGTTCCAAATTGAGGACGCGCCAACATAATAATTGCACAACCTAATACTATCCACATAATCCAGAATTTTACGCCCTGACGATATTTGGAAACACCCAACATCAAATTTTTCAATAATTGTGGATCACCATACTGACATAGCCGCTTTTTCCTGCGATAATTTGAATACACATAAAATATCGCAAGCAATGGCAAAAGTATTAATAAATATAGGAAATATGGATCTGCAAATCGAAACATAAATTGTCCTCCTTTTAAACTAAGGTATTTGTTTTAAAATTGAATGACGTAACAGAAGCTCCAGCAAAAGAGAAACAACAAGTATGCAGGCAAATAATTGATAATTGTCTTCTCGCTTGCTAAATTCTTTCACATTCAATTTGGTCTTTTCCAGCTTATCAATCTCTTGGTATACTTCCTCCAGTTTTGAATTGTTCCCAGCACGATAATAGCTCGCATCGGTCATATCTGCTATTTGAGTCAGCGTGGATTCATCAATTTCAACAGGTACCTGCATATAGCGTACCCCGGCATAAGTAGGAACGGGATATGGAGCTGTCCCGTTGGTTCCGATTCCAATGGTGTAAACTCGAATACCAAAACTGCTTGCAATTTCTGCTGCTGTCAGAGGAGAAATATCACCGGCATTATTGGTACCATCGGTTAACAGTATGATAACCTTTGATTTCGCTTTGCTATCTTTCAAACGTGACACTGCGTTGGCTATGCCCATACCAATGGCCGTACCATCTGAAATCAAGCCTCGTTGGGCTATATCACATTTGATATTCTGAAATAAATTCAATAACGCTGTATGGTCAATAGTCAACGGACATTGAGTAAAACTTTCACCCGCAAATATTGTCAAACCAATATTATCATTGGGCCGTCCGTTGATAAACTGGGCCGCAACGGTCTTGGCCGCTTCCAATCTATTAGGTTTTAAGTCTTCCGCCAACATACTTGTTGAAACATCCACTGCCAACATGATATCAATGCCTTCCACTTCTGTGTTTTGCCAGCTATCTGTTGTTTGCGGACGTGCAAGTATCAATACAACCATAGTAAAAGCTATCAGTCTCAGCACAAAAGGAGCATGCAACAAATAATTTTTATAACTCTGGGGTGCCGAGGCATACATATGTGTATCCGATACTTGAAGTGTCGGCGAAATTTTCTCTTTGTACAAGATGTACCATATGATATATGGTATTAACAAGAGAAGTAAAAATAAATATTCAATGTTCGCAAAAACCATGTTCTTCGAATGTTATAAGCACAAATTATAAATCGTACGAACTACAATTATCAGCATTGTAACAATTATGATAATTGATGCAATGATTGAAATCAGTAACATTACTTTAGCACGACGGGAACGTTTTTCTTCTATCGTTATTTCCCTGGACTCCGGTTGAGTTTTAAGAGGCACCTCTATCTTCGTCTGATTAATAAAGTCAATGGCATTTACAAGATTCATGTCATTCTCATTAATCAGCGGATTATGCTTTGCAAATTTTACGAGGTCGGCAGTAGCAAACAAATTCTTCAGTTCCTCAATAAGCCTCTGATCTTTTTCTTGTAACAATCGGTCAATGATTTCAGAAGAAGTCATTTCCATGGCATTGAATCCGAAACGTTCTTTTATATACGTACGAATAATATCAGTCAGCCTCGTATAATAATCCTTTGCATTATCCTTTTGCCAGCTTTTGTCTTCCTTTATCCGTTCAATCTCGGCTAAGGCTTGTTGATGGGGCGGTAATGAAGGTTCAATCTTAATTGTACGAATTATCGGTTTATTGTCATTGTATCGCACAATTAAGTAAATGGCTAAGATAATGAAAGGTATGACAAGCAGGGCAAGCCAAATAGGCAACCTCCAATCGGTCCATGAGAAAGGAGGCTCCATGATGTCTTTAGGACCGAAAAACTGTTCCGGATGGGCTTCGTCTACCGGCATTGAGAGTACTTTTAATGCCAAATTCTTGGATTGATATGGCTTACCGTCCACCATGACAGTAAACGGAGGAATGTAATAAAATGCCGAATCAAAGGCTGTTATTACATACTCCTGACTGATGAGCAGGCGCTTTTTGTCATTCAAATATTGCGTGTCCGGCTTGGCGATGTCGACAACCTCCACTCCACGCACCAATGTATCACGAACAATCGGCAATGCCATTTTCTGATGAGCATCAAAGCTGACATTCAGCCTGATTTTTGTCTGCTCTCCAATGAGAATCTGCATTGAGTCAATCGACGCCTCCACTGTGACATTCTGAGCCCACGAACAAGTACACAGGAACAAGAATGAAACAGCAAAAACGTATTTTATCTTCTTATATAAAGCTTGTCCATTCATTGTCAACTACGTTTAGCAAACAAGTTTAATAATGACTTCACATAATCTTCATCGGTACGTATCGAAACAAAGTCTACATTGCTTTTGACAAACGTATCAGAAAGCCCGGCTTGCTTGTTTACCCACCAATCATGATGTACTCTTCGCACTGCTTTTGAAGAAGTATCTATGTATTGTATGTGTCCGGTTTCCGCATCACATACTTTCATCAATCCAACATTGGGCAACTCGACTGTTCTCTGATCATAAACCTGAATTGCTGCGATGTCATGTTTACGGTTGGCAATAGTCAGAGCGTTGCAAAAATCATTGGGTGCGATAAAATCGCTCAACACAAAGGCCGTACAACGTTTCTTTATGACATTGGTCAGATATTCAATCGCGACCTTTATATTTGTTTTCCGGCTTTCCGGCTGAAAGTCAATCAGCTCACGAATGATATAAAGAATATGCTTCCGCCCTTTCTTGGGAGGAATAAATTTCTCAATCCGGTCAGAGAAGAATACGACCCCAATTTTATCATTGTTTTGAATCGCGGAAAACGCCAACGTGGCTGCTATTTCTGTAGTCATTTCACGACTCATCTGTTTAGCCGTACCGAAATCCAAACTCCCCGAGACGTCTATGAGCAGCATGACCGTCAGTTCCCGCTCTTCTTCATATACCTTTACGTATGGCTTATGGAAACGCGCGGTTACGTTCCAGTCTATATCGCGTACATCATCACCATATTGGTACTCACGAACTTCCGAGAAGGCCATACCGCGACCTTTAAAGGCAGAGTGGTATTGACCTGCAAAAATATTGCTCGACAGTCCACGAGTTTTTATCTCAATCTGGCGAACCCGCTTTAAAAGTTCGTTTGTTTCCATTTATCTTTGAATTATACGCATCAAGGCACTTCTACACTATTCAGAATCTTGCTGATTATTTCTTCTGAAGTAACATTGCTGGCTTCAGCTTCGTATGTCAAACCGATGCGGTGGCGCAACACGTCATGAGCCACGGCTCGGATATCTTCCGGAATTACATATCCACGACGCTTGATGAAAGCATAGGCACGTGCGGCCAAAGCAAGATTGATGGAAGCACGGGGAGAACCGCCAAAGGCAATCCAGTTCTTCAGCTCTTTCAAGTCATATTTTTCCGGATATCGCGTAGCAAACACGATGTCGGCAATATATTGTTCAATCTTTTCGTCCATATAGACCAGATGAACCACCTTTCGAGCTTCCATGATGTCATTGCAGTTCAAGATGGGATGTACCGTTGTTGCGTTGCCGGATATGTTTTGACGAATAATCTTCTTTTCTTCTTCGAGTTTGGGATAGTCGATAACCACTTTCAGCATAAAACGGTCGACTTGCGCTTCAGGAAGCGGATAAGTTCCCTCCTGCTCTATCGGGTTCTGAGTTGCCATCACCAAGAACGGTTCCGGCAATTTGAAAGTTTCCTTGCCTATCGTAACCTGACGTTCTTGCATCGCTTCCAACAGCGCGCTCTGCACTTTTGCCGGTGCGCGGTTGATTTCATCGGCCAGCACAAAATTGGCGAAGACAGGGCCTTTGTTCACAATGAAACGTTCGTCCTTCTGATTGTATATCATCGTACCTACCACGTCGGCCGGCAACAAGTCCGGCGTAAATTGGATTCGACTGTATTGAGCTTCTATCAGAGAAGCCAATGTTTTTATTGCCAATGTTTTTGCCAATCCGGGAACACCTTCCAACAAGATGTGTCCGTCAGACAACAAGCCTACCAAAAGGGATTCAACCAAATGTTTCTGTCCGACAATCACCTGATCCATTCCTGCTACCAGATTGGTCACGAATCCGCTTTGTTTCTCAATTCGTTCATTAAGTTCACGAATATCAATCGCTTCAGCCATAATCTTCTATTTTTATTATCTTGTTACTATTTTAATTCATTTCAAAGATTCACGCTTGTAGATTCTTTTTTAGCTGCCCAAAAGTAAAGTATATGCGGAACAAGCACAACTAACTTGTGCTAAAAAAAATCTCATTTGTTAGTTTTTTAAGAGTATTTACGACCCGTTATTTGTCTTTCCCTTTCATGCGTCACATCACGGTGGCATATAAATCATAATCGTCAGAAGACGTTATCCGCGCGTCATAGAAGTTGCCGATTTCAAGTTTTTTCTCCTTATGAGGCAGCAATACTTCGGGGTCAACTTCCGGTGAGTCATATTCGGTCCTGCCGACATAGTAATCTCCCTCAACGCGATCGATTATCACTTTCAACACCTTGCCGATCTTTTCAGCTCCCAGTTCCGCCGATATGCCCTCCTGGATGTCCATCAACTCATCCAGTCGTTGTTGCTTTATTTCCGGCGAGACATTGTCTTCATACTGTTCGGCGGCATACGTGCCTTCTTCTTCCGAATAGGCAAAAGCTCCCATGCGGTCAAAACGAACCGTGCGGACAAAGTCCTTGAGTTCGTTGAAATCGTCTTCGGTCTCACCGGGGAATCCCACCATCAATGTCGTTCGCAAGTGTATTCCCGGCACTTCCTTGCGCAATCTTTCAATGAGTCGATAGGTTTCTTCTTTAGTGATATGCCGACGCATACGTGACAGCACCGGAGTGCTGATGTGTTGCAATGCAATGTCAAGATATTTACATACATTGTCATTTTCGCGCATTACACGGAACAAATCTTCCGGAAAGTGTGTGGGGTATGCGTAGTGCAGACGTATCCACTCCACTCCTTTTACATGCGCCATGCGTTCTATCAGTTCGGCTATTTTTTGCTGTTTATAAAGGTCTACGCCATAGTATGTCAGCTCTTGCGCTATGACCTGAAACTCTTTTACTCCTTGGGAAACCAGCCACTCCACTTCGTTTATGATGTCGTCCATCGGACGCGAAACGTGATGACCGGTTATTATGGGAATGGCACAATAAGCACACTGTCTGTCGCATCCCTCCGATATTTTCAGATAGGCATAATGCGAAGGCGTTGTCAGTACGCGTTCTTGCCGGAAATCGGCATAAAACTCTTTCCCCAAGTCCACCAGAAGCTGTTCCCAGTCAAATTTGCCATAGAACTTGTCAACTTGGGGTATTTCCATCCGGAGTTCCTTCAGATAGCGCTCGGAAAGACAACCCATCACATAGAGTTTGCGCAAACGTCCCTCCTCTTTTGCCTGACAAAACTCCAATATCGTGTTAATCGATTCCTCTTTGGCATCACCTATGAAACCGCAGGTGTTGATGATAACTATCTCCCCTTGAGGATTTTCCGCGTCGTGTGTTACTTTATATCCGTTTTCTTGTAATTGTCTTAATAACTTTTCGGAATCAACAAGATTTTTGGAGCATCCTAAAGTTATGATGTCAACAGTATTTCTTCTCATTTATTTTCTCCAAATAACGAATCAACAAACTCCGTCCGATTGAATAATTGCAAGTCTTCCATGCCTTCGCCCAGACCGATATATTTTACGGGTATCTTGAATTGGTCTGATATGCCAATGACCACGCCGCCTTTTGCGGTTCCGTCGAGTTTGGTCACGGCCATGGCGGTAACCTCTGTGGCCAGAGTGAATTGCTTGGCTTGCTCAAAGGCGTTTTGACCCGTGGAACCATCCAACACCAACAGGACTTCATTGGGCGCGTCCGGCACGACCTTCTTCATGACGTTCTTGATTTTGGTCAGTTCGTTCATCAGGCCCACTTTGTTGTGCAAGCGGCCGGCTGTGTCGATTATCACGATGTCGGCATTGTTGGCAACGGCCGAGTTTACGGTGTCAAAAGCAACCGAAGCCGGGTCGGCTCCCATCTTTTGCTTGACAACCGGCACTCCGACACGTTCACCCCAGATGAGCAACTGTTCCACGGCAGCCGCGCGAAACGTGTCGGCAGCACCCAGATAGACTGATTTTCCGGCTTTCTTGAACTGATAGGCCAGCTTGCCGATGGTGGTTGTTTTGCCCACTCCGTTTACGCCTACCACCATGATGACATAAGGCTTCTTTTCAATCGGCATGTCAAAGCCGGTCATGTCCACGGCGTTGTTCTCGGTGAGCAACGCGGCTATTTCTTCTTTCAGAATTCTGTTCAGCTCTTCGGTTGTTACATATTTGTCTTGAGCCACACGCTCTTCTATGCGCTTGATTATTTTCAGCGTTGTTTCCACGCCGACATCCGAAGTCACCAATACTTCCTCCAAATTATCCAGCACCTCGTCGTCAACTTTAGATTTACCGGCCACCGCACGTGCAATCTTCGAGAATACGCTTTCCTTTGTCTTTGCCAAACCCTTGTCTAAGGTTTCCTTTTTTTCTTTTGAGAAGAAGCTAAAAAATCCCATATTAATGTATTTAAATAATAATCCCTACAAAGATACGCAATTCTGTCTATGTAGCAACAATACGGCTGAAGGATTTTGTCTTGCCACTTCATGGGACCATGTCGCAAAATCTGGAACAAGCCCCACAAAGCATCGGCCGGCAAACAGGCAACAAGAAAACGCAATCCGTTTGAAATGAGCGGCTTTTCATTATTCTGCCAAGTGAATAATCAACATGTGCTATATGTGAACAGGATAAGACAACAATGCACCTGTTAGTTAAAAATCCACAAAACAAAGCTCGGGCATTGCTTTTCTCAATTATTCATTTTGCCGTTTCAGAAAATATCCATTACTTCGCATTAACAAGTTTGTTAATCAAATCAGATAAACCAAAACGTTACACCATATGGATAAAGAATCTAGTCATTCATTGAACACAGAGACAAAAATCCTTCAGGCCGCTGAGAAAGAGTTCTTTGAGAAGGGTTATGCCGGAGCCAGGACAGCTTCCATCGCCGAAGCCGCAGGCGTGACCCATGCCATGCTACACTACTACTTCCGCACCAAGGACAAGCTCTTTGAACGGATTGTGTCGGAGAAGATAAACATGCTGGGCGACATCGTTCTGAGCGGCATAGGCGACAGCGAATTGCCTTTGGAGGACAGAATCCGCCAAGGCGTGGAACGGCATTTCGACTTCATCTCGGCCCATCGGGATTTGCCGAAATTCATTGTGAACGAGGTCCTCGCCCGCCCGGAGCACATCGAAATGATGAGGCAGAACGCACGGCACATTGTCAACAGCCTGGTGGACAACCTTCAGCGCGAGATTGACGACTACGCCGCCCAAGGGCTTTGTCGCCGGGTGGACGCACGGATGTTGCTGATTGACATCATCTCGCTCAACGTGTTCCCCTTCATGGCGGCACCCATTGTCTCCGGCGCAATAGGAGATTCCTACGGCAGCTACGAAGAGTTTCTGGTCATGCGCAAGAAAGAGAACCTGGAAACCATCTTGAACAAACTCAAAATCCGCTGATTATGCTGAAACTCTATTTGTCTCTCGTACTGTTGCTGCTTGCAACATGTCATCTTTCTGCTCAAGTGACATTGGAGGAGTGCGTCAAGCTTGCGCAAGACAACTATCCGCTCATCCGGAAATATGATTTGCTGAACCAGACGAAAGCGGTGAACCTGTCGGACATCAACAAGAGTTGGCTGCCGCAAATCAATGTGTACGGGCTGGGAACCGTGCAAAACGAGACCCCCACATTCCCTGAATCGTTGACCGGGCTAGTCTCTCAAACAGGCATGTCCATTTCCGGATTAAACGAATGGCAATATAAAATAGGTGCCGACATCAACCAGAACATCTGGGATGGAGGCGTGTCGAAAACCGAACGGAAGATTGAACGGGCCGAAGACACGGAACGCCGGACAGCCCTCGATGTCCGGCTCTACGCCATCCGCGAACGAGTGGAAAATCTCTATTTCGGCATCCTGCTCATTGAGGAACAGGCCGAACAGACCCGGAACATGCAAACTTTACTCCAAAGTAACCTTGACAAGCTGCGGACTATGTTTGAAAACGGCACCGCCATGCAAAGCGACGTGGATATGGTGGAAGCACAATGCCTGAGCACTTCGCAACAGCTCATCCAAGCGGAAAGCACAGCGAAAAGCTACCGGAAGGTACTGGAGATATTCACGGGAGAAAGCCTTGCCGGACAGGAACTGATGAAACCGGACGCCACCATTCCCCAAGACTTGTTGCCCGCCCGTCCCGAATTGAGACATTTCGAAGCACAATTGCAAACCAATGAAGCAAGAAACGCAAGCATCACGGCAAGCACAATGCCCAAAATCGGACTGTTTGCCCAGGCTTATTACGGCTATCCGGGATTCGACTATTTCGAGAGCATGATGAACCGCGACCTTTCATTCAACATGCTTGCGGGAGTGAAAGTGTCATGGAACATCGGAGCGTTTTACACAAAGAAGAACAACAGGCGAAAACTGCGCCTTTCATCGGACAACATCGCCGTGGAACGTGACGTGTTTCTGTTCAACACGAATATGCAGACCCGATCGCAGCTGGACCATATCGACGAGCTGAGAGCTGTCATGAAAGAGAATGACCGGATTGTGGAACTTCGCGCCAATGTACGGAAAGCGGCAGAATCCCAACTGGACAACGGAGTCATCGATGCCACCGCCCTGCTCGCCAAGCTGACGGACGAAAAACAGGCCCGCCTCACCGCCTCCTATCATGAAATCCAACTCCTTCAAAGCATTTACCAACTTAAATACACATTGAACAAATGAAACAGACAGCATTATTCCCCGCATTCATAATGATACTGGCTTCCTGCCAAAACGCTGAAGAGTATGACGCCACAGGCATCTTCGAAGCGAATACCGTAACCGTGTCTTCGGAAACTGGTGGAAAACTTGTATCGTTTGACATTGACGAGGGAGACAGTCTTAAAATCGGGCAACTGGTCGGACTGGTAGACACCACCCTGCTCGCACTCCAACAAAAACAGCTGCACAGCCAGCAGCTTTCTACCGAAAAATCATCGCCCGACATTGCGGCGCAGGCTGCGGCGTTAAGGTCGCAGATAGCCCATCAACAGAATGAATGCAACCGCATAGCCCGTCTGCTGGCCAATGGTGCCGCCACTCAAAAGCAGAGCGACGACGCCAACGCCCAGCTCCGCACCTTGCGCGGACAACTGGAAGGCCTGCTCTCCACGCTGGACAAGAATCGCAGCTCCATCACGGAAAGCGCCTCCGCCTTGCAATACCGGCGGGAACAGATCGAAGAGCAGATACGCAAGAGCTACATCACCGCGCCGCTCACGGGAACAGTCCTGCAGAAATACGCCGAACAAGGCGAATATGCCACTCCCGGACGTCCGCTATTCAAAATGACCAACCTCGACGACATCTATCTGCGCAGCTACTTCACGGCTTCCCAACTGGCTCGCATCCGAATCGGACAGGAAGTGACCGTCATAGCCGATTTCGGCGGGGATGAGCAGTATGAATATGCGGGCAAGATTATTTGGATAGCACAGGAAAGCGAGTTCACTCCCAAGTCCATTCAGACGCAAGACTCAAGAGCAAACCTCGTATATGCCGTAAAGGTTGCAGTCAAGAACGATGGTCGCCTGAAACTCGGGCAGTATGGAGAGGTACGCTTATGAACAATGTAATAGACATTCAAGGCCTGACGAAGCGGTACGGAAGCCTCGTGGCTCTCGACCATGTGAGCCTTTCCGTTTCCGAAGGCTCCCTGTTCGGCCTTATCGGTCCGGACGGTGCGGGCAAAACCACGCTGTACCAGATACTGACCACTTTGCTCAGCCCCGATGAAGGAACGGCCAACATAATGGGGCTGGATGTGGTAAAGGACTACCGGAAACTGCGCACCGAGATTGGCTACATGCCGGAAAAGTTTTCCCTCTATCCCGACCTGACCGTGGACGAAAACCTGCACTTCTTCGCCTCGTTGTTCGGAGTGGACGTAAAGAACAACTTCGACCTGATAGCCCCGATATTCGACCAGCTGAAGAAGTTCCCCGACCGCCGGGCCGGAGCCTTGTCGGGCGGCATGAAACAGAAGCTTGCCCTGAGTTGCGCACTGATACACCGTCCGAAAGTTTTGCTCTTGGACGAGCCTACCACCGGAGTGGACGCCGTGTCGCGCAGCGAGTTCTGGGACATGCTGGCCACGCTGCGGAAAAAAGACATCACGATTCTTGTCTCTACCTCCTACATGGACGAGGCCGAGCGTTGCGAACGCATCGCCCTAATAAATAAAGGTAGAATTCTGGATGTGAATACACCCGGCAGGTTGGTTGAGGGCATGGACAGGAACCTTTACAACGCATCGTCCAAAGACATGTATCCGCTTTTGGAAGCGTTGCGCGCTTTGCCGGACGTGAAAGACTGTTATACTTTCGGAGCCACATTGCATGTCGTGACAACCGATGGTTTCAATCCGGATGACGCCGTCCGCAGGCTTCGACAGAAAGGCTTGGACGATGCTCGGATCTGGCCGGCAAAGGGAAATATAGAAGATTTGTTTATTGAATTGAGTAAACAAGGGGACGAGTCGACGAGGAGACAAGGAGAATAGCAATCGCCTTGTCAACTCCTCCCCTCGTCTACTTGTCAACTTGTCCCCTAAAACCTAAAACCCTATGAATGAAAACATCGTAATATCAGTGAAAGACCTCACCAAGAAATTC
>CALUJS010000095.1 GCA_944321015.1 uncultured Phocaeicola sp. | reverse complement strand
CAGCTTCGCCGTCCATCTGCATACGTGCGTCCCGTTCCCCACACGGGCGGACACGCCGGTCCGCCCCTACAACACGTCAACACACCCCGGAAACATACCACATGTCAATGTAGGGGCAGACCAATGCCCTAAGATTCGTAATCGTTCCTTTGTCGCTCCCAAGCCGCGATATGGATGCCCGCAAGCGGACATATCCGCGCCCACGACCGGACATATGGACGTTCATGCAGGAACAATACATCAATGTGGGGCGTCTGCTCCGTGCTGCTTTTCAGGCATTTGCCGGACGGGTTCTTATGTCAGACATAGGAAACGGGCAGACACCCCGCTAGGCAGGACGGTGAAACCGTTCCACAATGATAACCGCTGTGTGGCGCGAAGCGACACCTGCGGCATCCACCACAAAAGCCGACGACCCCGAAGGCGGTCGAACCGTTACCAACCCCGTTTCCGATACCCGTTCGACCTCTTCAAGGTCGTTCCCTTCTTTCGTCGTATTCCCGCAGGTGGCGCATTCTGCACCACACAGCGGTTAATGGTTGTTGGACAGCTTCGCCGTCCATCTGCATCCGTGCGTCCCGTTCCCCGCATCGGGCGGACACACCGGTCCGCCCCTACAACGCATAGAGAAACATGCCGCGCGTGCCTTTCCTCCTATACCTTATTATATATATAGCAGCGCACCCGGGCCTCCGTGCGGGTCGGGAACTTAAAAAACTATGGTTTTGGCCCGTTTTCGTAGGTTTATGGTCCGTTTTCGTTGTGTATGGTTATCCAAATATCATTATTTTTGCAACCGAAAATGGTGGTAGAATAATCCGTGTCGTTCCTCCTCTGACGAAGAGGAGGCATATCCGTATGAGGCAAATGTAGAACATTTCCGCGAAAAAGCCAATACAAAGAAAACACATTTTTTTGACAGGAAGAAAGAGCTGAAGCAGTCTGGGCACGCTAGCGCATGAGCGAGGCTATGAGCTTGCGGTTGGCCGTGGCAATCGTGTTGACATCCAAGGCAGCCAGATAGATGGCGGTGGTCTCGACGTTGTTGTGACCCATCGCCTCGCTGATAATCGTGTCGCTGATGCCGCACGAACGGGCCAGCGAGGCCCACGTATGGCGGGCAACGTAGGACGTGAGCGAGTCGTCGAGCCTTATCATGCGCGAAAGCTGCTCCAACCGCTTGTTGTAGAGGCGCAGGGCGCTGTCGTAATGTCTTCGCGCCCCCGCCCTGTCGGCCAGAATGGGAAACAGATAGGGAGTGGCGGCACTGTTCACCCGGTATTTATTGATGATATCCCACGCATGGGCATCTATCCGCACCCGCAGCGCACAGTTGGTTTTCTGACGCTGATAGACCACGTAGCCGCAACGGAGCTGCGTCTTCTTCAGATGGGCAATGTCGACAAACGGCATGCCCTGCATGTAGATGCTGAAGAGGAAGAGGTCGCGCGCAAACTCCAGGGAGGGACTGGTCAGGCGAAGGGTCATCAGCCGCTTGACGACACGCTGGGGCAAGGCCCGTTTGCGGGTCCGCTCACGCCCGGTAAACACCTTGCGGAAAGGGCGTTTGTCCTCGCCTACAAGCCCCTCGTCGACCGCATAGTTGTAGGCCGCACGCAACATGCGCATGTAGAGCGACACGGTGTTCATCTTCAGTCCGCGCTGCACAAGAAAGTCTTGAAAATCCCTCAACAACGACACGGTAAGGGCGCCAACGGCAATGTCTTCTCCGCCACGAAAGGCCACGAACTGCCTCAATGCACAACGATAGTTTGCCTCCGTTTTGTGCTTTCCCTTCAAAGCAAAACTCTCAATGCGTCCGGCCACCAACCGGAAAAAGCTTTTTTCTTTTAAATCTGTTTCTGTCATAAAAATACGGTTTGAATGTGCGGGGAAAGATAAGAAAAGGTTCCATAATCCCCAAACGGTATGCTGCGTTCCGGCAGTTGACCGAAGGGCGTTAGTTGCGTCTGATGGACGGCACTGCATACGCAGGAAACACCTCCGAATTTTGAGATTTGTGCGGTTTTACGGGATATAAATTTTGAGATTTGTGTTATTTCTTGCGGAAAACATTTTGAGATTCGTGTAGCTCATACTATATTTGTTGTCCAATAAAAGGCTTATCTATGATATTCAGAAGGAAAATTTATGATGAACTTCTACAATGGAAGCGGACAGATGAAGGCAGGACAGCCGTACTGATACAGGGTGCAAGACGTGTCGGGAAATCCACCGTCGCTGAGGAATTTGCAACAAACGAATACGACACCCATATATTGGTAGATTTTGCCGCATGTTCCTCCGAAATCCGTGACTTGTTCAATGATGTTTCCGACCTTAACCGCATTTTCATGCGACTTCAATTGGAGTATGGTATAGAATTGAAAGAACGCAAGTCCGCCATTATCTTCGATGAAGTGCAACTCGCGCCTAAAGCAAGGCAGGCAATCAAGTATCTTGTAAAAGACGGCAGATATGATTACATAGAAACAGGCTCGCTGATTTCAATCCGCAAGAACGTCAAGGATATTCTTATCCCAAGCGAAGAGGTTAAACTCCAAATGTATCCTATGGATTACGAAGAGTTCAAATGGGCATTGGGAGATAGGGCTACAATAAAATTACTCCGAGGCTGTTTTCACAACCGGACTTCTTTAGGAGACGCCGCAAACCGCAAGTTGATGCGTGACTTCCGCTTGTATATGCTCATCGGCGGTATGCCTCAGGCCGTGGCTTCCTATCTTGAAACCAACAATCTGGAAAAGGTGGACAGAGTAAAACGTTCCATCATAACACTATACGAAGACGACTTCAATAAAATAGACCCGACCGGCAACGCTTCCAAGATATTCCATCAGGTTCCGGCACAACTGACAAACAATGCCAACAGGTATCTGGCATGGAGCGCAACAGACGGCACACGTAATTCTGAATTGGCGGAAATCATCTCAGAAATCAAGGAATCAATGGTAGTCAACATGGCTTACCATGCCAATGATCCAAGTGCCGGAATGGCTTTGCATCAAAATCCCGACAAATACAAGATGTTTGCAGGCGATACCGGATTGTTCGTCACTCTTGCGTTCTGGGATAAGAAGTTCACCGATAATACAATTTATCATAAACTTCTGAGCGACAAACTGAGTGCCGATTTAGGATATGTCTATGAAAATGTCATCGCCCAAATGTTGAAAGCTGCCGGTCATGAGTTGTACTATTACACATTTCCTACAGATAGCGGAAAACACAATTACGAAGTGGATTTCCTGATAGCCGAAGCCGACAAGGTAAGTCCCATCGAGGTGAAATCGTCCGGTTATAAGGCACATGCTTCGTTGGATGCCTTTTGCAGAAAATTTTCAGCACGGATAAAAAACAAATATCTGATTTATACGAAAGATATGCGCAAAGAAGAAGATATACTGTATCTTCCGGCATATATGACAATGTTCCTTTGATTATGGAGAGGGTGTGTAGTTCATGATCTGAACGTCAGGAAAGGCCGTTGCCCTCCATCTCGTTAACAGCGGAACAATTAGCGGTTTACAAACTATTTTGTACTTTCTTAGAAAAAAAGTGCAAAAAGGGTGCCCGTTTTCTTTCCTCATCCGTATTACTAGTAGAGAAAGAAAATAAGAATTGTTAATTTAATCATGAACAACTATGGAGAAATGTAAACTGCTAAGTTTCGTGATGCTTTTATGTTGTCTGTTCCTGGCCCCTCCGGTTCAGGCACAAGACAATGGCAACGGAAAGCGCATCACGATGGAACTTAAAGGAGAGAACTTGTCTTCAGCATTGAAGAAGTTAGAAGAACAGTCCGGTTACAAGGTGGTGTTCTCGTATGATGACGTGAACAAATACCGGGTGAGCGGTCAGGTAAAGAATGCCTCGGTGGAGGATGCCTTGAAGATGATATTGAAGGGGAAACCTTTCGAGTATGTCATCGACGGGCAATTCATCAACATCAACCTCCTGAAAGACAGCAACAAAAACGCCATGGGGGGGGGTAAAAAGATAAGTGGAACCGTCATTTCCGAAGAAGACGGATTCCCCGTAATCGGCGCTTCGGTACGCGTGGTCGGCTCCGACCTGGGCGCAGCCACCGACATCGACGGACGCTTTACCATCAACAACGTGCCCGAGGGCGCTCAGTTGCAAATCTCTTACATCGGCATGAAGACGCAGACGCTCGCCGCCTCATCGGGCATGGAAGTGCTCCTGCAGTCAGACTCCCAAACGCTGGGCGACGTGGTGGTGACGGGTATCTTCCGCAAGGCCCGCGAGAGCTATACGGGTGCCGCAACCACCATCGGAAAGGAAAAGCTGAAAATGTACAAGGGCCAGAACCTTCTCCAGACCCTGCGCAATGCCGATGCCTCGCTCAACATCCCGATGAACAACGCCTTGGGTAGCGACCCGAACGCTCTGCCGCAAATGAACATCCGTGGTACATCGTCGTTGCCGCTAAGCATTGATGAGTTGAATGAGACGACACAACAAAACGTGAACACGCCGCTCATCATCATGGACGGTTTTGAAATCACACTGACAAAATTGATGGACTACAATGATGAAGAGATTGAATCCATCACGATTCTGAAAGATGCTTCGGCTACCGCCATTTACGGTTCGCGCGGTGCCAACGGTGTTATTGTAATCGAAACGAAACAACCCGAACCGGGAAAGTTGAAAGTGACAGCCACAGCCGGCATCACTTTGGAAGTGCCCGACCTGACCTCTTATGATTTGCTGAACGCACGTGACAAGTTGGAATTGGAGCGAATCGTAGGATTGTATGAGTCAGAAGGGAATCCCTCACAAACATATCTATACCAACAAGAATATCAGAAACGCTTAAAAGATGTAATTTCCGGGGTCGACACAGATTGGCTAAGCAAACCGTTACGTACAGGAGTTGGTCAAAACTACAACGTACGTTTGGAAGGTGGCCGCGAAGAGTTCCGTTGGGGTACATCACTTTCATGGCGTGACACACAAGGTGCCATGAAAGGTTCTTCACGCCGTGTATTCAACGGTGATATCACATTAATGTATTCCTATAAAAATTTAATATTCCGCAATTATACGAACATCAGTAATACATTGAGTGATGAAAGTCCATATGGCTCATTCAGTAATTATGTTACAATGCAACCCTATTATCGTCCTTACGATGATGAAGGGAATATAATTCGCTATTTCGACGGACTTCACCAAACGAATGATGTGCAAAATCCCCTATATGACGCTACGTTGAACACAATAAACAAGAGCCGTTCACTAGGCATTATCAACAACTTTTCCATTGAATGGAATATTTTGCCTGAGCTGACATTGCGCGGCCAGTTGGGTATTTCTACCACACGCAGCACAAGCGACGAGTTTTATCCGGCCGAACACTCCATGTTCTTGAACAACAGTGACACGACCGACGAAATACTCCGCAGAGGACAATACACTTATGGCACCGGTGATGATTTTACTTATGACGGACGTTTGACATTGAGTTATTCAAAAATGTTCAAGGATAAACATCAACTTTATGCCGGCGTGGATTTTTCTATTTCAGAAAGCAAATACGATAACTACTCCTTCGTTGCAGAAGGTTTTAGCGATCAGGATTTGTCGTCCATAACGAACGCATTGCAGTATCAATCGGGCGGAACTCCAACGGGTAGTGAAACAATCAGTCGCCGTGTAGGCTACACGGGAAACGTGAACTATACGTATGACAACCGTTACTTTATTGATGGCTCGTTCCGCATGGATGGAAGCTCACAATTTGGTGCAGAAGAACGCTTTGCTCCTTTCTGGAGTATCGGTGCCGGATGGAACGTACACCATGAAAAGTTCATGGAGAACCTTGCTCCAACAGTGAATGAGTTGAGATTGAAAGCTTCTTATGGTGCTACCGGTGCAATGGATTTTGATGCCGCCGCCGCACGCACTATGTACCGTTATGCTTCCGGTGATCGTTATGTAAATTGGAACGCTGCCCATTTAGCTGGCTTTGGTAATCCGAATCTTACTTGGCAAGACACATATGAGACCAACATCGGTCTGGAATTCTCGTTGTTTGATTACCGTCTGAGCGGCGAGTTCAACTACTACATCAAGGACACCAAAGGTCTGGTATCATCCATGGATTTACCTCTGGCAATGGGATTCCAGTCCTATTCAGAGAATGTAGGAAAAGTGCGAAACAAAGGATTTGAAGCTTCTCTGAACCTTTATCTTCTCCGTGATACACATCGTGACATTACATGGACAGTCAGTGGTCAGTTGATTTACAATAAAAATGAGATTCTTACTCTTTCAGATGCCATCAAGGCACAGAACGAGAATTATATTTCAGCCACGGGCACTTCAGATCGTACATCTCCGGCCCACTTGCTTTATGAAGGCCGTTCCATGTATGGTTTATACGTAGTTCGTTCATTGGGTATTGATCCGGCCACGGGTGAAGAAATGTATTTGGATAAAAATGGCAATGTCACAAAAACATGGAGTAAGGAAGATTACGTGTATGCCGGCGTAGATGCTACCTATGGCTCGCCTTGGCGCGGTAATGCCAGCACAATGATTCGTTGGAAAGACTTTACGCTGAATGTTTCATTTGGTTACCAATGGGGTGGACAAACCTATAACTCCACATTGATTAATCGAGTAGAAGTTAGTACCGGAACTATTGGGCGTCAGAATGTAGATCGCCGTGTGTTTGAAGATCGTTGGCAGAAGCCGGGTGACAAGACATTCTTCAAAGGATATAGCAGTAGTTCCACTTATGCTTCTTCACGTTTCGTGATGGATGACAACTGGTTTGACATTCAATCTGTCAGCCTGCAATACCGTTGGAATTCCGAATGGCTGCAACGCACGACAAAACTGCAAAGTATTTTGTTCGGCATTAACATGAGCGACTTGTGGCACTTCTCTTCCATCAAGTACGAACGTGGTACGGATTACCCGTTTGCACGGAATATTCAGGGATCTGTGACCTTCTTATTCTAACATTAATCTTAAAGACTTCACACATTATGAAAAAGAAATATTTATCCATCTTCTTATCGGTTCTGTTGATGGGAGGCTTTACTTCCTGCAACGACTGGTTGGATATAGAACAAAATACCGAAAAAGATGCCGAAGAAATGTTCGACAATTACGACGGTTTCAAGGGGGCATTGTCCGGCTGCTATTCCAACCTGGCCAAGACTGACCTTTATGGCACTCGCATGACGATGTCAAATGTAGAATCCCTGGCTTCTCTGTGGTATTTGGAGAACACTCCCCAATCCTATTCCACGGAAATCATGACGAACTATTACTTGCGCGTCCATGATTACAGCCAGACATCGGCACAAGATGTCATTGAAACCATCTATTCCAATCTGTATAATGCCGTTTTGGAAACAAACATGATAATCAAAGCGTTTGCTGACGGTAAAGGCGCTGTTATACCTGATGCCACGACACGTGCCATCATTGAAGGCGAAGCTTACGGTTTGCGCGCGCTTTTGCAACTTGATATTCTCCGCTTATTTGGTCAGATTCCCAATGGAGCTACCGTTCAAGTTAGCCTTCCTTACTCCGAAGTAACGGCATACAATGACGAACTTACCTACTATCCTTTCGACAAATATGTCGAGAAACTTAAAAGCGACATCGAGCAAGCCAAAACATTGTTGAAAGATAATGACCCGGTATGCGAGTACTCCATGCTGTCGCTCAACACCAGCAGCTTGAGCGGGGAAATTCCTTTGGATGATGATTTCCTCTATTACCGCCAGTATCGTTTAAACTATTGGGCGGTACGTGCGCTAGAAGCCCGCATGTATATGTATCTGGGCGACAAGACCAAGGCACATGACATTGCTTTGGAAGTTATCAATGCAACGACAGCCGAAGGTGATAAGGTAATAGAATTGAGCAGTATTTTAGACTACGGTCAAGCAACCGATCGCGCTTATAATTCTCCGTCGGAATGCCTTTTTTCTCTCTATTTTTATAATTTGCATGACATTGCTTACCCACTATTGTTTGGAGTTCCTGAAACAGAGGGCGAAGAGGCTTCCAGAGGTGTAGACACAAAAGACAATTTAGTGTTGACTACCGGCAACAGAGACGATCTATTTATAGGATGCGATCCAAATGATATTCGCCAAGACTTATGGCCGGATACAAAAGATTCACAAAGCAATCCTTATCCTACACTATGTAAATATTACGTAGAAGAAGACGCACCCGGGATTGTACCTATGCTACGCCTGTCCGAAATGTATCTGATTGCCATTGAAGGAGCAACATCATTAGAAGAAGCTAATTCTTTATATGCCACCTATATGGAATCCAAAGATGTATCGCGAACAAATTATTTCAATTCGATGACTGAAGTACAGGAGGAACTGCCGGGAGAATATCGACGTGAATTTTTCGGTGAAGGCCAAATGTTCTATTTCTATAAACGAAATAATACTAAGAGTTTGTGGTCCAATGAAAGCCAGTTAATGGACGAAGGACTTTACATTGTACCCAATCCGGATACTGATTTCTAATTACCATAATATTAAAAGATATTATTATGAGAAGACTATATAAATTATGCTTAGGTATATGTGCGATGCTTCCTATGATGTCATCATGTGAGAAAGATTTGCCGGTATACAACAACGACGCTTGCGGACTAGAATTTGAGTATCAGTATGAACGCGATTCGGTCTATGGCTATTCTTTTGCATTCGGCCCGAGCGATGTTAAAATAGATACTGTAAAATTTGAAGTATCCTTGTTAGGAAATGTAGTCGATTATGATCGACCTATCAGCCTGCAGCAAGTGGTTACGGGACGTAATGACGCTCAAGCAGACGTGCATTACGTATCTTTCGATGATCCTTCATTAACGGATAAATACGTGTTGCCCGCTAATGCCATTTCTACTGAAATTCCCATCGTTCTGCTGCGCGATCCTTCGCTGAAAGAAGCTGATTATAATTTAAAGATTACGTTTAAAGACAATGACGCATTTTCTTTTACATCCAAAGAACGGGCTTTTCGATCGGTAACCATTGCAGACCAGCTTTTACAACCGAATAACTGGGAGACATATGGATGCAGTTGGTTTTTCGGAACCTATGGACCAGTTAAACATCAATTCATGATTGACGTCACAGGATTCCCTTGGGATAATGACTTTCTAAATAACGAATATTACAATTGGTATACTGGAGACCAAAATGTAATACTTGGTTTGCAAGCCGAATTAAAATTGGCTTTGGAAGAATACAATGCGACTCATGAGGAACCGTTACGTGAACCGGCGGAATATAATAATGCACTGGTTGAATTTTAAATGCAATGACGTATGAAAAAGATATATTATTTTATGTTGGCCATGACGGCCTGCTTGCTTTCATCCTGCTTTGACGATGATGGCAACTATACCTACACAGAGGTGCCTGAAATCAGCATCAGCGGACTAGGCGAAACACATGTACTCAATTCCTATAGCGGAGAAATGCTTGAAATTGACCCGCTAATAGAGTCCGATTATACAGACCTGACTTATGAATGGTATATGTGGAGTTTGAGTGAAGAACAAGAAGGAACTATAGAAGCCGGAAGCAACCATGTAGAAAGTGAACTTATCAGCACCGATAAAAAATTATCATGGGAAGTAGAGTGTCCCATCGGATATTATACTATTATGTTGAAAGTCACCTCCCCCTCAAACGGTTATTTCGTAACAGCCACTACCCAACTGGAAGCTCAAACCATGTTTACACGCGGTTTTTACATCCTGAAGGAAACGGCTGACGGAAATACGGAAATCGACATGTATGACCGCGAAGGCAATATGCTCACTGACTTGCTGGAAGCTACCGGTTACGGGGCAATGAAAGGAAAACCGCTTTCAGTGGGTGCTTTACAGAATCATTCCATGATGAATGAAGAATTGGAACCTGTAATGATTCATACATTATGTGTAACAACTGAAGATGGCGAAGTCGCTTTCTTCAATACCGAAAATATGGAAGTTGCACATGATGCCAGCACTATCAAGACTGGTGGAATGGATGAAGGCGAACGCCCTTATACCGCATTCACATACGGAAATTGCAATTTTTTAATAACTAGTGAAGGTAGTTTTGCGGCTTATGTTCCCACGATGATGCCAACTTCGGGTGCAATTGGAATCCCGACAAAACACACTGGAGGAAGCAAGTTTGTGATGGGTGACGGTGATTACGGCATTATATATTGGAGCAATGAAGAAGAGCGCATAGAAGCAACAGACAATATGCAGTTTGGTGCCCTATTTACCTATAATGAAAATGGCTTTTCTACCAAAGGTATGGATTGCTTGGCTTGCGGTCTATCACAGACTGACGCCAAAGGTTACTTCATTTTGAATGATGCCAACAATACACGCTACATTTATGAATTGGAAGTACCTGTTATAGGTGCATGGGGGGTCCCTGCGCCGAAAACCGTTAAACGGACAGAAGTACCAGCCGATTCCAAATTGGCTTCAGCTACAGCTTTTGCTGTAAACGCCAAGACCACCAACTTGCTTTATTACGTTAGCGGTAATCAGTTATATTCTTATAACCTGCCAAACTACACAGAGAATCCCAATCCCATCACTTTGCCGGGCATGGGCGCAGGTGAAACCATCACCTACCTATCCTATCAATGGCAAGACTATACCAATGACACAGACTACAACTTTGCTCACTTAGTTGTAGGCACACAAAACGGAGATAATTACAAACTGTATATGTATGACCTTGCGGCCGGTATACCCAATAATTTGGTGCAATCATTTGGCGGCAAAGGTAAATTGAAGAGTTGTGTTTACATGTCACCTGTCACAGTAACAGCCTATCTGACAGCTGATCAAGGATATAGCGACAATTACAATAACAACTCTCTCCCCAACTAACTCCGCAAAAGTTTTCTCTCTCAAAATGTAGTGATAATTAAGCGTGAAGCCTTCGGCAATATTTCTGCCGGGGGCTTCGCCATTTTTTACCATTTCACACCAAGAACGGCCAGATAGCGTTTTAGGGAGGCTATTTCAGCCTCGGCCACAAGTTTTTGGAACGGGATGGGGTCAGTGTGTGAAGCCTCCAGCGCGGTGTAATAGGCACGACGTGTGTCGTCATCTCCCTTGAGGTTTACGAGTGTGTAACCGTTGCGCAGCAGATACAAGTTCATCAAGAGGCGCGATGTGCGTCCGTTGCCATCGACGAACGGATGAATCCGCACCAACGCTTCGTGCAAGTAGGCAGCTATCAGCACCGGATGCACGTGTTGTGTGCTCAGTTCCCTATAGCGCACAATGAAGTTTTCCATTTGTTCCGGAAGCAAATAGGGCTGAGGCGGAATGTGGCTGCTTCCGCTAATCCGCACCGGCACGGTGCGATAGCGACCGGCATTTTCGCGATTGATGCCGTGCAGCACAAGGGCGTGAATTTCCAATATCGCACGTTCGCTTATTGCCTTGTCGGTTTTGGCAAAGTCACGTATGTAGTCGATGGCTTCCGCGTGGTTGATGGCCTCAAGATGTTCACGCATCGACTTTCCGGCTATGGTTACACCTTTATTTACCACAAGTTCCGTTTCCTGCAATGTGAGCGTGTTTCCTTCGATGCGGTTGCTTTCGTAGGTATATTCGATGTTGAAAGCCTCTTCTATTTTTTTCAAAGCCTCGACGGGAAGAAGGCGTTGGCTCGAAAGTTTAGCCTTTAACGCATCGCATTCCCTCAAAAGCCCTTTTAATTCTTCATTCATGGTTTGTTCTTAATTAAGCTGGTCCGATTTCACATAGAAAAACGGCATCAGTCCCGGCCGTTGGACGCGAATGTAGTGATTTGAGCCGAATTATGCAAGTCGGGGGATGCGATTGCGGGATTATGTTTTCTAAGTGGCATTCAGTATGCCTGTCGTAAAGCTTGCAGTTTCCCTATGTCAGTTTTTATCCGGGCTATTTCGGGATATTGTTCAAATGCCAAGCTGCCTTTTAAAACATTTTGCTCGAAATCAGCTCCCGTGCCGATGCTCAATTTCTCTCCTATGGCGATTAACGCATCATAAAGACAATGGCCACGCACATACAGATAGGCATTCGCTTCATGCAAGCCCAGACGTGCATATCGGTTGCATTCCGTTTCGTAACAGAATCCGCAATCATTTGCAATGCCTTGGGTCGCGGCAATCAATTTGTCAGATAAACGTTGGAGAAAGGCCAAACCATTATTTTCCTCGTCTCCTTTTTGATATTGGAGCGTGATGCAGCGGCGAAAATCGTCTTGTTTGAATGAATCCTAATTATTTCTCTTTTGATAGAGCATCAACAAGAAAGGTCGATAGACTATATTGGAATAGCGTGAGAGAAATGCGCAAAAATCAAAAGGCTTTTTTGACGGTGTCAGTTCTTCGTATGCTTGTTGTAATTTGGCGGCAAAAGCACAATGGTTTTCCCATGAATAAGTATAAGTTTGCAGCACTCCTTTTTCTGCTGACAATCCCTCCTCAGCCAGATAACGAAGATCGCTGTCAATACATATAAAGAAACGCTGTGAGAGGAAATCCTTATATTTCAGGCATTGTTCGCAGCCGGTGGAACGGTTGCCTTTTTCATTGGTCGTGGCCGGCATGAATTTGTAACGTCCCACACGGTATTTGGTAAGCAGTTGTCGCCAAAACCAAATATCGTCCGTATCTTCCACATGTATAATAGAGTCGACTTTATACAACTTGGTGGATGCAGCCAGTCTTTTGGCTGTTTTCTCATAGAAATCCCGTTTATCTGCGCTCATAGTTTTTCTACCAAGTCCTCAATGAATACAATTTTGTCTTCCCATCCGTTTGCAAAGATATTGGGCGAGTGGGTTGTCAGTATCAGTTGACAATTAGGGTTCAATTGCCTGATCAGTTCTATCAGGCGATCTTGCCAACTGATATGCAGCGAGATTTCCGGCTCGTCCATTAGTAAAATATTAGCTTTTTCTTCTTGCAGGAAAACAGTCGTCAGAATCAGCAGAATCTGTTTCTCACCGGAAGAAAGTTGCTCCAGCCGGATTTTTTCATGACCGGGAGCAGCCCCATTTATGGAAAAGACCAATGTATTGTTTTGAGGGTCAATCGTAATTGTTTTTCCGGTTTCCTCAAACAAAGAGTTAACCAATTGGAAATATTTTTCAATTCGTTCCCGTATAATTGCGGCATGCTCCGGATAGTTCAGCATTTTCATCCGGTAATCAAAGAATGAAGTCCCTTCTCCATTTTGATTAATGACATGCTTAAGTTCTTGGAGCAAAATGCTTTCTGTTCTTTTTTTCGCATTGGCCGGCACGTCGAAAGAGCGGATGTAAGTGACAGGGCTGTCAATATTCGTACCACGCACTGATGCGGCAAGGGATTTCTTGATTTTTTGTCCGCCATAATAATCTGAAATCAAGTTGAGAAGGGTTGTTTTACCACATCCGTTGATGCCGACAAGAATATTGACGTCTTCATTAATATTATTCCAATGCAGGTCGATTCTTCCCCACAGGCCATGCACATGAAACCGGTGTATGTATTTGTCTTTATCCATAAGCATTTATATTGCGTTCCTTTTAGAACTTATTCGCATAATAATATCTGATTCACATAGAAAAACGGCATCAATCCCGGCCGTTGGACGCGAATGTAGTGATTTGACCCGAATTATGCAAGTCGGGGGATGCGATTGCGGGATTATGTTCACCAAGCAGAAGGAAGAGCCGGAAAGGCAGAATGCGTTTGTGAACGCCACAGCCGGAAAATCTTTTGAACTTGCTTCCCGAATTCTTATTTTTGCAAATACTACTGGTGCGATAAAATCGCACAGGTTTAAATGTCATCAAATAAAGTGCGTTCTTTGACATTTTGGTTTGA
>CALUJS010000094.1 GCA_944321015.1 uncultured Phocaeicola sp. | reverse complement strand
TGCTTGATTAAGCCCTGACCGGCTCCATCGTTCGGGTGAGCCTTACCCGTGAAAAGGAACTGAACGGGATAATCGGGGTTATTTACAATCTTGGCCAATCGGTCAAGGTCGGTAAATAACAGATGGGCGCGTTTGTAAGTGGCGAAACGGCGTCCGAAACCGATTAACAGAGCGTTAGGATTGATTTTCTCCATGACGGAAACCACACGTGAGGGGTCGCCTTGACGCTTCAGCCAATCTTCGCGGAATGACTTGCGTATGTAGTCTATCAGTTTGGTCTTCAAAGCCTGGCGCGTTGCCCAGATTTCTTCGTCGGGCACGTTGTAAATGGCTTCCCAGATTTTGGGATTGGACAGGTCAGACAGGAAATGAGAGTCAAAATGACGGTTGTACAGATCTTGCCACTCCGTAGCACACCATGTCTGGAAATGCACGCCGTTGGTTACATAGCCTACATGATTCTCTTCCGGATAATATCCTTTCCAAATGCCGGAGAACATGGCTTGCGATACCTTGCCATGAAGTTTGCTCACGCCATTTACCTCTTGACAAGTGTTGCATGCAAAAGTCGACATGCAGAAACGTTCGTTCTTGTCACCCGGATTCATGCGGCCCATATCCATGAGGTCGTCCCAG
This sequence comes from uncultured Phocaeicola sp., assembly GCA_944321015.1. Taxonomy (GTDB): domain Bacteria; phylum Bacteroidota; class Bacteroidia; order Bacteroidales; family Bacteroidaceae; genus Phocaeicola_A. Next base: position 22,319 of record CALUJS010000094.1, on the reverse strand, counting down.
CTGATACCCAACATTTGGGGATAGCCGCCCATGTATTTGCCAAACAAACCTTCATCGAAGTAATCATGTCCGGCAGGGACGGGGGTGTGTACGGTATACAAGGATGAAGAACGCACGAGTTCAAGAGCTTCGTCAAAGGAGAGTCCTTTTTCCACAAAATCACACAGACGCTTCAAGTTGCACAATGCCGCATGGCCTTCGTTGCAATGATAAACATCTTTCTTGATGCCCAATGCTTCGAGGGTCAACATGCCGCCGATGCCCAACAAGATTTCTTGCTTCAGGCGGTTTTCCCAATCACCACCGTAGAGTTGCGAGGTAATCGGACGATCGAACTCGCTATTCATTTCATTGTCGGTATCCATCAGATACAAAGGCACACGGCCAACGTTCACACGCCAGATGTAAGCGTGCACCCAATAATTCATGTAAGGCACCTTCACCACCAGAGGTTGTCCGTCTTTATCCATTACACGTTCAATAGGCAGACTACCAAAGTTTTGCGCCTCATAATTAGCAATCTGTTGTCCGTCCATTGCCAATGTCTGAGTGAAGTATCCATGGCGATAGAGCAATCCCACACCACACATATCCACATTGCTGTCCGATGCTTCTTTCATATAGTCGCCGGCAAGTATGCCCAAGCCTCCGGAATAAATCTTCAGGACATGGCTTAAGCCGTATTCCATACAGAAATAAGCTACGGAAGGACGAGTTTTATCCGGTTCCACATCCATGTATTGGCGGAAGTTGTCATAGACTTCATTCATACGTGCAAGGATGACTTTGTCTTTAGCCAGTTCCTCAAGCTGCTCGTAACTTAAACGCTCTAGCAGAAGGACCGGGTTTTGTCCCACCTCTTTCCAAAGCGTAGGATTCAAGTCCTTAAACAAATCGGTAGCTTCATGATTCCAAGACCACCACATGTTGTGCGACAGCTCGGCCAATTTTTGCAGTTCGTCAGGAATTCTTGATTTTACTGTGACTTCTTTCCAAGTAGGAATATTAGCATTGCTAATCTTGACTTTCATAATAATTGAAGTTTTTTGTTTAGTTTCTATCTCGTATTTTCATTCATTCGAGCTTTCATTTTGCGTAAAGCCACATCGTATGCTTCATAATAATATACGATAAAGTGCTTCCATAGGGCTTTCTCCGAGAGGTCGACGGCACGTTTGCGTATGCTGTTTATCTCTTTAGCCGACAGCGTAGAGAATTCGGCAATTGTGTCCTTGATTGCATCCGCCACCTCAGAATAGTTGTAATCCGAACGGTGAACAACCTTTACTCCATCGGTCAAAGTACCGTAACGGCCTTTTAACGAATTAACCCACAGACCAAATCCGGCCAAGTCGCTCGTAATGGTCGGAACATGGAAAGCAATGCTCTCCAACGGGGTATATCCCCAAGGTTCGTAATAGGAAGGATAAACTGTCAGGTCATTACCTAAAATGATGTCATAATAGGAAAAGTTCAATATGCCATCGTTGCCATTCAGATAACATGGCAAGAAAATTACTTTTACCCGATCGGTCGGCGCATTGGCCATGCCTAAATACTTCAGCATGTCAAGCACTTTGTCATGGCTCATATCATGTAGCCAATGAGTCAGATAGGGGCAATAGAGTGGGGTAGTGAACTTGTTCTTGCTGTTTAGGCGCTCTTTCAGGTCTTCGCGCGGTTCTCCCACCCAACCGGGGACAGTGACAAAGGCTACAACATTCTTGCGTAAATCCTTATCGCGGTTCAGACGATTCATGGCCTCCAGATAGACATCCTGACCTTTGTTTTTGAACTCATAGCGCCCGCTCGTACTTACCAATATCGTGTCATCACCCAAGTCGGTACCCAGCAACTTGTTTGCTAGATTGAGTAACGCGCTACGGGCTTTTCTTCGTTTGGCTGTGTATTGACTGCCTTGGGGTACGAAGTCGTTCTCGAATCCGTTCATCAGTATCACGTCTACCGGTTTGTCAAGCAATTCTTGACATTCGTTGGCCGTAATTTCACTTACGGTTGTAAAGCAGTCTACATGATGAGCAGTCTGTTTCTCTATGGAGTGCTTGGACTGCATGTTGAGTTCGCCGGCCATCTGGTCACCATTGTAAGCAAACAAGTAGTCGTATAACGGCTTGTTGTTCCCCGCAATGGAACGGCCGATGGATGTCGCATGAGTCGTGAATATCGTAGCCACCTCGGGAACGTACTTACATACATAGAGGGCTCCCAAACCGGTCATCCATTCATGAGCCTGATAGATGACGTTGTCATTTGTCGTGAGCTGATGATAACGAAAATAGCTCTCAACCAGCTTGCCGGCGGCATAGGAGAACATCGATGCTTCGTCATAGTCACCATAGGCGTGAAGGGAATCGACCTGAAAGTCGAGCCATGCCTGCGTATATATATCATTCTTTCGGGCGTAGAAACAATCGAAGTCCACCAAGAATACAATGGGATTGCCGGGGATATTCCATCGGCCTACACGGATGTCCAGACCATGTTGTGATTTTGCATAGTCTTTCCATGCGGCATATAAGGATAGGTCTTCCGAGAAGAGCGGATTTTCCTTTCCTTTCCACACATCGGGACCGATAAAGAAGAGGTGGTCTTTAAACCGTTCCTGCAAGGTCTTTGCCCGTGTGGAGAGCACGGTATAGATTCCACCTACTTTGTTACAAACCTCCCAGCTCGATTCGAATACATATCCGGGAGTTAAATAGCGTGTGTCTGTCATATCTAAATATTTGCGTGCAAAGATACAAAATCTTGAACAGAATAAGAAACTGTAGAGCTTTTCTTCTGATAATGTTCTCATTTAGTCCGAAAAACATGATTCGGACAGGCAATGCGACGTAGTCGAAATATAAACCGGAGTGTAATGGGGAGCCTCGGATTGGTGGCAGTTACAAGGATATTTTATAGCTTTGCGCATTACTGTTACATAATATAATAAGAAGTCTACATCATGATGAGTAAAACAACCATTATCGGGTGCGCCCTGTGCCTGGGCGCATTGTCGGTCAAAGCCGACAGCATCAACGTCCGGACATTTTGTCATGCCGGGCCATATCCCATACAGAAGCCTTTTATGGTCGACTCAGCGGACGTGAATGGCAGGAGTTTCGATGTAAAAAGTCTGCTGAAGACTCCGTTGTCGACCGACTGTCTGAACGAAGGGCAGAACCTGTCAGACGGCGTCTTGCCTCCGGCCGAAAGCCATGCCTTGCATCTGGCTTCGTTTGCCGTGGACAACAGTCTCTATACGCAAGCACGGCTTACAGTGCGAGGAGTGAAGAATTACACAGTGTATGTCGACGGACGTCCGCACGAAGGACAGACCGTCACTTTAGAGCCGAGCACCCACCGGTTCGTTATCAAATGCCTGACAGAGCCGGGCGAAAGCGACACACTCTCCGTGAGCCTGGAAGATGACAACATGGGAAACATCCGTCTGAACACTAGCGGGAAACGCCTCTATACGCTGAATGATGTGATGAACGGTACGCGCTTTAACCGTGTAGACTTGTCACCCGACGGCAAATATCTCATTACAGGATATGTCACAACGCATAACGATGGCACAAGGCAGTCCGACTTGTGCATCACCGAAGTGGGTACCAATCGGACTGTGGCCACCACGCGGACTCCCGTACAATGGATGCCCAAGGGCAGCCGATATTACTATGTGCGACGGAACACTTCGGGCAACGAACTGGTAACCGTCGATGCTGCGACCTTGGCAGAGACTATATTGGCCCGCAATATTCCCGAAGGGCATTTTCAAGTGGCGCCTACCGAAGACTATCTGCTTTACACTTTGCGCCGGGAAGGCCCCAAGGAGAAGCCTGACCTCTACCGCATACTTACTCCCGATGACCGTCAACCCGGATGGCGGAATCGCACTTATCTGGCCAAATACGACCTGACCACGGGTATGATGCAGCCTCTTACATTCGGTTATCGCAACGTGCGTCCGGCCGGAATTTCGCCGGACGGAAAGCATATTGTGTTCAGCACGAGCAAAGACCGCATCACGCGTCGCCCATTCAACCTCACTACCGTATGCCGCATGAATGTGGAGACGATGGCCGTAGACACATTGTTGAACGAAGCCGAATACGTGGCCTATTGTCTGCCGTCGCCGGATTTCTCTTCCCTGCTGGTCGTAGCTTCGGGCGACGCGTTTGACGGCATCGGACTGCGCATTGACGAAGGACAGAAGTCAAGCTATTATGATTATCAGCTATACCTATATAATATAGAGGAAAAACAGGTTAAACCTCTGACTGCCGATTTCAATCCCAGCGTGGCCTCGGTGCAATGGTGTCACGCCGATGGTTGTGTCTATTTCACGGCCAATGACCGTGACTACGTCCGTCTGTATCGTATGGAAATGCCTTCGGGCCGCATCAGCCGTCTGCCCGTGTCGGAAGAGGTGGTCAAATCGTTCACCGTGTCCTCCGATGCCTCCATGCTGGCTTACTACGGCGAGAGCTGCTCCAACGCTCATCGACTTTACACCTTTGACCTGAAACGAAAACGCGAGACCTTGCGCCGGGACTTGAGCGCCGAGTTGCTGGCCGACGTGTCACTGGGCGAATGTCACGACTGGAACTACCTCAGTTCCAGAGGCGACACCATCTGCGGACGTTATTATTTGCCTCCCCGTTTCGACGCTTCGCGGAAATATCCTATGATTGTGTATTATTACGGCGGATGCACGCCTACCGACCGCAGTCTGGAAAGTCGTTATCCGCTTCATCTTTATGCCGCCATGGGATATGTGGTGTATGTCGTACAACCCAGCGGAGCCATCGGTTTCGGCCAAGAGTTTTCAGCCCGCCATGTGAACGCATGGGGCGAGCGTACGGCCGATGACATCATTGAAGGCACACGTCGTTTCTGCCAAGAACATGCTTTTGTCGACTCTGCCCGCGTGGGATGCATCGGAGCCTCCTACGGCGGATTCATGACCCAATACCTACAGACAAAGACCGACTTGTTTGCCGCTGCAGTTTCTCATGCCGGCATCAGCAACATTACCAGTTATTGGGGCGAAGGTTATTGGGGATATTCCTACAGTGAGGCTGCTTCGGCGGACAGTTATCCTTGGAATAATCCGCGTCTGTACACGGAACAAAGCCCTCTGTTCCGTGCCGATCGCATCCATACACCCATCTTGTTCCTTCATGGTTCGGCCGACACCAATGTGCCCATAGGTGAAAGCATACAGATGTTCACCGCATTGAAACTCCTGGGACGCGATGCGGCTTTCGTGACCGTCAGCGGAGAGAATCATGCCATTGCCGATTATGGGAAGCGCCATAAGTGGCAGGCTGCCATTTTCGCCTGGTTTGCCAAATATCTTCAAGGCAATGAGACGTGGTGGAACGCTCTATATCCCGGCCGGGAACTGTGAACGGTCCGGCGTGCGCCCCGCCATATGGTAAGGCGCACGCCTTCATATTGAAAGAATCTATCTTTAACTAAACTGACATGAAAGAATATCCCAAAGTATTGGCCATTGCAGGCAGCGAGCCCTTGGGCAGCGCCGGCGTTCAGGCCGACATCAAATCAATCTCAGCCTGCGGCAGCTATGCGGCAGGCGCCATAACCTGCATACTCGACGAGGATACGACTCGAGTGAAAGAAGTTTTTCCCCTGCCCGTGTCGTTGGTCATCGGACAGGTTCGTTCCTTCCTGGATGACGTTCAGGCTTCGGCTGTCAAAACGGGAATGCTCTATACGGAGGAACTTGTGCGCGCACTAAGCCCCGTGATGGCCGATTACCGCGACATACCGCTTGTGGTCGACCCCGTGATGGTCGACTCTAACGGCACACCTTTAATCCGCTCCGAAGCCGTGCGTGCATACATTGAGTGTCTGTTCCCCTTAGCCACGATTATCACCCCAAACTACCGTGAAGCCAATTTGTTGCTGGGGCATCCGTTTGCCGAAACCGACCCGGAAGCAGACATGCATTGGCTTTGTCATCAAGGATGTGCCGCCATTGTCAAGTCCGTTCCTCATCCACACGGACTGATGGATGTGTTCTATTCCGAGGAGACGGGCATAAAGACATTTGTGAAAGAAAAAGTCGACACGCACAATGTCAACGGAACAGGTTGCACCTTTGCCTCTTCCATAGCTGCCTATCTGTCACAAGGTTATACGCTGAACGATTCCGTACATAAGGCCGAGGATTATATTGACGGCGCCATACGCGAAGGTGCCACTTATCGTTTCGGCACAGGCTACGGACCCGTAACGCACTTCTACCGTTGGTCGAAGGCTGTTCCGGTAGGCGAGTGACTGGAAGGTCGGAGAGCGGGCGGGAGAGGAGGAGGCCTCCTTTCCCCTTGCCCTCCGGAAGAGGGGAAAGTGCTGACCCGGAATGGAAAAAATCGGCATCAAGTTACATGGACAAACACAATTTGTATTAACTTTGCACCGATTTAAGCATTACAATGAAAATAAAGGAAATATTGAGCGCCCTTGAACGATACGCGCCTCTGCCCTTGCAGGAAAGCTATGACAATGCCGGCCTGCAAGTAGGAGTGACAGACGCGGAAGCTACAGGGGCTTTGTTGTGTCTGGACGTGACCGAAGCCGTGGTCGACGAAGCTATCGCCTTGGGATACAATCTGATTATTGCCCATCACCCGTTGCTTTTTCACGGCCTCAAAAGCCTTACGGGCAGGGATTATATCGAACGCAGTCTCATCAAAGCAATAAAGAATGATGTAGCGATATATGCCGCTCATACCAATTTAGACAATGCACCCGGAGGTGTCAACTACACTATTGCCGAGAAGCTGGGCCTGACCGACGTAACGTTTCTCGCTCCCCGCGACAATGCCGCTTGGGGAAGTGGCGTGATAGGCACCTTGCCGGAGCTGGAGACTGAAACCGAGTTGCTGATGCGCATAAAAAAAACGTTTGAGGTGGCCTGCCTGCGCCACAGTCGCCTGACGGGTCGACAGATACAACGCGTGGCCTTATGTGGCGGTGCCGGCTCATTTCTGATACCCGATGCGTTGGCGGCGGGAGCTGATGCGTTCCTCACCGGAGAAATCCGCTATCATGAATATTTTGGGCACGAACGCGACATCCTGCTCATCGAAACCGGTCATTACGAGAGCGAACAATATACCAAAGATTTGCTCCGTGACATCCTGCGTGCGGCATGCCCTTCCCTGAAAACCAAATTGACAAAACTTAATACAAACCCCATCAAATATTTATAATCGTATGGCAAAAGAAACAAAAAAAGACCCGCAAGACTTGTCGGTAGAAGAGAAGTTGAGAGCGTTGTATCAGTTGCAGACCATGCTCTCCGAGATAGACAAGATTAAAACTCTGCGCGGTGAACTTCCGCTCGAAGTGCAAGACTTGGAGGATGAAGTCACCGGTCTGGGTACGCGTATCGATAAAATCAATCGCGAGATAGCCGACCTGAAACAGGACGTGGCACAGAAGAAAAATGAGATAGATGCTGCCCGTTCTTCGGTGGAAAAATATAAGACTCAGCTCGATAATGTGCGCAACAACCGTGAGTACGATATGCTGAACAAGGAGATAGAATTTCAAAACCTGGAAATCGAACTTTGCGAGAAGCGTATTCGTGAATATACTGCTGCAGCCGCAGCCAAGGCCGAGGAAATAGAAAGAAGCTCAGCGCAGCTGGAAGAACGCAAAAAAGATCTCGACGTAAAGAAGTCTGAACTAAATGAAATCGTAGCCGAAACCAAGCAGGAAGAAGAGAAGTTGCGCGAGAAAGCCAAGACGCTCGAGACGACCATTGAGCCGCGTCTGCTTCAGGCATTCAAGCGTATTCGTAAAAACTCACGCAATGGTTTGGGTATCGTCTATGTGCAACGTGACGCTTGTGGCGGTTGCTTTAATAAGATACCACCCCAGCGCCAATTGGACATCCGTATGCGTAAGAAAATCATAGTATGCGAATATTGCGGTCGTATTATGATAGACCCCGAACTGGCCGGCGTAAAATAACATCCGGCAATAGAGATAAGACATGGCAAAGCCCGGAATCGTTCAGGTTCCGGGCTTTGCTGCATTTTTTACAGAATATCATATGTCGGAATATCGGTCAGAAACGCATAAGTACGGTTGCCATAATCCATCTTACAGCAATAGTGCCTGATTCCGTTACTCACAATCAGATAATCTACCCGCAGCACAAGATTGTATCGCCCTATCTGATCAAATACAGCCTGTGTAATCTCCACGTCGGGAGCCTTGTATTCGATAATCATCCGTGGCGACAGATTTCGGTCGTATACCACGGTATCACATCGCTTGTTCATGCCATTGAGCCTTAACAACACCTCGTTGGCCATCAATGTGGCAGGATATCCCTTATGTTCGGTTAGGAAATGTACAAAGTATTGTCTTACCCGTTCCTCTGGTGTCAACGTCACATAACGTCTGCGCAGCATATCAAAAATAAACGGCTTCCCGTTTCTGATTTCAATTTTTGCCTGAAATGGAGGCAAGTTTAACGATAACATTTCGTACTTTTGTGATGGTTAATACTCATGCAAGCAATTGCCAAACAAAAGTAAGGAATTTATGACGACAAAGCAAGAAATAGTGGAAAATTGGCTTCCTCGCTATACGCATCGCCATTTGGAGGATTTCGATCAATACATCCTGTTGACTAATTTTGATAACTATGTTGAGTTCTTTGCCGAAGAATGTCATGCCGAAATCATAGGAAAAGATGCCAATATGCCATCGTCCTCAGCCAATGGTATTACCATCATCAACTTCGGCATGGGAAGCCCCAATGCCGCAACCGTTATGGATTTATTGAGTGCCATCCGTCCCAAGGCTTGTCTATTCCTGGGCAAATGCGGCGGAATTGACAAAAAAAATCAATTGGGAGATTTAATCCTCCCCATTGCGGCTATTCGTGGAGAGGGTACATCCGATGACTATTTTCCGCCGGAAGTTCCTGCACTCCCGGCCTTCATGCTGCAGCGTGCCGTGTCTTCAACCATACGCGATCATGGTCGTGATTATTGGACCGGAACAGTTTATACGACCAACCGCAGAATTTGGGAATACGACAATCAATTTAAGGAATATTTACTACGCACACGCGCCATGGCAGTCGATATGGAAACTGCTACACTCTTCAGTGTGGGTTTTGCTAATCACATACCTACCGGAGCACTACTCTTGGTTTCCGACCAACCTATGACTCCCAAAGGCGTAAAAACAGAGCAGAGCGACAATCTCGTAACCCACAATTATGCACGTGAACATGTAAGAATCGGTATTCGTGCCCTGCGCATGATAATAGATGAAAAAAGAACCGTAAAACACTTGAAATTTGACTGGTAAAATATAATCGTTGGTAAAATGAGCAAACAGGAAATTAAGATTGAAGACATAATCCACGGCATACGAAACAAGCAGTATTCTCCCGTTTATTACTTGATGGGCGATGAGTCTTATTACATCGACAAGATATCAGAATATATGGCCGAGCACATTCTTACTCCGGAAGAGCAAGAATTCAACCAGACCCTCCTTTATGGAGGGGAGACCAACATTGAATCGGTCATTAATGCAGCCAAACGTTATCCTATGATGAGCAGCCATCAGGTCATCATTGTCAAAGAAGCTCAGAATCTGAAGAACCTCGATAAACTTTCTTTCTATTTGCAAAAGCCACAACGCTCAACCATACTTGTATTCTGTCATAAGAATGGCAGCTTGGACAGAAGAAAAAAGATAACACTCGAAATTGAAAAGCATGCTGTATTATATGAATCGAAACGTTTAAAAGAAAGTCAACTTCCTGCATTTATTATTAATTACCTCAAACGCAAAAAGATTGCCATAGAGCCTAAGGCTTGCGAATTGTTGGCGAGCTATGTTGGCTCTGATTTATGTCGTCTGAGCGGAGAATTGGACAAACTAATACTGACGCTGCCACAGACTGCCAATCAGATTACTCCGGAACATATAGAGAAGAATATAGGGATTAGCAAGGACTTTAACAACTTCGAATTGAAAAATGCAATCATAGAGAAGGATATATATAAGTGCAATCAAATAATAAAGTACTTTGCAGAAAATCCGAAGAACAACCCATTACAGATGACTTTGTCGGTGCTATTTAATTTCTTCTCGAATCTAATGTTGGCTTATTATGCTCCTCAAAAAACAGAAGCCGGTATCGCCACGCAATTGGGATTGAGAAATCAATGGCAATCGAAGGAGTACATGATTGCTATGAGAAAATTCAGTGGGGTGAAAGTCATGCAAATCATAGCTGCTATCCGACAATGCGATGCCCAATCCAAAGGCTTTAAGAATTCATCAATTCCCAATGCTGATTTATTGAAAGAACTTATCTATTATATATTACATTAATCACTGCATTATTATAATAATATAATTATTAACTCTGTTTGTTCATGCGTTAATAGGTAATCTTGCACACTATTTTATATTTGTATATGCTATACTTTTATATAATAAATATTTATTCAATCATAAATACGCATGATATGCCGCTGATAACCAATCAATATCAACAGCTTTAAGAAGTAAAGCACAAAATAAACAGACAACAAAGGTATTTATTTATGTAATATTCCTCGTAACAACTGTCTGTTATCCTATAATCTACTAAAAACAAATCAATTATATAATTGTATTTATGTGTTTATATAATCATATAATACAAATATACACTGCGCACATTATATTTATATATACTTAAGCGAGCATAAAAATATATTAATATGTTCGTGCCAATACTATTATATTATTACTTTTGTACTTGCAAAGAATACTACTAATAGCAACAGGATGAAAGCACGAATAGAAGCAATTATTCAAAAAACCGGTTTGACATCTTCACAATTTGCCAAAGTTGTGGGAATCAAGCAAGCTGCATTATCACATGTATTAAATGGAGTAAACAATCCCAGTTTGAATCTGGTCATGAAAATACACCAGGCTTATCCGAGCATAAACCTGGAGTGGTTGCTTTATGGGACCGGTGAAATGGGAAGTCTGGAAAACAATCCTTCCCCAAACGATGAAATCAATGACAACTCACTTTTTACCGATAGTGAATTTCAGTCTGCCGAATCATCGACAAATGGCGAAATAACCAAAGTTGAATCTGCCCCCACAGAAAGAATCAGATATATAGAACGACCTCCCAAAAAGATTGTGGAGATGAGAATCTTTTATGATGATGGGACCTTTGAGACTTTGATACCTAAAAACTGAGAAGATATTTTCTTGAAAGGAAATTGCAAGGCATGTGTAAAAACTCCATTAAGAGAAAATCAAAACAGGTTCTAAATGCCTATCTTTGTGCCCAAGAATTCATATACCTATTTATTATGAGAAAATATATCCAAGACTTCCGGGTTACAGACTGTACTCGCCTACATGCCAATTACGTTCTGCTCAAATTGGCCCAAGATACTCCTTTGCCGAAGATACTTCCCGGACAATTTGCCGAAATCCGCGTGGAAAATTCACCCGCAACATTACTGCGTCGGCCAATATCAATCAACTATGTCGATCGCGAACGAAATGAACTTTGGTTCCTTATTCAGTTGGTAGGTGAAGGCACACGTCACTTAGGTGATGCAAAAAAAGGAGACATTATCAATGTGGTATACCCGCTGGGAAATGGCTTTACCTTGCCCTCGGATAATAGTAAAAATGTGATACTGATTGGCGGAGGAGTAGGAACTGCTCCGATGCTGTATCTTGGTGAGCAACTCAAGTTAAAAGGCATTACACCTACATTTTTGTTAGGAGCGCGTTCGGCTAAAGACCTGCTTCAATTAGAAGACTTCGCCCGATATGGAAAGGTGTATACAACAACAGAAGACGGAAGCCATGGTGAAAAGGGATATGTCACCCAGCATTCCATCCTGTCAACGCAAAGTTTCGATATGATTTATACTTGTGGTCCCAAACCGATGATGATGGCAGTGGCCAAATATGCCAAAGCGAAAAACATCGAGTGTGAGGTGTCGCTGGAAAACCACATGGCTTGTGGCGTGGGAGCATGCCTTTGCTGTGTCGAAAATCTGAAAGACGAAGGTAACGTGTGCGTATGTAAAGAAGGTCCGGTTTTTAATATCAAAAGATTATTATGGCAAATTTAAATGTAAATATTAAGTCATTGCAACTGGCGAATCCGGTGATGACTGCATCCGGAACATTCGGATATGGAACAGAGTTCGCCGACTTTATCGATTTGGAACGACTGGGTGGAATCATCGTTAAAGGAACCACCCTCAACCGCCGCGAAGGAAATCCCTATCCGCGTATGGCCGAAACTCCTTCCGGAATGCTAAATGCTGTCGGTCTACAAAATAAAGGTGTTGACTATTTTGTACAACACATTTATCCTGCGATTAAGCATCTTCGTACAAATATCATTGTAAACGTGTCGGGGTCGGACATCGAGAGTTACGTCCGAACAGCCGAAATCATTAACGAACTGGAGGAAATTCCTGCCATCGAATTGAATATTTCCTGCCCGAATGTAAAACAAGGCGGAATGGCGTTTGGGGTAACGGCCAAAGGCGCCAATGAAGTCACCAAGGCCGTGAGAGAAGTTTATAAGAAAACCCTGATTGTAAAACTATCTCCCAATGTGACAGACATCACCGAGATAGCCCGGGCTGTGGAAGACGGGGGGGCCGACAGTGTGTCATTAATCAACACCTTGCTGGGGATGGCCATTGATGCCGAACGTCGACGCCCGATGCTTTCCACCATTACCGGTGGTTTGAGCGGTCCGGCCGTGAAACCGATCGCCTTACGCATGGTATGGCAGGTATCCAAGGCTGTAAACATTCCCATCATCGGCTTGGGTGGCATCATGAATGCCCGTGACGCTATCGAATTTCTGTTGGCCGGAGCCAGTGCCATTCAGGTGGGAACAGCCAATTTCATCGATCCGACAGTGACGATAAAAATCATAGAAGGTATCAATGACTATCTGGAACGCCATCATTATCAGTCCATATCCGAAATTATAGGAGCCTTGGAATGCTAAGCGCGAGCATTTGACAGTCGCAGGCTGACACGTGTTATTATCTAAATGATGTGTCAGCCTGCGATTGCATTTGGAACATTACTCAAAACTTCGAAACGTAACGCAGGTCAGCGCACCTGTTTTGGGAGCAGGGGGCCGCGGGTTCAAATCTCATCCAGCAAATCCGGACGTAACCGCCGGGTGCGTTCAATGGACTGTTGGAGTTCCCAATCGCGAATATTGCGTTCATGTCCGGAAAGTAACACATCGGGCACTCTCCATCCCTTGTATTCGGCCGGACGTGTATAAACCGGAGGAGCCAGCAGGTTGTCCTGAAACGAATCGGACAATGCAGACTGTTCGTCGGAGATTACTCCGGGAATGATGCGCACGACGGCATCTGCCATTACGGCTGCGGCAAGCTCACCGCCGGTCAGGACATAGTCTCCGATGCTGATTTCCTTTGTTATCAGATGTTCACGGATGCGATAATCGATACCCTTGAAATGTCCGCACAGGATAATCAGATTTTCTGCCATCGAGAGCGTATTGGCCATCTTCTGGTTAAATTGCTCGCCATCCGGCGTTGTGAATATCACTTCGTCATAATCTCTTTCCGCTTTTAATGTCGAAATACAGCGATCAATAGGTTCAATCTGCATTACCATTCCGGCACATCCTCCATAGGGATAATCGTCCACACGTTTATGCTTGTCCAACGTATAATCGCGCAAATTGTGTATATTGATGGTGGCAAGGCCTTTCTTTTGAGCGCGGGCCATGATTGAGCAATTGAAAAAGCCCTCAATCATTTCAGGCAATACAGTAATGATGTCTATTCTCATTGTGTTTGGGAAATGTTTTTGCTGCAAAAGTACAAAAAAGAATCATAACAGCACGTATCGCAATGGTCAAGCCCGACGCTGTATGGACTGCCATCGTTTGCCGGCGTGAGCGAAGATATGTCCGGGCGTGTCGGGGCATATCTTCGCCCGCGAGGCGCCATATTACGGCTCATGGCCGGAAATAACAGGAAAATATGTGCCTGCCCATGCATTTGCAAAAAATAAAAACGTATTTTTGCCAAGCTAAAAATAACTATTTCTATGACGGAACAAGAACGCATTTTGCAGCTGCGTGCCACCTTGCACGAGCACAACTACAAATACTATGTGTTGAACGCTCCGGTAATTTCCGATCAGGAGTTTGACCATCTGATGCGTGAATTACAGGATTTGGAGGCGCAACATCCGGAAATGGCCGACAGCAATTCCCCTACGATGAGGGTGGGAAGCGACTTGAATAAAGACTTTCGCCAGATAAAACATCGCTATCCGATGCTTTCGCTCGGCAACACCTATTCGGAAACGGAAGTGACAGAGTTTTACGAACGTGTTCGCAAGGGACTGGACGGAGAAGAGTTTGAAATCTGTTGTGAAATGAAATACGACGGAACCTCCATCTCGCTGACCTATGAAGATGGCAAACTGGTGCAGGCTGTTACCCGTGGCGATGGCGAAAAGGGAGACGATGTGACCGACAATGTGAAAACCATCCATTCCATTCCTTTGGTGCTCAATGGAACAGGCTATCCGGAATCATTTGAGATGCGCGGAGAAATATTGATGCCTTGGAATGTATTTGAAGCGCTCAATCGCGAGCGTGAAATTCGCGAAGAACCATTGTTTGCCAATCCGCGCAATGCGGCATCCGGCACACTGAAATCACAAAATTCTGCCGTGGTAGCTTCGCGCAAGCTGGATGCTTACCTATATTACATGCTGGGAGAGAATTTGCCAACCGACGGACATTATGAGAATCTCCAGATTGCATCCCAATGGGGTTTCAAGATTTCGCATGTGGCCCGTAAGTGCCGGACATTGGAGGAAATTTTTGATTACATCAAATATTGGGACACGGAGCGCAAGAATCTTCCGGTGGCTACTGATGGCATTGTATTGAAAGTTAACTCCTTGCGTCAACAACGTTATTTGGGCTATACGGCAAAATCACCACGTTGGGCCATCGCATACAAGTTTCAGGCAGAACGGGCCTTGACCCGCCTGAATTCGGTCAGCTTTCAGGTGGGACGCACAGGCGCCGTCACCCCGGTTGCCAATCTGGAGGCCGTACAGCTGTCCGGCACCATTGTTCGTCGCGCTTCGCTCCACAATGCCGACATAATCAACAATCTGGACCTCCACATCGGCGATATGGTTTACGTGGAAAAAGGAGGTGAGATTATTCCCAAAATCACAGGAGTAGATGTTCACTCCCGTCGCCCCGACAGCGAAAAGGTGCAATTCATAACGACCTGCCCGGAATGTGGCACCCCCTTGATACGTTATGAAGGGGAGGCTGCACACTACTGTCCGAACGATACAAATTGTCCACCCCAAATCAAAGGCCGGATTGAACACTTTATCAGTCGACGCGCCATGAACATCGAAAGCCTTGGCCCTGAAACCGTAGACCAATTTTACCAACACGGACTCATAAAGGATGTAGCCGACCTCTATGAACTGAAGGCGGCGGATATTTGTCGTTTGGAACGAATGGGAGTCAAATCAGCCGAAAATATAGTCAAAAACATAGAGGCGTCAAAAGCAGTTCCGTTTGAACGGGTACTTTTTGCCTTGGGCATTCGTTTTGTGGGAGAAACCGTAGCCAAAAAACTCTCTCGTGCGTTCGCTAACATTGAAGCCTTGCGACAAGCCTCGCTCGACGATTTGATTCATGTAGATGAAATCGGTGAAAAAATTGCCAGCAGCCTGATACAATATTTTGCCAATGAAAGTAACTGCATCCTGGTGGAACGCCTGAAAGCAGCCGGCTTGAAAATGAGCTTGGACGAGAGCGCGCTGGAAGGGCAAAGCGACAAATTGCAGAATCAAACCATTGTCATCAGCGGTGTGTTCAAACATCATTCACGCGATGAATATAAAACGCTTATCGAGCGCCATGGCGGGAAAAATGCAGGCAGCATTTCCTCCAAGACAAGTTTTATTCTGGCCGGCGAAAATATGGGTCCTAGCAAATTGGAAAAAGCAAATAAGCTGGGTATAAAAATTGTCAATGAAGATGATTTTCTGAAGCTCATAGAGTAAGTGTTTTGCCGATTTTAGTATTTTTGCAACTGATTTAATTTGAATTTATAATTACCTCATGATACATAGACAATTTCGAGGGATGGGAGTAGCTCTGATAACTCCTTTCAAAGAAGATGGCAGCGTGGATTATCCGGCTTTGCTCCGTTTAGTAGACTATTTGCTTCAGAACGGAGCCGATTTTCTTTGCGTCTTAGGAACAACAGCCGAAACTCCGACTCTGACAACTGATGAGAAAAACGAGATAAAGCGATTGGTCATAGAACGGGTAAATGGCCGCGTTCCCATATTGCTTGGCTGTGGAGGAAACAACACACAGGCCATCATTGACTCGCTGAAGAATGATGACTTTACGGGCGTTGATGCTATCCTGTCTGTCGTTCCATATTATAACAAACCTTCTCAGGAAGGTATCTATCAACATTACAAAGCCATAGCAGAATCAACTGATTTGCCCATTGTGCTCTATAATGTTCCGGGACGTACCGGAGTAAACATGACGGCAGAAACAACCTTGCGTATTGCACGTGATTTTCCTAACGTCATTGCCATTAAAGAAGCTTCGGGCAACATCACGCAAATGGACGACATCATCAAGAACAAACCGGAAAACTTCGACGTGATATCCGGTGACGACGGCATTACTTTCCCTCTTATCACATTAGGTGCGGTGGGAGTTATCTCGGTGATTGGCAATGCATTCCCTAGAGAATTCAGCCGAATGACTCGTTTGGCCTTACAAGGTGACTATGCCAACGCGCTGACTATTCACCACCGCTTTACCGAATTGTTCAATTTGCTGTTCGTCGACGGAAATCCGGCCGGAGTAAAGGCCATGTTGAATGCCATGGGATTCATCGAAAACAGGCTACGCCTACCATTGGTGCCTACCCGCATCACGACGTACGAGAAAATGCGGCAAATCTTACAAACATTGAATATCAAATATTAATATTCTTCTGTATAATCGAAAGTAGGAGGGAAACAAAGTTGTTTTCTTCCTACTTTTGTTTTTCGGTCTCTGTGTATTTGTGTAATGCTTTTTTGACCGGACAGAGCAGTGTCCATATCTGGATTTTCCATGGCGTTACAAGATATCCCGATGAGACTTTCTTTTTTTCGATTTTATTTGGCAGGCAATAGAAAAAAGTACCTTTAATATTTGGTAGTTGTACACAAAGTACGTACCTTTGCAACCGTTAAAGAAAAAGGGTCGCGTAGCTCAACTGAATAGAGCATCTGACTACGGATCAGAAGGTTACAGGTTTGAATCCTGTCGCGATCACACTATATATCGGCTCCCTAGCTCAACTGAATAGAGCATCTGACTACGGATCAGAAGGTTATAGGTTTGAATCCTATGGGAGTCACAATTTTCAGTAAAAGGCTCCGTAGCTCAACTGAATAGAGCATCTGACTACGGATCAGAAGGTTACAGGTTTGAATCCTGTCGGAGTCACAAGAGTTAAAGGTGTGTCGTAAATACGATGCACCTTTTTTGTTGGTGTTCGGGGTGTGAAAGAAACGTATGGAGACAGATTTATCTTCTCATGTACCACTCCGCACAGCGAACTATGCCCTTGCGCATATCTGTCCTCCCGGACACAGGAAGTAGCGCATCGTGTCGTTCAGGTTAAACATGGCCGCCTCGAAGACTCCGGTGAACAGTTCCATCAGTATCTCTTCCGAACCGTTTCCGAAGTGGGCACAAGACCATTGGGAAATAGAACCGGACACGCCATGCCGCACTTGTTCTTCAGGGGAACTGACTGTTTAAAACTGATGAGAGCCCGCTCCTGTTTGATGCTGTTCCTCTCAATGGAACATTTTCTACGCTAGTAATGATAGATATTGTACGTTCGATCGTAAGAGACAAGGTGATAAAAAATGGCATATGAAAATGATTAAGTATAGTCATCTCATATGCCATTTTGTTTATGTATTAAACATAATACGTGTTATAGCAATCTATTCGCTTTCATAGCTGATGCTCAATTCATCTAAGATTTTAAGTGCTTTATCTAACACTGTCGTATCATCTAATCTGACAATACCTCCATTGGGACCTGGCTCTATATGAAGGCCTACACTTTTTCCATCTTTAAAATTCTGACCACCAAAAAAGTTGCGTACCGTATCTACAGATAAATTTAATTCATCCGCAATTCTGTGCATGCTTCCATCAGGTAGTGCATCTTTGATTCTGCGTAATTCATTAAATGTAATAGTTCTTTCCATAATATTATAAGTTATATAGTTTCACGGAATAAATTTAGCATAAAAGATACAGAGAACAAAGATTTATGCAATACATTTTTCATGCAAAAGCAATATTAACATGAGAAAAGCGGTTAAAATTAAGATGTTATTTAACAGATACATATTAGTAACAGCATAACCACTATTTGTATATTGATTTGTTATCCAAGTAGTTTGACTTGAAGAGAGCCTCTTTCTCAGTATCAAGAATAGCATATAAAAAATGATTGCATTTATGATTCCCAGCAATAACTCATATATATGTAAAATCAGGAAATCCAACAACATACATATAAGAAGAGCAGTCATCAACAATATGACAAATGCAAAAGTGCGACTACGAAACAATAACAATGAAAAAATCACCAACAATACTACAAGGGCGATATATATATTACTAGAATGTGAAGGAAAAATTGGCTCCATAGGAAAATACATGTCACATACAATTATAGACAGTAATGCAACGCCTATAGAGCCTACGATTATAAGGCTATTTTTCAGATTATTGTTCCGGAAAATAATACTAAACCAAATAAAAGCTATGGGAATATATAAATATGGGATAGAAAGGAGTAATATAAGCTCCTTCCCCATCCAAATATTTATATGTTCTCCACATGCCCACATTTATAGACAATTTAAATGATTTCAATTACCTCCTTAGGTATCCATCCAACACTGCCGTCTTCCAGCTGTATCTCATACCATTCTTTCATCGAGGCATCCTTAATCTTTATTTTATGTCCTTCATGTATTATAAACAAATCTGTACCTCCATTGTCCGGAGTACTTTTTACTGTAACACTTGGGGCTATTACAATTGCTGTCTGCCGATTAACCAATAATTGTTGTTGCTGATAAGCACAAACATTGGCAAATATGACTAATAACAAACAGATAATTGTTCCACCAAATCCCAATCTCTTCAGTTTTGAATACTTGCTAAAAATGAATATACTGATAAACAGGAGGAAGAACAAGAAACAGATGATGGCAATTTGTGACCAACCATCTGCACTAAAACTGCTACGAAGTGAAATCATCCACTGGGTCAAGAAGAATACATTGACGACTTCAACTTTGTCAACCGTATTATTTCTGGCCAGCTCCAGATTGAAACGTATATCACTATCGCCTGGATTCAATAAATATGCTCGTTCATAATTGAGTATCGCACGAGCAATATCTTTGCTCTTATAATACGAATTGCCTAAATTGTAATAGATGTCAGATGATTCTCTTTGAGCTGATAGAATGTTTTCATATAATTCTATTGCCAAAGCAAAGTCTCCTTTAGCATATGCACTATCTGCTTGCGCTTTTGTTACTTTTGGTGACACTTCACTGTTTAGTGTCATTGATTCCGATGGCTCATTTTTAGAAGTTACTTGTTGTGCTGATAGCAACATCGGCAAAGCGACAAAAACAATTATATTTATTATCCTTTTCATAATATTATATACAACAAATTTAATTCTTAAAATGATTTTCCATACGACTAATCACATCAATGGCAGAAGTATATACTTTATCCATTGCATTCGATTCATTGCTTGGAGCATAACGTGCAAATTCGCAATTATTCAATGTTTCAATGAAATCTTTGATAAGTTCATCCGGAATAGAAAGTTCAGTAAGTTTATTATCAATGTTATCCTTGGAAAGTTCTGATACCGGAATGTTTAATTTGTCACTGATATATCCCCACAACGCTTTCAATACTTCATCATAAAATTCATTTTTCTTATCTTGGACCAACAGTTGGTTAGCCAATTTCAATCGTTTTGTAGCTATTTTATTGGCTTTTTTAGTTCGAGCTTTGGCTACATTTGCATTTTCAATCACTTGCTTGCGTTTTAGAATGCATACAATTATAAACAATATCAATGGTATGAGATACCACAAATAGTAACTGATTGAGCCGAATAAGAATTTCCCCTTGGGGTGCAATGTCGTATTACCTAATTTAATATATAAAATGTCATTCCCTAAACGTTTGATGTCTTCCTTATTCGTAAAGTCTGCCAAAATCTGGCCGGCATCACCTTCGCCTTTCTCAACTTTGATTTCGTACGCATCGGTAGTTAAAGTTTTATACTGATTGGAGTTCAGGTCAAAATAGGTAAATTCAACTGGTGGTATGGTATAGCTTCCTGCATGACGCGGAATTGCCAAATACTCAAAAACTTTATTGCCACTCAAGCCAGATTGGCTTAATGAGAATTTATTGTCTACCTTTGGATCATACACCTCAAAGTCTGAAGGGAATTTTACTTCTGGAGTATCTATCAATTTCATATTACCAACACCGGAAAGTATCAACTTAATGGTTACAGCATCTCCCGTCTTCACATTTTGCGAATTAATAGAAGATGTCAACGAGAAATTTCCCACTGCCCCGCCAAAAGAAGCAGGCTTGTTTGCCGGCAAAGGCAATACCTCTACATTAATCGCAGGTGTAACCACTTGTTTCCTAATAGTCACATATGCCGACCCTCCATTGAAAAAGGCATCAAAAGGATCTATATTTTGATTAGGTTGCTCAATCACGCCGGTATATGTGATAGAAGGAATCTGGAGTTTTCCCGTCTGCTGAGGGAACAGTACATATTGGCTCCAAACCAATGTTTTGTAATTTCGCCCTTTATAATGTTCTAACGAAAAAGTCTTATTGCGTGGCAATGATATCTCTTGAGTATGGAAACCTTTTAAATCGGGCATCTTACCTCCTTGAAGTCCTGTCAAATTAAGCACCGTATATATTTTATAAGTCAATAAGATTGCCTCTTGTTCATGGACTTTGGTCTTACTCACTGTTGCCGTCATAAACAAATCTTTCTCTGACACAGTTTGTGTTCCAGCCGAATTTCCTACAGACTGCCCCTTTCCCCCTACTCCATTATTTTGGTCAGGAGGTAAAACTTTTATTGTTACGGGATTTGATTTATACTCTAACCCATCTACCTTTATTTTTGCACCAGGCACTGTAAAATTGCCTTCTTTTTGAGCAGACAATACATAAGTATATGTTATGGAGCTAAAAGTAGAAACGTTGCCATTAATGATCTGAGTGCTGGTATGTTGAGAACGGCTGGGGCCCATTAGCACTTCAAAATCAGTGATCGACGGTGCACGAAAATCACTTACCTTCGTTGTATTTACGGTAAACGTGAGTCTAAATTGTTCTCCAGATACAACAACATCCGGTGCTTCTGTAGTAAAATCTATATCCTCTGCAAATAGGATTCCGATACCTACTATCCAAAGTGTTATTAATGATATTATCTTTTTCATTTTACTTGCGTTATTATTAAACAATTACCAATCCTTATCATATTTTTTACCACGCTGTTGAATATTCTTCTTTACTTTCTCTTGAACATTCTTTTCATCTTGCATCACAGCATTTAATAATTGTTCTGCGTTTTCTCTTGACATTTGATTTTTGGTTTCTTCACGCTTTTGCTCTTGCTCCTTTTGCTGTTCATCCTTATTTTTATCTTTCTGTTCGTTTTGCTTGTCTTGTTTATCTTGTTGATTTTCTTGTTTGTTTTGTTGGGATTGATTTTGTTGTTGCTCTTTTAGCATTTTTTGAGCTAAGGCCAGATTATAGCGTGTTTCATGGTCAAGAGGATTATTTCGCAATGATTGCTTATATGCCTCTATACATTGTGCGTATTGTTTTCCTGCTTGAAGAATTACACCGG
Source organism: uncultured Phocaeicola sp. (assembly GCA_944321015.1). Classification (GTDB taxonomy): domain Bacteria; phylum Bacteroidota; class Bacteroidia; order Bacteroidales; family Bacteroidaceae; genus Phocaeicola_A. Next base: position 189 of record CALUJS010000094.1, on the reverse strand, counting down.
CATTATGATATATTTTTGCTAATTTAGTTTTGTTTTTTTCTAACTTTGATGCAGCTTCATACTGTTTCATTGCTTCTTGAGCTTTTTGCTGCATCAAAAAAGTATTCCCTAAATTATACATAGCTTCTGTTGATGACGGATTGATGTCCAATGCTTTGAGGCATATATGCAATCATTGCGAAATAATCC
>CALUJS010000093.1 GCA_944321015.1 uncultured Phocaeicola sp. | reverse complement strand
GCTGGGCTACCTGGATTCGAACCAAGAATGACAGGACCAGAATCTGTAGTGTTACCATTACACCATAGCCCATTGTTTTTTGACGGTGCAAAGATACAACTTTTTCGGGACATGCAAATATTTCAGCCCGTTTTTCTTAAAAAAATTATCCTGCTACACAAGTTTGCTGCACAAGTCCTTCCCCACCCCAAGCTCTTTCGCCCGATAAACCCACCAATCCGGACAGCTAGCCACATCTCAATAACAGACCCGCCTCGCGAAATCACTTCGGGAGGCGGGCCTGCAATTTATGTACTAATAATTATAATAAATTGTGGTTACGTAATTTTTATGACTAACTAACTTATCTTCTCATTGACAATGCAAAGATAATCCGCACGGACAGAGCGCGCAATCCCCATTAGTAGGTATTCTTTCGCAATTCGAGCTACATCTTCACGTCGCTCAGCTCCACCAGGTTGTTCACGATGGCATAAATGGTCAGTCCGGCAGGAGAATGAATCTGCAGTTTGCGGGCGATGTTGCGACGATGGGTGATGACCGTATGTATGGAGATGTAGAGTTTCTCGGCTATCTCCTTGTTGGTCATTCCTTTCACCACACAAACAATGATTTCGCGTTCACGCTGGCTCAGTGCGTCGGTATCGTTCTCATCTCCCTTCATCGCGTGCATCAAGGCATCTATCTTGCGATAAACAGACTCCTCGTCGTCATAAAGCGTAATCGACTCATCATATTTGCGCAACAGGTTCTGGTCGGTGATGCTGCAAAGCAACGCAATGCACTTCACATCGGCCGTGCGTGCGTCGGCCTTGAATCCATCAATGTCAAACCACCCTTCAAAAGCCGGGTCTACAATCAGCACATCGGGCACATGAGCCTGCATACAGTTTTCGAGGGCGTCCGACGATGTCACCTCAATCAACTGCACGTCGCGGGCCATCTCCGGGATATGCTTCAGTATGGCCAGCATTCCATGGCGCACGATGGCCGACGATTCGGCCACGGCTATCCAGATTACGTCATCTTTCATACTACACCTTTTTGCTTTTCCAACAGACGGACTACGGGCACAAAAAGAAAGTCTTCCACCTTGCAATGCGAGGCCAGATCTTCCTCGCAACTAAAGATGTCAAAAAGGGCGGCATTGAGCAGATTGTTGTTTCCACGTTCGGGATAATACTTGAGGATGATGTTCTTCAGTTCCACCAGCTTCAGCTCTATCTGGTTATGACGCCGGGCAAAAATGCTGATGGTATAGTTCCCGAGCGGCTTCCCTTCCAGCAGATTGCTGACATAGGTAAACACATTCGTATCTTCATACTCCATGTGGCGACGCACCTCGGCCACATATTCATCGAAGAAACGCAAGATGAGAAAAGCAATCTCGCCGTGTATGGAAGTGCCCAAGGCCTCTGCCAGTTTCTGACGGATGGCAGGCAGGCAGAAATCCAGAAAATAGCCGTGCGCCTGCTTCAGATAGCCCATCAGGTCCGAGACGGAGAGTTGAGACAAATTACCTTCCAGCAGGTTGTTCCCCTCATGAATGAAGTTGGCCACCGCCAGAAAAGTAGGCACATCCACGCCATTCTCCCGGCACACCTGCTCCACGGTCTTGTCGCCAAACCCCAGCGACAGCCCGAAACGGCTCATCACCAGCAACAGCTTGTAATCGTGGTTAATCAAATCGCCCATCTTGTCCACAGGCTTGAACTTTGCGCTCTTATAATCCATACTTTCAAATTTTATACAAAGGAACATCAATTCGCCCGCATGTCCAATCCCTACTTTTAGGTATTTATCCCAATCGGTCATTAGACCGCATTAGGTACATTATTGTTCCGGAGTGAAGCTCTTCAGGCATCTTGCTCACTTCTGTCAGCATTTTGCCTTCCGTGCCGCCTCGACGTAGCCCGCTACGCCTTCGGCGATGCGGAAAGCAATCTGCAAGACACAAGCAAGCAATCTACCTGAAGTATAATGACCGATTGGGGTTTATCCGCTTCCGCTACCTACAAATAGGTATCCAATGTGAGCCGGGACACCGGGCAAAGATAAGGAAAAGGAACAGAAGGGAAAAGGCTGCCCCCGACTTCCACGTCAGGAACAGCCTTTCCATATAAAAATCTGCCGGAGCAGCGATTACTTGCGAGCCTCGGCAATGTAACCCAATGCCTCTTTGCACTTATCGGTCACATAAGCCCAATCCTCGGCAGCCACTTTGTCCTTCGGAAAGAGTTTGGAACCCATGCCCACGCAGAACACGCCGGCCTTTACCCAAGCCGTCAAGTTCTCCTGAGTAGGCTCTACGCCGCCGGTCACCATGAGTTTCGACCACGGCATCGGGGCCATCATGCCCTTCACGAATTTCGGGCCATATACATCGCCGGGGAACACCTTGCAAAGGTCACATCCCTTCTCTTGTGCGAAACCGATTTCCGACACAGTGCCGCAACCCGGAGTGTAGGGCACCAGACGACGGTTGCACACAGCGGCAATCTCGGGATTGTAGAGCGGGCCTACCACGAAGCAGGCACCCAGCTGGATATAGAGAGCGGCAGTGGCAGGGTCAACTACAGAGCCCACGCCCATTGCCATTTCAGGACATTCCTTGGCTGCAAACTTCACCACTTCGGCAAAAACCTCGTGAGCGAAGTCGCCACGGTTGGTGAACTCGAAAGCACGCACACCACCGTCATAGCAAGCCTTTACCACTTTCTTTGCTACTTCAACGTCCTTGTGATAAAACACAGGAACCATGCCGGTCGAACCCATCTTGTTCAACACAGCCACTTTGTCAAATTTAGCCATTTCGTACTATATAATTAGAATCTTGATTAGCGTTGTACACGGCCGCTGGCGTTACCGCCTGCCAAGCTTTCCACTTCTTCTACCGACACCATGTTGAAGTCGCCGGGGATGGTGTGCTTCAAGGCAGATGCCGCTACGGCAAACTCAAGAGCCTCGCCTTGGTTGGGCTTGGTGAGCAGACCGTGGATGATACCGCCGGAGAAAGAGTCGCCGCCGCCTACACGGTCGATAATCGGGTTGATGTCATAGTGTTTGGACACGTAGAACTCCTTGCCGTTGTAAATCATGGCCTTCCAGCCGTTGTGAGTAGCCGACAAAGATTCACGGAGCGTAGAGATGACATATTTGAAATCGAAAGCCTTAGCCATTTGCTCGAAGATGCCCTTGTAGCCTTCAGCGTCCGTATTGCCGCCTTCTACGTCGGCATCGGGTTTGAAGCCCAAGCAAAGCTCTGCATCTTCCTCGTTGCCGATGCACACGTCAACATATTGCATCAACGGGCGCATGATGGACTGAGCCTTCTCCTTCGTCCACAATTTCTTACGGAAGTTCAGGTCAACCGACACAGTCACGCCGTGACGTTTGGCAGCCTCGCAAGCCAGCTTGGTCAACTCGGCAGCCTTGTCGGAGATGGCCGGAGTGATACCCGACCAGTGGAACCAGTCGGCACCTTCCATAATGGCGTCAAAATCGAAATCGCTGGGATCTGCCTCTGCGATTGCCGAGTGAGCACGGTCATAAATCACCTTGCTGGGACGCATGGACGCGCCGGTCTCCAGATAATAGATACCTACACGGTCGCCGCCACGGGCAATAAAGTCTGTCTTCACGCCAAATCTGCGCAATGCGTTCACAGCCGACTGGCCGATCTCGTGCTTGGGCAGCTTGGTTACGAAGTATGCATCGTGACCATAGTTTGCACAGCTTACGGCTACGTTAGCCTCGCCGCCGCCATATACTACATCGAATACGTCCGACTGAACAAAACGTTTCTGACCCGGAGTTGACAATCTCAACATGATCTCGCCTAATGTTACGATTTTTCCCATAATTGTGTGTTTTTAGTAATTATACCTTATACTTATTAATTGTTGCCTTAATTGAAATATCATGCAAATGTAACCATTAAAAATGAAAAGACAAGCATTTAGCAATAAAAATATCCGGCCCCGTGTTCGAACACGCTTTCTCTCGTCTGCCAACACTCGGGAAAATATGATGGACAGAAACCGCCGTCACACTTCGATGTTATGATTGAAAGAGATTTTGGCCCCGGTGTCTTTGCCATCCCTGAAATAGCGTTCCCCCAAGTGTTTTCCCTTCTTGTCATGCAATTCAAAACGTCCGTCAGGATGTTCAAAGTCAATGCTCAGATAATTGTTGGAGCGGATAAAATGCTTCGATTTAAAAATTACCCGACGGGCCTTGTCCGAATTGTTATTCTTCGTCACCCGCTCGTCATACACCCAACCGTTGCATTCGGCTATTTCCGTTCCGGCCTTTTCTAGTTGGGCCATCAGCTCTCCGGACTCCAGCCCCACCAAAGGAAAACCATAAGCCTTCATAATCCGGTTCACCTCTCCAAAATTCCAAATAGGCTCCTGTTCCGCATGCTTTCGGCTGCATTCACGAAACGCCAGTCGTTCCCAAAAAGAAGCGAATGATGCCAGATTATCATCATACAGATTACCGACCGTCTGAGCGGTCTTCAGCACACACCACCCTCCGGCCTCGCTCCCCTGCCAGATAGTTCCCCGGACCATGTCCACACAATCTGCCTCCGAATGGCAAAGACACACCAAAGGCAACCCCGCCTTCCATGAAATTCCGGCAAACGTGGAATAGAAAGCATCATTCCCGTCAGCAGTCATCGCATATTCCGAACAAACGGCACATTTCTCCAACAACGGTTTAAAGGCAAGAGCTAAATTCCTCAAATCCTGATTGCCTGAGTGGAAGCAAACCGAAAGGAAACCTTGACGTACCTCTTCCGGAAAATAAACCTTGGACACGCCCTTGTCCTTCAGCTTCTTCAACAAGTTAAAGAATCGAAAAGGATTACACCTCTCTACCGAATACCCGCCATCCGCCAACGGCCCGGCACTCCATTCATTCAGATACAGTTCCATGACTTACATATTCAACTTTATCAGAGCATTCTCCCAAGCGTCCATAAAATCCTTCGGCCAATCCGAAAGCTTACCGTCTTCATTTATCTCTATTTCACGATACCGATGCCTGAACGCCTGTCCCTCATCTTCTTCAAAGTAATACACGTTTGTCAAGCCCGGCGAAAGCACGCCCACGCCCCATTCCGTCTTATGGCAGACGGACAAACGTATGCCGTTCAACAAATGGTCGCTGTGCGTCTCCACCAGCAGTTGGATGCCGTTTGCCGCCGCCAGAGACAGGAAACATCCCATTTTCACCTGGGCCGCAGGATGCAGATGGGCCTCCGGATTTTCCAACAGAATCAACGAACCGGCAGGAGCCGTCATCACCGCCACGACGATCGGGAAAACATACGAATGACCGAAAGCCGTGTTCGTGGGTGACACCCGCATCTCCACCCCTTCCCCGTTCATCAAGCCATACTTTAAATATATGGTAGACGGATCGGCATCGGCCGACAAAATAGTCTCCTGCCCAAGAATCTCATTCATCCAGGCATTAATCTGGCCGGCCAAATCATTTCCTCCCCTCACATGCCTCATGCCCTCCACCGGCAACGGCTTGTCTATCGAATCATAAAACAGCGACACGGCCCCGTCGCCATGTATATCCCCCACACGGCTCTCCAGCCTACTGCGCTTTGTCTTGCGTACATGGTTCGTCCGCGGACCCAGACGCTCCGCATTGAGGTAGAGCATCGACTCGTCAAAAAGCGGGCATTCGGCCAAAGGTTTGCTCTGTTCCGAATGGCAGGCCACAATCTTGCCACCCGTCTCTCCCTCATCCACCGTGAAAGCCCAACGCCCATCGTCCTCATCCTCCACGACGATGTAAAATGCCCCGTCTTCCACATCCGGCTCGTTGCTATACGTACTGGCATAGTCCTCCAAATCCACCAGCTGCTCGCTGAAACAAAGCTGCCCATCCTGCAAATAGCGCATCTCGTAACTCTGTTTCAGCAGCAACAGCGATTGCAACACCGTAGACTTTCCGGCGGCATTCTTGCCGGTAACCAAAGTCAGATTCTTCAACGACAGTTCCGCGTCATTGAAACACTTGAAATTATGTAAAGTCAGAAAACGTATCATCTTATGAATAATGTGACTGAAGATAACGGAATATTGCAAATATGTCGGCCGGCAGTTTGTGAAACTCCTTGTCAGCCAGGCAAGCCGAAATGCTCTCCGGCAGGTCCTCTGCCTCCTGATGAAACCTGTCGTCGACAATCAACAGATAGAGCGCCAACACCAACCGCCTGCTTTTGCTCTTCGCTAAGTCGGGGAACAACTGGACATACAGTTTCATGAACTGCTGCAAATGCTCCACCAAAATTTCCAGACTCGCATCACCGACGGCCAACGACACATCGTATGACCGACAAACACAATCTTGCTCTGTGCCAAAATCTCCACCTTGAGAATTTGCAAAAAAGTAATAAGCAATGCCCTGCGCCAGTAAATCAACGATCAATTTATTAGACTGAAGCTGCATCCGATGCAACCTGTCAGTCAGCTGCCCGTGTTTCAGCTTCACCAGCCGCCTGTAGCTCTTCTCCAGGCTGTAATGTCCGGAAGCATTCAGCCATTGCAGCACATGATATTGCAGCAGAGCCGGCGTTTTTTGCGTCAACGAACAAAGCCGGACTGGAGTAGACAGCAACTTTTTCCGGATGGAGGCGGAAAGTTCCCCCGCGTCCGAAACCCTCTTCCCGTTCAAACAGATGTCCATGTTGGAATCTCCCTGACAGAATGCATTCAACGCCGCCAGGCGTTCAAACCCGTCAATAATGGTCGCTCCATCCCTCTCCGAATTGACATACATCAGCGGGATGGGCAGTCCGTTCACCACCGACGTGACAAACAACTCCTGCTGCTCTTCTTTCCATCTCGGCTTCACGTCCCCGTCAACCTTCATCAAGCGGATTTCACCACACCTTATCCGGTCGAGCACCTCGCCCAACGGGTAAGTCTCCGTCTTGATATAGGCAGAATTGAAAGTCGGCACCTGCTGATTCTTCAAATCCGAAAATATGTCATGCTGTAGAATATCCATACATTTGCATCATCTGTCTTGCAAAAATAATGCATTTCGGCAACTTCCGGCCATCTTCGCTCCGACAAAAATCCACCGGCAAGAGATTTCCCCCCCCCCCCTTCAACCCTGCCGACGCATTCTAGGGCCGGACCGATGTGTCCGCCTGATGCAGGATGAACGGAGGCCGATAAGATGACACCCACAGCCCAATCATCACGGTTCTTCATTTTCAAGTACGTTTATAAAGCCTGTCAGGCAACATTTCAAAAGACGGATGCTCCAATGTCACCGTGTTGGATATATAGAGATGAAGAGCAGCCCTGACGTTTCTTTTTAATGCTCCTTTTTTATTTCTGTCAATCGGAGCATGCTGTCTCCTCCATCAGATTTCTGCCATTCTTCTATATTCAATAATGCGTTTCCAAAAAGAAGACAACGATGCGATGTCGGCCAAGTACACCTCCCCCTTTTTAGCCAAGGAAAAGGCTACCTCTTCCCCTTCTTCATCCACATACTTCCGTACCATAAGCAGAAAACCGTCGTCTGTCAGCATGTCGATACGAATCGCACGAGCAGACAGGTTGTAATCGGCAAAGACCTCGCTGTAAGGAATCCGGGAACACGCCTCCGCCATCTTTGCAAAACAATTCCGGATGGCCGCATCAGGCGTCACAGATTTGGACATCAAACGTTGGGAGAACAATCGCCTCATCTCCAACCGGCGCATCGTGCCGGATATTGAATAACTCTTTTCCATATACATATATCCATCAAAGAGTTAAACATTCCCGAATTTCACAAACCAAGGGGCACCCGTCGGGATTTGCCCTCCTGCAAACGGCATCGGAGGACACATCATATTTGGCCCCCAACCGGCAACCCCCTTCTCTGTGATGGGAGGCAACACGGAAGCCACCAGATTTTCATTGCTTGCCGAATACGACACAAATGCAGGGACAAATATCGTCACCCGTTGGATGAATATAACAGGTTTCATATACTACAATAGAATTCGGTTTACAATGATACACAGATTACGCATCAATGGCAAAATGGGAACCTAGAGAATATACTTCCACTCTTACCCAAATAATCCCTGTGCCTCGTGGTAACTATCCAACGTACCGATGTCATAACGCTTGCCGGGCATCACCCAAGCATGCATAGGTGTACGCTCACACAAATAATGAGCTAGGTTGCCGGGTGCATCCTTTCCACAGCCATGATTCAGGCAATCCTTTATTAAAGGCAAATCTTCTTTTCGATAAATGTAAAACGGAGGAACAGCCCAATGCGACACCGGATGTTCCGGCTTCTCCTGCATCTCCAGCACACGCATGTCCGCATCCACCGCTATCACCCCCGTACGCTGCAAACGTTTAAGCTCCGATTCCTGATGGCACATAATAACAGACGTATGCTTTTCCTTGAAAAAATCCACAAAACCACGGAATGAGAAGTCCAATATATTATCAGCAGCAATGACCAACATATCATCCTCCACCCGGCATTTCTCAATCGCCAATAGCAAATCACACACCGCTCCCAAACGTGTCTCATTGGTCACCGTCTCGTCATCAATGATGCGTATCGGTTTGATTGTCTCAATCTCGCTTGCCCAAGCCTCAAAATGTCTAGCAAACTTATGATTGGTTACGATAATATGCTCATCTATTCCCGGAATAGCATCAATGTCCGCTATCAGCCGCCCCAATATCGTACTGCCACCTATCTTCAACAGAGGTTTGGGAAAATGCTCCGTCAGTGGATAAAGTCTCGTGGCATAGCCCGCTGCAATTACTATATTCTTCATGCTTTCACTCTAATTAATCAGATTACAAAAAGTCCACACCATTACTGGAATGGCAGAAAAATATCTGCATATCCTTTTCATATTGCGGAAAACGCTTCAAGTATTTCGTACGCACATGCCGTTCTATTTCATCCTGCTTTGACGGGTCTACCAATGCAATACATGCACCCTTGAATCCGGCTCCGCTAAAACGGCCTCCATAAATGCCATCCGTTTCACGCATGATTTCATACAAAGCTATCAATTCAGGGGAACCGCACTCATAGTTATGGATAGAGCTTTCGCAACTCTCAAATATCAGCTTGCCGAAAGCTTCTATATTCCCCTTCTGCCATGCATCCACTCCCGCCTTCACGCGGTCGCACTCCGTAAAGAAATGACGGGCTCGACGGGCAAAACGTTCCGGCATACGCTTCTCATGCTGCCTGAACTGTTCTTCCGTTACATCACGCAACCGAGTCTGCTCCCACTCTTTCAATGGTTGTCCCTCATACGCCTCTATCGTCCAAGCTGCTGTCTTGCACTCCGACACACGCAGATTGTAGTCCGTACCCGTGAGCTTACGTGTCACGCCGCTAAAGAAAATTCCAAAAACAAAAGGCAATGACTGTTTCCCGTCTCCAAACGGATACAGTTGATATTCCGAGGTTGCCGTATCCATGTAAAGCAACTTTCCCGCCTCACAAAGCACCACACACGCTTGGTCAAGAATTCCGTTGCGAAGACCCACATATTCCCGTTCAGCCTCCGAGGCATAATGTATCACCTGCATCTTGTCTAGCTCCAGATGATTGACCTTGGCCAACGCCATCACAAAACCACAAAGCAGTGCCGCCGAGGAAGATACGCCTCCAATGGGCATCGAACCTTGCACCACACCTTTCACACCGACCTTCAGGGCATAGTCTTGCTGCAAAGCCCATGTCGCGCCCCGCAAATAATCCCCCCAGTTGTTCTGCTTTTCCTCTATCGGTTTCTGCACATTAAAGGTTGTCAATCCCTCAAATGAAAGCGAACATATCTCCACCTTTCCTGTCTCCGTTGCCGAAAACAAGAAATCTATGCCCTTGTCAAAAGCAAACCCCGTCACCAATCCATGCTGATGATCCACATGTGCCCCCAATGGACAAATACGATATGGAGAAAACAGCTGGTACAGCGCATCCCCTTTACCAAAGAAAGTCCGATAAGCCTGAAATAAAGAATCCATAATTACTACCATTTTTATTCAACAAAATGTCCATCAACACACTGTCTTAAATAAAATGATCATAAAGATTAAAGAGAACAAGCCAAAAACTATAAATTTCACGTCCGTTACCATTTGAACAAAATTCTTTTTAGGCGGCAGCAATAAAAAATATAGTAATGAGCAAAAAAGCAATAGAAGTACCCCTAAAGCCATAGTTGAACCTATAACCTCCTTAAAAGATTTTCCAGTCGTAAATATATTTACGCTTCCAAATAAAAACGTCACTACAGAAGTAAACAGCCCCAATGTCTTAACATTCTTACTTTCAGCTTGCCTAATATCGAATTTAACCTCCTCAAGTTTACTCCGTTCCCCCATCAAATCAAACTTTGTTTTATAATTTAGCATTAAAGCATTAAACTTCTCCAGATCTTCTTTTAGCTCATCATAACGCATGGGTCTTGTAAATGTCGATGGATAAAACACATCAATGCATCCCTCATAATGTACTTTTGAATCACAAAAGGCTAATTGAAACGGATAGAAGTACATATTTTCACACCACTTCAGCGCTTTCTTATACTGCGCTATATAATATTCCAGCTTTTCCAATAGCAGATTAAGCTTTTCTATATCCACAGCATCTTTTCTCATCAACGGCTCAATCCATTTTTCTTTTAAAAACAAGATTGCCTTACGATATGGAAAGAAATTGAAAATGACGGTTTTCCTCTGCAGTCCTTGTATTTCATCTAAATCAGCATAAAACTCATCTAATGGTACTCCATTCTTGATTTTATAAGAGAACCTGCAATTATACAAATAATTGATAACTAAATCCAAAGAATACTTGTCAAACAAACATAACGAACCATCTCCTTGCTTTTGCTTGTAAAACTCAACATAACGTTCTATCAAAGCATTGATATCTGATAAAGAATGCTCTAAAGATTGGTAATACGTCATTAACAAAATAACATCAGAAGTATTGATTTCATTTTTGACCATTACTCGAACTTCCCATTGAGCTCTTTCTCTTAATGAACATATTTGATTTTTATGAAGGAACTCAAACTTATCATCAAATATTTTCAGGTTATCTAGTTTGATATCATCTTTCGTAATAACATATTGTTTAAAATCCAAACTATACTCCGCCTTGTCACTCTTCTTCACATGAAGCATTTTTTTCAACAAGAAAGAAGCTTTATCCATCAAGATATCTAAAATAACATTTGAATCCTTCTTCTTGTAGCTTTGCAATTCATGCCTCATGATAATAAGACTCTTTATACTATCTTCTGCATAAGAGAGCATATGATCCGCTTTACATAACGGAATGACAAATTTTGTAAAAATACGCAGTTGTGAATTTCCGCCATTGCCAGCCTTTGAACTGTAATAAATATTGAACATCCAATCATGTTCATCCCTTTCCAATTTATCTTCTATCAAAGATAATAAACTTAAATAGGCCTTTAAGCATCCAGCCAAGTCTTCATTTAATACCATATACGCATAAAGAAGCCTTTCCTGCTCTTGATTTTGAGAATCACTCGTATACTCTATTGTTGTGCAAAGGTCTAATAGTTCAGATAAAACACGTTTTACTTTTTCACCTTCCGTGATATATTCACCAGTCAGTGCCGACTTCCACAATTGCTCAAAAATCAGATCTGCGTATGCTTCAATTTTATCTGAACCACTTCTCAGAGAATCTATCTTCTTATCCTCTGTCCAATCTAACTTATCTATCCAATCCAGCGGAAAACATTCAGTGTATTCAGATACACTATTTTCAACATAACACATCTCTCTTTACTCAAAAATCAAATTTATACCCGTAGTTATATCATTCATGTTCATTTTTTCACTCCGCTTCCCCATCAGTTCGGCAAAAGCATATGCCCGTCTCCAGACTGTCCATTTATGGGAGATATTTACCAATCGGGATGCTTCATAAGTAAAAATATTCGGATTTTTTTCAACTAAGCAGTCTACAGAATCATCTATCCGTTTCAATAAGCCACTATCACATGAGATTTGAAATGCTGTTGACATTTCATTCCACGAAGTTTTTAGCCTAGTTGCTCTTTGCGAAAAATCAAAATGCTTAAAACTATCTTCCGACATACATCTATATATGTCACTTTCCACTGGTCCATGTTGCATTGCATAGAAATTATTAAATATATCTAGCAAATCATTTTTGTGTGTGCTATCATTTATATTTTTCAGCAATCCAACGGTTGATGCAAAAAACAACAATTTCAATGCTTTTAAACGAGTGAAACCGCCAACAATCGCATCTCTATCACATTGTGATGAAGAAGCTGCTACAGCAATCATTTTATACAATAAGTATTCAAATGCTTGCGCCTTTTTCATAGTAATCTGTTATTACAACAATAATATAGTATTCAATTTATAAGCACAAATAAATATGATTTCAACCAATTTGTATTAGTCTTCTCACACTCTTAAAGCTATTTTGTGTTTCTTTAAGCAACTCTTATCATCCCCTCCATATCACATATATGCCATCTGACCAATACAATAAAAGTCCAAATCAAGCCAATGAGTCATACACAGCACCCACCTGGTCGGCTATCGTGTCCCAATTATACTTGGACATGTCATAATGCATCTCACGGTAAGGCATGTCTACCATCCGCTGAAGCTTCCCTGCCAAGGCATCCACATCACCGACCTGGAAATACGACTCTTTATCCAAACCCACTTCCAGATTGGCCGGAATGGCGCTCACCACCACAGGCCGATGATAACTCATAGCCTCCAACAGCGCAATGGGAAGCCCTTCGTGCGATGATGGCAACACAAAACAACGTGCATGACTGAGGAGCGAGTGCAACTTCCGCCCTTTCACAAATCCCGTCAACACTACTCCGTGTTCCCGAGCCATTTGCTTCAAACGGCGCGAATAGTCATCTTCAAAATCCGTATCTCCGGCCAATACCAGTTTGCATTCCTTTGCATCAATCGTAGAAAAGGCTTCGATCAGATGATGTAAGTTTTTCTCCGGCACAAAGCGACACATGCCCAACACATAGTTTCCACCCTCTATGCCAAGTTCCTCAAAATATTCAGGGAAGTCGCAAAATTCCGGTTCCGGCACACCATTGTATATCAAGTGGCAATCCTGCCGTCCATATTTCTTTATCAGCAACTGGTTAATCACTTCCGAAATGACAATTACCTCGTTGGCAAACATCGTTCCCATCCGCTCACCCAGTTTCAGCATTGTCTTGGCAGCCGTTCCCCACTTGTCCCGGTCATAATCCGGACCATGATGCGTAAAGACCACTTTCATGCCCAGCAGACGGGCCATCGGCACCAGCAATGCCGGCCCGATGGCATGAATATGCACCACGTCGGCATGCAGTTGCTTAGCTTTCAAAATTGCCCGGAATGTATGGACGATAGCCTCAAACGACTTTTTCTTAGGCGTCTCCACATCCAGCAGTTTCACCCCCTTGTAAGTTGTCAGCGAGTCGTGCACATAGCTTTTCCGCCGCACCACCGTCACATCAAATCCCTGTTCCACCAAGCGTGGAAAAAGTTCCTCACAGTGGGTTTCCACTCCACCCATGATATTAGGAATACCTCGTGTGCCTGTTACTACGATTTTCATTTTGACAATAAGTCTATATAAGATTCCCTAAAACGTTCCATAGAATAATTATCTTGCAACATCTTTTTGCTCTGATATCCCATAACATTCCGCAATGCCGCATCCTGTACTAACATTCTTAACCTTTCGGCCAAAGTTTGCCAGTCTTTCACTTCACATAAATAGCCGTTCTTTCCTTCCGTCACCAATTTGTCATTATCACCCACACGAGTAGCCACGATAGGCAAATCGGCATTCATTCCTTCCATAATGGAATTACTGGTACCTTCAAAAAGCGAAGTGGACAAATAGATATCCGCATCATCCAGCAGTTCCGGGATGTTGGAAGGGTTAATATAAATTTGTGTACAGTCCTCCACGCCATACGTCTTAACCCACTCTCTAACCTGTGCCTCCAATTCTCCATAACCCACAATGTCAAACTGCACTTCCGATTCCGATTGTCGCAAAGCGGCGACCGCGTGAATTGCAGTCTCATAATCCTTTTGAGCCACGAAACGACCAACTGTAATAATTCGCACAACTTTCTTAATCGGCTTTTCCTCATAAGGCTTGATATTCTCAAAACAATTAGGAATCACCACTACCTTATCTTCATGAAACCCTTTTGATACAAAATTCACTTTTCCGGAAAAGCAATTAGCTATGGCCAAACAAGCCATCCGATTCGTTAAAAATCGGTCGGCCCAGCACTTCAACGCAGGGAGTTCCGCATTCCGAAGCCCCGTATACACCTTTACTCCAACTTGCCTACCAGCCAAACAAGCATACGCATTAGCTGCAGTCAAATAAGAAAATATAGCTTTTATGTGATTCTCACGCAAATAATTCACAAACGCCTTATAACGTGCCAAGTGGCCGCCAACGAATGCTTTCACATGAATCCGTGCATCTTCTTTCAACATATTCATATACTTCTGATGCACTTTTTCTCCATTGAAAATCACGTAATGCACATCATAATCCGTCGACAAAGCTTTTGCCAGCAAAACAGATTGTTTTTCTGCGCCGCCACTAGTGAGATTTTTGACAACAATTGCGATATGATACATCAATTATTCTTATTAGATAAACTAATTAAACATCCTAATTTATAATCCCATTCAGAAGGAGTAAACCGTCCTACTCCAGAATTAGGGAAAAATGTCATTTCACCAAAATAAATTTCAGAATTAATAAAATATAAATCTACACGTAAAAATGGCGCAATTGTTGACAATTTGTCTGCAATAAAAAGCATTTCTTCATACTTACTTGGCTTTTCCATAAGCTTTAATGCATTTTTTGCATAAGGATTCAACCCATAAAATGGTTGATGTACCCAATTCCTATCATAAAAATCAATCGTTTCATCTGAGTTTCTATTAGTTATCACCTGACAATACTCAGCTCGGCCATTAAAACAATAAAATTTATAATCTATCAACTCTTTATATTTATGGTCTTCCATAAAAACTTCTGCAAAGACTTTTTTATCGATTCCATAATAAGGCCATTCACGAGTCTTTAAATATATATCATAATCTAATGATGATTTCAACTTCTTTATAGCTTTCTTTTCATCAAACATTAATTTGTCCTTGCAAACAACCACTCCATTGTTACCTCCTCCATTATTTGTTTTTAAAACAAATCTATCGGGGAGCTCAGAAAAATCTATTTCATTTACATCATCATATATAAATAGAGTCGGAATTATATATTTTTCACCAATTATTGAGGATACATAATCTTTCACTTTGATTTTATCAACTATAGTTTGATACAATACATCTCTATTATACAACTTTAACCATTGAATCTTTTCTGTAAAAAGTTGAGGCTCTTGTAAATTTAACCATTGATTCTGATGTACATAATAATACAATTTTAAATATAAAGCATCATCTTTGATTAACGATGATAAAAATCTTCTCAATATCCAGCTTAACACTAAATATGGACTTTTTGATAATGCAATCACTTTATTATTCATAATCAAAAACATCTGTTTATCAAAGATAAGTAACTCTTTCCCTTTTACTCAATTTACTCTTGCAGTATTCGATAATTTCATCAGTATATTCACCCAAAGCAGGCCCTACCGTATACTGAAATAACCATGGAGCGAAGCCAGTCAAATTAAACTCTATCAAGTATGGTTTGTTATCTCTCCCTAACACAACATCTAATGCAAAAAGACGTTGATTAGGAATATATTGTCCTACTGTCTCTGCAAAACTTATGATATCATTCCAATGAGGAATTTTGTATTCTTTAGAAAAATCAATCCCATTAAATACAGTTTTAGTAAACCCTTGTTCATTGCATACACTATGTAAAAGCGCCCCATTCTCCTTACGTATTCCAACAAACATTCCTCCGGCACATCCGTTATCAACAACACTTCCATTTTGACCAATTCGCATAATAGCCTGAGTCACATGACAACGTTCATCTTTTACCGATTTATATACAGCCAAACGAATTGTATTTACTGAGGTGGGATTAAACAGACTCATAAAATCGTGCTGTTCAAAAGCCTCTTGCATAATGAAATCCTCCCCACTATGTTTCTCCAAATATGTCAAATTCAAAGATTCGCCCGTTTTTACATCTTTCCAAACGCCATCCGTATTTTCATAAAGTGTCACTCCTACGCCACCTTGCGTTATCAGAGTAGGTTTTACAATAATACGTTTTACTGTAAGATTTGATAACAGAGCCATAAAAGTTTCATCGTCTACTGCAATTCGAGTATAGTTCTTATCATAATAAAAACCATACATTCTCCTCAAAATGGTAGATGGGAAAAACTCTCTAGGCATCACTCTATCAAATAGATTCTTATCGCCATAATAACCATGATAACGGAAAGGATCTAATATCAATTCTACAATGTTGTGGCAAATATCTGTTGGAACAATGTTAATATCATTGCCTATATAATGAGAAAACAGACGGTAATAAACCGGATTCGGCTTATATCCCAACTGCCCCCATTTCTCCATCCACTCTTTTTCACCCGCAACAGACCGATTAGGAATGCCTTGCAATTTCAACCATAATTTATACTCATTCCCATATCGATAATCATTCAATCGATCCAATGCTTTAATTAAAAACTTCTTTATTATTTTTTGATTCATGTCCTAATTATATTAATAATTGATATTCCAATGAATTCTGATTGTCCTTGCAGTATTCTATAATTTCATCTGTGTACTTTCCCAATGCGCCACCAATGGTAAATTGAAAAAGCCACATACTATATGATGTAATATTAAACTCTAATATTTGAGGAACCCCACCTTTACCTAAAACTATGTCCAAAGCCAATAAACGATGATGTGGAACATAATCACCAATAGTTTTAGCAAAAGTAAGCACGTTATCCCAATGAGGTAAAATATAATCTTTACTGAAATCAATATCATTGAACGTATCTTGGCTTCTACCCCATTGATCCAAAACTTTGTGACAAAGCTTCCCGTTTTCTACATTTATACCAATATACCCACCTCCGGCATGTGCGTTATCAACCACACTTCCTTTTCCACCAATTCTCATAATAGCACTAGTCACCACACATTCATCCGTTTTTACAGAACGATAAAGTGTCAAACGCAACGTGTTGACAGAAGTCGGATTAAACTGACTAATATATTCATGCTGCACAACACACTCTTGTACTATAAAATTTACCCCACGCTGCTGAAGCATATTTACGGAAACTTCTAATCCATCATGTTTCCAACAACCTTCTTCTCTACGTAGCATGATAATATTACGCCCCGACATACCTTCCACTGTAGGCTTTACGATCAATTTATCCGAATTGCTGCTATTTAATAATTGAATCAATAATTCATCATCGAGCTGCAACCTGCGATATTGAGCATCATACCAAAATCCATTCATTCTGCGAAGAATAGTTCGCGGCAAATATCCTTCAGGGAATAAACGGTCAAAAATATTTTTATCAGTATAATATTTAACAAATCTAGACGGATTTAATAATGGCTCAACAATATCATGCGAAATGTCTTCCGGCATAATATTCATATCCTCCCCAATATAATGGTAAAATAAACGGTAATACACAGGATTTACTTTCATTCCAAGTCCCGACCATTTTTTCAACCAAGCCTCTTCACCCGGTTGCTCCTTATTTGGAAAGTGATTTAAACGTAAAAGCTTCTTATAAAAGTTATTTTGCTTATAGGCATGATATGTTATAAGCCCTAATTTTGCAATTTGCTTTATATACCTTTTCATATTTTCTTTATAAATTCCAAGAATTTACAACCATTAGTATTCACGTCAAAAAATTCAGCGACAACAGCTTGACCATTCTTACCTACTTGAATAGCAAAATCTTCATTAGTATATATATATTCCAATACTTTTGCCATTGCATCAACATTTTCAGGTGGAATTAAAAAAGCATTTTTCTTGTCAATTAAATACTGTGTTACATCTCCCACAGTTGTTGCCACTACAGTATTTCCTGTAGACAAGTATTCAGATAATTTAAAAGGAAATCCATAATTTGCAAATTCAGAATTGCATCTTGGCATGACTAATGCATCTGCTGTCGTTAAATGTATACGAAGTTCTTCTTCACTTAAATATCCTGTCCTCTTTATAGAAGCATTTGCACGCACAATATTATCGGTTTCTTGATCCAATTCTCCTTTCCCTATTAATAACAATTCAGAATCAACCTTCTGAGAAAAAAGATTAAAACCTTGAACTAAAAATCTCACCCCATCTTTAAGAGCAAATGTGCCAGTATATACGACCTTGAACGGTTTAGAAAAATGTTGTTTCTGATTTATATAAGTCATTGGAGTTGAATTTGGTAATATACAACTTGGAACAGAACATTTTGCATCAAATAAATCTTTTAATAACGTTGATATCACAAAAAAGCCATCACTACCACGATAAAAAGCAGAAGACATTTTTTCACATATCCACATATTAAAAGATAGCTTTACTCCTGCTGCATTATAATTCTCTACAATATCAAAAACAATTTTATACCCTAACAATTTAGCATAAATATATGGTATTATTTCCTCCAATTGAAGCAATGTTGAAAACAAGACAACATTCTTGTCGCCTTTTTTATAATATTTTTTTAGATATTTACATGCTTCTACTGAAACACGAATTACAGAAACTAACGATTTCTTATACAAATTATTTACATAATAAACACATCCTTTATAATATCCTTCTTTCGGATTTTTCCAATTACTATTTTTCCACGATGAAGAATATTTAAATATTCTAACATTAGGTTGCTTGCGCAAATAATCTATCAAATACCTATGTCGCTTACTCATAGCAGGACCTTCAGGAAATGGGATTCTCCCCATAAATATTATATTAATCATACGAATAATAAAAATGTCAACTTAAATAATTGATTTATATTTTTTTCTCCTATATCTATTTACAAATGAAGGGAAAATTTGTTTCAATACTTTTTTCAGCATATATATAATATAACGATAATAAGAGATATAATAAAATTCAATGCTATTATAGTTAAAAAAACTCCGTCGCTCTTTCAGAACTCTTAAAACCTGCCCATGAGAAGCACCACCAGTTCTATCATCAAATATCGATACTGGAAATCCAACATATACTAATTGATGATTGCCTTTATAATAAATTTGAGCAGTCGTATCATAATCTGCCCCCATAGGATAAGCCAAATTAAACTTTATTTTCTTCAGCATCGAAACCTTTGTAAAAATAGACTGATGACATATTCCTTGGGATTTAAAAACTAAATCCTTCTTTGTTGGACTCTGAAGATATATGGCATTTGCTTTTTGAAGGCGATAACCAAATTCTGTTTGAAGATATGTATCACCATAAATTAAATCTGCATCGTATGTTTTACCTTCAAATATATCCGAAAGCACATTATTATGAACAAATCTATCGCCAGCATTCATAAAAATCACATAATCCCCTGTTATGTAATTTAATGATTTATTCATTGCGTCAAAGATTCCCTTATCAGATTCACTCACAATGCAAGAGATTTTTGATTCATACTTCTTAATAATATCAAGTGTTCCATCCGTACTAGCACCATCAATTATTACATACTCTTTATCCACATATGTTTGCTCAATCACATTTAATATTGTTTCTTCTATTACATGTTTGCAATTAAAAGATACTGTTACAACTGAAATCTTCATAATCAATCAAGTTTCTTAGTTAAGCAAAGAAATGGTAATGATAAATACAAAATCTGGTCACTGTATTGTTCACCATTGCCTAACAATAAAATAATTATCATACAAAATATAGTGGACTTTACTCCGTAGTACCTTTTAAAATTCTTATATGAAAACATAAGCCAAAACAAAAAAGGAAATAATCCATATTTTGCCAGATTAGAAGAAATGCCACTTCCAGATCCATAATGTCCATTACGCTCAATTATATTTTGAATATATGGATAATCTCTATACAGAATATTCGTATTATTTGTATTTCCTATATAAGGAGATTTCATAAATATATCCATCTCTGTAACAAATGTTGTAAAACGATTTGCACTTTCCAGACTTGCATTGTCCAAATCTTTAGTAAGCTCTATTTGAGTTTTTATCTTTTCACCTAGAAAATCCAAGCTTGTGTAGGAGAGACAAACAAGTATTCCAATTATGATTACAGAGAAACAGAGACGAGCACCTGATAAATAGCGTAAAAAATAAAATGACACAATCAAAAACAAAGTCACATATGTCTGTGTACTAAACGTCGTTATAATAGTTAATAGTATAACTAGTACTTCTTTCTTATACTTTCTCCATAATTCGCCAAGCTCATTAAAATATAAAACACCTATAAATGTTAAATATCCACCAAAAGCACCTGGTTCCCAATATGGCCCACAATTACGCTGTAACAAAATCTCATTATGACGTATATTATAGATAAATATACTATTATAATTTTCTTCATCAAATAAAGATGAGGGTATATATCCTGTAATGATCATTGCAAAATAAAAGAACAAGCTAATAATAGATATATAATAGAATAATCTTAAATATAAATATCTAAACTTGCTGCCAATATAATTCACAATAAAATACCCAGACATTATCAATAAAGGTAATTCTATTATAGCTCTCCTATTGAAATCATGGATATATATATATTGCAACAAACCAACAATAACATAGGAAAGTATACATATAAGTAACTTTCTTCCTTGCGGAAGAGTACCTTTCTTTATAAAATAATATAACCCTATAAACGATAATATATAGGTTTTTCCTGGTATTGCATCACTTGAAGTAAAATTGCACAACACCAAAAATAAAGAAACAAGAAGATAATCTATTTTTGAAATATTTGTAGCACCTTTTAATATCATATTCACTTGCATGAATTAACTTCAACTGTTTTTATAACCTTACATGGATTTCCTGCGGCAATACAATCACTTGGAATATCTTTAGTCACAACACTTCCTGCACCTATAATAGAACGGGAGCCTATATGTACTCCTTTTAAAACAATACAACGAGCACCTATTAAGACATCATCCTCTATTACAATTTCTTTATCTTCTTTATTAACCAAATCATCATAGTCATTTCTTCTATCCAAATAATTTAAGCTATGGCAATCACTATCTATAAGAATACAGTCACCTCCAATTTTCACATTATTACCTATACGGATAGATTTATGCACCCATATACAAGCAGAGCTAATACCAACATTATCACCAATAATAAGGCTAGCATCCTTATTAACTCGAATGCTTCCCTTTATATTACGAGATAAGGGGTTATACGAACCACCACTTGTAAATAAGAAGTTATTGCCTATAACTATCTTAGAAGAATCAAAAGTCGTCAAGAAAAAAGCATTATATACTCTAAAATTATATCCAACCTTTGCGTTGTTCAGAAAGAAAAACACATGATTATAGCGCATATAAAACCATCTTCTAGATTTTATTAATATACGATATGTACTATTAAAAACATGTTTTAGCATTTTATTATGACCTTAAATATAAACGTTTTAATTCATTAATATCACATAATAAATTCCAATGTTTTTCAAACCAATTTAATGGAAAATTCCACCATTTTAAATTCAGCAGAAATTTTATTGTATCTTCATCATAACGATATTTTATAATTTTAGCGGGTACGCCACCAGCTATTGCATAAGGAGGAATGTCCTTTGTTACAACAGCTCCAGCTAATACAACAGCACCATCATTAATTCTAGTTCCTCCAACGATGAAAACATTTTGTCCAATCCAACAATCATTACCTATTGATATAGGAGATTTCATTTCATTAAACATTTGCTTTTTAGCAAAAGTATATCCATTTTGTTTTTTCTGTGAAAAGAACATAGGGCAAGTCGTTGCATACGGTTCACTCATTGGATGGAAACCTAAATTACATGTTACATTCGTGGCTATTGACGTAAACCGTCCTATATTACCTATAATATAAGAATTTGGTCCTAAGTAACTTCCATATCCCATACTTCCAGAAAAATAAGCATGGGGATATATTTTATTAGCTCCCTCAAATACAGAGCCTTTAGTAATTCTTGATGAAATAAAAAATGAGAGTCTCTTCCTAAATATCACTTTATAATAACAATATAATAGGAATCTATGTATCATTACTTTTATCATCTATCTAATACAGTTATTGTTATAAAATTATGATATCCAAATTTTCCTTGCTGTTTGATTCAAAATCTTATGAATCTGTATTGTAAAAAATAGCGAATAAATACTATTAATCACAATCATAGAACATACAACACCCATTGCACCAATATGACTACCTAAAAATAGCGAAAGAGGTATATGTAAGACCAATCCAATAATTGTCACATATGTTTGTAATTTAATTGCACCTATCCCATTTATCAACTGAACCTGCAAAGCATCCCAAGAATTAACTATCATATACAGAGCCACAGCTAATGTCATGACATATGGAATCACAGCCCTTTCTCCAATCCATATCTTATATACAAATGAAGAAATCAATACCATAACAATCACGCATATAGCCGACACAAAAAACACATAAGTCATCTTTTTATATATATTTCGCATCCATGCAAAATCCTTTTTAGTATAAGCATCCGTAAATGCAGGCCAAAGTGGAGAAAGAATGATAGTGTACAACATCATAGCCACACTAAGATATTTATAGGCAATATTATAAGCAGTCACATCGTTAGGCCCGGCCACATTGGATATAAGAATATTGGTACACTGATACAACACAACTACTTGAATCTGTATGAAAAAGAACTTAAACCCAAGCCCCCATAAATCGCTGATGTATTTTTTTTCGATACAATGAATGCTTGGAGAAACCGGTCTGAACTTCTTATGAAACAAGACTATTGAAGCCACAATCAATACCAAAATCGGCATTAAGGAAATGGCATAAGCCAAATTAACCAATGACGGAGGGCACAATTTAGTCATTGCATAAATCACAATCAACGATAAGATATTACCTATCACAGGAAACGCCGAAGACAATGCTACTTTCTGATAGGCTGCAATAACAGCGGTTATCACATTCACAATCATCTGCAAGCAGAAACAAGCCACAAGCACATACAGCACCTTAGTTATTTCCGAATTATAAACAACATTAACATTTAAAAATCCGGCCCAATTAACATATGGGATACATATCATCAAGATGAAACACAATGGTACGAATATCAGCAACATCATGAAATAGGTCGTGGAAACCAAGGCTTTCCCCCGCTCCCAATTTTCCAATGCTATTGCCTCGGCCAATTTATTCTTTAATCCCAAGGTAAAACCGACATCAAAGAATCCTAGCCACACCATGATGGATGACAGAGTCAACCATATTCCATACAGTTCCGAAGAAACATAGCCCAATGTCATAGGTACCAGCATCAAAGAAACAAGAATGCTTATCCCCTTTATACAAAGGGAACCTATGATGTTCTTCTTCACTGTTACCGAACGTTGATTGCCTGAAAAGAATTGCTTAATAAATTGCATTTACAACTATATACTTATCGTTCACAAAACCTCATTATTATAAATCACTAAATTCTTCCGAGGACAAACCTGTCACTTCACGGATCGTCTGAACATCCATCCCTTTAGTTTTCATTTTCCTGACCGTTTTCCGCAATGCACTCAGACAGCCTTCAAAACGTCCTTCAAAACGTCCGGTAAATATATTGCTGCGCAAAATGATCATGTTGTCCAAATGACTATAGTAGGCTTTCTGGTCGCTCTTG
>CALUJS010000092.1 GCA_944321015.1 uncultured Phocaeicola sp. | reverse complement strand
AAAGCGTAATTGTATTTGCGACATGCTGCAATGCCGCAAGTTACATCATTCCCTAATTTTATTTAGGACAATATTGGGTCTTCTTTATCTATTTTCATTGTTGCCGTTTTTATTCCCTTTCTTCTCTATCGATTCCCACACGCCCTTGTAAAACCAATAATGAGGCATCAGTAACGGCATGGTCCGTATGCTGCCGCAACGCTTGCAGAGCATTGGCATGGAATAAACTGTGGCACCATATTCCACGTCCGGTGCCCAAAAGATTTTCTTGCACTTGGTGCAGATGAATAATGTTTTTCCTCGTATCATATCATAATTGTTTGTCACATTCATAAAGAAATAATCTCATATCCCGGAACCTTTGACATAAGCTCCTTGGAATAGCGATTGAAAGATTGCTCCGAACGTCTGTCTATGTCTGACATAGAAAAAACTAAGTCTGACGTAGAAATTTCTATGTCGGATGTAGAAATTCTTATGTCTGACATAGAATCTTGTCTGTTTCTAATTTCGTTGCACATTCTCTTTTCCCTAGTATAAGTTCCTATTTTTCAGGCCAAACAGCAATTACTTCCCGGCATCGGCTTCAATCCGGTTGCGGACACGTTCCAATAGTTCTTCGTCTTTGGCTATTTCATACCATTTAGCTGCTTCTTTCAGGTTTGGCTTCAATCCGGGGCTGCCTTTTTCGTAGAGAGAACCTATTACAGCTGCGATATAAAGCCTTCCGTTTTTGTTGAACGATTTAGTGTACCATTTCAAAGCTTGCTTATTGTTGATTCCTAACCAATAGAACCCCACTTTAACCATTGCACTCGCATTCCCTAATTGGGCAGCTTGCATAAAATAATCAAAGCCACGTGAAAGACTCGGTGTTACGCCTTTTCCATCTTCATAACAACGTCCTATGCGGAAATAAGCCCAAGCATTCTGTTGTTCAGCAGCTTTTTGGTATAATTTCAAAGCCATTTGGTAGTTCCGTTTTACTCCTTTACCCTTTTCATACAAAACACCCAATTGTGTAATCGACTCCACATCATCGCCCTTTTCAGCTGCTTTGGATAGATACTCAAAGGCTTTTTTGTAGTTAGGCCGTACACCTTCACAACCCAAATACAGATAGCCTAAATACGACAGAGATTCCTCTTTACCTTGACGTTCTGCTTTCTCAAACCACTTTCGGCTCTCTTTATGATTTTGGGCAACACCTTTGCCGTAATAATAAGCTTTCCCCACTGCAAACTGGGCACCGGAATGTCCTTGTTTTGCAGCCTTCAAATACCATTGAAAAGCTTGCCCTGCGTCTTGCTCCACACCCTCTCCATAGTCATACATCAAACCCAATAGACATTGGGATATTACCATGCCCGCTCGAGCTGCCAACGAGCACCATTCGTAAGCTTTCGCATAATCTTTCTTCACGCCAGTACCATAATAGTAACGTCGTCCAACTGCATCTTGAGCATCAATCTCTCCTTGCTCAGCAGCAAGCATGCAATATCGGAAAGCCATCCTCTTGTTCTTCTTAACCCATTCCCCTCTGTCATACATCACCCCAAGTTCATATTGTGCCCTCGCCAAT
The DNA here is from genome assembly GCA_944321015.1 of uncultured Phocaeicola sp. GTDB lineage: Bacteria > Bacteroidota > Bacteroidia > Bacteroidales > Bacteroidaceae > Phocaeicola_A. The sequence goes on along the minus strand of CALUJS010000092.1, from coordinate 7,117 downwards.
CCTTGTTTGGCCGCCTTCTTATACCACTTGACTGCTTTTTCATAACTTTGCGAAACGCCTTCTTTCCCAGATAAATAAAGAGTGCCCATATTGTATTGAGCATATGGATTGCCTTTCTTTGCCGCAAGCATCAACCAACGAAAACCTTCCTCTTTATTATTTTCAAGCCCTTGCTTTCCCCAAAAATACTCAGCACCCAATGCGGTTTGGGCATTCGTATCGCCGCTTTCAGCTTTTGCTATCAGTTTCTCTAGTTTCATATGTCTGCAATTTTAATTTTCAAACAATGCACGGTTTCTATCAAACAACTCAAAATAGCTACGCATATTTTCCAACTTATACCATTCGCTTACCTGAATGGGCTCCGCGTCCAGATCATAAATCCTCGCCCCGGGAAGGGATAGTAGGAAAGGTGAATGTGTTGCTATCACCAACTGACAAGAGAACTCTCTGATGGCTCCTGTCAGGAATACCATAAGTTCGTTTTGCCAATTGGCGGAAAGGCTGTTTTCCGGCTCATCCATCAGCACAAGTGCCTCATCTCCCACCGAATCCACAAAATACTGGAAAGCCGTTTCCCCGTTGGACATCTCCGTTTTGTTCTTCTCCAATCGGCTTTTGACAAATTTGGAACAACTTTTTTTATAACCTATCGCTTCCGGAATGTGGTGCATGTTCAGATTTTGCAAACACGTGTTATAATATTGGTCTACCAACTTCTCCCGTTTACGATCTATCGCTTCATTGTCCTCCCGACATCGCAATATCCGTTGGAATACATCATCGCTCGTGATAATACGTCCTCGCCGAATAGCCTTCACCGCATCTTCATTCGTCAAACTGAATCTGCATATCTCTACGTAATCATCAAAAAAAGCACTCCGATTGTATAGCGACTGTCGTGCCAGCTGCAATTTCTGTGCAATGATATTCAGCAGCGTCGTTTTACCCGAACCATTTCCGCCATAGAAAATGGTAATATCGTCAAACTCTATCCCATTCAATGTCCGGTTATAAAACGTTTTCCACGGATACCAAGACTGAAAGCAAGTCATCCGCGAAGAAAGTGGCATATCTTCCGGCAAATCAGGCGGCCAAAAACTTGGGTTGTCAATGGGAGAAATATAAAAATCCGTCCAAGTGTCTTTGGGTAAATAAAAGTCTTTCAGATAAATCATAGTGCAAATCATTAAAATAGCTATGACAAAGATAGAACAGTCAACAGCTTGACGGCCTCAATTCACTTCCTTCTATTCGGACGTTCCGCCCAAGTTGCCGAACTCCGCGCCGTATGCCACGGCCATAATGTCCTTGAAATTGCTGTCCAACATATTAACCGTAGAATCCACAAAGTCAGCAAAGACCTCCTGATCTATTCCTCCCTCCGGTACATCAATCATGCACCTGGCCATCAATTCGTTGTCTTCCTCGTCCAAATAGAGATATGCCGGCGTACACCATTCATAGTGTATCTTATTGATAGCAAACAGAATGGCAGCTTTCCTTTCCTGAGGCAGGTTGACAGGAATCCATGCAGTGTTGAATATCACCTGCTTCTCGTCATTATATCTGATAACCACGTGAACAGATGCATTCTCCGCATCATAATTTAACCTAAAGAGATTCGTCTCTTCTTCAAACTCGAAATTCAATTCCCTAGCCTCCAAAAGGGCCGTGATTTGTTCTTTCAATGATTGCATAGTCTTTCGTTTTTTAAGTTACGATAAATATGATTTTTAGTATAACTGACCTAGTCTGGGCAGTATATCTTCTCGGCGATTTCAGTATATCTGAAAGGGCGGGGGAAGTATATCTGGCTTTGAAAAGGCAAGCCTATCATACGGCTTTCCGAAGTCTGCGGTATTGATACGACACCTGCCACCTGTCCAACTCCAATGCCCGTGTACAAAGTTGCGGATGCGAATAGAATACACAACGGTACTCCTGCTGTATCCGGTTCCAAAGGGATGATCGTTTGAAAGCCTCATACTCCTTCCCCTGCTCCACCAAACGATGTGCAGAGGTATCTGTCTCGCGCAATCCCGATGCCAGTTTGCACAAAGCCGATTGATAAACCTCTTCACCCACCACGACAGCCCCGCAACGGTCGGCAGACAACTCACTCTTGCGGCTCCAGTATTGCAGGGCAAGATACAAGGGAGCGAACAAAGCCCGATTCAGCATGCCAAGCAAAAAGCCCATCTCCTGCAACGTACGGTACATCGTGGCATACAGCGAATGTTTGCAAAGGATGTGTCCACACTCATGGGCCATGATGCCTTTCAGTTCCTCTTCATTCAGACGCTCAATCAGGCTGCTGGAAAGAGCCACGAACGGACGTGTCTCCCCAAAGGTATAACCGTTGATGACAGGATCATTATAAACATACAGGTCCGGTTCCTGAATGCCCACCTTCCTCACCACCTCACGGAACAGTGTATAGATACGCGGAAAACTTTCCGACGTTACCTGTACGCAATTGGCCAAGTTCTCTCCCCTCAGTTGCCGCTCATACCCCAACTGCAAATAGATACGTATCAACCGTTCACAGCCCGGCACACTCCGAATGACCTGGATGGCCTTCGCATCCTCCGGATGCATAATGTCCATTGCTCTCATACAGCTATCCTCCCTTGATTATATCCATAATTCTGGTTCATGCGCATACAAGCCACCTGAATTACGCACGGAATCGTCACCCGGTAGGCTGGAGACGCCAAGTCGACGGCTGTCCACCCCAACGTGATGGCCCAGCCCACCGGACCGCCAAGCACACCCAAGACTTTGTTGAGCAGATTGCCACCCACCATAAACAGGCTGCGTCCCAACAACATCCGCGAAATCATGCTTGTCACGTAAGCCACAATTCTGATAAAGACAGGACCACCCTTCTTGACTGCCAACTGGAGGGCAAACACCATGGCATACTTCCTTGGGTTCTTGCCCCCTATGCCCAGTTGTTCTGCCATCTCCCTTAACTCCTCCTCCGGCATCTTGTCTATCGCCTCTAGGCAGACTTTCTCCAACAAAGCCTTCTCCAAGTCTTCCGTGCTCTCCTCACCACGGAAATAGACTTCCATCTTCCGGCATACGTCCTTCAGTATCTCCCGGTAGCACACGCCCCTTCTTCTCCACATATTAGCCAAAGTGTTTCCGCCAAAACGTTGCAACTCATTGGCTATCTCCTGCCACATACAGTTCAGTTGGTCCGGATAATACCGCAAGTAGGCATCTGTATTGGTCAACTGCTCTGTCAGGCGAATGTCTCCGTCCTTGTCATAGGTCATCAAATCCACCAGCGTTTTTAAGTCATTGCTGTTGCAGTACGCCAGAAACTGCAGGTCTCGATCTTCTTTCATAACTGTACGTTAATTTGTTTGATGATGCAAAGGAAAGGGATGGCAAGGACAAAAGGTGTCCGAGTACCAGAGATTTTATGAATTTTCCTGTTGTTCTTCGCGTAGCTGCTTGATATAATCCAATTCATGTTGGATATACTCAGTACGCTCATCGGTCTCTAATAACTTCTTCAGCAATTCTTCCGCCTCATCCAGCCGATTCATATCCGTAAGGACGTACGCACGCCTGCGGAGCAGGAAACAATAATAACTAGAAATTCTTTCCGTAATTTCTGCCTCCTTTAAGTTGGACAACCGCTCCAACTCATCGTCTATCTCCTGAATGGCACGAGGGTCTTTACCTTGAACCAGGCAATTAATATACTCATAATTGTATGTGATTTCATCCAAGGGCCAAACGAAACTCAGATAATAATAGGCTTTCTGATACAGCTTCATTCCGACATAACAAAAACCTATCAAGTAACAGCAATGGCCAAACACATCCTCCTCTTCATCTGAAAGGGTCTGGTCATACCACTTTTCTTTCAACAGATAAAATGCATTTTCCAAATACAACAGAGCGTCCCAATAGTGTTTCTCGTTGAAAGCTTCGTGCCCCCACGAATAATACCATCCGGCTTCGGGGACAATTTTAGCAATCAAAGCCGTTTCGTCCGCATCTAGTTCTTTTCCTTTCGCATATTTATCAGTTGCCTTGTCCAGTTTCTTCTTAAACTCGGCAATCCGCTTTTGCGGGTCTGTCAAGTCGTATACAAACAAGAGGGAACAGGTTTCCGGTTGATTTTCAGTAGTCGAGAAAGAAACATCCCCTTCCTCTGTCGAAATCGTCCGCATGATAGAAGCACGGATAAACCGGGTCTGTTCATCGCCACCGTTCTCCTTTAAATGGATAAGCACCGTATCGTCCGTCTCCCCATTGCGGGTATATGAAACGCACAAAGTTACCTGATTATAAAACATTCCGGAACGATTCTCGTCCGCCATTGCCTTACACAAGTCAAAATTCCAAATGGCATCCAACTGAACGATTGCTTCCCCTGTTTGTTCGTCTCTTTGCGTATAAACCACATACAACCTCAGAAGGTCTTCTTTCCTGATATCGAATATACGGTTGAGCATCGTACCTAATATCACTGCATGGTCTCTGCTTGCCCGAAACTGAATACGTTTGTTCAGATTCTGATGCTCTAGTTCTTCTGACAAATACGCACCGGACTTCAAGGCTTCCTTAATTAAGAAAGAGGTAACGAGTTCATCGCTCCGTTCTTTTATGTATCTCTTATCTTCCCTCGGGAATGGTAAGAAATTTGATAGGTGATTGGTTAGTTTGCTCATGGGACATGATTTTCGAAATCCGTCTTATTAATCATTGAATATAGATATTCAAAATTTTCATCTATAATATGTCTTGCTTCTATAACTTTCTCATAAGATTTAGTACTTCTAAGAATAATCGTCGCTTGAGTTATCGCTTCTTTAATCATACCTAGCCATAAAGGTAAATTAAAGGCATTAGGATTACCTTGATAAATACATATTTTCATGACATTTCCACAAGAAGCAATTGCATAAGAGACAAATAACATATTATGAAGTTTAATACTATTCTTCACTTCTACATATTCTCTTTCAGCTTTTAATGAAAACTCTTCAGAACGTTGTTTACAAACAAGATAATAATATAATCGTATTATAAGTTCTATTACAGCATTCACAACAGACATTGATGCAAAATGTCGCAAATCATACCCTTCTAAATACATATACCTGGCTACCTCTGCAATAGAACGTTGTTTTTCACCAAAACTTCCAAATTGAAGTAATTGCAAATAACTCCAACCAGGAATTGGAATTCCCATTTTTGTGAAAATATCAGACACGAGATGCCCTAACCATAAAATGGGTGCCGCAAATAATTTCGAGAAATCTGTTTCCGCTACTTTTTCTACCACTAAACAACCATTTCTATCCAAACTAGTAAATGTCCCTGTCACAATATCTTTAATTCCCCAAATCAAACCTAACAATGAAGGATCATGAGCTAGACTATGCAACCTATGAGTTTTAGGGGCTAATCCTAATATCTCAGGGTCAACAGATTTATCGTATGGTACTTTAAACCATTTTTCCAAAACAGTTACCCAATGAGAAGCTTTTGCACTTTCATCAACACCTATATTCCTAAATATTTTCGTCAACGAACTTCCTTCCTGAAATATTCTATCTCCTCCTCGAACAATTGTCATATCTTTAGGGATTTTAACAAGAAGAGAATCTATAACAACAGCTACAGCACCACTAAAAGCCGCAACTATATAATCCCTATCTTGCATATCAAGAAGTCGATCTGAATTTACTTTTAAGCCATCATTAGGAAATTCCATCTTTATAGATTCATGAGACTCTTCCATTGATTTGCTTTCGAATTTCATCCCTTCACAACCTAATTGCTTAACCAGTTCATTAACTTCATACAAAAGTCCATCTAAATGTTTTTCTGTTTCTATTTGATTTGATTTCAAATCATCAATTTCAACATTCATTTGAACTTGATGCTGTTGTAACTCATCTATTTCTTTGTCAAAATCCCTAAAATCCATAATTATTTCATTTTAGTAAATTCATTCATTGCTTTCTTCATATATTCTATAGCTTCTTCCAAATTCTTGATTTTTTCTTTATTCTTTTCATTTTCAAATTTCAACTTAACCAATTCACTTTGCATCTCATTCAAATTCTTATTTAACTGCAAAATAACTTCCTGCAACATTTTTGTATCTTTTTGAATTCCAATGATTATTTCTTTCAATACGACTTCAATCTTAGCTAATTCAGTCAAAACTATTTGAGGAGTAGAAGAAGCCAAAGCCGTAATTCCAGCACCAGTAGTACCACCCAGCACCAAAGCTCCTCCAACTAAAACAGCTATACCTCCAGCTATACCAAATCCTCCTGCAGCAATAGCACCCCCACCTAACGCAGCCATACCTGCACTAAAAGCAGCCGCCCCATATAAACCAGGAGCTGCAAAAGCGGCCGCAATTGGATTAATAAATAACAACACAACCGTAACAGCAATAATCATTCCTACTCCACCCGCTAACAGCACTTTCGTCCAAAAGCCTGATAGAGACCTTATTGATTCCTGATAACGTTTCTTGAATATTTCAACATAACTTGATTTTACGCATAGCAATTCTGCGATTTTTCCTAAACTTAACTTTTGACAAGCCTCATCTAATGATAGTCCATTAAATATGCTCTTTATTTTATCTATAAAGCTTAACTTTTCAATCTTCGATGTAACAAACGAATAATAAGGAGTAAATAGTGTACATTCCAACAATATCAAATAACGCCATGCTTTTATTCCTGATACCGTTGAATACGACTCCTTTTCTATATTTTCTAATAACTTCTCACAATCAATCTTTGTAATGTCAACTGCTGTTTCTGACACGTTTTCCAGATGATTCAAAAAATCATTTATATGGACTTCCCATAAATAAAGCCACTGCTGTTTTTTACTAGCATCTTCATACTTATTATTGACCTTACTGTTCATAATGTCATCAAGTACTATTTGCCTTTCCAAACTAAACAACAAACAAGTTTGTTTAAATGTCAATCCAAATTCCGAAATAAAATCTTTCATAAAATACATATTTTTAATTAAACATTAATAGTGGTGCGATAAAAATCAATCTGCTATTATTAAACTATTAATATTTAATCAATTACAGTCGTTCTTTGAT
>CALUJS010000091.1 GCA_944321015.1 uncultured Phocaeicola sp. | reverse complement strand
CATCCATTTCAGGCAAAAGCCCCTTTGATGCTGTGCTTGATGGCGTAAAGATACTAATTTGAAAGCAAATCACAACGCCGGTAGCCCGGCAGGTGGCAGCATCCCAGCTGTGCTTGATGGCGTAAAGATACTAATTTGAAAGCAAATCACAACAAAGCTGCGGCGTTTACCGCTATGTGGAGGGCTGTGCTTGATGGCGTAAAGATACTAATTTGAAAGCAAATCACAACTAAATGTGAATGCTCAATATAGAGTACAAGCTGTGCTTGATGGCGTAAAGATACTAATTTGAAAGCAAATCACAACTCACACAAAATTGCGTGTTAAAATTTAGTTGCTGTGCTTGATGGCGTAAAGATACTAATTTGAAAGCAAATCACAACTCATCCATTTCAGGCAAAAGCCCCTTTGATGCTGTGCTTGATGGCGTAAAGATACTAATTTGAAAGCAAATCACAACGGTAACGGGTGTAATTGGCAAGGATTATGAGCTGTGCTTGATGGCGTAAAGATACTAATTTGAAAGCAAATCACAACCGGGGCTGGACGACCCTGAGAAGATAAAATGCTGTGCTTGATGGCGTAAAGATACTAATTTGAAAGCAAATCACAACCAAAAATAAACGTTAGTCAGTTGTCGGCCCGCTGTGCTTGATGGCGTAAAGATACTAATTTGAAAGCAAATCACAACAACCCCGTGTAATTCCACTAGCGTTAAAATGCTGTGCTTGATGGCGTAAAGATACTAATTTGAAAGCAAATCACAACACTGCGGAGTGTTATCCAAGAAAAGCTGGAGCTGTGCTTGATGGCGTAAAGATACTAATTTGAAAGCAAATCACAACTTAAATGAAGATTTTGATAGAAGTACTGTTGCTGTGCTTGATGGCGTAAAGATACTAATTTGAAAGCAAATCACAACAAAATGAGACCGGGGAAATAATTAGAAGCGGCTGTGCTTGATGGCGTAAAGATACTAATTTGAAAGCAAATCACAACTATAAAGTTCTGCTTGATTACGGTTAACGAGCTGTGCTTGATGGCGTAAAGATACTAATTTGAAAGCAAATCACAACCAGTCTCGACCTCGATTTGCGCCAAGTTCGCTGTGCTTGATGGCGTAAAGATACTAATTTGAAAGCAAATCACAACGTAACGAATTGAAAGAACGCAACGAAGCTGCTGTGCTTGATGGCGTAAAGATACTAATTTGAAAGCAAATCACAACGAAAACGCTACGCCGTGGGTGATTTCATCTGCTGTGCTTGATGGCGTAAAGATACTAATTTGAAAGCAAATCACAACTCTATCTTCCTCATTTTCTTTGTCTTTTTTGCTGTGCTTGATGGCGTAAAGATACTAATTTGAAAGCAAATCACAACGGAACAGTTACGACAGTAACGAGTATGAAGCTGTGCTTGATGGCGTAAAGATACTAATTTGAAAGCAAATCACAACCATGACGGGCGGGTCGTTTGAAGCCTTGGAGCTGTGCTTGATGGCGTAAAGATACTAATTTGAAAGCAAATCACAACGTGTATGGCTTAGCAAAGAAGGTATTCAGGCTGTGCTTGATGGCGTAAAGATACTAATTTGAAAGCAAATCACAACGCTTGACAACTACGACGTATCAAAGGAAAAGCTGTGCTTGATGGCGTAAAGATACTAATTTGAAAGCAAATCACAACACCCCTATGTAGTGGTTACTGTAACCGTTAGCTGTGCTTGATGGCGTAAAGATACTAATTTGAAAGCAAATCACAACCTAATCAATCTTTCTTTTCTGTTCATTTCAGCTGTGCTTGATGGCGTAAAGATACTAATTTGAAAGCAAATCACAACGTAGTCTATGCGTTCCAGCACCTTTCCCTGGCTGTGCTTGATGGCGTAAAGATACTAATTTGAAAGCAAATCACAACGCTGTACTACATGCTGTAGAAAACGGTAACGCTGTGCTTGATGGCGTAAAGATACTAATTTGAAAGCAAATCACAACCCGCGCTCGTGGGAGCCATGGGCGCGGTGCGCTGTGCTTGATGGCGTAAAGATACTAATTTGAAAGCAAATCACAACACTGCATGCCCTACACGGTGTATCGCCTGAGCTGTGCTTGATGGCGTAAAGATACTAATTTGAAAGCAAATCACAACACAAAAAAACTATGTATCTGGGCAAAAGAAGCTGTGCTTGATGGCGTAAAGATACTAATTTGAAAGCAAATCACAACTGCATCCCACAATGTGGGATTAACCGTTATGCTGTGCTTGATGGCGTAAAGATACTAATTTGAAAGCAAATCACAACCAGTATCGACCTCGATTTGAGCCAAGTTCAGCTGTGCTTGATGGCGTAAAGATACTAATTTGAAAGCAAATCACAACACATATTCTTCAGACATGTACGCATATTAAGCTGTGCTTGATGGCGTAAAGATACTAATTTGAAAGCAAATCACAACCCGTCTCGACCTCGATTTGAGCCAAGTTCAGCTGTGCTTGATGGCGTAAAGATACTAATTTGAAAGCAAATCACAACTGCAGGGGAGAACACCGAGCACCACGGAGCGCTGTGCTTGATGGCGTAAAGATACTAATTTGAAAGCAAATCACAACCATCTTCACACAATTCAAATCAATGTCCGAGCTGTGCTTGATGGCGTAAGATGGCCACTACATTTTTCTTATCTGGTTTTGTGCTTAGATTAGTTTAAGGAAATATAATCCTAATAAAACTAAACATCCTGCTCCTGTGATTAAGAGAATTAGTAGAATTAGTTTTAACACCTCTTTATAAATCTTGTTATTTGTGTGTAATGCGATGATTGAGATTATCGTTAATAGTATAATTATTAGTGGTTCATATATTGTAAAAAACAGAACATTTAAATATTCATATGATGCTCCACTATCTTGAGACATCATTCTTAGTGCTTTTATGCACAGGTTGCAAGTTTCTGTTGTACCAAAAATTGCACAAGCTCCTAAAAATTGTATCAGATAATACGCACAAATAAAACAAAGTATAATGAGTGTTGTATAATATACTATTTTGTATATCATCCATAACGTTTTTGATAACTTCATGTTTTTATATTTTTCTTTTGTTGTGCAAAGCTATTAATTTGAAAGCAAATCACAACGCTGGTCAAGCAGTATCTTGCAGTCCGAGTGCTGTGCTTGATGGTGTGAAGATACTAATTTGAAAGCAAATCACAAAGGCTTCCTTTAACGTCGTTGTGTGTTGATTCATACGATGGGGTTGTTTTATGAACTACTGTACTTCGTATGGTGAACTACAGTAGTTCGCGTTGTCAATCTACGGCATGTGCGACGCGTCCTCCGGGCCTTCCTGCCACCGGCCTACATCATTCTGCCATCCCTGCCGTTCTATTAATTTGGCGTGTATTCCCGTGATTCAACGTTTTTTATTGTTTTTATTCTTCTTTTTGATGAGCGGGTAACGTTCTCCGAGAAATACGGCGAGGACGACCAGTATTACCCAGAAGATAACCGGCACCCATCCCCACATGTTGATGCTGATGACTACAATGATAATGGCCCAAAGTAAACAACCTAATGGCATTGCCGGATATTGTTATGTGGTTTTACAGTTGAGGCACAAACGCATGGGAACGGTGCCTATGGTTTGTGCCTTTAAACTTTAATTATAAGAAGAGGGCTTCTTATAATACTTTTCGATAGAGGTCGAGGATGATTTCTTCAGTTACCTCACGCGGGTTGCCCGGGGTGCAGACATCGCGGATGGCCGATGCTGCCAGCTTAGGCAGGTCTTCCTCTTTGATGCCCAGTTCGGAGAGGTGTTGCGGAATGCCCACTCTGAAGGAGAGCGCCTTCACGGCATCCACGGCAGCTTGGGCGGCTTCTTCGCGGGTCATGCCCTCTTTGTAGACGCCCATGGCTTTGGCAATGTCCACGTATTTGTCGAGGGCGGCCGGCGCGTTAAATTCCATGATGGTGGGGAGCAGCAGGGCGTTGGCCACGCCGTGGGGTACGTCGAAGATGGCGCCCAGCGGGTGAGCCATGCCGTGTACGACGCCCAGTCCAACGTTGGAGAAGGCCATGCCGGCGATGTATTGTGCCACGGCCATGCCGTTTCGTGCTTCGGCATTGTTCGGCTCGTTCACGGCTGTTTCGAGGTAGCGGGCTATCATTTCGATGGCTTTGATTTCAAACATGTCGCTCATTTCCCATGCCCCTTTGGTGATGAGGCCTTCGATGGCGTGCGTCAGGGCATCCAGACCCGTGGAGGCGGTGAGGCTCTTGGGCAGCGTGTACATCAGTTCGGCGTCGACGATGGCTATGGCGGGGATGTCGTTCGGGTCCACGCATACCATCTTTTTCTCGTGCTCTTCGTCGGTGATGACGTAGTTGATGGTCACCTCGGCAGCCGTTCCGGCGGTGGTGGGCAGGGCAATGATGGGCACTGATTTCTTGCGGGTCGGAGCAACGCCTTCCAATGACACCACGTCGTTAAACTCCGGATTGTTGGTGATGATGCCGATGGCTTTGGATGTGTCGATGGACGAGCCGCCGCCGATGGCCAGGATGAAGTCGGCACCGGATTCGGCAAACGCCTTGACGCCGGCTTTCACGTTGGCTACCGTGGGATTGGGCTTGATTTCGCTGAACACTTCGTAGGGGATGCCGGCCTTGTCGAGCACCGTCAGCACCTTGTCCGTTACGCCGAACTTGATCAGGTCTTTGTCGGAAGCCACAAATGCTTTGTGCAGACCGAGACGTTTCACTTCCTGAGGCAGCACTTCGCGTGCGCCGGGGCCGAAGTAGGACACTTCGTTGAGGACAAATCTGTTAACCATGTTGTTTTTGTCGAATGTTAAGTAAGTTAGTAAATAAAGATATGGTTGTGCAAAGTAAATGAAAATAACTTGTGGTGCAGCCATCTGCCGACGAATATTTTCCGCCCGGCGCGTAAAATCATCTGTCCGGGCGGAGCCTTGTGTGCCTGCATATGTCCGCTCGTGTCGGAGGATATGTCCGCTTGCGGGCGGCCATATGGCGGCTCGCGAGCGCGGATATGGACGCTTGAGGGGGTATGTTGCAAGAGGTTTGTCGGAGGTCGGGATTGGGAGACGTGGGGTGTGGATATTCTCCCCATGATTCCCCATGTGGATGCCGGGGCGAACGGAGGGAGAGGGGAGACCGGAATAGGGATGTATGATGCAGATACGTAGTGCGTTGCATGGATGTTGCCGGCTTGCGGGTTGTGGAATGGAATGTCGTTTGTTGCATGTCGGGTATGGAAAGTGTATGAAACAAATAAATCCTATGGAATTGAAAACTACATTGAAGAAAAGCGCCGTATGGCTGTTGTTCCTTCTCGGAATGTGGGCGTTGCCCGCCGACAGCCTTCTGGCTCAGGGGATGGCTCCCGTCCCGTCGGATGACGGCCTGCATGACACGGAAGAAGTGCTTCTGCCCAACGGGAGGAAGCGCGTGACCGGCCTCATCAGCGACAAACAGGGCGAAAGCATCATCGGTGCGTCTGTTGTGGTGAAAGGCGAACCGTCGATAGGCACCACGACCGACTTGAACGGACGCTTCACCCTCGAAGTGCCTTTGCGCTCGACGCTGGTCATATCTTATATAGGATATCGCACGCGCGAGATACGGGTGAGGCGCGGACTTTCGCGCTATCCCGTCGTGCTGGAGGAAGACAATCAGCTGCTCGACGAGGTGGTTGTCGTGGGCTATGGCACGGTGAAGAAAAGCGACCTGACCGGTTCCGTCTCGACCGTGGGGACGCGCCAGTTTGAAGAACAGCCGGTGAAGAACGTGGCCGACATCCTGCAGGGGCGCACGGCTGGTGTGGAGGTGACCTCCAGCAGCGGTATGCCCGGAGCGGGAGCCAAGGTGCGCATCCGCGGAACGACCTCCATCAACAAGAGCAGCGATCCGCTTTACGTCATCGACGGCATCATCTCTTCCAGCGGGCTCGACGGACTGAACCCGCAGGACATTCAGTCGATGGAGGTGCTGAAGGACGCTTCCTCAACGGCCATATATGGTTCGCGCGGAGCCAACGGCGTCATCCTGGTCACCACGCGCAGCGGACGCGAGGGCCGGGCACGCATCACCTTCGACGGAAAGATAGGCCTGTCGCAGGTGCGCAAGAACTACGACCTGCTCAATGCCTACGAGTATGCACAGGCGCTGAACGACGTGCGGGGCTCGCAGACCATATCGGCTGCCGACCTGGAGGCTTACAAGAACGGCACGAAGGGCATCGACTGGCTCGACCTCATGACCCGGACGGCCCTGACGCAGGACTACAGCCTGGGCATATCGGGCGGCAGCGAGAAGGTGAAGTATCTCCTCTCCGGCCAGATGCTCGACCAGGAGGCCGTGACCATCAACTCGCGCTACAAACGCTACGGCGTACGTGCCAACGTGGATGCCGACGTGCGCCCGTGGCTCACGATATCGGCCAAGATGAACGCGGCGGTCATCCACCAGAAGAACGGCGCGCCCGACTGGTTCCACGTGTTGAGCTACTCGCCCACCATGGAGATGCGCGACCCCGACACGGGCATCTACAACAAGGACCCCTACAATCTGGCCAACGCGACCAATCCCTACGGCATACTGACGGAGAACAGCAGCGACTCCTACAGCTATAACTTCAACGCCAACCTGATGTTGCTCTTCAAGATAGCCAAGGGACTGACGCTTTCCGTGCAGGGCGGATACGACTACGACCACAGTCCGTCGTACTCTTTCTCGTCCAAGCTGATTGCCCCGGGCGCCATAAACAGCATGAACAACTCAAGCAGCCTGCACCGCTATTGGCAGAACACCAACAACCTGACCTTCCAGCGCACCTTTGGCGACCACAGCCTTTCGGCCATGGCCGTGTGGGAGATAAGCCGGACGTTCGACACCGGACTCTCGGCCGGAGGCTCCAACCTGCTCAACGAGAACGTCGGCTACTGGAACATTGCCAACGCCACCACGCGCAACGAAAGCAATTCCTACACCGAGTCGTCGCTCGCCTCGGGCATCGTCCGCGCAGGCTACGACTACAAGAAGCGTTACTTCGTCACGGCCGCCCTGCGCGCCGACGGCTCGTCGAAGTTCCAAAAGGACCACCGCTGGGGATGGTTCCCCTCCGTGGCCCTGGCATGGGACATCGCCCGCGAAGGCTTCATGCAGCGGCAGCACGTGGTGGAGCAGCTGAAGCTGCGCGCCAGCTACGGCGTGACGGGCAATCAGGCCATATCCTCCTACAGCACGCTGAACATGCTCTCCGGCACGTCCTACGGATGGGGAACCTCCACGAGCTACACCGGATACTGGAGCAATCAGTTCGTCTCGACCGACCTGACGTGGGAGAAGACCTATCAGTATGACCTGGGACTCGACCTCAGCATGTGGGGCGTGAACCTCTCGGTCGACTGGTTCAAGAAGCGCACCGTAGACCTGCTCTTCCAGAAGCAGGTGCCCCGCTACGACGGCGGAGGAACCTACTGGGTCAACCAGGGCGAGCTGGAGAACACCGGCGTGGAACTCTCGCTCCATGCCTTCCCCGTGAAGACCAGCGTGGTGTGGGAGACCAACTTCAACGCCGCCTACGTGAGAAACAAGGTGGTCGACCTGGCGGGCGACGACTTCGTGCTGACCACCAACTACAGCAACCTGGGCGGAGCCATGCAGATCATGAAGCCGGGCTATCCCCTCGGCTCCTTCTACGTCTATCAGTGGGAAGGCTTCGACGACCGGGGAGCCAACCTCTACCGGAAGGCCGACGGCTCGCTCACCACGTCGCCCACGTCGGACGACCTCGTCATCAAGGGCCAGGCCAGCCCCGAGTGGACTTTCGGCTGGAACAACACCCTGACGTGGCGCAACTGGACGCTCAACGTATTCTTCACCGCTGCCACGGGATTCGACCGGCTGAACCTGAGCCGCTTCATGATATCGTCGATGACCGGCGAGACGCGCTTCGTCCGTCTGGGCGACGCTTACTTCAAGGGATGGGACTATGTGACGGACAAGAGCGAGGCGCGCTATCCCAGCCTCACGAACTCCGACAACAAGTACTACGGCAACTCCGACTACTTCCTCGAGGACGCCTCGTTCATCAAGCTGAAGAACGTCAGCCTGTCCTACACCATACCGCGAAGGCTGACACGGATTGCCGCCATACAGCTCTCCGTCAGCGCGCAGGACGTGTTCACCATCACGGGCTACAAGGGCATGGACCCCGAGGTCTACTCCGGAGCCGACGGACTGGACTATGGAGCCTATCCCGTGCCGCGCACCGTCACCTTCGGCCTGAAACTTAACTTCTAATCAGCATATACCTTATTATTATATACAGCACACACACTATGAACCGGATATACAGACCCATTCGCACCCTCTGCCTCTGCGCGGCAAGCCTGTGCTGCCTCGCGGCCTGCAGCGACTTCCTCGACGAGAACGCCTACGGCCAGCTGCCCGCGGAGGACTTCTTCCAGAGCAAGGAAGACCTCGACGCCTCGCTCAACGCCCTCTACTCGGTGGTGGCCGTGTCGCAGTCGCAGAACAACTATTGCGGCACCAACTTCCTGGCGGGCGACGACATATCGACCCACCCGTCGAGCAACAAGCAGCCCCTGCGCGAGCACGACCAATACGCCGTGACCGACAACAACGCCTGGCTCACCGCCCTCTGGGAGCAACGCTACAAGGTCGTCAAGGCCGCCAACTTCATCATCAACAACGCCGGGCGCACGCCCGTTGCCGACCCCGCGCTCGTCACCCGCGCCATGGCGCAGGCACACTACTGGCGGGCCTATTCCTACTTCTACCTCGTCACCACCTGGGGCGAGGTGCCCGTCGTGCTGGAGGACGAGCTCGACCCCGCCACGCCGCTCTCGTCGGTGGCCGACGTCTACGAGCTCATCCTCTCCGACCTGAAGATTGCCGAGCAGGGATGCCCCGCCCTCTACACCGAGGCGCCCTATCTGCAGAACGGCGTCAACTATGCCGTCTCCGAGGGCGCGGTGAAGGCCACCATGGCCTACGTCTACATGTGCATGGCCGGATGGCCGCTCAACCTCGGGGCCGACTACTACCGCCTGGCGGCGGACAAGGCCGAGGAGGTCATCGACGCGGCCGACCGCGGGACGTACTACTACCGCCTCTTGGACGACTATGCCGACGTCTACTCCATGAAGTACAACTACAACAACCCCGAGCTGCTGCTGGGCATCTACTACAACCGCGACCGCACCGCCGCCTCCACGCCCCAGACCGACGTGCTGGACGACATGATTCAGAACGGTTGGGGCGACACCAACGGCGAAATCAAGTTCTGGAAGGACTTCCCCGACGGCCCGCGCAAGGAGGCCACCTACTTCCCCCAAATCATGCTGGCCGACGGCGTGTTGCGCCCCTGGTGGTATGACACCGAACCCTCCTCGCGCGCCGTCGTGGCGCCCGTCTTCATGAAGTCCGTCGAGGCCACCGAGCGCGGCACCGAGTTCGACTATCGCGACCCGACGAAGCTCGTGCAGTTCGGCGAGAAGACCATCCAGGTGATACGCCTCTCCGAGGTCTACTGCTGGTATGCCGAGGCCACCGCCCGCGCGGGCAGCGTCACGCGGAAGGCCGTCGACGTGCTCAACCGAGTGCGAAACCGCGCCGACGGGGCCGCCACCAACCTCTACACCACCGCCATGACCCCCGACGAGCTGGCCGAGGCCGCCTACGACGAGCACGGCTGGGAGATGGCCGGATACTACTGGTCGGGCTTCGCCACCCGCGCCCGCGACATGTTCCGCATGTATCGGATGAAGGAACACTTCGAGTTCCGCGTCGAGAATCCCGAGATAGAGGTCGCGCCCGGCGTGTTCCGCCGCGAGGCCGTCCCCGTCAGCGGCGCGTGGGACGACAGCCGCATGTACAGCCCCTATCCCTACGAGGAGGCCATTCTCAACCCCAACCTGAAACGCTGACCCCATCCTTCCCCCGCGCGCCGGGCGGTGCCGACCATGCTCCTGACGGTCGGTGCCGCCCGGCGTCCGTTTCGTCTTCGGGCCTGTCTTGCCGATGCCGACACACGTGTCTTGACCCAGGTCAGATGTACGTCTGATGCTCATTCAGATGTACGTCTGACGCATCATCAGATGTACGTCTGACACACCGTCGGATGTACGTCTGACCGTGTTGTCCGGATGCCCGGACGGAGGTCCTCCGGCGGTGCGTGTCCGCGCTCCCGGCAGGGGCGGAGGTTTCCCTTGGAAGCCGCGGCGGCGGGGGCGATACAGGTTTGGAGGATTTTGCTTACCTTTGCGCGTCAATAAACCTACGACCCAATGGATATACAAGGAATGCAATCCGTCTACGGGGGTCATCCCAATGCGAAGGCGTTCACTGCACTGGTGGCAAAAGAATCGGTCCGCACCGTTTTTTTGCAAGGCCTCTGTGCGTCGTCGGCCCCGTTGTTTCTGTCTAATTTCATCCGCGAAGGGGCGCGTCTGCCGCTCGTCTGTATCCTCAACGACCTCGAGGAGGCAGGCTACTTCTATCACGACCTGGTGCAGATTGTGGGCGACGCCGACGTCCTCTTCTTCCCCTCGGCCTACCGCCGTGCCATCAAGTACGGCCAGAAGGATGCCGCCAACGAGATACTCCGCACCGAGGCCCTGAGCCGCCTGCAGCAGGGCGGACGCCCCGTGTGCGTGGTGACCTATCCCGAGGCCCTGGCCGAGAAGGTGGTCTCGCGCGAGAACCTTTCGGAGCGGACGCTGGTGCTGACGGCCGGAAGCCCGTGCGACCCCGTGGCGACGGCCCGTGCGTTGTCCGACTTCGGATTCCGCCGCGTGGACTACGTCTACGAGCCCGGACAGTATGCCGTGCGCGGCAGCATCATCGACGTCTTCTCCTACTCGTCGGAATATCCCTGCCGCATCGACTTCTTCGGCGACGAGATAGACAGCATACGCACCTTCGAGGTGGAGACGCAGCTCTCCCGCGAGCGCAAGGACAGCGTCTCCATCGTGCCCGAACCGGCCTCGTGCGGCGGGGGCGAGGTGCAGCTGCTCGACTTCCTGGCGGCCGACACCCTGCTCTGCGTGCGCGACTTCCACTGGACGTGCGAGAAGGTGGGCAGCGTACACGCCGAGGCCGTCTCGCCCCAGGCCGCCATCGCCCTGGCCGAGGAGGAGGGGATTGACCACGTGGCGCTGCCCGCCACGGCCTCGCAGGAGGAGTTCGCCCGCCGCGCCCTCGACTTCCGCCGCGTGGAGTTCGGAGCGCGACCCACGGGCACCCCCGACGCCACCCTGCAGTTCTCCACCGAGCCGCAGCCCGTCTTCCACAAGAACTTCGACCTCGTGTCGGCCTCGCTGACGGGCTTCCTGGCGCGCGGCTACCGCCTCTTCATCCTCTCCGACAGCGCGAAGCAGACCGACCGCCTGAGGGCCATCTTCGAGGAGCGCGGCGACAACATCCCCTTCACGCCCGTCGACCGGACGCTCCACGCGGGCTTCGTCGACCACACCGTGCGCTGCTGCTTCTTCACCGACCACCAGCTGTTCGACCGCTTCCACAAGTACAACCTCAAGAGCGACAAGGCCCGCAGCGGCAAGGTG
>CALUJS010000090.1 GCA_944321015.1 uncultured Phocaeicola sp. | reverse complement strand
CACTAAGATAGACATTTTGCTCCTTAGTGGCTACTTCCTTTCTTTATTTCTTCATCTTTATTTAGGACAATATTGCAGCAGGTCAATTAAAAAGTTGTAATGTCTTTAAAAACTTCAAGCGGTAAAGGTAAGACGCAATATTCAACCATACAGACTGAAAAACAAGTGCAAGTTATGAAAGAAATGATATAACAGCAAGAAAAAAGTAGAAATATGCCTAAAATCCAATCGATTGTGCTTTTCTTACATAGAAAATGATGTTTTATTTCTGCAATAGTAAAGAACTACATCGTTTAACCAATCAAAAGAGGAACTTTTCTGTATGTAAAATAAAAAAGCTTGAAAATGGTGTATTCCACGCTGTTCCAACTAAAAGCACAAACAATTTGAAATAACAAAGAGAAAGTGGATTTGTATGATAGAAAATTGCTCATGCAGAAGCATGTAATAAATAAATGGATAAACATTTTTGCTGTTTAATGGAATATACTACTTTTGCATTGGGATTAATAAAGTATATCGCAGAAATAGCGACTGTTGCCAAGTCATTACCCCGTTCTTTGAGAATGTCTTATGAGTAGCTTATTTTTATACATTTCTATTTACATATCGATTTTTTACGGAAAATAAATAGTTGCATACCATGAAAAAGATATTAGGCCTGGATTTGGGCACCAACAGCATAGGCTGGTCAGTGATTAATGCCGAGTGTGATCACCAAGGTAATACGACGTTGAAAAGCATAGAATCGGCCGGAAGTCGCATTATCCCTATGGATGCCGCGGCATTGACCGATTTTGACAAGGGCAATTCCAAATCGCTGGTGGCGGAGCGGACTGCCTTCAGAGGAGTGCGTCGCATCAGGGAACGCCATCTGTTGAGGCGGGAGCGGTTGCATCGCGTGCTGGCATTGATGAATTTTCTGCCTCAACATTATGTTGACTGTCTGACGCGCTACGGGAAGTTTGCTTCGGGTGTTGAATGTAAATTTCCTTGGAAGAAAAATTCCGAAGGGAAAGGATATGAATTTTTGTTCCAATCATCCTTTCAGGAGATGCTTGAGGATTTCAGGCGGTCGGCTCCCCAATGGATGGCCGACGGGCAAAAGATTCCTTACGACTGGACGTTGTATTACTTGCGGACGAAAGCGCTGACCTCAAAAATCAGTAGGGAGGAGCTGGCATGGATTCTGCTTAATTTTAATCAGAAGCGTGGCTATTACCAACTCCGTGGAGAAGACGAGGAGATCTCTTCCCAGACCGGGAAGCTGGAGGAGTATTACGCCCTGCGAGTTGAGAGCGTGGAAGATAGCGGAGACAAACGCGGAAA
This sequence comes from uncultured Phocaeicola sp., assembly GCA_944321015.1. Classification (GTDB taxonomy): domain Bacteria; phylum Bacteroidota; class Bacteroidia; order Bacteroidales; family Bacteroidaceae; genus Phocaeicola_A. Next base: position 7,384 of record CALUJS010000090.1, on the reverse strand, counting down.
GGACACGTGGTATGACGTGACTTTGGAGAACGGCATGGTGTATCATTTTGCGAGCCGGATGAAACCGGACTGGGTGGGGAAGACGAAGGAATTTATCGTTACCACGTCGCTCAATCCGGACGGGACTCCCAAACTCGACAAAGACGGTACGGTGAAACGCTCGTTTCGCATGCCCAAGGAAGATGATTGGAATCTGATTAAGAAAAAGACGGAAAAAGATATTGAAAAGTCTGGTGAAACTGTTGGTGAGTATATTTACCATGCATTGTTGAGCAACCCGCGACAGAAAATCCGCGGCAAGCTGGTGCGGACGGTCGAACGCAAGTTCTATAAGGATGAGCTGCGAAAGATATTGGAGGCACAGCTGCGCTTTCACGACGAATTGCGCGACAGAGAGCTCTATCGGGCTTGCGTGGAAGAGCTCTATCCGAGCAACGACGCTTATCGGAACAGCATTGCGGGCCGTGACTTCATATACTTGTTCGTGGACGACATTCTGTTTTATCAGCGTCCGTTGAAAACCAAAAAATCGCTGATAAGCAATTGTCCGTATGAAAGCCATGTTTATCTCGACAAACGGACGGGCGAACCGGTGCCGGTACCGGTGAAGTGCATCGCCAAGTCGCATCCGCTGTTTCAGGAGTTCCGCTTGTGGCAGTTTTTGCAGAACCTGCGCATTTACCGGCGCGAAGACCGGGTCGACGGTCGTCTGGTGTTGAATCTTGACGTGACCGACGAGCTGCTGGGGACAGAGGATGCCCGCACGGCTTTGTTTGACTGGCTGAACGAACGTCCCACGGTGGAACAAGATAAGCTGTTGGCATTTCTTTTGGGAAAGAGCGACAAGAAACGGCTGGCCGCTTACCGCTGGAACTATGTGGAGGATAAAACGTATCCGGGCAACGAAACGCGTGCGCAACTCCTGAAATACCTCAAACAGGCTCATGTCGGCGACGACTTCCTTACTGGGGAGAAAGAAGAGGCATTGTGGCATATCCTTTATTCGGTGGAGGATAAGGTCGAGATAACCAAGGCGCTTCGCAAGTATGCCGACAGATACGGTCTGAGTGCTGATTTTGTCGAAGTGTTTGCCAAGTTCCCTCCGTTTCCCAAGGACTATGGCGCCTATTCGGCCAAAGCCATTAAAAAATTGTTGCCTTTGATGCGTATGGGACATTATTGGAATGAGGCGGATATTGACGCCAACACCCGGCAACGCATCGCGCATCTGGTGGATGGCGAATGGGATGAAAGCATTGTGCCGCGAGTGCGTGAAAAGGCGTCCGGACTGACGGATGTGACCCATTTTCGCGGATTGCCTTTATGGCTGGCATGTTATGTAGTCTATGGCCGTCACTCCGAGGCCAAATCGGCGGACAGGTGGACTTCTCCGGCTGATATAGACGATTATCTGAAGCAGTTCAGGCAACACTCCCTGCGCAATCCGGTGGTGGAGCAGGTGGTGTTGGAAACTTTGCGTGTGGTGAGAGATGTCTGGAAACGGGTCGGACAGATTGACGAGATACACATCGAGCTGGGACGCGAAATGAAGAATCCGGCCGACAAGCGTGCGGAGATGACCCGCCGTGCGCTCGAAAACGAACAGACAAACCTGCGCATCAAGGCATTGTTGATGGAGTTCCGGAATCCGGAGTTCGGCGTGGAAAATGTACGTCCTTATTCGCAAAGCCAGCAGGAGATATTGCGTATCTACGAAGAAGAGGTGCTGATGAGCGAGCCGGAATTGCCCGATGACATTGCAGCCATTCTCAAGAAACTGAACGGAAACTCCCGGCCTTCCACGGCAGAAGTGATGCGTTACAAATGTTGGCTGGAGCAAAAGTACTGTTCGCCTTACACGGGCGACCTTATTCCGCTTAACCGTCTGTTTACGCCGGCTTATGAGATAGAGCACGTCATTCCCCAATCCCGCTATTTCGATGATTCCTTCAGCAACAAGGTGATTTGCGAGTCCGAAGTGAACAAACTGAAAGGGAATCTGCTGGGTTACGAGTTCATCAAGAAACATCATGGCGAGGTGGTGACATTGAGTTATGGGCGTCAGGTAACTTTGCTTTCGGTGGAAGGATATGAAAAGTTCGTGCACGAACATTATGCACGCAATCGGGCAAAGATGAGAAAGTTGCTGATGGACGACATTCCGGAGGAGTTCATCGAGCGTCAGTTGAACGACAGCCGGTATATCAGCAGGCTGGTGACTTCGTTGCTGTCGAATGTCGTACGCGAAGAAGGCGAGGCCGAGGCTACATCGAAGAATGTGATTGTTTGCACGGGAGGCGTGACGGACCGTTTGAAGCGCGATTGGGGTATTACGGACGTGTGGAACAAGATTGTTTTATCTCGTTTTCAACGTCTGGACGAGATGGACGGCGGTCATGCTTTCGTGACGCTGAACACCAACGGACAACCCATTCCCGCCATGCCGTTGGAATATCAGCGGGGATTCAACAAGAAACGCATCGACCATCGTCATCATGCCATGGATGCCATAGTCATAGCCTGCGCGACACGCAACATGGTCAACTATCTCAACAACGAGTCGGCACGCAAAGGCGCCAAGGTCAGCCGGACGGATTTGCAGCGTCTGTTGTGCACGAAAAGCCGTGTGAACGATAAAGGGGATTATCGTTGGATTGTAAACAAACCCTGGCCAACCTTCACACAGGATGTATATGAGGTGTTGTGTGGTCTGATAGCCAGTTTCAAGCAGAACTTGCGTGTCATCAACAAGACGAAAAATCATTACCGTCACTATGAAGACGGACGCAAGGTGACGGTGCGCCAGACCAAGGGAGACAGTTGGGCCATACGCAAACCGATGCACAAGGATACGTATTACGGCGAGATTAACTTGCGCAAGGTGGAGACCGTATCGTTGAAGAAAGCCGTGGAACGCGTTGCGGATGTTGTTGAAAAGGATCTGAAGGCGAAACTTCGCGAATTGTTGCGTTTGGGCTATGACGTAAAACGGATTGCCCAATATTTTGATGAGCACAAAGAGGTGTGGGCCGACATTGATCTTTCCAAGATAAAAGTGTATTACTTTACCAAGCAGACCGACAAGCGTTATTTTGCTTCCCGCAAATCGCTTGATGTTTCGTTCACCAGAGACACGATTGAGAAGAAGGTGGCCGATACGGCAATTCAGAAAATCCTGCTCCGCCATTTGGAGAACTATGGAGATGATGCGGAACAGGCCTTCTCGCCCGACGGTATTGCCGAAATGAATGCAAATATTGTGCAGTTGAACAACGGGAGGCTGCATCAGCCTATCTATAAGGTGCGAATCTATGAGCAGGCCAATAAGTTTGCCGTGGGACAGATGGGAAACAAAGCGTCGAAGTTTGTGGAAGCGGCCAAGGGTACCAATCTGTTTTTTGCTGTATATGAAACAACGGTGACCGAAAAGGATGGAAGCCGGAAGATTGTGCGTTCCTTTGATACCATTCCGCTGAATGTGGTGATTGAACGTCAGAAACAGGGTTTGCCTTCCGTGCCAAATGATGTGAATGGCAATGCCCCGAAGTTTGTGCTGTCGCCCACCGATTTGGTTTATGTGCCCACCGAAGAGGAATTGCGTGAAAGAAGGATAAACATGCCACTTGATAAAGGTAGGATTTATAAGATGGTGAGTGCTAGCAAGAAACAATGTTATTTTCTTCCGGTAAATGTGGCCGTTTCAATTGTTGATAAGTATGAATATTCGGCTTTAAACAAGATGGAGCGTGCTTTGACCGGCGAGATGATAAAGGATGTATGTTTACCGATAAAAGTCGACAGACTTGGAACCGTGACCGAACAACCGGAATTTTAAATTGTAACTTCTATGATAAAACGAACGCTTTACTTTGGTTCTCCGGCCTACTTGTCTTTGCGCAATGCGCAACTGGTTATCAAGATTCCGGAAGTGGAACAGGCCTCCTCTTATCCGGAAGAATTGAAAAGACAGGCGGAGGTAACCCGGCCGGTCGAGGATATTGGCGTGGTGGTGTTGGATAACTCGCGCATCACCATCACTCATGGCCTGCTGGAAGCCTTGCTGGAGAACAACTGCGCGGTGATAACTTGTAATGACAAGAGTATGCCGATAGGCTTGATGCTCCCTCTTTACGGCAATACTACTCAGAATGAACGCTTTCGTAGACAGCTGGATGCGTCGCTGCCGCTGAAGAAACAGCTGTGGCAGCAAACGATACAGGCCAAGATTGCCAATCAGGCTGCGGTGTTACATCAGTGTACGGGTGAAGAGGTCAAGTGTATGCGAGTGTGGGCAAACGATGTGAGGAGTGGCGATCCTGAGAATCTGGAGGCACGGGCTGCTGCCTATTATTGGAAATCGTTGTTCAGGCACATCGACGGATTTGTTCGCGACAGAGACGGCGTGCCGCCCAATAATTGGTTGAATTACGGATATGCCATCTTGCGTGCCGTGGTGGCGCGTGGTCTGGTGGCCAGTGGCTTGCTGCCTACGCTGGGCATTCACCATCACAACCGTTACAATGCCTATTGTTTGGCCGATGACATCATGGAGCCTTATCGCCCTTATGTTGACCGGCTGGTGTTCCGGATGGTGGAACGTCGTCACGGAACCGCGGGCGAGCTTGCGAAAGAGCATAAAGGGGAGCTTCTGTCCATTCCCACGTTGGATGTGACGATTGCGGGCAAACGGAGCCCTTTGATGATTGCTGTCGGACAAACTACGGCTTCTTTGTATAAATGCTTTGCCGGCGAAGCGAGACGTATAGTCTATCCGGAAATATGACAGCGTCGGTTCGTTTTAATGAATATCGCATCATGTGGGTACTTGTGCTTTTTGATTTGCCGACGGAAACCAAGAAGGACAAGAAGGCTTATACAGACTTTCGTAAGAATTTGCAAAAGGATGGTTTTACGATGTTTCAGTTCTCAATCTATGTCAGGCACTGTGCCAGTCAGGAGAATGCGCAAGTACACATTAAGCGGGTAAAGTCTTTCTTGCCCGACTATGGGAAAGTGGGCATCATGTGCATCACCGATAAGCAGTTTGGCGACATTGAGATATTCTATGGAAAGAAGCTGCAGGACGTAAAACCGAAAGAGCAACAATTAGAATTATTTTAGAAAATGGCGTGTCCAAATAATGTTTTTTAAAAGAGACGGGAAGCATTAAACAAGCTGTTGTATCTTCTTTCTCTTTGTAAAAAGCAACCTTTTATTTGGACACGCCTTTCTTTAATCAAGCATTTTTCCAGTTCTAATACTGGTTGTAATAAATTAATTCTCAGTCAATAACGCACATCGAGCTGTGCTTGATGGCGTAAAGATACTAATTTGAAAGCAAATCACAACGCATGTCGACTGGTCAGACTCAGATTAAGAGCTGTGCTTGATGGCGTAAAGATACTAATTTGAAAGCAAATCACAACGCTTTTAGCTTTTTGAAGTTGATAGCCATGCTGTGCTTGATGGCGTAAAGATACTAATTTGAAAGCAAATCACAACACAGATGAGCATGTCTACCGTCGTCTTGCAGCTGTGCTTGATGGCGTAAAGATACTAATTTGAAAGCAAATCACAACTTGCCGTAGATGATGGCGGCGAAGTATTCCGCTGTGCTTGATGGCGTAAAGATACTAATTTGAAAGCAAATCACAACCACGTCTCACATAAAACTTGATGCGGTTTTGCTGTGCTTGATGGCGTAAAGATACTAATTTGAAAGCAAATCACAACTGGTGAGCAAGCGGCCCACGTTGAGAAACAGCTGTGCTTGATGGCGTAAAGATACTAATTTGAAAGCAAATCACAACCCCAAAATGTGCGTTATTTTTTTCAAATGGGCTGTGCTTGATGGCGTAAAGATACTAATTTGAAAGCAAATCACAACGCATCTGTGATTGTTCCGGCAAGCTGAAAAGCTGTGCTTGATGGCGTAAAGATACTAATTTGAAAGCAAATCACAACCTGATACGTTGTCAATGTCTTCAGCTATATGCTGTGCTTGATGGCGTAAAGATACTAATTTGAAAGCAAATCACAACACGGTCGCGAAGTGCTACTAACTTGCTACCGCTGTGCTTGATGGCGTAAAGATACTAATTTGAAAGCAAATCACAACAATTACATATAACGCCCGTAAGAATCCCTGGCTGTGCTTGATGGCGTAAAGATACTAATTTGAAAGCAAATCACAACAAGCTGATAGCGTATGAGGAGCCGGGGTGAGCTGTGCTTGATGGCGTAAAGATACTAATTTGAAAGCAAATCACAACACATAAGAACATAGGGACATATCTCTTGGTGCTGTGCTTGATGGCGTAAAGATACTAATTTGAAAGCAAATCACAACCGGAAGTAGGAGTGACGTTGAAGCACTTCTGCTGTGCTTGATGGCGTAAAGATACTAATTTGAAAGCAAATCACAACGGTTCAGCCCTGTTACCGGACAGATGGATGGCTGTGCTTGATGGCGTAAAGATACTAATTTGAAAGCAAATCACAACTTACTGGCAATGTAGTAAGAGCTAATAATCGCTGTGCTTGATGGCGTAAAGATACTAATTTGAAAGCAAATCACAACGTAAGATTCATACGGGGCAGCTGTTTCCCGGCTGTGCTTGATGGCGTAAAGATACTAATTTGAAAGCAAATCACAACTGTTAGGGAATCTCCGTATAGTATGTCCCCGCTGTGCTTGATGGCGTAAAGATACTAATTTGAAAGCAAATCACAACTAGACAAAGCTAATAGAAAGGTGCTTGATAGCTGTGCTTGATGGCGTAAAGATACTAATTTGAAAGCAAATCACAACGATAATACGCTCTTTTAAACAATTCACGCAGCTGTGCTTGATGGCGTAAAGATACTAATTTGAAAGCAAATCACAACCGGTCGACTCAGGTTGAACAAATATTGGAGCTGTGCTTGATGGCGTAAAGATACTAATTTGAAAGCAAATCACAACCGGCTCAACAGTATGCAATTGACATGAATTGCTGTGCTTGATGGCGTAAAGATACTAATTTGAAAGCAAATCACAACTTGAAGTCTATAATCTCTCCATTCTTCTTTGCTGTGCTTGATGGCGTAAAGATACTAATTTGAAAGCAAATCACAACAGTGTGGCATTACACCTTTCGGATCTTCATGCTGTGCTTGATGGCGTAAAGATACTAATTTGAAAGCAAATCACAACTTTATAACCTGTGAGGCTTGAAGCTGTTACAGCTGTGCTTGATGGCGTAAAGATACTAATTTGAAAGCAAATCACAACATGGTACGGAAATAGGTTCATCAATTTATGGCTGTGCTTGATGGCGTAAAGATACTAATTTGAAAGCAAATCACAACTAGTAAACCCATATATGCTCAAAACGGTCAGCTG
>CALUJS010000089.1 GCA_944321015.1 uncultured Phocaeicola sp. | reverse complement strand
TTCACCGCCGTTGACCATATCACATTGCAAGTACGCCGGGGCGAGATATTCGGATTCTTGGGAGCAAACGGCGCGGGCAAGACCACCGCCATGCGCATGTTGTGCGGGCTCAGCTATCCCACGTCGGGCAGCGGAACTGTGGCCGGATACGACATTCTGCGTCAGGCGGAGGAAATCAAGCGACACATCGGTTACATGAGCCAGAAGTTCTCGCTTTACGAAGGGTTGACCGTGTGGGAGAACCTGAACCTGTTTGCCACCATTTACGGCATGTCCTCTCAAGCTATAAAGGAACAGACCAATGCCGCATTCAAGACATTGGGCATGGAAAATATGCGGAATGTGCCGGTGCGTGAAATCCCTCTCGGATGGAAACAGAAGCTGGCCTTCACGGCCGCCACCCTGCACTCGCCGGATGTCGTCTTTCTGGACGAGCCGACCGGAGGGGTCGACCCCGCCACCCGGCGCAAGTTCTGGGAAATGATTTACCGGGCTTCATCCGAAGGAATGACGATCTTTGTGACCACCCACTATCTGGATGAAGCCGAATATTGCCACCGCGCCTCCATCATGGTGGACGGACGCATCAAGGCGCTGGACAGTCCGGCCCGTTTGAAACAGCAATACCACGCCACGACAATGGACGAGGTGTTCCGCATTGTGGCCAAAGACGCGCAGCGGGGAGAGTAATTTTAATGTAGAATGAAGAATTAAGAATGAAGAATCACGATGCCGCATGGCCATTCTTCATTCCTCATTCTACATTCTTCATTCCTCATTCTACATTCTTCATTCCTCATTCTACATTCTTCATTCCTCATTCTACATTCTTCATTCTTAATTCTTCATTAAATTATGTCGATATTCCAATCACTCATAAAGAAAGAGGTGCTGCACCTCATGCGCGACTTCCGCACGGTGACGGTGGTGCTGCTCATGCCCGTTGTGTTGCTGCTGCTCTTCGGATTTGCCATATCCACCGAGGTCAACAATGTGCGGGTTGCCGCCGTGGTGGAACAGCATACGGACGAGACCAAACAGATTATAGACCGCCTCCGCAACAATTCCTATTTCACGTTTAAAGGCATCATGCCTTATTACGAGGTGGAAAATATTCTCCGGAAAGGCCGGGCGGATGCCGTCATCGTGTTCCGCACGGAGGACGGGAAACTGAGGCATCAGATTGTCGTAGACGCTTCCAATACCAATATGGCGCAGACATCCGCGGCTTACCTGGAGGGTGTCATCAGTTCTGCGCCCGGCATCCCGGTCGTGACCAACACGCTCTATAACCCGCAGTTGAAGAGCGCCTATAACTTTGTTCCCGGCGTCATGGGGATGATTTTCATTCTGATTTGCGCCATGATGACCTCCGTCTCCATTGTCAGCGAGAAGGAGACGGGAACCATGAACCTGCTGCTGGTGTCGCCGGTGCGTCCTTGGACAATCATTCTTGGGAAGCTGGTGCCTTACTTCCTGCTGTCGTGTGTCATCCTGACCCTGATGCTCGTGCTGAGCTACACCGTGCTGGGGTTGCCGTTTTCCGTCAGCATCGTCCATGTGGTGTGGGTCACGATTCTCTACGTCGTTCTTGCCTTGGCGCTGGGGTTGCTCATCTCCACCATGGCTTCCACGCAGGTATCGGCCTTGCTCGTGTCCGGCGTAATGTTTATGATTCCGGTCATCCTGCTGTCCGGCATGATATTTCCGGTGGAGAACATGCCGTTGATTCTGCAATGGTTCTCGTGCATCATTCCGGCCCGCTGGTACATCTCGGCCATGCGAGTGCTGATGATTCAGCAATTGCCCGTGGAGTACGTGCTGACGGAGGTACTGGTTCTGTCGGGGATGACGGCTGTGGTGCTGACCCTGGCCGTCAGGAAGTTCAACGCCAAAAGATAAAGGATAATATGAATGCAAAAACACTGAAGATATTACTCAAGAAAGAAGTGACACAGATAAAGCGCAACTTCCTCGTGCGCTATGTGATATTTGTCATGCCCGTGCTGGTGATGCTGATTATCCCCCTGGTGTCGACGCTCGACGTAAAGAACGTGGGCGTGGCCGTGGTGGACAACGACCGGACGGAACTCTCACGGCGCATGATGGCCGACATGGACGCGTCCGAATACCTGTCGGTGGCGGACTGCTGCTTCAGCTACGATGAGGCGCTCCGGCTGGTGGAAGAGGGCGAGGCGGACGTCGTGGTCGGCATTCCGAAAAACTACCTGAAGGACCTGACCAACGGAACACCCCGACAACTGGACATCAGGGCTAACGGCGTAAACGCGACAAAAGGGATGCTCGGCGCACAATACGCCACGATGTCTGTGGCAAACACCGTTGCGCGTTGGCAGGCGGAACAGGGCGTCACCCTCCCCACCCCGGCATCCGGCGTGATAAACCGCCATAACCCCACGCTCAACTTCCGCAACTACATGATACCGGCGCTCATGGTGGTGCTGCTCATCATCATTTGCGGTTTTCTTCCGACGCTCAGTTTGGTCAGCGAAAAAGAAACCGGCACCATCGAGGCGATGAACGTCACGCCGGTGGGCAGGCTTGAATTTGTCTTGTCGAAACTGATACCTTATTGGGCGGTAGGCATCTTGGTTGTCACGGTGGGCATGATTATTGGCCGGCTGGTCTATGGATTGGCGCCCGAAGGCAATATCTTGAGCATCTATCTGGCAACCATCTTGTTCAGCCTTGTCATTTCGGGCTTGGGCGTGTTCATTGCCAACCAATCATCCACTATCCTTCAAAGCATATTCATGGCTTTTGCCTTCATTGTCACCTTCCAGCTGATGAGCGGACTGTTCACCCCTATTGCATCCATGCCCCGGTGGGCGCAGTGCATCACCTACGCCATCCCGCCGCGCTATTTCATCGAAATCATGCGCTCCGTCTACCTGAAAGGGGCTACCGTGGCCGACCTTTGGGTGCAATATGCCGCTTTATCCGGATTTGCCGTACTGTTCAGCCTCGCGGCAGCCTTGACATACCGGAAAAGAGTGTAAACGGCTACGAGCCGGGAACGCCTGTCCCAAAAGGCATTGGCCAACATCGAGGCCTATCTCGGGCGATGCTGACGCATTGGTGATGTGTCGAAATACTATTTTTTAGACGCGGAATGCACGGATGACGCAGATAAATAATTAAGAATCCGTGTTTTCCGCGTCATCAGCGTCTAAAGAATCAATACAAAACGTCTTATCGACACACCTCCCTGTGCCGTGCGTATCCCGTCCGACCTTTTTCCGATTTGATGTTTTCTTGTCCATATTCCCACGTGTGAGCGCCCATATTCTCGCACGTGAGCGGGCATATCCGCGCTCGCGGGCCTCCATATTCCCGCTTACGACCCGGGCAGAGAGGGTGAAACTGCCCAGCATGGCGAAAAAAGAGCGCGTCCTTTGGCTGGCATTATGAATATTTTTCCTTATCTTTGCTAGGTGAACAACTAACTGACAGCAGATTATGACAACGACACGCAATCATCATAGTAAAAAAAGTATAATGAGGGGGGGGGTAAATTCTAGCAGTTTACCCGGCTCCTTTCCACACTCAAAATCCATACGTACCCCGGTTACATACAGCACAAGGTCGGACTTGTCTGTG
>CALUJS010000088.1 GCA_944321015.1 uncultured Phocaeicola sp. | reverse complement strand
TCCACTAAGATAGACATTTTGCTCCTTAGTGGCTACTTCCTTTCTTTATTTCTTCATCTTTATTTAGGACAATATTGAAGAAGACCTTATTTTTGGTGCCATAGTTGGCGGATTGGTGATTTGCAGTCCGTTCATTGCCATATATCATGCAGGCAAATGGATTTATGGCAAGACACCCAAAGGGATTAAAGAGAGAAAAGCGGAAGAGAAAAAACGGGAGAAGATGAACAGGGAGATACATGAGCTGGAAAAGCAACTGGGACTTGCGGAACGTGATGACAGCTATATGAATTACGACCCTTTGTATATGGGTAATAAGCATAGAGGACGGGAAGGTTATTTGATGGATTTAAAGAAGAAAGTAGCTTCAGGATATAAAACCCCGGATTTGATAATGATGATTGAAGAAACAAAATGTGGAATTTGTGCACCGATGTTCGGCTATGGGGACTGTCGGGTTTTGTTGCTGTTGCATAAAGATTGCTACAATGTGCAGGAGCGTGCTTCTGTAGAAAAAGATCCGTTGGAATGCGTAAGGATAAATATCGAAGGACCGGGAGAATTGCCGAGAGCTGACTGCTATGTAGAAGCAACTTATAGCAGGATCAGGAGGATGAGGCATACCATCAATTATGCAGTGCGGCTTCAGACATTATCGGAATGCGGCAATTATCAGGATTATTATGTGTATGCAGTTCCCGGAAATTTCCAATCCTCTGAGGTGGAAGCGGGGACGGATGAACGGTTGAATGAGTATATAGAAGAATTTAAACGAAAATATAAAAATGAAGAAAACAATGAATGAGAATATGAAAGACCTGGAAGCATATTTCCTGCAACTGGTAGAGGAAAAACAACTGGAACTTATCTGGCATCTCGACCGCAGGGAGAAGTGTGAGATTACATTCACGTATGGGCATAGTGCGTGGGCGGTTTACGTTTATCGGGAAGATCCGATGTCCGCATTTCGGGAATATGCCATGTTCTTGCTGTTTATGTGTTACGCTGATTGCTTGGCGGATGATTATGAGGATTGGAAACCGGCTGCGGCAAAGGCGGTTAATTACTTGCGCAAATTACCGAAAGAGACCAGAAATCGTTCGTTGGAATTTGCTTACACAAGCATAGCACTGTGGTATGAAGCATCTGGAAACTCTAAGTCTGAATGGTATCGGAAACAGGCGGATATATACCGATTGGATGCCGATGATGTCAATCTATGGGATGCTGTACGAACAATGGATACCATGGAGGAGGATGAGTTGTTTGATTTTTGCTTGTATGTCTTGCGTTATATCGTGGAACAAGGTTGTTTTGGTGAAGATACGTTCTATCCCGACTGGCAGCGTGATCAATATGAACTGATGGAAAAAGTACTGAACAAGGCTGTGGAACACTTTGCCAATGATAGTGACAATACTACATTGAACCGTTCTTTTATCTATTTCCTGAAAGGTATTTATCTGAAACGGACACGCCGTTTCGAGTTAGCTGAAACCGTGTGGAAAGCGTACTTTGAATTACCTCATATAGAGGAGGCTTGTTTTACCCCCAGTTTCTTCCATGCCTTGTGGGGAGAATGCTGTTTGCATCGAATGGACGAGGCTCATGCCAAAGCACATTTTTTGAAGGTTCGTAAGGAGGAAGAGCCATTGGTGTGGGAATACGTGCAGAGTTTGTTGAACAAGAAGGAGGCATCGGCAGAGGATTTGAATGAAGCCTGTTGGCAAATCGTGACAGATGCCTGCTGTCAGAATAATGTGACCCCTCAATCCCTGAAAGAGTCCATAGATACTTTCTTCGTTCCGCCGGAGATGGAAGATGAGGAGGAACAGGATGAGGAAGTAGATGAAGAAGACAATGGAGAGGAAGAATGTGCCTATACGTTTGATGACTGGTATGCCGATGCCGAAGGAGGCGACAGTCTTGCTCAGTTGGTGGTGGGACATCTTTACTATATGGGCGAGTATGTTACGCGCAATTACCGATTGGCGCGTGAATGGTTTTACCTCTCTGCTTTGCAAGGCAACGCGGTGGCTCAAATGAATCTGGCTTATATGTATGCACATGGCTATGGTACGGAAGTCAACGAGCCGGAGGCGGCCAAGTGGAGGCAGAAGGCAGAAACCAACCAAGGGGAGGAGATTCAGGAATATGGCAATTTGATATTAACGGATGAATAGGATGATACGCTATATTCAAAACGAACAACATTATGCGTTGCTAACGGATGAGATAGCCAACACAAAGCATACTTTATGGATAGGCACAGCCGACTTGAAAGACTTATATGTCAAGCACGGGCAGGCAGCTATGCCTTTCTTGGCTTTACTGGAACGGAAAATCAAACAGGGTGTTTCGGTGAGGTTGCTTCATGCCAAAGAGCCGGGAGAGAACTTCCGGAATGACTTCGACAAGTATCCCGTCTTATGGGATGGATTGGAGCGCGCTTTGTGTCCGCGCATTCATTTCAAGCTGATGATATTCGATTTGCAGAAGGTCTATATCGGTTCGGCCAATCTGACGGGAGCGGCGTTCGGCATGAAGAGCGAAAAAAGGCGAAACTTCGAGGCGGGGATATTCACGGATGAAGAAGAACTGGTGAAAGCTGCCATTGCCCATTTTGATGAGGTGTGGATGGGAAAACCTTGCAAGACTTGCGGACGGAAGGATGTTTGCAAGGATCGGATTGCTTGATTTTGGAGATATTGAATGATGAAAATAGACAGAGGGCAATGAGAGCGTTTTTACAATGTGATTTCACAGGTTACCCTTGTAATCCGAATGTTTTTACTGCATTTGCCGGATTGCGGGCAATGGGTTATGAGTGCGTATTCTTTCAAAAGTACGAAGAACTCATAGAGCATAAGCATTGTAAAGAAGAGCTCATTGTTAGCGGCATTGGAATGATAAAGCGGAGATTGCAAGATTTTGGAATCGACTGTACTGCCATAAACTACCCGGAAGAATTACAGAAGTTCCTTGGGAGAAGAATTTGGAAGTCAACTATGAATGAGGTTGCCAATACTCCTGCCTTGTGGCCGGTATTTGTCAAGTCGGTTGAAGGAAAAAGACTGACGGGACGAATCATCAATGGCATTCACGACTTAGCAGGTTGCGGATGCTGCGATGAGAATTATGAGGTATTATGCAGCGATCCGGTCGATTTTATCGCTGAGTGGAGAGTCTTTGTCCGGTATGGAAAGATTCTTGATGTCAGGCCTTACAGAGGCGACTGGAAAGCGCATTATGATCCAAGTGTGATAGAAAATGCAATCAAAGTTTATGTGACGGCATCCCATGCTTATGGCATTGACTTTGGAGTTACTTCAAGCGGGGAAACGCTATTGGTGGAGGTAAACGAGGGCTATGCGCTCGGATGCTACGGCCTATTTCCACACCTTTATGCCAAATTACTTATCACCCGATGGGCAGAATTGACCAATACGTTGGATGAGTATTGGTACATCTAACGACTTGAAATAATTGATTCTATAACCTCAATAATGATATATTATGTTACGAGATTTGATACAAAAAGCAGAGCAAGGAAGTACGGATGCCCAATATGAATTGGGACGTTTATATCGTTCGGAACAGCTCTATAAATACGCTTTCCATTGGTTCCTGAAAGCTGCCAAGCAAGGTCATTCCGAAGCGCAGAACGCAGTAGTTGAGATGCTTCTTTTGTGCAGGAAGAAAACTTCCGAGCAAGGACACACTGCCTCACAAAACACGATGGATAAGATGCTTCATTTGCTCAAAGAAACACAGCTAACTGATGAAACAACTTTCTATCAGATTTTAGAAACTGCCGAGCAGGAGAAAATAGATCTGGAAGAAGAGTTTGACAACCGGTTAGGGCATATCAGAAAGGATTGGGGCATAAAAGATCTGGAAGCAATGTTGGGGCTTGCCGGAAGAGAAGACTCCAATTGTTCGTATGATCCTTACTATTCTCCTCGTTATAATCCTGATGTCTTCGATTTCGAAATGTCAAGATTCAGTAGGCAGGAATATTTGGAAAACTTGAAAAAGAAGATAAAAGAGGATTTTAAAAGTCCGGGCATCATACTTGCAACAAAAGAAATTACATATTCTTTGGAATATTCAGGCAAATGTCAGGTGCTGATGTTGGTAAACAAGAATATCTATAAGATACCTCCGTATTCTCAAAATACTGATGAATATTTTAAGCATTTTTACAATGAAATACGCCAGGAGAATGCTGATAGACGGCGTTATATCTATCGGATCTATCAGGAAAAGCAGGGAAGACTACGCACACTTTCCGAATGTGGAAGGTATGAGGATTATTTCGTGGTGGAAATTCCCGGAGAGTTTAAATGCACAGATGTAAGTTTTGAGAATAAGACAATCAAACAGATTGTTGAACATTTCAAGAAAAGGTACATGAAATAGAGACAAGCAATCTTTTTTTCAAAAACAGTGTCACAAGCACATTCCACCAATGCTATCCTAAAAAAGAAAACCGCCAACTAGTTAATAGTCAGCGGTTTTTCGTGGAGCGTACGAGACTCGAACTCGTCACCTCGACACTGCCAGTGTCGCGCTCTAGCCAGATGAGCTAACGCC
>CALUJS010000087.1 GCA_944321015.1 uncultured Phocaeicola sp. | reverse complement strand
ATCGCATTAGGAACATGGTCGTGGGGCAAAGGAATGGCCGGAGGCGACCAAGTGTTTGGCAACAACGTAGGCGTGGACGAACTGCGCCCGGTATTCGACGAAGCAATGAAAAACGGGCTGAATCTGTGGGATTCCGCCGTGGTCTATGGCATGGGCGATTCGGAGACTATCCTGTCGGCGTTCACCAAAGGATGCAAACGCGAGGACGTGCTTATCTCCACCAAGTTCACCCCGCAGATAGCCGATGAGACGGCAACAGACCCCGTGGCGGCGATGTGCGAAAGTAGTCTCTCCCGTTTCGGCACGGACTACATCGACATGTACTGGATTCACAATCCGGCAGACGTGGAGCGTTGGACACCTTACCTCATTCCATTGGTAAAGAGCGGCAAGGTGCGCCGTGTGGGAGTGTCCAACCACAACTTGGCGCAAATCAAGCGGGCTGAGGAAATCCTCTCGGCGGAAGGCGTACACGTGTCCGCCGTGCAGAATCATTACAGCTTGCTCTACCGCTCATCGGAGAAAGCCGGTATCTTGGACTACTGTAAGGAAAACGGCATCGACTTTTGGGCATATATGGTGTTGGAGCAGGGAGCGTTGAGCGGCAAATACGACACGCAGCATCCGCTTCCGGCAGGCAGCCAGCGCGGAGATACCTACAATCCGATGTTGCCTCAGATAGAAAAGTTAGTAACCGTCATGCGCGGCATCGGCGAGAAGTACGGCGTATCGCCCGCACAAGTCGCCTTGGCATGGGCTATTGCCAAAGGCACTACGCCAATTATCGGAGTGACGAAAGTATCACAAGTGCAAGATGCGGTGAAGGCGATGCACATTTCCCTTACCGCAGAAGAAATCAACCAAATGGAGACAGCGGCAGAAGAAACGGGAGTTGATACGCGCGGCTCTTGGGAAATGCCGATGATTTGAGTACAACTGATGAAACGGAAAATCTATATGGGATTGCTATGTATGGCATCGGCCGTTGCTCCCTTGTCAGCACAGACGGTCGATGTCCACACCCACATCATCATTCCCGAATACATGGAAGTGTTGAAAGCACACGGAGCGGAACTGGAAGAAACTTTCCCGTTGCCCGAATGGGATGCCGGGCGGCACATCGCCTTTATGGACAGTGCCGACATCCGTACCGCTGTACTCACGATGCCCGCCCCGCAGCCGTATTACGGTGATGCAGAAGAAAGTGCCAAGTGCATCCGCCAGGTAAACGAGGTCTCGGCAAGGGTGAAGCAGGACTATCCCGCCAAGTTCAAGTTCTGCGCCGCCCTGCCTCTGCCCGATGTGGACGCCGCCATCCGCGAAGCCATTTATGCGCTTGACACCTTGGGAGCGGACGGCGTGAAGCTGGCGACCAACAGCCGTGGGCAATATCTTGGCGACGAGGAACTCGACCCGCTGATGGAGGTACTGAACGAGCGGAATGCCGTCATCATCATCCACCCGCACCGCCCCACGCCTTATCCGGAGAAAATCATTGCCACCACACCGCTGGCGATGTACGAATATCCGGCAGAGACCACCCGCGCCGTGGTGAATATGCTGGCAAGGAATGTGCTTGTACGCTACCCGAACCTGAAAGTAGTCGTACCCCATTGCGGCTCGTTCCTGCCGTTGGCGTTGCCGAGAATGAAGTCCATCCTCCCGGCAATGGTCGCGCAGGGCTATATGCAGCCGATAGATTGGGAAGGCAATCTGTCGCGCCTTTACTTCGACTTGGCAGGCAGTCCGACAACCGAAGTCCTGCGCTCGCTGCTCACCCTCACCACGCCAGACCATATCCTTTACGGTTCAGATTATCCTTATTTGCCCGATGCTGTGCTGAAAAGCAACCTGCAAAGGCTGCGACAGAAGCTGGCGTCGGATAAAGAATTGGCTCCTTACAGCGAGGATATACTGTGGAAGAATGCGGAGCGGCTCTTTGAGAGAAACGATACCGATGAAAGATGACCCCAAACATCACAGCCGCATCTTCCCGACGTATTCCGACGGCGTGATGCCCTCCTGCTTCTTGAACATCCGGCTGAAATGCTGGGGATACTCGAAGCCGAGGCGTTCGGACACTTGCGTGACGGTTTCCCCGGCTGCCAGCTCGTTCTTGGCCAGCTGGATGACGAATTGGCGGATGTGGTTGCTCGCCGTGTCGCCCGTGGTCTTCTTGATGACATCACCGAAGTAATTGGCGGACATGCAGAGTTTGTCGGCGCAATACTGCACGGTGGGCAGGCCGAGGGTCAGTTGGAGTTTGTCCTCGAAATAGTCGCGGAGCAGGCGGTCGAAGCGGACGAGGATGTCGGAGTTCTCAATCTTTCGGGTGACAAACTGTCGGTTGTAGAATCGCTGGCAGAAGTTGAGCGTCAGTTCGATGTAACCCACGAGGATGGCATTCTGAATCTCATCGGGCTTTCCCGCCAGCTCCTCGCGCATCCGACACATCAGCGAAGCCAGAATGTCGTGCTCCTCGTCGGTCATGTGGAGGGCTTCGTTGATGCGATAGTCGAAAAAGGAATATTCCTTGATGTGTTTCTCCAGCGAAAAGCCGTGCAGCAGGTCGGGATGGAACAGAAGTGCCCAGCCCGTCAGCATCACCCGTTCGCCGTTGTCCTCCTTGCCGCCAATCTGCCCGGGAGCCACGCAGATGACCGTCCCCTTCTTGTAATCATACTTACCACAACCGTATGCCAAGTCTATATCGGCCTCGTCGTGGAAGAAAATGCCGTATACGCCATAATCGTTCAGGCTGTGGCGCACGGGCGACACTTCATCATAGTTGATGACGCAGACCAACGGGTGTTGCTCTGTGCATCCCACGTAACGGGCATAGTCGTTGACGTTCCTTACTTTCAATATCTTGCTCATCTTGTTTTCTATTAAATGACCAATACAAAGATAAAGCATTTCAGGGACAATCGTTTACGGAGGATGCAAATTCCGTAAAAATGGTACGGTTTGCCTACTTATGGTTACAGCGTTCCTCCTTGTTCCGGTGTAATTTTGCATCAGATAAAAACGAGAATACAATGAAACAGGAAACAGAATTGCCCAAAGAATTGTGCGCGGACGAGGCGGTGTGCTTCATCGCAGACCGCCACCACGTCACATCGCAGCAACTCTTACGCTATTTTCTTTACGGGGAGACTTCCATCCCTTTGGAACCTAACGAAGTGGAGATACTGAAAGGTCTCTCCGAACTAATAGAGAATAATAGGAT
>CALUJS010000086.1 GCA_944321015.1 uncultured Phocaeicola sp. | reverse complement strand
CAAAAGATTGCTGCGGAAAAAGTGGGGCTTGTTTCTCGATATGATGAATTTGTGTCGCCCCTCGGCGCGGATTGTTGATGATTTTCCTTGCTTCCGCGGGCAGTCGGCAGCGGAGTAGTCGGCGGACGCGAGCGTCGATATGCCGGGACGTGAGCGCCCATATGTCCGCCCGCGCCTCGGCATATGGAGGAAGGCGGGCGGTAATATGCCTTGTCCGGTTGGAAATGTGTTGACTGACAACCAGCAGTTTATGCCCGGTGTCATCTGTCGTGTGGGTGTTCCTGGGTTGAAGTCGTGTTGTCCGTGTTTTTCAAATGTCAGCCTCTGTCGTGCCGTCGGCTACGGCCGGGTCCCGCGTCGTTTACTGATGTTTGCGGAGCTTGTTTGCATTGGCGGCATTGCTGGATGGCGGAAAACGGGTCGTTGGTCTTGTCTTCAATGTTAAAAAACTCAATAAAAGCGGGTTGTGTATCAAAAAAATCATAGAGGCATTTTCTCATGTGCGGAATATCTTATACCTTTGAGGCGTTTTGTATTTGGCGCGGAAGCAGATGGCGATGTGACGGTCATGTCGTTGCTGCGAAACGCCGGGGCAAGACAAGATGCGCGTAAGCGCGAGAGCTGTATTTCCAGCGGATGAGATACGTGATGAGGATGACTCCTGTGATTGTGTGCTGCCGTGAAGGCCTTGGTTGCCGTGCAGACTTACGCGCAATGGCAGGTGTGACGATTCGTCGTTTGGCAGACGGCGGTTCCGGAGGGGCTTCGGCTCCGGTCGGTTCTTGCAGCCATGAAGTCCACACCTCGGATTCCGTCGGAAACACGGCCGGAGAGTTAACGAGATTATTTAACAACGAAAAATCTTTGCCTGCCATCGGGCCTCCGGGGTGCGGCGGCCGGTAAAGACGATGCTAAAAACGTTCTTAGGAGGAATGATTTTAAAGACTATTCGAACCGTGACGGTGGCGGTCTTGGCTATGGTCGGAGTGAGCGCTTCCGCTCAGGACCTGCTCGCAAGCCAGGCGCCGATTGACAAAAAAATGCGGGCAATCGACTCTGTCGCCTTGCAGCGTCAGATTCAGAAGGAAATGATGGAATATCCCGGCTTTGCCCTCTATCCCAACTGGGTGAACGACCGGGTGCACGTGTATGGCAACGTGGCCATGCCCGACTCGTTTACCATCGACCTGAAAGGCTTCTGCATGCCTACCGAACATCGTAAAATCACGTCAAAATACGGTCCGCGCCGTCGGCGCATGCACAAGGGCGTGGACGTGAAGGTATATATCGGCGACACCATCCGCTCGGCATTCGACGGCAAGGTGCGCGTGGTGAATTATGAACGACGGGGTTACGGCAAGTACGTCGTCATCCGCCATGACAACGGCCTGGAGACCATCTACGGCCACTTGTCCAAGCAATTGGTCGGCGAGAACCAGATAGTGAAGGCCGGGGAACCCATCGGCCTGGGTGGCAACACGGGACGTTCCACCGGCTCGCACCTGCATTTTGAGACCCGCTTCCTGGGTCAGGACATTGACCCGACGAAGATGTTCGACTTCCCCAATCAGGACATTGTGGCCGATACCTATACCTACTACAAGCCGGGCAGCCGCAAGGGAAGCAAGGGCAGTGCGGGTTCCGAAATCCGTTACTATCGTGTGCGCAAGGGCGATACGCTGTCGAAGATAGCCGCGCGCCAAGGTGTGTCGGTAAGCCGCATCTGTCAGCTGAACGGCATCACGCGCCGCACCATCCTGCGCATCGGGCAAGTGTTGCGCTTTTCATAAACAGAAACGTTTTTATTCGCTTATAAATTGGGGGGCGCGTTGTGCTCTCCGCTAAACGGGGAGACACGGCGCGTCCGTTTTTATGCCTGTTATAATAAGGTGTGATTGGATATCGTTTATTCGGCGGGATTGCTTATCTTTGCCGGGCAGTATATGAATCATCTTATGAGCGAAACAAATGAGCAGTTCGTACAGGTCATGGCCGTGTGTCGCGACCTGTTTGCAAAGAAATTGCACGACTACGGTGCGGCATGGCGCATCATGCGTCCCTCGTCGGTCACCGACCAGATACTGATAAAGGCCAACCGCATCCGCAGTCTGGAGACGAAAGGCGTCACGATGGTGGGCGAAGGCATCCGTCCGGAGTTCGTCGCCATTGTGAATTACGGCATTGTCGGCCTGATACAGCTTGAGTTGGGATATGCCGACCGTTGCGACCTGACTGTGGAGCAGGCGCTCGATTATTACGACAAGTATGCCCGGGCGACGCTCGAGCTGATGATAGCCAAGAATCATGACTACGACGAGGCATGGCGCAGCATGCGCGTAACGTCTTACACCGACCTTATCCTGATGAAGCTGTATCGCACGAAGCAGATTGAGGCGTTGTGCGGGCAGACGCTGGTGTCGGAGGGCGCGGGTGCCAACTACATGGACATGATAAACTATTCGGTGTTTGCACTAATAAAGCTCGACTTTGGAGAATAGCAGGTTGTTACATAGGGCCAACGTGGTGTGGACAAACCTGTGTCGGTTTGTCCTGGGCGTGACGTTTATCTTTTCGGGCTTCGTCAAGGCCGACGACCCGTGGGGAACGGCCTATAAGATTGAGGACTATGTGTACGCTTTCGGATGGAGCGACTTCGTGCCGTCGTTTCTGCCGTTGTTCTTGTCGTGTCTGCTGTCGGTGTTCGAGTTCACTTTGGGTGTCTATCTGTTTTTCGGCATCCGCAAGCGCCTCACGTCCATAGCCGTCGCGCTGGTGATGGTGTGCATGACTCCCTTCACGCTCTATCTGGCCCTGGCCAATCCCGTGGCCGACTGCGGCTGCTTCGGCGATGCCTTGAAGCTGACCAACTGGGAGACCTTCTGGAAAAACGTCGTGCTCCTGGTCCTCGCCCTATGGCTTTTCAAGCACTACCGGCTCGTGGTGAAGTTCATCAGCAAGAAGAACCAGTGGGTCATTTCCATGTATGGCATATTCTATGGCATCGGCATCGTGGGCTATTGTCTCTATGCCCTGCCCATCTTCGACTTTCGTCCTTACTACATCGGCGCTAATATCCCGCGCCAGATGACCATTCCCGAAGGCGAGAAGCCTACGGTGTATGACACGAAGTTCATACTCGAGAAAGACGGCGTGCAACGCGAGTTCACCGTCGATAACTATCCTGCCGATGACAGCACGTGGGTGTTTGTGGATAGCAGGACCTATGTGAAGGAGCAGGGCTATGAGCCTCCCATCACCGACTTCACCCTGCGTTCACCCGACGGGGAAGACGTGACGTCGGAGGTCCTTTCAGCGCCGGGTTATACGTTCCTGCTTGTCGCTCCCCATCTGGATATGGCCGACGATGGTTCCATCGACCTGATTAACGAGCTT
>CALUJS010000085.1 GCA_944321015.1 uncultured Phocaeicola sp. | reverse complement strand
AAAGAACGACTGTAATTGATTAAATATTAATAGTTTAATAATAGCAGATTGATTTTTATCGCACCACTATTAATCTGCGTCTAAAAAATAGTATTTGAACACATCCCCTGCACCCATAATGCGGTTATCAGATGCGGGTATACCGTTCCACATCGGCAGGCCGGACGGTGAAACCGTCCCACAATAGATAACCGCTGCGTGGCGCGAAGCGTCACCTGCGGTCCCACCACAAAAGACAACGACCCCGAAGACGGTCGAACCGTGTCAATGCCCGTTCCTGCCACCCGTTCGACCTCTTCAAGGTCGTTTCCTCTTTTTGCTTCATTTCCGCAGGTGGTGCTGCACCATGCACAGCGGTTAGCGTTTGTTGGACGGCTCCGCCGTCCGTTTGCATATGTGCGTGTCTATGTGTATCCGCACATCCTACAACGCGTAGGCACCTTGGGAAATATACATATATCATCCATGTAGGAGAGTGCATCGCTCGATTGCGACACACTCTTCTTGCAGGGCTTTAGCCCGAACTTGCGTAATGAATATTTCCCCTTACCGCCAGTTCCCGATGCGTTCCATTCCCTTCACGCAATCCTCGCGGCGGGCGAAGGCCGTGAGGCGCAGATAGCCTTCGCCGCTGGGGCCGAAACCAATGCCGGGGGTGCCGACCACATTGGCTTCATAGAGCAGCTTTTCGAAGAATCGCCAGGAACCCATGCCGTCCGGCGCTTTCAGCCAGAGGTAGGGCGCGTTTTTGCCGCCGTAGACTTCGAATCCGGCTTGTGTAAGCCCTTCGCGCATGAGGCGGGCGTTTTCCATGTAGTAGTCGATGGTTGCTCGCACCTGTTCTTGTCCCTCGGGCGAATACACAGCCTCGGCGCCCCGTTGCGTGATGTAGCTTGTGCCGTTGAACTTCGTGCACTGACGGCGGTTCCACAGCGGGTTCAGGGGGATGCGGTTGCCGTGGATGTCGGCTGCGGTCACCTCTTTGGGCACCACGGTGTAGCCGCAGCGCACGCCGGTGAATCCGGCTGTTTTTGAAAAACTGCGTATTTCGATGGCCACTTTCTTCGCGCCGCGTATCTCGTAAATGGAGTGGGGCACGTCTGCCTCGCGGATGTAGGCTTCATAGGCGGCGTCAAACACGATGAGCGTGTCGTTTGCCAGCGCGTAGTCCACCCATCGCTTCAGCTACTCGCGGGTGAGCGTGGTGCCTGTCGGATTGTTGGGGTAGCACAGATAGATGAGGTCTACCCGATGTCCGGGTATGTCGGGGATGAAACCGTTTTCGGACGTGCAGGGCAGATAGGTCACGTTGCTCCACCGCCCCTCCGCGTCCTGCGTGCCCGAGCGGCCGCACATGATGTTGCTGTCCACATAGACAGGATATACCGGGTCGGTGATGGCCATGCTGTTGTCCCAGCGGAGCAATTCGCCGATGTTGCCCGTGTCGCTTTTGGCGCCGTCGCTGATGAATATTTCCGAGGGAGACAACGTGATGCCGCGCGGGGCGAAATCGTGTTTGATGATGGTCTCAATCAGGAACGGATAGCCTTGTTCCGGTCCGTATCCGTGGAATGTTTGCGCGTCGGCCATTTCGTCCACGGCGCGGTGCATGGCCTCGATGCAGGCCCGGGGCAGGGGACATGTCACGTCGCCGATGCCCAGACGGATGAGATGCGCCTGCGGGTGAGTCACTTTGAATGCATTGACGCGCTTGGCAATGTCGGAAAAGAGGTAGTTGCTTTGCAGTTTCAGGAAATGTTCGTTAACTAATGCCATAGGAATGATGGGTTTATGTCGTTTGTATTGCTTCGGTGTCGATTTCTCCTTCAAATACTTCTTCTGCCGGGCCTGTCATCAGCAGGTGGTTGTCCGTTTCGCGCCACTCCAGTTGCAGCGTGCCTCCGTCCATCACCACCTCGCAAGTCCGTTTGCATCGGGCTGTGAATGCTGCCGCAGCAGCGGTGGCGCAGGCGCCCGTGCCGCAGGCCATTGTGATGCCGGAGCCTCGTTCCCACACCCGCATACGGATGCGTTCCGGCGTCAGCACCTGGGCAAATTCCACATTGACCCCGTCGGGGAACGAAGGATGATGTTCCAGCATGGCTCCTGCTTGTGGCAAGTCGATGCCGGCGACATCGTCTACAAAAATGACCAAATGCGGATTTCCCATTGATACGGCAAGTCCGTTCTTGTAGGGCATTCCTTTGCCCGGCTCTACGGGATGCAAGCCCGTCGGGATGCCCATGTCTACGGTAACGGTCCGCACGCGGCCGTCATGGTCGGGGTGCAGTTTCAGGTGTTTGATGCCCGACAGCGTTTCGAGCGTGACAACGGTGTTGTGGGTCAGTCCGTGTTCGTACACATATTTGCCTATGCAGCGGCTGGCGTTGCCGCACATGCGGGCCTCCGAGCCGTCGGCGTTGAATATGCGCATGCTGAAGTCTGCTTTGTCCGACGGGCCGATGAGCACCAGACCGTCGCTGCCGATGCCCGTGTGCGGCTTGCTCCATGCCACGGCCAATGATTCGGGATGGGGCAGTGGGTGGCGCGTCGTGTCCACGTAGATGTAGTCGTTGCCCGCTCCTTGCATTTTGGTGAATCTTACTTTCATGTCTTCCTTTTTGCTGTGTGTTAAAGTCATTCGACGCGACGATTGTGTTGCTTTTTGTCGCTTATGATGCCGGATGACTTTCTATATGATTGCAAAAATAGGACTTCTGTTGAAAGGGAGCAAGCATGACGCGGGCGTGGAGAGCATAAAAAAAGCAGGCTCTCGTCCCTTGTTGCAATTTGAAAGGATGGTGGTGTGTGTATCTCCTGATTGTAATAAGAATGGTCGTTTTGTATTACAGATTGTAATGCGTCCTTTCCCGGGGATAATTTAATTACATAAAGCTGTATGGCAATCCAAAGTGCGGAATGCCTTCCTACGGCAAAATATCAGTTCCGAATGGTAAAGCCGTGCACATGCCAAAAGGGATAATTCCCCTCAAGACGACAGTTGGTGGCTACAATGTTGCTACACACTTCTTGATGGCCGACTCTCCGGCAAGTATGGTCACGTTGTCTAAGTGAAGGTTGTGCGAGGCAACCCTACGGAATAATCACCGTCCGAAATGAGGTTAGTCCGTAAAACTGACCGTCACATCTCCTCCGCCGACAGCAGCCGCTAAACCCCCTGGGGTGTCTATCCGTCCTAAACGTGTATAACTGTATCCCGAAGAAAACGTTTCGTAGAACAACACCACACAGGACGAGCCATACAACATCAAGTCGCCTGTCTGAATCGTTCCCGGGCGATAACTTTCTGTCGGCAGGCTCTCATCCAGATAATGGTATTTTTCATTGCCGTTCATTTCGCTCATGTCCAAAGTCAAAGGCAATAGAGCGGCAAAGGC
>CALUJS010000084.1 GCA_944321015.1 uncultured Phocaeicola sp. | reverse complement strand
GCTTAGCTCAGCTGGTTCAGAGCGTCTGCCTTACAAGCAGAGGGTCGGGGGTTCGAATCCCTCAGCGCCCACGAAAGAAGTCGAGTCATGAGGTTCGACTTCTTTTGTTATGTAACCTTCCGTGCCTCCGCCCGCATCCCGCAGCCGGGAGCAGTATCCACAGGGCACAAAAAAATCCTTGCAAGCTTGCGGCTTACAAGGACCGATTATTCTTTCATTGTACTCGGAGCGGGACTTGAACCCGCACAGCCATCACTGGCCAAGGGATTTTAAGTCCCTCGTGTCTACCGATTCCACCATCCGAGCATCCTGCGAGCGGAAAACGAGACTCGAACTCGCGACCCCAACCTTGGCAAGGTTGTGCTCTACCAACTGAGCTATTTCCGCAGGGAATCATGGGTATCACCAAGGATGCACCCTTTTTTCTGAATGCGGTGCAAAGGTAGATGTTTTTTTGAAATATCCAAAAGCCGGAGGCATGTTTTTCGTGCCCGGTGACTGCCCTATGGCAAAGATTCCCCGATTTGCTTCCTTTTGTCAGGAGTTCAATAAGGCTTGTTCGGCTTTTTCTATTTGCTCGAAATGGAATTGCTCGACTACGGAGTGCATCTGTAAGGCAATCTCTTCCGTGCAGAGGTTGCCTATGCTGCCTTCGTGGGTGTGGTGCACCTCCTTGTCGGGGACGAAGCGTCCGGCTTCGATCTCCAGGCCCACTTGTTTGTAGGCGTCGCGGAAGGGGACACCCGATGCGGCCAACCGGTTCACTTTCTCCACGCTGAAAATGGGGGCATATTTCTCGTCGTCCAGAATGTGGCGGTTTACTTCCATGCGTTCCATGATGTAGTTGGTCATGTACAGGCAATCCTTCAACTCGTCGAATGCGGGGAGGAAAACCTCCTTGATGATTTGCAGGTCGCGGAAGTAGCCCGACGGCAGATTGCCCATAATCATCATGATTTGTTGCGGCAGGGCTTGCAGCTTGTTGCATTTGGCGCGTGTCAGTTCGAACACGTCGGGATTCTTCTTGTGGGGCATGATGCTGGAGCCGGTGGTGCACTCGTTGGGCAGCTTCACGAAGCCGAAGTTCTGGCTGTTGAACAGGCAGGCGTCATAGGCCAGTTTTGCCAGCGTGCCGGCCAGCCCGGCCAGAGCGAAGGCCACGTTGCGCTCCATCTTGCCGCGCCCCATCTGGGCATAGACCACGTTGTAGTTGAGCGTGTCGAAGCCCAACAGGCGGGTGGTCATCGTGCGGTTGAGGGGGAATGACGAGCCGTATCCGGCGGCCGAACCGAGCGGGTTGCGGTTGCACATGCGGAAGGCGGCTTGCAGGAACATCATGTCGTCCACCAGACTTTCGGCATAGGCTCCGAACCACAGGCCGAAGGATGACGGCATGGCTATCTGCAGATGGGTGTATCCCGGCATGAGCACATCCTTGTAGGTTTCGCTTTGCCGCTGCAGGGTGTGAAACAGGGTCACGGTGAGCCGGGCGATGTCTTTCAGCCGGTCGCGTGTAAACAGTTTCAGGTCGAGCAACACCTGGTCGTTGCGCGAGCGTCCGCTGTGGATTTTCTTGCCCACGTCGCCCAGCTTCCGGGTCAGCATGAGTTCTACTTGCGAGTGCACGTCTTCTATGCCTTCCTCAATGACGAACTCACCCCGGGCGGCTTGCTCGTAGATGGCTTTCAGCTCGGTGAGCAACATGCTCAGTTCGTCGGCCGAGAGCAGGCCGATGCTTTCGAGCATGGTGATATGTGCCATGGAGCCCAGCACGTCGTATTTGGCCAGATACAAATCCAGTTCGCGGTCACGGCCCACGGTGAACCGTTCGATTTCTTTGTTTATTTCAAAGTCCTTTTCCCAGAGTTTCATGTCGTTAAAGTTAATTGTACGGTATGACGGCCAGCATGTCGGCCAGTTTTTCCAATCCCTCCTGCATGGGCTTGGACACCATGCCCTTCAGGAACATGTTGATTTCGGCTTTGATGGTGAGCTTCATCTTGCATTCGTTCTCGCCCACGGGCAGCAGCTGTATCCACAGGTTGAAGGGGACGGGCGAATTGCCGGCCTCGAACTTGATGCACTTGGGCGGCTCGCGGTTGATGATGTGCAGGGTCAGCCGTCCTACCGGTGGCACGCTGACGCTTACGCTGTCGGCGTCGAACTGCAAGTCCTGCACCTTGTCGGTCGGGATGCGGTCTTTCACGCTTTCCAGATTGTTCAGGTCGGAGAGCTTGGCATATACTTGTTCCTGGCTGTAAGGAATCATTTTGATTCCGCTTTCAAATTGAGTCATGACGTTGTTGTGGTTATATATAATAATAGGTATATAGACGGAAAGAGAACAATCCGGGGACAGTGCAGAGTCAGCCCGAATGGTTCTCTTTCTTCAGCTATTCATGTATAAGCGTATGGGGATAGCCTTTATTTTACGTTCCAGTTGGCCGGATCCTTGCGCCATGCCTGCAACACCTCTACGTCCTCTTCGGCAATGTATGCCGTTTCGAGAGCCGTTTTCAGCACGGCCTCATAGTTGGTCAGTGTCACCAGTTTCACTTTGGCGGCCTTGAATGCATCCACGGCCACTTGGAAACCGTAAGTGAACGAAGCCACCATGCCAATCACCTCGCAACCGTTGTTGCGCAGCGCCTCGACGGCTTTCAGGCTGCTGCCGCCGGTGGAAACCAGGTCTTCAATCACGACGACCTTCATGCCCGGACGGAGTTCGCCTTCGATTAGGTTTTCCAATCCGTGGTCTTTCGGTTTGGAACGGACATATACAAACGGCAGGTTCAGCTCGTCGGCCACCAAGGCTCCCTGCGGAATGGCGCCTGTGGCAACGCCGGCAATGGCATCCACTTGCCCAAACTTTTCCAGAATCAGACGTGAAATCTCGATTTTCACGAAGTTACGTAGCGAAGGGTAAGACAGCGTCTTGCGGTTATCGCAGTAGATGGGTGATTTCCATCCGGAAGCCCACGTGAAGGGGTTTGCCGGTTGCAGTTTGATAGCCTTGACCTTCAACAATTTTTCAGCGAAAAGTTTCTCCAATGTCTCCATAAGCGATTTTTGTGTGTATGAGTTGTTTATGATATGTCGTGCAAAGATAGCGGATATAGTTTGAATGACCGCCGCCGACTTCTTCCTTTTTACATTAATTAAGGGCCTATGTCATCGGTCTGAGCGCGGATATGGGCGCTGCCGGGCGTGCATATGGATGCTCGTGACCGGACATATGCCCGCTCGCGGGCGAAGATATGGACAGACTCGGACGGTGAAGCCGTCCTACAACGAGTAACCGCACCAAGGTGGTTCGTGTTGTTAGACAGCTTTGCCGTCTTTATGAAGTACTGACAGAGTAAGAGACGTTTTACCGGACACTAATAATTTATGACGATGAACCCCAATCGGATAGCCAATGATTGACACATCAATAAAAACACTCCGCTTTTTGCTTGTCTACAGAAATATTTCCATATATTTGCAATCGAGTGCGATAGCGCTTATAACTAATCATAATTAATCACACTTAAACCAACTCACTATGAGAGAGGACAAACATGTATGGAGGGCATTGAAGCGGCCTATGCTTTTTGCCTGTT
>CALUJS010000083.1 GCA_944321015.1 uncultured Phocaeicola sp. | reverse complement strand
ATCGATGAAAGCCCGTTGGTGATGGAGTGCGAGGTGGTGGACAACTACGAAACGGACACCTTCGACAACTTCATCTGTAAGATAACGAACACCTACGTGGACGAAGATTGCCTGAACGAAAAGGGCAAACCCGATTATGACAAGCTGAAACCCGTACTCTTTGAGATGCCGAACTACACCTACCTCCGCACAGGCGAGACCATCGGTAAATGCACCAGTTTCGGGAAAGCATACAGAAAGGAGGAACAGCAATGAAAACAAGATTCTTAGGAAAAGACAAACTGGAAGTGTCCGCCATCGGCTTGGGCTGCATGGGCTTCACGCAAAGCTATCCCCCGTATCCCGACCGCAAGGATGCGATAGAGACAATACGCAAGGCGGTGGACTTGGGCGTTACTTTCTTTGACACCGCCGAAGTGTACAGCTACGGCCAAAACGAGGACTTGATAGGCGAAGCGTTGCTTCCCGTCCGCGACAAGGTGGTCATTGCCACCAAGTTCGGTTACGACCTGTCCGAAACGCCGGACTTGACCACATCGGCCCGTCCCGTTTCGCTCTCCAGCCGTCCGGAGACCATTCGTAAGGCAGTGGAAGGTTCGCTGCGCCGTCTGCGTACCGACCATATCGACCTTTATTACCAGCATCGCGTGGATCCGAATGTGCCTATCGAGACAGTGGCAGAGACTGTGGGCGAGTTGATAAAGGAAGGCAAGGTGCTGCATTGGGGATTATCCGAAGCCGCTCCCGCTACGGTGCGCCATGCCCACGCCATCTGTCCGCTGACCGCCGTACAGAGCGAATACTCCTTGTGGTACAGGAAGCCCGAAGCGGAACTGCTGCCCACGTTGGAAGAACTGGGTATCGGCTTCGTGCCGTTCAGTCCGCTGGGTAAGGCGATGCTGACCGGGCGTTTCAACAAGGACACGAAGTTTGACAAGACCGATTTCCGCTCCGCCATCCCCCGTTTCCAAGGCGATAACCTGCGGCACAACATGGCACTGGTGGAATACGTGGAAGAACTTGCCAAACGGAAAGAAACCACTCCTGCCCGTATCGCCCTCGGCTGGCTGCTGGCACAGAAGCCGTGGATTGTCCCCATTCCCGGCACGAAACGCATCGAGCGTATCGAGGAAAACATCGGCGGTGCGAACATACAGTTTACGACCGAAGAACTGGCGGACATCCGCTGCCATTTGGACAGCATTGAGATAGTAGGCGGACGCTACCCGGAAGACCAGGAGAAGATGACAGGACTTTAATAGCAGAGAATATGAAGAAGATTATAGGTATAATCGCCCTCGCATTGGCAGGAAGCCTGTCCGCGACGGCACAAACAACAGACAATATGAATAGAATCGAAGTATGCAAGCAGAATTACCGCACCCTGTTCAGCGGTGAAGCCCTGACCGGGCAGGGCACAGACCCGGAAATGATGGACATCCTTCAGAAGTTCATCTTCGGCGAGGTATTCCAGACGGGCAACCTTACTATCAAGCAACGCGAGATGATTACCTGCATCACCCTTGCCACGATGCAGACGCTCCCGCAACTGAAAGCCCATGCAGGGGCGGCACTCAATGTGGGCGTCACGCCCGAAGAATTGCGCGAAGTGATGTATCTCACCGCACCGTTTATCGGTTTCCCCAAGATGCTGAACGCCGTGGCCACGGTGAACGAAGTGTTCAAGGAGCGTGGCATCAGCCTACCTTTGGAAAAGCAGGGTACGGTAATGGAGGAAACACGTCATGAGGCGGGCAAAGCCATTCAGGACAAGCTCTATCCCGGCGGCATCGCCTCGGTGATGGAAGGTGTGCCCGGCGACATGGGCAAGGACGTGGAGCAGTTCCTCACGGACTATTTCTTCGGCGACATCTACAGCCGTGGCGCACTCGACCTGCCGACGCGCGAGTTGTTGGGCTACTGCGTACTGACCACGTTGGAAGCCGAGAGCCAGCTCCATTCACACTATCACGGCAACATCAACGCCGGCAACTCGCCCGAAACATTGACCGCCGCCGTCATCCAGTGCCTGCCCTACATCGGCTTCCCTGCCGCAATCAAGGCGTTGCGCATCATCAAAGAGGAATATGCCAAATAACATTATAAATAACCGATTTATGAACAAGATTATATTGACATTGGCGGCGGTAATGACCATGAGCTTTGCCGCTTGCGCACAAAACAAAGGAGACAGTAATATGCAAACCGAAAACAAACCGCTGGTCGTGTATTTTTCCGCCACCGGCACGACCGACAAAGTCGCCCGGACGATTGCGGACGTTACAGGCGGCACATTGTATGAGATTGTTCCGCAACAAGCCTATACTTCCGACGACCTCGACTGGAACGACAGACAGTCGCGCAGTTCGGTGGAAATGAACAATCCGCAGGCACGTCCGGCATTGAAAGATACGAAACTGAATGTCGCTGCCCACGATGTCATTTTCATCGGCTATCCCATCTGGTGGGACCAAGTACCGCGAATCATCAACACATTCATTGAGAGCCACGACCTGAAAGGCAAGACGCTCGTGCCGTTTGCTACCTCCGGCGGCAGCGGAATAACGGGCAGTGTAAGCGCATTGAGGAAAGCATATCCCGACCTGAAATGGTTGGACGGCAAACTGCTGAACAGGGTCAGTCGGAATGCCGTTCAAAACTGGGTCGGCGATGTGATGAAGCCGCAGTAATTGTGGCTTGTGAGCATCTGCGGCTTGCGCCTGTCGATGACGTTGTAGGGGCGGACCGATGTGTCCGCCCGAAACCCAATGGACTTCGACATGAAGAAATACACGCTGATAATAGTTATATATGGATATTTATATGTATATTTGCCAATGAATAGCAATATGTAACTATATGGACAATCTTTCATATACCACCAATCAGGACATCATCGCCCTCCTTTGCCAGCGTTTGAAGGAGTACCGTCTTGCCGCCCGTATAAGCCAAAAGGAAATGGCGGAGAAGTCCGGGGTGAGCCTGACCACCATCAGTCATCTTGAACAGGGGGTGAACCGGAACATAACGCTCAACAATTTCATTTCGCTTCTGCGTGTGCTGGGCCTGGAACAGCGTCTATCCGACCTGCTGCCCGAACTGCCCGTCCCCCCGATGGCCTTGAAACAGATGAACAAATACATACCCAAACGAGTAAGGAGGAGCAACCATGATACGGAATCTTGACGCTTTCTGTCTCTGTCCCCTCGGATTGAGAGGACGGAAAAGCCGGATACGCAGGAACGGAAGAGGACATATACGACGGGAAACGGAAGAAAAAAGGATGTTTCTATGCAGTCATTGCCATAAAGCTTCTGTTTTCCAGTCGGAAGGGAAACCCATTGCAGTGGTATCTACGTTGGGGTAAGCTGCAATCAGGGCTTTCAGCGTTTGCGTGAATGTATTTCCAGGAAGGATATTGTTCAGCAGGTAGGCGATGCAGCATAGTTGTATGTACAGTTTGTTGTCCGTCACGGCGGTATTGCTTATCCAAGCGTTTTCAGCAAGGAAATTTGCTGCTCTATGGTGAGGGGTTGTTTAGAATACTTCATACCTATATAAAATAAAAGTTCCGCCCTGGTACGCTGTTCTACGGGAAGCGTGGCGGAATTTGTTACTACAAAGATACAACAACTATTCAATACCGCCAAACTTTTGCGAATGTTTATGCGAACACCAAGGAAGATGACCCTCTCGAAGAGTGCATCCTTATATTCACGACCTATGGCCAACAGTTCATTGCCTATCTTCAGACTGTTCCCGACCAATGTCTCCACATGCCTGAGGTTTACGATGCGGGAACGATGAATCCGGAT
>CALUJS010000082.1 GCA_944321015.1 uncultured Phocaeicola sp. | reverse complement strand
GACCATCCACGTGCTGCAAGGCGAACGTCCAATGGCAGCTCAAAACAAGTCTATCGGCCAGTTCAACTTGACTGGTATCGCTCCCGCTCGTCGCGGAGTTCCTCAAATCGAGGTAACCTTCGATATCGATGCCAACGGCATCCTGAAAGTATCGGCCAAGGATAAAGCCACGGGCAAAGAGCAAGCCATCCGCATCGAGGCTTCCAGCGGCTTGAGCAAAGAGGAAATCGAACGCATGAAAGCCGAAGCAACGGCCAACGCCGAAGCCGACAAGAAAGAGCGCGAGAAAGTGGACAAACTGAATCAGGCCGACAGCATGATTTTCACCACCGAGAATCAACTGAAGGATCTTGGCGATAAGATTCCGGCAGACAAGAAGGCTCCGATTGAAGCTGCCTTGAACAAACTGAAAGATGCCCACAAGGCTCAAGACTTGACCGCAATCGACAGTGCAATGGCCGAACTGAACACTGCATTCCAAGCAGCAAGTGCCGAGATGTATGCCCAAAGCGGCGCACAAGGCGGTGCCCAGAACGCCCAAGGCTCTAACTCGAATGCCGGCCAAAGCGGAAATAACAACGACAACGTTCAGGATGCCGACTTTGAGGAGGTCAAGTGATTCCGATAAGTAAAGACATACTAAACCGCAAGCAAAAGCGTGCAGTCCTGGTGGGCTGCACGCTTTTTGCGTTTATGTTTTTTGATGCTTCCTTTATCTCTTATTTACGAGAAACGAGTACATTTGCAAATAGATAGCATTTAAGAAGAAACGTAAAACACGGGAATATGACCATAGAGAGATTTATAGCCAAATACAGAGAGGCTTTCGGTGAGGGTGTGCCTCTCCCCGTGGCTTTCGGGTACAGCGACAAGGCGGCCACGGAAGTGAGGAAGATACCTCGTTGCATGGTCGGTGCGATACGCAAGGTATGCGACGGGGAACCGCTGACGCTGTCTGCCGACAATGTGCTTTGCGGCGGTGGCGGCCTTTATACCGCTTTCGCCCCCATGCCCGACCGTGTGCCGGTGTTCGTGTCGGAAACGGAACATTACAAGCAGAGCAAGGAACAGGTGAAGGAATACATTGCCCGGCTGGGCATCCGCTTGTCCGAAAAGCCATACCTCAATTTCGTGCGCATGGACCACATTGACAATTTGGACGAAGTGGAGGGAATACTCTTCTTCGCCGTTCCCGACGTGCTGTCCGGCCTATGCTCGTGGGCGTTTTACGACAACAACGATGACGATGCGGTATGCACACGTTTCGCCTCGGGCTGTTGCAGCATCGTGGCCTTCGCTGTCAAGGAGAACAGGGATGGCGGCCGCCGTTGCTTTGTCGGCATGCTCGACCCGTCGGCGCGCCCGCTGGTTCCCAAGGATGAACTGACGTTCACCATACCGGCTGGCCGGTTCAAGGAAATGATGAATACCATGGAACGGTCGGCGTTGTTCCAAAAGGCGTATTCCATTGTGCGGAAACGCATCAACGGAGAAATACAAAATAACAAACAGTAAAATTGGATTAGGATGGAAACTTTCAACGACGTGATTTCAGAAGACCGCCTGGTGCTGGTGGACTTCTTCGCCACCTGGTGCCAGCCCTGCAAAATGATGCACCCCGTGCTGGAGCAGCTCAAGGACACGGTTGGCGACAAGGTGCGCATCATCAAGGTGGACGTGGACAAGTACGGGCAGACTGCCGCCCAATACGGGATACAGGCCGTGCCGACACTGATGCTGTTCCGCAAGGGGCAGACACTATGGAGGCAAAGCGGCATGATGGCGAAAGCCGACCTGCTTGCCGTAATCGACCGGAATCAGTAATTGGCTATGACAACTGTACGCGCTCACAGAAATACATTCAACCGGTTTTTGAAAACCAACAACATCGACAAACAATGAACAAAAGAGAATATGCGCAGGCCAACAAGGACTGGCTTGCACAAAAATCACAGGAAGAGGGGGTGAAAACACTCCCCAAAGGCATCTGCTACAAAGTCCTTGCGGAGGGAAAGGCAGACGGCAGACATCCGGGGCCGCGCAGCATCGTGACCGCCCACTACACCGGACGGACGATTGACGGCCGGCAGTTTGACAGCAGCCGTAGCGGCGCACCGCTGGCCATCCGCCTATGCGACCTCATCGAGGGATGGATTGTCGCCATGCAGCAGATGTGCGTGGGCGACAAGTGGGAGGTTTACATTCCGGCGGAGATGGGCTACGGCAAGTTTTCCCAGCCGGGCATACCGGGCAACTCCACGCTGGTGTTTGAAATTGAACTTTTAGGCATAGCGTAACTCCATAAAGGTATGAATGTAGAAAGTGTAAGAGATTATTGTTTGTCATTGCCGTTGGCCACTGAGGACTTTCCGTTTGACGAAACGACACTGGCTTTCCGTGTCTTGGGAAAGATATTCGCCATGATTGACCTTGACAACACGGAATGGTTCGTGTTGAAATGCGACCCGGACTATGCCGTGGAGCTTCGCGACAAATATCCCGAAATCAAAGGAGCATGGCACATGAACAAGAAGCATTGGAACCAAGTAAGCCTGTCGGGCGAACTTCAAGACGGTCTTGTACAAAAACTCATCCGCCACAGCTATGCCGAAGTGGTAAAAAAGATGCCGAACAAGCTCAAGCAAAACCACATGGAAGTGCTCGCCGTTCAACAGCCTACGATCTTTTGACACGCAAACTGAAAGAGTTACTTCCATAACAAATAGGTTTCTGCATTCCATCAGTACGAAAGCCACCTTTGGGGGATAAATGGCGAATTTGCTCACTCCAACATCTGACACAGACAATGATTAAAGAAATAGTCACAGACCGACTTATATTGCGTCCCTGGCAAGAATCCGATGCCGAGTCGCTGTACAAATATGCCAAAGACCCGGCAATCGGACCTATTGCGGGCTGGCCTCCTCATACTTCCGTGGAAGACAGCCTGAACATCATCCGTACCGTATTTGCTGCTCCTGAAACTTACGCAGTAGTCTTGAGAGAAACAGGTGAGCCGGTAGGCAGTGTGGGAATCATGTTCGGAGACGGTTTGCACAGTGCTGAAATGCAGGCGGGCGAAGCGGAGATAGGCTATTGGATAGGCGTGCCTTATTGGGGGCAAGGACTGATACCCGAAGCCGTGCGTTGCCTGCTGCAAAGGTGTTTTGAAGATTTGGGAATGACTGCAGTTTGGTGTGGTTACTATGACGGCAACGTGAAATCCCGGCGCGTGATGGAGAAATGCGGTTTCCGTTTCCATCACACGGAAGAAGGCAAGACGTCTCCGCTTGGCGATGTCCGCACGGAGCATTTCATGCGGATGACGAAGGAGGAATGGGAAGCCAATCAAGTCCGGATTCTACCTGTTATAACCGATAAGAAACGTTACTTGCCTCTTTTGCTCCTTGGGGATGAACAGGAATCCATGATTGACAGATATTTGGAGCGGGGTGAAATGTTTGTCATGTTGAATCGGGAAGCAACACCTATTGCCGTAGCTGTGGTGACTGATGAGGGAGACGGCATATTGGAGTTGAAAAACCTGGCGGTTCATCCTCTCTTTCAACGGAAAGGGCATGGTCGAAGAATGATTGCGTATGTATGCGAGTATTATAAGAGTCGGTTTCATACCTTGCTTGCCGGTACGGGCGATAGCGGGCAGACTTTATCTTTCTACAAGAATTGCGGCTTTGGTTATTCGCATATTGTCGCCGACTTTTTCTTAAAGAATTATGACCATCCGATTGTGGAAGATGGTAAGGTGCTGAAAGATATGATTTATTTTAAGCGCAGGATATAAATGAACATCTTGAAATCCCTCATAATATGGCTTTGTTTTATCCCCGTAGCCATCCTCAATGGCGGGCTGAGGGAATATGTATTGGTGGAAGCTATCGGAGAGGAATGGGCATTGCCTGT
>CALUJS010000081.1 GCA_944321015.1 uncultured Phocaeicola sp. | reverse complement strand
ATCTTGCCAAAGGCACGCGCGTACGAATTACCGGAGGTGAGTTTGCCGGGTATGAGGGAACTTTCCTGAAGGTAAAAGGCGCACGCGACCGTCGGGTGGTTATTGCCGTGGAAGGTGTCATCGCCGTGGCGCTTGCCGTGATACATCCTGATTTGATAGAACCGATTCCTTAAGGTTATGGAACTGTACGAATCTCGTCTTTTGACTGCTTTTCGTGAAGTGCCGGATTTTCGCCTCGTAGCAGCGGGCGATACATCTGTTTGGCTGGCCGCAGCCCGTATCTATACGTCATTGTATCGGTTGTGTATCGCTTCTGAATCCTCTTGTCCCATAGGTACTTCCTCGGCGTATACCTTGTTGTCTTCCAGGCTTTTTGAGGTTATCCTTCAGCGGCTGTCTTTCTCCGGAAAGCTTTTGTTGGAGCGTGTCCGTCTGACTGATGCCCTTTATGTGTTAGCTCGTGAGACCGGTCGAAGTTATGAGCCGGGATTGGCCGATGTGTGCGATACTTGTGTGTTTGAAGTACTGCGCGATTGGAATCCGGATATGAATGGGGTGGATGATGCTGCCACGGAAATCGCCATTTGCAGCCTGCTGGAGTCTTTCTTTTACCCGGAAGCGTGGGAGTCGGACAGTTGGTTCGCCTTCCTTCGTTCGGCGTTGCAGGGTTGGTGTGACACTTTGTCCCCAGATGGCTTGTGGGCCGGACTTTCGTCGGAATTGAGTTGGCTGCGGGTGGCCGTTTTAAATCGGTATTCCTACCTGTTTCGAGACAGTAGTTACGATCGGGAGACGGTTTGTGCATTCCAAGGCCAGCTAACTTTGTTGTCGCAGCAAGAGGGCGTTCCTTCGTTGCTGGATGCTTGTCTGGAAGCTTGTTTGCCTGGACATCTTTGTGCGTTGCCGCAGTCTTTGGAGGGTTGGTTGTCCGGTGAATTGCAAAAGCAGATGCAAAACTTGTCTGCGGATAGCGGCGAACGGCTGATGGTTTTGTCAGACGAACTGGCTTTCCTTTGCGCTGTGTTGCTTGTCCGGAAGAGCCGGCGTCGGGGCGGACAAGAGCCTTCTTTCTTGCGGACAAGAGCCACTGTCGTTTAATTCCCATTTTCCCTGTCATCCCGAGCACAGTCGAGGGATCTCACTATGGGAATAAGAGGCGTCAGGGAGATGTTCCGGCCCCGCTTCGCTCTGCTCAACGTGACGGAGACAGCGATTTCTTGAACGAACTATAAATCTTTTTTTGAAAATAAAGTGCGATAGATTCATGAACAAAAGTAGAATCCTGTTATTTATCTTCTTCTCATTCTTGTTTTTCCCCCTGTATGCGCAGATGAGCGACGAGCAGGTGGTGGAGTATGTAAAAGAGCAGTCGGCAGCCGGGAAAGGTGAGCGGCAGATTGGTCGCGAACTGATGGCACGGGGTGTCACGCGCGAGCAGGCCGAACGTATCAAGGCTCGTTACGAAGAGTCCCAAGGTGCAGAAACGGCTGTCAGCCATGTGGCTCCCGGCGTGCGTGAGCGGCGTAGCGATGCATCAGAAGAACTTTCGGCCGGCAGCATGGATGTGGTAGAAGATGCCGTCAGTACTCCTACGGAACAGAGTGATGCGCAAGCCGCGCAGCTTATCTTCGGCCACGATGTCTTCAACGGGAGGACTTTGACTTTCGAACCCAATGAAAACCTGGCTACCCCGGCTGATTACCGCTTGGGACCCGGTGATGAGGTGATTATTGATATCTGGGGCACCAATGAATCTACCATCCGCCAGGAAATCACACCCGAAGGCAATATTATGGTAAGCCAGATTGGCCCTGTCTATTTAAACGGTCTGACCATTGCCGAGGCCAATCGCCACGTGCGCGATGTCTTGGCCAAGAAATATGCCAATGTATCCGGCGAAAGCCCTGAGTCGCAAGTCCGTGTCACGTTAGGGCAAATCCGCAGCATCCAGGTGAACGTTTTGGGTGAAGTGGCCGTGCCCGGCACCTATCGTCTGTCTTCCTTCTCCACCGTTTTCCACGCTCTTTACCGTGCGGGTGGCGTGTCCAATATCGGTACGTTGCGCAATATTCGCGTCATGCGGGGTGGCCGGACAGAAGCTACGGTCGATGTTTACGATTATATTTTATATGGTAAGTCCGAAAGCGACATACGTCTGGAAGAGGGCGATGTGATAATTGTCCCGCCCTACGAGCAATTGGTGAACATCGACGGCCATGTGAAACGACCGATGTATTACGAAATGAAAGCGGGCGAAACGTTGGCCACGCTGATTGCCTATGCAGGGGGCTTCATGGGAGATGCCTATGAAAATGAAGTGCGGGTAGTGCGCCGCACAGGGCGTGAGAACACGCTTTTCAGTGTGCAGAAAGACGATTACGCCAATTGGTCCCTGGACGATGGCGACGCCGTGACCGTTGGGACTATCCTCGACCGTTTTGCCAACCGTGTGGAGGTGACGGGAGCTGTTTACCGCCCCGGCATGTATGAATTGGGCAACGGACTTCAAACGGTAAAAGAACTGGTGACCCGGGCCGAAGGAATCACGGGTGATGCTTTCCTGTCCCGCGTATTGCTGACCCGTGAGCGCGAGGATTTGACGCGCGAAGTGTTGGCCATTGACTTGGAAGCTTTGTTGGCAGGACGAATCCCTGATGTGCCCCTGCAGCGGGAAGATGTATTGCACGTCCCCAGTATTCATGAATTGCAGTCGCAAGGTGCTTTTACGGTGAGTGGCGAAGTGTCTCGCCCGGGCATTTATCCGTATGCTGAAAACACGACGTTGGAAGACCTGTTGGTACAGGCAGGTGGACTTCTGGAAAGTGCCTCGACGGTGAAGGTGGATGTTTCCCGTCGCTTGAAAGATCCCTCCAGCTTACAGCCCAATAGCGAGTTAAGCAAGATATTTACTTTCTCCGTCAAAGACGGTTATGTGATAGACGGTACGCCCGGCTTCGTGCTGGAGCCTTACGACATGGTGGAAGTTCGTCGCAGTCCCGGTTATCAGGTACAGCGCCGGGTGACAATTGCCGGCGAGGCTTTGTTTGCCGGAGGTTATACATTGGTGAAGAAAAACGAACGCTTGTCCGACCTCATTCGCCGGGCCGGTGGCTTGACGCCCGATGCCTATGTGCGTGGCGGACGTCTCATCCGTCAGATGAACGAAGAAGAACGTGCCCAGCGCCAGGCAGCTTTGGACATGGCTATGATGAATGTCGGCAGCGATTCGGTCTCGATAGCCAAACTCCGTTTGGGTGACAGCTATACAGTCGGCATTGAACTGGACAAGGCGTTGGAAAATCCCGGTTCCGACTACGACGTGGTGCTGCGCGAGGGCGACTACCTCTACATTCCTGAATATGTAAGTACGGTGCGCATCACCGGCGAAGTGCAGTATCCGAATACAGTGACCTATGTGTCCGGCAAAAAAGTGTCTTACTACATCGACCAGGCCGGAGGCTATGGCAAAATGGCCAAGAAACGCCGTGCTTATGTCATCCGCTTGAACGGTACGGTGACCCGCTTGAAGCGTTTCCGCAAGAATGTCATCGAACCGGGCAGTCAGATTATTGTCCCCAGCAAAAAAGAGCGTAAGGGCGTGAATATTGCTGAAATCATGGCATTGACCACCTCTGCCGCTTCCATCGGAACCATGGCCGCGACCATTGCAAATCTGACGAAGTAAAATGGAGGAGGTGCAAACCACAGATGGCACGGATTAAACGAGATGGCCGCAGATGTATCTGTCACCCCGAGCATAGTCGAGGGGGGGGGGCACATACGGTTTTCCGTGCGTTGCGTGAGATGTATCGGCAAGCTCGACATGAACAGATGCATATT
Organism: uncultured Phocaeicola sp.; assembly: GCA_944321015.1. Lineage (GTDB taxonomy): Bacteria > Bacteroidota > Bacteroidia > Bacteroidales > Bacteroidaceae > Phocaeicola_A. The sequence continues at coordinate 708 of CALUJS010000081.1, read as the reverse complement.
AATCAATCTGTGCTTATCGGTATTATCTGTATCATCTGTGCTTAATCCCCGATAAATTAAGTAATCATTCCTTTTTGGTTTATACCATTGATGTGTCTGTCATTCTGAGCGAAGCCCGCAGGGCGTAGTCGAAGAATCTCCCTAAACAATGCTCAACATGACAGGACGCACTTGCTACTCGTAGCTTGTAGCTCGTAGCTCGTAACTCGTAGCTAAAAAATACATTCTATGGACGAAAAGACAAAACAATCTTCAGCTTCTTCTCCTGAAGAACAAGAAATAGATTTGGTGGAATTGGCCCGTAAGGTTTGGGCAGACCGCCGTTTGGTGTTAAAATGGTGCGGCATAGCCGTGGTGGTCGGTTTGGTGGTTGCTTTTAGCATACCGAAAGAATATACCACTACTGTCACCTTGGCACCCGAGACGACGGGTGGCAGTCGTTCGTTGGGCGGGTTGAATGCTTTGGCCGGTATGGCTGGCATCAACGTAGGAGATGCCGAAGGGGGAGACGCCCTTTCTCCGGAACTTTATCCGGACATCGTTTCTTCCACGGATTTCTCGGTAGAATTGTTTCATGTACCGGTTCAGGATGTGGAAGGGGAGTTGCAAACAGATTTGTACACCTATCTTCAAGAACACCAACGTTCCCCTTGGTGGAGTGCTATTCTTTCTTTCCCTTTTAAGTGCATAGGCTGGATAACGTCTTTG
>CALUJS010000080.1 GCA_944321015.1 uncultured Phocaeicola sp. | reverse complement strand
CATTATCTTTGCACCCGCAAACAAGGATGGTTCCGTAGCTCAGCTGGATAGAGCAACGCCCTTCTAAGGCGTGGGTCCTGCGTTCGAATCGCAGCGGAATCACCAACGGCAAAGGCTGTTCCGGTTTCATCCCGGGACAGCCTTTGTTGCGTTCTGCATGGGGCGGCCCGGTTCGCATCCGCCGGGCGGTTGATGACGTTTTTCTAAAAAAGACTTCCCGTGCTGCGAAAAAAGTGCTATAAAGTTGCATGTTATTCCGCAGAATACGTATATTTGTCGAGCAAAAAGTAAGAACGTACTAAAACCTTTACCTCCATGAAAAAGCAGATTAAATTCAGTCTTGTCTATCGAGACATGTTTCAGTCATCCGGTAAGTATCAACCTCGCGTGGACCAATTGGTACGCGTAGCCCCGCACATTGTCGACATGGGTTGCTTCGCCCGCGTGGAAACCAACGGAGGCGCCTTTGAACAAGTCAACCTGCTCTACGGTGAAAATCCCAATAAGGCCGTGCGTGCCTTTACCAAGCCTTTCAACGAGGCCGGCATCCAGACCCACATGCTCGACCGCGGCTTGAACGCGCTGCGCATGTATCCTGTTCCTGCCGACGTGCGTCGCCTGATGTACAAGGTCAAGAAGGCTCAGGGTGTGGACATCACCCGCATATTCTGTGGACTTAACGAAGTGCGCAACATCATTCCTTCCATCAAATATGCGCTCGAGGCGGGCATGATTCCGCAGGCCACGCTTTGCATCACGACCTCTCCGGTACACACCGTGGACTACTATTGCAATATTGCCGACCAGCTCATCGCCGCAGGCGCGCCCGAAATCTGCTTGAAGGATATGGCGGGTATAGGTCAGCCGGCCATGCTGGGCGAGCTGGTGCGCCGCATCAAGGAAAAACATCCCGACATCATCATACAATATCACGGACACTCCGGTCCCGGCCTTTCGATGGCTTCCATCCTGGAGGTATGCAAGAACGGAGCCGACATCATCGATACGGCCATGGAGCCGCTCTCGTGGGGCAAGGTTCATCCGGACATCATCTCCGTGCAGTCCATGCTGAAGAACGCCGGATTCGATGTTCCCGAAATCAACATGAACGCTTACATGAAGGTGCGCAGCCTCACGCAGGAGTTCATTGACGATTTCCTCGGCTACTTCATGGACCCGACGAACAAACACATGTCATCCCTCTTGTTGGGTTGCGGTCTTCCCGGCGGCATGATGGGCTCGATGATGGCCGACCTGAAGGGCGTTCATTCGGGCATCAACATGATTCTCAAAGGCCAGGGCAAAGAACCGCTCAGCCTCGACGATTTGCTCATCATGCTCTTCGACGAGGTGGCCTACGTATGGCCGAAACTCGGCTATCCTCCCTTGGTGACCCCGTTCAGCCAGTATGTCAAGAATGTGGCCCTGATGAACGTGATGCAACTCGTCAAAGGCGAAGAACGCTTCTCGATGATCGATAATCATACTTGGGACATGATATTGGGCAAGAGCGGACGCCTCCCCGGCAAACTGGCTCCCGAGATTGTCGAACTGGCCAAGTCCAAGGGGCTGGAGTTCACCGAGGAAGACCCGCAGAGCTACTATCCCGACGAGCTCGACAAGTATCGCAAGGAGATGGACGAGAACGGTTGGGAATATGGCGAAGACGACGAGGAACTCTTCGAGCTGGCCATGCACGACCGTCAGTATCGCGACTATAAGTCCGGCGTGGCCAAAGAGCGCTTCCTCTCCGACCTGCAACGCGCCAAGGATGCGGCTATGGCCAAGAAAGGATTCGACGAAGAGGCCATACGCAAGATGAAGCGTGCGAAGGCCGACCCCATCGTGGCTCCGCGTCGCGGACAGATACTCTATGGCGTGAATTTCAACGGCGAGGTCATGGAGCCGTTCGTAGGCCGCAAGTATCAGCATGACGAAGTGTTCTGTTCCATTTCGACGCCGTGGGGCGAGAACGAGGAAATCGTGACCGGATTCACCGGACGTGTGGTTGAGGTTTGCGCCAAGCAGGGACAGACGGTCAACGCCGGTGAGGTGATTGCTTACCTGGAACGCTCAGAGATATTTGCATAAGGGTTTAAGGCCCGGCAAAGATGCGCGGAGGCACAGAGAGTTGATAATCAAACAACTCTGTGCCTCCGCTTTTTTCTGTGCCGTTTATCCTTCCGTCGGCAAGTCGAGCCGGAACACGATGCGGAACACGCCGTCGGCGTATCGCGTGCTGCTGATGCGGAAGCGGCCTATTTCCGACGTGTTGCCCACGTGGGTGCCGATGCAGGGGCAGGCGTCGTAGTCGCCGATGCGCACGATGCGCAGGGTGGGGCTGGCGTCTTCGGGCAGTTTGCCCAGGTCGAATATACGTGCGGCTTCTTCCTGCGGCATGTAGTCCATCGTGACGGGCAGGTGGCGTGAGATGACTTCATTGACGCGCCGTTCCACTTCGGCAATCTGTTCGGGCGTGGGGCAGGCGGGCAGCGGATAGTCGAGCTTGCTCTTTTTGCGTTCGATGTGCGTGTGTCGCGAGCGTTCGCAGCCGAATAGCTGCACCATGGTTTGGTTCAGGATGTGCTCGGCGGTGTGCATGGGTGCGATTGACATATCCTGAAATTTAGGACTTGCTTGGTTTGTTTCCATTGTAAATGATGTTTTTTGACATAAGAACAAAAGACAAATATTCTTATGCGTGCGGTTATTGGTGTTTATATTCTCTGAATTTTCTTTTTATCTGAATGCGTTCACTTCCGAAATTAATAAGCAGGCCATGGTCAATATGTGTTGCGGTTAAATAATTGACTAACTGTGTTTCGTGTATTGGCATAAGTTGTTGTACGGCTTTAAGTTCAATTATGATTATACCTTCTGCAATGATATCCGCCCTGAAATCACCGACAATCTTATCTTTATAATACACATCTATGGGTTTTTCTGCTTCTGCGTGAATACCTTTTTCTTGTAGTTCTATCATTAATGCTTTTTGATAAACCGATTCAAGAAAACCTGCCGTAAGATGTATTCTGACGTTGTATGCACACTGAATGATGGCTTTGATAAGTTCTTCTGTTTCCATAGTCGGAATCTTTTGTTCTTATGTTCTTTTGTCACAAAATATAATTTCCGGCGAAAGTAGGATTAATTTTGTGTTTATCCGCTATCTTTGCCCCGTTATTTCTCAAAACTCAGAAGAATTATGTTTAAGAAATTAGTGGCTGTGGAAGATACGTTGCTCAGCGGGGAGGCATTGAAAAAGCTTTCTTCTTATGCCGGGCGCGTCGAGTTATATTACGAACGTCCGGCCGACGATGCCGAAACGGCACGCCGCATTGGAGATGCCGATGCGGTCTTGGTCTCATTTAAAACGCCGATAAGCAAGCAGGTGCTTGAAGCCTGTCCGAACATCCGTTACATCGGCATGTGTTGCACGCTTTACGAGCAGGCCTGCAACGTGGATTTGCAGGAAGCGCGCAGGCGGGGCATTACGGTGTTGGGCGTGCGTGATTACGGTGACGAAGGGGTGGTGGAGTATGCCATCAGCGAGCTGGTGCGCTTCCTGCACGGGTTTGGCGACCGGCAATGGAAGACCGACAAATACGAACTGACCCGTTTGCGGATTGGCGTCATCGGGCTGGGGCGTACCGGACGCATGTTGGCCGATGCGTTCCGTTTTCTGGGAGCCGAGGTGGGCTATTACAGTCGGAGCCGGAAGGCGGATGCCGAGGCTGAGGGCATCGGTTACTATCCGCTGCACGACTTGTTGGGGCGTTCCGACATCGTTTGCACCTGTGTGCCGCGCAACACCTGTCTGTTGGGCGAGGACGAGTTTCGCATCATGGGCAACAACCGCATCCTGATGAATACCTCCATCGGGCCGACGTTCGACGTGGAAGCGTTGAAAGCCTGGTTGAGGACCAACGACAACAGCTTTTATTTCTGCGACGGCACGGGCATGGGGACATTGGCCGGCGAATTGGCTCCCCTGCTCAATGTCATGTATACGCCGGTGGTGGCCGGAAGTTCGGCACAGAGCCGGGAACGCCTGTCCCAAAAGGCATTGGCCAACATCGAGGCCTATCTCGGACGATGCTGACGCATCGGTGATGTGTGTCGAAATATTATTTTTTAGATGCAGATTGCACGGATGACGCAGATAAATAATTAAGAATCCGCGTTTTTCGCGTCATCAGCGTCTAAAGAATCAACACAAAACGTCTTTTTGACACACCTTCCTACACCGTGCGTGTCCCGTCCGACCTTTTTCCGATTTGATGTTTTCTTGTCCATATTCCCACGTGTGAGCGCCCATATTCCCGCACGTGAGCGGGCATATCCGCGCTCGCGGGCCTCCATATTCCCGCTTACGACCCGGGCAGAGAGGGCGAAACTGCCCTGCATGGCGAAAAAAAGAGCGTGCCCTTTGGGCGGTGTAATGAATATTTTCCCTATCTTTGTCGGGTGAACAACTCGATGACAGCAAATTATGACAACGACACGCAACCATCATAGTAAAAAAAGTATAATGGGGGGGGGTAAATTCTAGCGGTTTACCCGGCTCCTTTCCACACTCAAAATCCATACGTACCCCGGTTACATACAGCACAAGGTCGGACTTGTCTGTG
>CALUJS010000079.1 GCA_944321015.1 uncultured Phocaeicola sp. | reverse complement strand
ACTAAGATAGACATTTTGCTCCTTAGTGGCTACTTCCTTTCTTTATTTCTTCATCTTTATTTAGGACAATATTGCATTTATGGACAAAATTATAGGAATAGGCAACGCACTGATTGATGCGCTGGCCACAGTAGACAATGACGAGATACTAAAAGAAATCGGTTTGCCCAAAGGAGGAATGCAACTCATCGGGACCGAAACACTGACACGCATCAACGAAAAGTTTGCCGACATACCACGCAAATACACCACCGGAGGAGCCGTGTGCAACTCCGTGCTCGCCATGGCGCATCTGGGCATGAAGCCCGGCCTTGTGGCCATGGTCGGACGCGACCGCCTCGGCGCGTTCTTCAAGCAGAGCTTCACGGAGGCGGGAGCCAACGCCCGCTTGCAGGAAAGCAATCTGCCGACAGGCGTGGCTTCGACATTCATCACGCCCGACGGGCAACGCACCTTCGGCACCTTTCTGGGCGCGGCAGGAGCCATGACGCCCGACGACCTTCCGGCCGATGCATTCCAAGGCTACGACATCCTTTTCGTTGAAGGATATCTGGTGCAGAATCACGACCTGGTATGCCGCATCATGGAGTTGGGACATGCCGCGGGAATGAAAATCTGCATTGACATGGCCAGCTATAACATTGTGGAAGCCGACCGCGACTTCCTGCGCTCCATCGTTGACCGCTATGTGGACATCGTTTTTGCCAATGAAGACGAGGCCCGCGCCTTCACCCTGCTGCCCGAGCAGGAAGCGTTGGCCGACCTCGCCGCACGTTGCGAGGTGGCCGTCGTCAAGGTGGGAGCACGCGGAGCATACATCCGCCGGGGCGAAGAACAGGTACACGTGCCGGCCAAAGACGTGCCGCAGGTTGTCGACACCAATGCCGCCGGCGACTACTTTGCAGCCGGATTCCTCTACGGTTACGCACAAAGCTGCCCGCTCGACATCTGCGGACGCATCGGTTCGGAACTCTCCGGACACGTCATCCAGGTCATAGGTACCAAGCTCCCCGAAGAAGCATGGAACGAAATAAAGTTAAATATTAACACCATCTTATCGAAATAGACGACTTCTGGCCTACATTTGTTCGTGCGAAAACGATTTATACCTATTATATAAGAACCGGATAAATGAAACTGACTCATCGGAAACTCCTCGTGCTGTGCGGACTGCTCATCGCCGCGGGCACATTCTTCAGTTTTAAGCGCGACACGCGCAACTTTGAAATCTCAAAGAACCTGAACATCTTCAACGCCGTGTTCCGCGAGCTGGACATCTGCTACGTGGACACCGTAGACCCGGAGAAATCCATCGAAGCGGGCATCAACTACATGCTGTCGCAACTCGACCCCTACACGATTTATTACCCGGAAAGCAAGAACGAAGAACTCAAAATGATGACCACCGGCAAATTTGCGGGCATAGGCTCCATCATACGCTTCCACAAGGGGAAGAACCACGTCGTGATAGACGCTCCTTACGAAGGCATGGCCGCACAGAAAGCCGGACTCCGGCCGGGCGACGTGTTGCTGGAAATCGACGGCGAAGACCTCACCGGAAAAACCACCCAGCAAGTGAGCGACCTGCTGCGCGGCGAACCGGGCACCAGCTTCATGCTGAAGTATGAACGCCCCGGCACCGCCGAACCGCAAACCGTAAAGATAACCCGCGAAAACGTACAGACGCCCGCCGTGCCCTACTATGGCATGCTGAAGGACAGCGTGGGCTACATTGTGCTCAGCAGTTTCTTTGAAGGCTGCTCACGCGACGTGCGCCGCGCTTTCATCGCCCTGAAAGAACAGGGCATGAACTCCCTGGTTCTCGACCTGCGCGGCAATCCCGGCGGACTGATGAACGAAGCCGTAGACCTGCTCAGCATGTTCATCCCCAAAGGCACCGAAGTCGTCTCCACCAAAGGAAAACTCAAGCAAGCCTCATCCGTCAGCAAAACCGGCAAAGAGCCGCTCGACCTCGACATTCCCATCGCCGTATTGGTAAACGGCAACTCTGCCTCCGCTTCGGAAATCGTCGCAGGCTCGCTGCAAGACCTCGACCGCGCCGTCATCATCGGCGAACGCACCTTCGGCAAAGGACTGGTACAGGTCATACGCGACCTGCCCTACGGCAGCAGCCTGAAAGTGACCACATCCAAATACTACATCCCCAGCGGACGCTGCGTGCAAGCCATCAACTACCAGCAACGCTCAGCCGACGGACGGCCGGAACGCATCCCCGACAGCCTGACGCACGTCTTCCACACAGCTGCCGGGCGGCCCGTGCGCGACGGAGGCGGTGTGACCCCCGATGTGACCGTGGACGAACCCAAACTGCCCACCATGCTCTTCTATCTGGCCAATGACGACGTACTCTTCGACTACGCCACCGACTACTGTCTGGCACACACCACCATCGCCTCCCCCGAGAAATTCGAGGTGACCGATGCCGACTATGCCGACTTCAAAGAACGGGTGAAAAAAGCCGACTTCAAGTACGACCGCGAGAGCGAGAAAGCGCTCAAAGCACTCAAGGAAATAGCCGAAGTGGAAGGCTACACCGACGATGCCAAGGCCGAATTTGAAGCATTGGAGAAAAAGCTCACCCACAACCTCGACCGCGACCTTGACCACTTTGCCAAGGACGTCAAGATGCTCATAGCCGATGAGATTGTGACACGCTACTACTACCAGCGCGGTGCCATCATCCAGCAACTCAAGGACGACCCCGACGTGGACAAGGCCGTCAGCCTGCTGACCTCACCCGCCGAATACCGGAAAATACTTTCCGCCCCGGCAGACACCCTGGCTGCCGGTAACCCATCATCGGCCCGCTAAAAATCTCGAATCGACCAACATTGAAATGGAGAAAGGTGCGTCGTTCTCGTCAACTTGTTTCCTTATTCAATGTTATCAATACAGCCAGCAGGAGCACGATGAGAAACAAGCCGCATTCTTGGTTCATAACGGCCGGCAGCGGAAAAGATGATGGACAAGATTAGTTGCCGTTCGGTCCATCGTTTACATATTCACAGTTTCCAGCCGGAAATGCTTTCTTGGATGTTCCACAAATGAAGGTGTGCCGAAAAGCACACCTTCTTGTCAGTTTTTGAGATATACAATTCACACATTACGATACCATCTTCCCCTGCTTACGATCGCAATACCGACGACACTGCACGCAGATGTCATAACCTAACATAGCCCCTAAGATGAAATCCTCCTCCGGTGTCAGCTTGTTCAGCGGACGGTTGACCAACAGGCGGATGGCTTCGATGCATTCGTCACATCCGAAAAACAGGTTGATGCGCTCCTCATCCACAGGTTGCACGATGAACTTGATACGTTGGCTTGCCAAACGCTTGACGGCAAATTCCTTGTATCTCTTATTGGTGGTGTACAGCACCATGCGGCGCACTCCTTTCTTGAACTCATAGATATGGTTCAGAAATACTTTAAAGTCGGCAGGATTCAGTTCCATACTCAGTCGGGAGTTAAAGGTTCGTTTGTTAATATACAGTTGACAGTTGGAATGGGGAAATATCCTTATCCCAATCCCAACTATCAGCCAAACAGTTTTATGCCAAGTCGGCTTTCAGCTTATCAGTCCAAGAAGAAACACGTTCTTCTGTCTTGTCGCTTTCATTCATTTCATCAATGGCAAGCCCTACGAAATTGCCGTCAATGACAGAAACAGACGAGCTATATGTATAATCCGTATCGGGAACGGCACCGACGAAACGGCATCCACTATCTTTTAAATCCTCGTAAAGGATGCCCATGCCGTCGCAAAACGTGTCGCCGTATGATTCAGAGTCGCCGCATCCGAACAAAGCGATGATTTTATCTTTCAAATCCATACCTTTTAGCACTTTGATACCGTCATACCAATCATCCTGCAATTCTCCGTCGCCCCATGTGGAAGTGCCCAATATCAGGACTTCATACGCCCCAACCATATCAGCATTCATTTTGCTCACATCGTGTACATCTGCTGGCGCAATGCCCAACTTTTTTGCTATCAGATTAGCCACAGATTCTGTCGTTCCGGTTGTTGAACCGTAAAATACTCCTGTTCTTTTCATCATTATTCCTTTTTAAATTTGACATTACAAAGTAAACGCATGCCATTGTAATGGGAAATACCTAAAAATAGGGATTTTATGATTACAGTTTCCAGCCGGAAATGCTTTCTTGGATGTTCCACAAATGGGCATATAGCCTTTCCTTTCGGACAAGCTCATCGTGTGTGCCTTTTTCCTCTATCCGCCCGTTGTCCAAGACGATTATCCGGTCGGCATCTTTGATAGTTTTGAGCCTGTGGGCTATGGCAATGACGGTGCGTCCTTTAATCAAAGAGTCGATGGCTTTCTGCACTTCTACTTCATTTTCTGGGTCGAGCGAGGCGGTCGCTTCGTCCAATAGGATAACAGGCGCGTCTTTCAGTATGGCGCGGGCGATGGATATGCGCTGCTTCTCGCCTCCGGACAAGGTACAGCCTCCTTCGCCCACCATCGTGTCGTAGCCTTGCGGCAAGCGCATGATGAAGTCGTGGCAACAGGCTTTCTTGGCGGCTGCGATGATTTCTTCGTCCGTTGCATCCGGCTTGCCGAAACGGATGTTGTTGCGTATGGTGTCTTGAAACAGATAGACATCTTGGAACACCATAGAGATATGGCTCATCAGGCTTTCGGGGGCTATTTCGTCCATCGGCATACCGCCAAAGAAGATGCGTCCCTGCTGTGGGTCGTAGAA
>CALUJS010000078.1 GCA_944321015.1 uncultured Phocaeicola sp. | reverse complement strand
ACCATCCGCCCCTGCTCGTCACAATATGCCTCCGCCACGTCGCTCATGGGACGTATGGAAGCGTTCAGCCGCATGGCACGGTCGAAATCGAGACACATCAGGCAGTGGATGTCGTCCGGCCTCACATCGCGCGGCAGATTGGCGGCAAGCGCCTGATTGCCGGTCACGTCAAACAATGCGCCCAACGTACACCACAAGGCCACGTCGGCGCTGTCCTCTTCCATTGCCACACAGCTCCCAGTCGCCGTAAAACTCTCTTCGGGCTTCTGCTCCAGCCACCGCACGCCCCGCATACGCATGGCCTCCGTCGTGGCATCACCCGCAGAACTTACCATCATGGCCATATCGTCATCGACCACGATGACTCCCTCCGGCAGTTCCAGACAGTCCGCTCCGCCTTCGCTCTCCCACGCGGCGTCGGCCCATGCCTCGTCAATGTGGCGCAAGAGCCTTTTGAAACGCTTCTTGCTGTCAATCTTCATCAGCACCCCCACATCTTTCTTGTCATTGGTAAAGGCGTACAGCTTTTGGCGGAAATCAATGCCGCTCTTCCCGGGGTCGGCCATCAGGTCTTCCACATATTCCTTGTCGTCGGCCGAAAGCGTCCGGCTCATCCATTCCGTGAGAGGTTGCGACACAGACGGGTCGGCCAACCCTCCTTTTTCGGCCATCGAAGCCCAATCAACGGCCAGCACGGCTCTGGCATCGCGGGGAATGGCCGTACGGACGTCCTTCTCCTCGCCGCATGAGGCCAGCAACAGCATCAGGGCCATTGACCCGAGGGAGATTCGTAGTTTGCTTTTCATAGGTTATTCGTTTTGATGATAGATATTCATTAAGTGACAGGCCACCAGGGCAGCCGTTTCGGTGCGCAGGCGCGACCGCCCCAGACTGACGGGACGGAAACCGCACGACAAAGCCAGCTCCACTTCTTCCGGACTGAAATCACCCTCAGGACCGACGAGCACCAGCGTGTCGGCCACAGGCGAAAGCACATCCTTCAGCAGGGGCTTCTCCCCCTCGTAACAATGGGCAATGAATTTGTCGCCCGCAAAGGGTTGCCGCACAAAACGGTCGAAGGGCATCATCTCGTTGACCTGCGGCTTGCGGGCCTTGAGCGACTGCTTCATGGCCGACACGACGATTTTCTCAATCCGCTCGGTCTTTATCACTTTCCGTTCGGAGAAGCGGCATTGCAGGAACGAGAGTTCGTCGAAGCCAATCTCCGTGGCTTTCTCGGCCATCCACTCCGTGCGGTCCATGTTCTTGGTGGGCGCCATGGCCAAGTGCAGACGGCCTTGCCACAAGGCGGGCTGCGCGCGACGTTCCTCCACGGTGAAGGCGCATCGCTTGCCACCCACGGCGCTGATGCGACCCTTGTAAAAAGAGCCTTTGCCGTCGGTCAGCATGATTTCATCGCCTTCCGACAGGCGCAACACGCGCACACAGTGGGCCGCCTCTTCCTCGGGCAGTTCCTGCCGACGGTCTATTTCGGGTACGTAGAATAGATGCATGATTATATAATGTACATTTTGAAACAAAAGTAGGAACAATTTCCGTAAGCAACAAAGATTGGAGGGAGTTAAAATGCGAAGGAGAAGAAGAATATCAACATATATAAAAAAAGAAGGGAATCTCACGATCCCCAATCTTCCTTAACCTTAAATCTAATACCATGAAAAACACGATGCAAAGGTAGGCGTTTTTGTGTTATAGAACATATAAACACCCAAGAAAATGCATCTGTTTAACTCTTTTTTAGCTTGCATACCCGGATTTTCAAGGTTATAAACTTCTATTCGGTGTAAAGTTAACACTTATTCAAAAATCCTGAAGCACACATTCCTGTCCCCGGCCATTCCACAGGGTGACAATCGACCTATGGACGGACTCCAAGACAAGAATGCGCCACCTCATATTCCCGGTCATAAGCGTCAATATCACCGCTCGTGAGCGCCCATATCTCCGGTCATGAGCGTCCATACCACGGCTCGCGAGCGTCCATATGGCCGGTCAAATGCAGAACAGACGGCTCCCGACAAGGTGGAATGGGTTGTCACGAGCCGAGGACGGCGGGAGCACATTGTTGCGCAAATTTGCAGCCAGAGGGCGATTATTCCGAAGAAAATACGTAAGTTTGCAGCACGTAAAAAAGCGAAGAACCTATCATGACAAGAAAAAAGACTGACGCAATATCTGCTTCCCCCAAGGGGAAATCCATCCTGCAAAACATCATCGAATTACTGCGAAGCGAAACGTTCCAGTTCGTTGTCGGACTGTTGTCGCTCATCTTCGCCGTCTATTTGCTGCTGTCGTTCACCTCGTTTCTCTTCAACGGCGCGGCCGACCAAAGCCTGGTGACCCATCCGAAGCCCGGCGAACTGATTTCGGTGGACAACGGGATACAGAACTCCACGGGCCCGCGCGGAGCCATCCTGGCGGAGTATCTCATCAACCGCTGCTTCGGCTTTGCGGCCTACCTCATCCCGCTGTTTCTGGCCGTTGCCGGACTGCGACTGATGAAGGCCTACCGTTTCCGCGTGTGGAAATGGTTCCTGAGCTGCACCGTCATCATGGTGTGGACTTCAATATGCCTCGGCTTTGTGTTTGAAGGCTGGTTCGCCGGCAGCTTCATCTATCCCGGCGGAATGCACGGCCACAACATCAGCCTGTGGCTCAGCTCGCAAATCGGGCAGACGGGCGTGGCGCTTCTGTTGCTGGTCACGGCGTTAATCTATATGGCCTATGTGAGCAGTGCCACCATCCGCATCGTGCGGCAGGTGCTCCATCCGTCGTTCAAACGGAAAGAGAAACCATCGCCTGCTCCCGTTGAAGATGAAGCTTCCACAACCGGGGATGATTCGGATACGGAAATCGTCGGCACGCCCGACACGGAGGAACGTGAGGAGGAAGCCCCCGCTCCCTCCTCGCCCGAGCTGACGGTGCGACTGGATGTCAACCCGTCCCCGACGGCGGCTCAACCCGCTTCCAAGCCCGACACGAACGAAGACGAAGAAGACCACGACGAACCGGAAGAACCGTCGTCCGAACCGCAATTCAACGTCAACGTTCCGGAGAATGAGGAAGAAGTGGAAGTCAAACCCATGACGCCCTACAACCCCCGCCTCGACCTGGAGTTCTACCACACGCCCACCATCGACCTGCTGAAGAAATACGAAAACAATGCGCCATCGATTAACGACGACGAGCTGATGGCCAACAAAGACCGCATCATCGACGTGTTGCGCAGCTTTGGGGTGGAAATCTCGTCTATCGAAGCCACGATAGGCCCCACGGTGACTCTTTACGAAATCACGCCGGCCCAAGGGGTGCGCATTGCCAAGATACGCAACTTGGGCAGCGACATCGCGCTGAGCCTGGCCGCCAAGGGCATCCGCATCATTGCCCCCATACCGGGCAAGGGAACAATCGGCATCGAGGTGCCCAACCTGACGCCCCGCATTGTCCCGATGCGCGACATCATTGCCAGCCACGAGTTTCAGGAGTCGACCTACGACCTGCCCATCGCCTTGGGCAAGACCATCACCAACCGGGTGTTCGTTGCCGACCTGTGCAAGATGCCCCACATTCTGGTGGCCGGAGCCACGGGTCAGGGAAAGTCGGTCGGCCTGAACGCCATCATCACATCCCTGCTCTACAAGAAACATCCCGCCGAACTGAAGTTTGTGATGGTAGACCCCAAGATGGTGGAATTCAGCATGTACAACCCCATCGAGAAGCACTTCCTGGCCAAACTGCCGGACGGCAACGAAGCCATCATCACCGACCCGACCAAGGTCATCCAGACGCTGCAGTCGCTCTGCACCGAGATGGACAACCGCTACGAGCTGCTCAAGCTGGCCAATGTGCGCCAGATAAAGGAATACAACCAGAAGTTCATCAACCGCGAGCTGAATCCGGAGAAGGGGCACAAATTCCTGCCCTACATCGTGGTCATCATCGACGAGTTTGGCGACCTCATCATGACCGCCGGCAAGGAGATTGAGACGCCGATTGCCCGCATTGCCCAAAAGGCCCGTGCGGTGGGCATCCACATGATTATCGCCACCCAACGTCCGGCGGCCAACATCATCACGGGCGTCATCCGTGCCAACTTCCCGGCACGCATCGCTTTCAGGGTGTCCACCATGATGGAGTCGCGCATCATTCTCGACACGCCCGGAGCCGAACAGCTCATCGGTCGCGGCGACATGCTCATCTCCCAAAGCAACGAGCTGACGCGCATCCAGTGCGCCTTTGTCGACACGCCGGAGGTGGAGCGCATCACCGAGTTCATCAGCCATCAGCAAGGCTATCCGTCGGCCTTCTATCTGCCCGAATATGTGGGCGAAGAAAGCGACAGCAGCCTGAGCGAAGTGGACATGAATCGGCTCGACCCCAAGTTTGCCGAGGCCGCACGTCTGGTGGTGGCCTATCAGCAAGGGTCAACGTCGCTCATCCAGCGCAAGTTCTCCATCGGCTACAACCGTGCCGGGCGCATCATGGACCAGCTGGAACACGCCGGCATTGTCGGTCCAAGCGAAGGCAGCAAAGCGCGCCAGGTGTTGTGTGTCGACATGGACGACTTGGAAACACGACTGGCCAACATCGAACAAGCATAACCCTATACCTTATTATATATAATATACATGCAAACCCCACACATCAGAACGCTTTGCCTTTGCCTGCTGCTGTTTATCGGCATCGGCATGCAAGCACAAAAAGACGAACATGCCCGTCGGATACTCGACCGCACCGCCGCCATCCTCGAGGCAAAAGGCGGAGTAGAAATCACTTTCCTCCTCCGCACGGATGGCGTGCAAGGCAGCACGCAAGGTTCCATTGCACTCAAAGGCAATAAATTTCACCTGGAAACCCCTTCCACCATCACGTGGTTCGACGGCACCACCCAATGGAGCTATCTGGTCGACAATCAGGAAGTAAACGTCAGCACCCCCACCCCGGAAGAGTTGCAACACATCAACCCCTATGCCTTCATCAACCTCTACAAGCAAGGCTATCTATACCGCAGCGGACCGACCAAACGCCATAAAG
>CALUJS010000077.1 GCA_944321015.1 uncultured Phocaeicola sp. | reverse complement strand
GCCGGTCCATCAGCCCGCCGTCAGCGGTCACTGCTTCATCAGATCCGCCAGGGTGACCGTTTCCAGATAGCCGTTGGAGACGGATTCGGCTGTACGTATGAGTTCGACCTGAGCAAATTCTGCCACGACTTCAAACACAGGCACGCACACGCCTACAATGCACTTAAAATCCTGACACGATGTGGTTACATCAACTATGAAGACGAAGAGGAGCACAAATCGCGCCTCATCTTCATTTGTAAAAAAGAAGAACTGTATCACCTGCATGAGACTCCGGAGGCAGAAAAGGTAATGTTGGCCTTGCTGAGATGTTATACCGGCCTGTTTACCGACTATACCTATATCGACGAAACGTTTTTGGGACATCTCACCGGACTCACCCCACAACAAATCTACGAAGGTCTGTTGCAACTCAACCGGTTGCGCATCATAAAATACATCCCGCGCAAAAAAGCTGCCTACATCACTTTCACCCAGAAACGTGTGGACACCGACCGCCTCGTGATATCCAAGGAAGCGTATGAACAACGGAAAGACTGCTACATCGAGCACATGCAGGCCATGACCGAATATGCGACATCGGAAACACGTTGCCGCAGCCGGATGCTTCTGAACTACTTCGGAGAAAGCAACACCCGGAACTGCCAGCAATGCGACGTATGCCTGCACCGACATACATCCGGACTTCCAACGGGCGAATTCAAGAACATCAGCGAAGCCATCCTGCGCTCACTTTCCGACGGACGTCCCCACTCGGCAGGAGAATTTGCCCTGCTGTCCGAGGAATCGGAGAAATGCAGGAAAGCACTATCGTTTCTGGTAAGCGAAGAGAAAATCCTCATCCAAGACGGGAAGCTGATTCTGGCTGAAAAATTTACCCAAGACAAATAATCCCCCTATCACTCATCAAGCCTGTACCGGACGGGCAATATGGACGCTCGTGAGCGGGCATATGGGCGCTCGCGACCGGACATATGGATGCTCGCAAGCGGGCATATGGACGCTTGCCAACGAACGACCGGGAAGGAATAAGTTGTATTAAGCATCCATACGGGCTTGTCCGATTGTAAAAACATACATATCTTTGTCCGGACAAACCGATTAACTTAAGACGTTACCACAAACATGATTAACCTTATCAAGAAGCTCTTTGCCGGAGACAGCCGGCCGGAAGAAGAAAACAGCCGGCAACGAAAGGAAGAAAACGACTTCGACATACTCAAATATGACGGCATCCGCGCCACGCATATCGGGAAATGGATTTACGCCGAAAAATGCTTCAAGGAAGCCCTGCACATCCGGCCCGACGCCGAAACATTCATCATGCTGGCACACACCTCCATCCGGCTGGACAAACCGGAACAGGCGCATGACGTGCTGGTCCGGATGACGGAAGTTTATCCCGAAAACATGCAAGCCCTTACCGAACTGGCCCGTATATGCCACACGCTAGGCCGTTACGACGAAATGCTTGACACAACCCGCAAAGCCATCGGGCTGGACGAAAGCTACGCCATCCCCTACTACCTGCAAGCCCTGGCCCATCACGCCACGGGAAATATGATCGCCACGATTGCGGCCCTGACGCAAGCCGTCAGCCGCAAAGAAGACTTTGCGGAAGCCTACCTCATGCGCGGCAAGGTGTTGCTCGAAATGCAACAAACCGGCGAGGCTCAAGCCGACGTGCAGACCTTGCTGAAACTCGCTCCCGACAACGAGGAGGCCCTCCTGCTGGCCGGAGCCATCAGCGAAGCACAAAACAATCGCGACGAGGCCATAGCCCGATATCGGGAAGCCGTCAAGGTGAACCCGTTCAACGAGAACGCCTATTTGCAAACGGCCCGTCTCCTGGCACAAAGCGAACAATGGGAAGAAGCCATCCGGACCTTGGACGAAGCCATCGACATCAATGCCGGCCCCGCCCTATACCAACTGCGCGGCAAGCTGAAGCTGGAACAAGGCGACAAGGAAGGCTCGATAGAAGACATGAAAAAGGCGCTCGAGCTGGCTCCGGAACAAGAAAATGCCATCAACGGCCAATTTTCCAATCAAGAAAAATGAGCCATCACGATAAAAAAGCGCGCGCAAATGTTGCATATTAAAAGAAAAGCACTACTTTTGCCCACATGTTAACAACAACAGACAAATGAAAACATTGAACCATACTTTTTTCCGCTTTTTCTTTTACTTTTACTTTAGCAATAAAGTGAAGCGGGAAATCGTGTAGGCAATGCATTACCAAAAACATTTATAATTTGTTCCATAAGAATCCCGCTTCACAACTGACGAAGCGGGATTTTTCATTTTGCATAACCATAAAAAAGACAACAGATATGAAGAAGATCGCAATCCAAGGAGTAGAAGGCTCCTATCACGACATGGCCGCACACCAATACTTCGAACACGAACCGATAGAATTAATTTGCTGCACAACGTTTGAAGACGTGTTTACGGCCATGAGCCAAGACAACAATGTCATCGGCCTGCTGGCCATCGAGAATACCATCGCGGGAAGCCTGTTGCACAACTACGACCTGTTGCGCGAACACCGCATGACCATCGTGGGCGAACACAAAATGCGCATTTCGCACAGCCTGCTGTGCCTGCCCGACGAAGGTTGGGACGACATCAGGGAAATCAACTCCCATCCCGTGGCTCTGGCACAATGCCGGGAGTTCCTGCAACGCCATCCCGACGTGAAAGTGGTGGAAGCCGACGACACGGCAGGCAGTGCCGCGCTCATCAGCAGCAAACAGATGAAAGGCCACGCGGCCATCTGTTCCAAATCGGCCGCACCGCTCTATGGCATGAAAGTGCTGCAGGAAGGCATCGAAACCAACAAGCACAACTTCACCCGTTTCCTCATCGTGTCCGACCCGTGGAAAGCCGATGAACTGAGAGAACGCTCGCGCATCAACAAATCGACCATCGTCTTTTCCCTGCCCCACACCGAAGGCAGTCTCTCGCAGGTGTTGTCCATCTTCTCGTTCTACAACATCAATCTGACCAAGATACAGTCACTGCCCATCATCGGGCGAGAATGGGAATACCTGTTCTACGTCGATGTCACGTTTGCCGACTATCTGCGCTACAAACAATCCATCGACGCCATCACCCCTCTGACCAAAGAACTGCAAATACTGGGAGAATATGAAGAAGGAAAATCATACGTCTGACATCCGGCCGGCCGACAGACTGAGCCACGTCAACGAATACTATTTCTCAAGGAAACTGAAAGAGATAGCCCGCATGAACGCGGAAGGCCGGAATGTCATCAGCCTGGGCATCGGCAGCCCGGACATGCCACCGTCGGAAGAGACCGTGCGGGTGCTTTGCGAAACGGCACAGCGTCCCGACGTGCATGGCTATCAACCGACCATAGGCATACCCGAATTGCGCCGGGCCATGGCCGGATGGTACAAGCGCTTCTATCACGTAGACCTCAACCCGGACACGGAGATACAACCGCTCATCGGCTCCAAGGAAGGCATACTCCATGTCACGCTGGCCTTTGTCAATCCGGGCGAGCGGGTGCTCGTGCCCAATCCGGGCTATCCCACCTATACCTCGCTCAGCCGCTTGCTGGGCTGTGAAATCGTGAACTACAACCTGCGTGAGGACAACGGATGGCAACCCGATTTCGAGGAGCTGGAGCAGATGGATCTGAGCCGCGTCAGACTCATGTGGACCAACTATCCCAACATGCCCACGGGAGCCAACGCCACCCTGCCACTCTACGAAAAGCTGGTGGACTTCGCACGCCGACACGGCATCGTGGTGGTCAACGACAATCCGTACAGCTTCATCCTCAACGACCGGCCGCTGAGCATCCTCAACATACCGGGGGCAAAAGAGTGTTGCATCGAGTTCAACTCCATGAGCAAAAGCCACAACATGCCGGGATGGCGCGTGGGAATGCTGGCCACCACCCCCCGCTTCGTCGAGTGGATAGTCAAGGTGAAGAGCAACATCGACTCCGGCACATTCCGCCCGATGCAGCTGGCTGCGGCACAGGCCTACTCCAATTCCGACGAATGGCACGAACAGATGAACCGCACGCTATACCGCCAACGCCGGCACACGGCCGAACAAATCATGCAGACGCTGGGGTGCAGTTACAATCCGAATCAGGTGGGCATGTTCCTGTGGGGACGCATCCCCGACGCATACCGCGACGCCGAGGAGCTTACCGAGAAGGTGCTCCACGAAGCCAACGTGTTCATCACTCCCGGCTTCATATTCGGAAGCAACGGAGCAAGATACGTGCGCATATCGCTATGTGCCAAGGACGACAAGCTGGAAGAAGCGCTCCGCCGCATCAAAGCCATCATGTGAACAACATTATAATAACAAAACATAAATACAACTACTCAAAAACTTACAATCATGGAACTGGAATCTATCCTATTGCCGGGCATCGAACCCAAACGCCCCATCATCATAGCAGGCCCGTGTAGCGCCGAGACTGAAGAACAAATCATGCAAACGGCAACAGCTCTTGCCGGCAAAGGCATCAAAATATTCCGCGCCGGAATATGGAAACCACGCACCAAACCGGGCGGTTTTGAAGGTGTGGGCGAAAAGGGACTCGCCTGGCTGCAACGCGTGAAGCAGGAAACCGGCATGTACGTCACAACCGAAGTGGCTACGTCAAAACATGTGGAATCGGCCCTGAAAGCCGGGCTGGACATGCTGTGGATTGGCGCGCGCACCTGTGCCAACCCCTTCGCCATGCAGGAAATAGCCGATGCCCTGCAAGGAGTGGACGTCCCGGTGTTGGTAAAAAACCCCGTCAACCCCGACCTGGAACTGTGGATCGGAGGCATGGAACGGCTCAACAACGCCGGCGTCAAACGTCTGGCGGCCATACACCGCGGCTTTTCCTCCTACGAGAAAAAGATATACCGCAACCTACCCCAATGGCACATCCCCATTGAGTTGCGACGCCGCATCCCCTCGCTGCCCATATTCTGCGACCCCAGCCACATAGGCGGCAAGCGCGAACTCATCGCGCCTCTCTGCCAACAGGCCATGGACCTGGGCTTCGACGGCCTCATCGTGGAAAGCCACTGCAATCCCGACGGCGCATGGAGCGACGCCGCTCAGCAGGTGACCCCCGACATCTTGTCATACATCCTCAACATGCTGGTCATCCGCAAAGACAAACAGACGACCGAGAATCTGAACGAACTGCGAAGCCAGATTGACGAATGCGACAACAACATCATCGAGATACTGGCCAAGCGCATGCGCGTCTGCCGAGAAATCGGCACGTTCAAGAAAGAACATGGCATGACCATTCTCCAGACGGGACGCTACAACGAAATATTGGAAAAACGCGGCGCGCAAGGCGAAGCCTGCAGCATGAGCGCCGACTTCATACGCCACATCTTCGAAGCCATACACGAAGAGTCCGTCCGTCAGCAAATGGAAATCATCAATCAATGAACCAACAACGAGCAAATACAACCCAACCATGCGAAT
>CALUJS010000076.1 GCA_944321015.1 uncultured Phocaeicola sp. | reverse complement strand
AAAGCGTAATCGTATTTGCGACATTCTGCAATGCCGCAAGTTACATCATTCCCTAATTTTATTTAGGACAATATTGGATCGGACACCACAAAGATATGTTTTTTGCTCGAACATGACGCTCTATTTTCAGGAGTTTTTTTACCTTTACATTTACCAAGCACAAAAATA
This sequence comes from uncultured Phocaeicola sp., assembly GCA_944321015.1. GTDB lineage: Bacteria > Bacteroidota > Bacteroidia > Bacteroidales > Bacteroidaceae > Phocaeicola_A. Next base: position 6,122 of record CALUJS010000076.1, on the reverse strand, counting down.
CGATTTATTTGCTGCCGGAATAGGGAGTGACATCTCTATTTGAACGCATTACAATCAATCGTATCAAAACCACCTTGAATTGATACCAAATGAATGAGAAATTAGAAATATTGCAATGCCTCATCAAGAACCGGGCTTTCGCGCCTTCGGCTTCCGCACTCGCCAAAGACTTGGGATTCTCCAATAAGAAAGCGACAATCTATCGGCTGATGAAAGGCGAGACAAAAGACAGTACGGTGGACGAGATATGGAACAAGCTATTGGAAGAGCATTGCCTCACGGAAACGAACCTATATAACTTGGCACGCATCTTCGAAGGGGCTGCTCATTTCAGCGACCTGCTCCTGCCCGAAATGAACCGGAAGCATCCCAAATGGCTCCGCTACTTGCTGCTCATGCTGACCGATGATGATTACGAGGATTGTTCATCAAGATTCCAACAGGAGGTTGCTCCGGTACTGAAAGACCTGAAAACAGACAAACCGGACGTGTATTGGGGCATCGTGACGGTGATTTACATGCGGTGCAGACAAATCGACCCTTATAAATTGGGCATCAAACGCGCATCCAACCTATTGATAGACGAACTGGATAGCATATTGTTCCAGTGGTATCCCGAACGAGCGGATGCGCATGAAGTGGCTTTCAATCTGAAAGAACTGAGCTACGGTACCAACTTATGGAAAATCATCGAATATTGCATCATCTTGTTCCGACGGTACACAGAGCCTGACTTCAGCAAATATGCCAGTCAAATAATGAGACTATTCAATTGGGGAGAGGTAAGTTATTGGCGCATTCCCGATTGTTCATATCTCCAGGGAAGTGAGGTCTGGTTATTCGTGGAATATAGTCTCGGCCGTGCTACCAATGGATTTTACGTCGTTTTACGTCTTGAAGCGGGCAAAGACAACCAAACCTTTCTGCTGAAAGATGCCCTGACCTATTGCTTCTGGACAATAGACCAAGATGGCGAACCACCCATCCTGCAAGCCTGCCGAGGGGCAAATACACAAAAAGAATGGTGTTTTTATCTATACGAATACGATGAAGAGAACGGCTTGCTCCATTTGGATGCCAATCCGGACACCGGCAACCTGTTCGACCTGCCGGAGACATTGCAAAAGATACATACAGACCATCCCAAAGGCAAAGACGAGAAGGTGTGGAGCGTCATCTTGCGAAAATGGGAAAAGGAACAAGGCGAAGCCGTCTTCCAGCAAGCCCTAGAACGGATTTCGGGCAGAACGTACTTGGACGATACCTATCAAGTAAAAGACGTGTGCATCAACCGGACCAGTCTCACGTTATCCATCGAGCAAGATGGACATACCGTCGATTATCGGATACCCATCGACGAATACGAATTCCTTGCCAACATCAGTCCCACACAATACGTTTTGATAGTGAGACGTGAAGAAGACGGTGTGATTTACGCGGAATGGCCCAACTTGGGATACGGCATCAAGCTGTCAGAATTCACAATTGTTCAGTAAATGTGCATTAAGCAGCATGCAGTGCCCATTCCGGACAAGAAAAATGAAGCCTCATTGAAAAAAACTTCGCCAAATCTTTTCACATTCGAAAAGAAGTACTATCTTTGCAGCGCTTTTGAAAAAGCCGAAATAGCTCAGTTGGTAGAGCAATTCATTCGTAATGAATAGGTCGCCGGTTCGAGTCCGGCTTTCGGCTCCCCTCAAATAACCTCTATATTACTGCAATATAGAGGGTTATCCGTTTAAATAGACTACTTGTTAAACAAACGTAAAGAGCGTACAAACGATGGTGATAATTCGTTTGTACGCTCTTGTTTTTTACGCGCATATCCGTTATCTGAATCGCGGGCGTCCGAAGCCGCCTCCGGGCGGACGATGACCGCCGGGGCCTCCGAAGCCTCTGCGCTCGTCGGGCCGATCATCCACGCGCTTGCCGCCGAAGATGTTCAGACGATACACAAAGTGAAGCATACAATAGCTGTTGATGGAGTTATACTCCGTATCACGGCGCATGGATGCAGAGATATTACGACTGACGTTACTCTGGTTGCGCAGGATGTCGAACACCTGGAAGGTGACTGTGGCTGCGTTGCCCTTGAGGAAGTTTTGGGAGATTTGAGCATTCCAGATAAGTTCGTCCGTATTCATGTTCTCACTGCTGTAACCACGGCGACTGCTGTTTGAGAGGTTGGTACTCAGCTCCATGTTCCACGGCAAACGGACAATGGCCTCACCGCCGTAAGAGAAGTCATAAGTGTTCATGTTGTTGTTGCTCTGGAGCTTATTCTTGGCATTATTGTAGTTGATAGTGCCGTTAAGTGCCAGGTCAAACCAATCGGAACGATAGCGGAAGTCCAACCGGTCGCCAATACGCAGATTATTCGTGACGTTTTTCACCGACTGTTCATCCTGGAAGAGGTAAGAAGGCTGGTTGGAGTAGTTACCCCACATGAAGGTGTTGATGGTAAACTTCTGGTTTTTCAACGCGGTGCTGAAATTGAGTCCTCCACCCACGTTCCAAGTGCCGTTGATGTTCTGCGGCATGGTGGTGCGCACACCCGTCTCCGAGTTATAAGTCATCTGCGAACTGATGGAGTTGAGCGTGTTGCGATACTCCAAACGCACCATGAAGTTGCGCTGATGTTCGGGGTTGAATGTGGAGAACTCACTGCTGATGTTATTCTCGAACGAGGGTTTCAGTCCGGGGTTACCTTTGGTGATGTTCAGCGGGTCAGAATCATCGGTCACATCGAGCAGGTCGGTCATGCTGGGCTGACTGGTGCGTCCTCGATAATCCAGGCGGAACTGCGTCTGCTTGGAGAAGCGGTAACGGAAACGGATATTCGGCGTGAAGTTGCTCACCGTCCGGACTACGGCGGTGTCAATGCCTTGATACTTATAAGTCATCTCCGAACGTTGGGGTACGAAAGTGACACCGGCGTTGAGGCGGAACTTTTCGCGGGTGACACGCAGACTGATGGAGGCATTGTGTATGTAGTTCCGATATTCGGCGAAGCGGCTTTGATCCTTATCGAGCGTCAGGTTATCGGGGTCGTCGAAGCCGGAGGGCAGTTCAAAGCTGTCAAAGGGCACGTTGCCGATGTCGTAGGTCGAACGGTCGCTCTTGGAGTACTTATACTGGAAGTTATAACGGAACTGCAAGTATCCGCCCTTGAAGATAGGCTCGCTATAGATGGCCTGCGCCGAGTAGTTCCAATTCTTGGAAGGCGTAAGCGAATAACGGTTGATAGACTCCATGGCAGTCTCAGGGTCTTGCGTGTCTTGATAGTATTGGATGCGAGAGAGGGAAATGGACTCGCTGTCGCCGTCGCTGAACCCGGCTGTTCCACGGATGGTGATGTTGCGTCCGGAAGAGCCGAGACGGCGGTTGAACTGCAACTCAATGTTGGCATCGGTGTTGTTGCTGTTGCTCGTGGACCAACGACGGTTGCTGTTAAGCAGAATGTCGGCCAACAAGGGGTCGGTGAGTTGCTCCAGCGGATCGGTAATGCCGTCGGCATACGGATCGTCGTTAAAAGTGGCCGTCGAGCTGTTTGAGTCACCGGCATCTTTTCCGTAGGAGAAACGCGGACGCACGATGATGTTGGTAAGCGTGTCGGGACGCCATTCTATCTTGAAGTCCGTGTTGAAGCTGTTATCGGTCGATATACTCGAACTGAGCGAGTTCTCGAAGGAACTTTGCTGATCGAGGAAGGTCTCGCTGCTGCTCTTCGTCTGGTTGTCATCCTTGCGGTAGCGGAAACGCGCATTGCCCTCCACCTCCAGCTTCTCCGTGTCGTGGGTAAAGTTCAGTCCAGCATGTTTGTTCGTGCGCAAACCTTGTCCGCGTCCACGTCCGCCGATGCCGCGGTCGCCCACGTTGTTCAGTCCGCCCATGAAGGTAATCTTCTGCACGTCATCGAAGTGGCTCACCATAGACTTGGCCGAATAGCGGCTCTTCGTGCCTCCGGCCACGTCGGTATTGGTAATCCAACCGTCCTTCATCTCCTCCTTCACGGAAAGGTCTATCACGGTCTCCTCCTCGCCGTCATCAATACCAGTGATGCGAGCAAGGTCGGACTGGCGCTCATAGGTCTTCAGCTTCTCCACCATCTCCACGGGGATGTTCTTCATGGCCATCTCCATGTCGCTACCGAAGAATTCCTTGCCGTCCAAAAGTATCTTGCTCACGGTCTTTCCGTTGATGGTGATGCTGCCATCATCGCTCACCTCGGCTCCGGGGAGCTTCTTCACCAGCTCTTCCAAAGCCGAACCTTCGCTCACGCGGTAGGCCGCCGAGTTGAACACCACAGTGTCCTCGGACATCTGCACGGGCGGAACATGGCCCACAACAACGGCTTCCTGCATCATGATGGCATCGGCCGAAAGGGCTATCCGCCCCGCGTCGAACTGTGGCTTGGCCGACGACAACTGTATTTCTTTAAACTGTGACAGATAGCCGATGAACGAAACTTTCAGCAGATACTTGCCCGCCTTGACGGCCGGCAAACGGAAACGCCCGTTCATCTGCGTCACTCCACCATTTACAAACGAGCTATCTTTGGCCGAGAGAAGCTGGACAGTGGCCTGCCCCATCGCTTCGTTCAGGTCGGCGTCCCATACCGTGCCCGACACGGTTACTTTTCCGTTCTGAGCCACAGCCAACATGCCTGCGCAAAACAGGAATAAGAACAATAACGATTTTCTCATAGTATTTCGTTTACCACAATTTACGTTTACATTATACTTTCCCCTTTGACCTCACAAACGGGCGAAAGTTCAAAGGAGAAAGATTTTTTTGCATAGCCTCCGACATCCGGGGCCGACAAATATACACCGAACTACGACGCGACCTTTCCCTTTTCACGTTAAAAAAACATACAAAACAGCGAGGCGGTTGCCGACATCCTGCGCAACGCCCTATCTTTGCACCATAAAACAGAACGCATATGTGTAAGCAAGAAATACTCCTATCCGAACATTTGGCCGAAACACTGGGGAAGGCACTTGACAAATGCGCATACGACAAACTCTTCGTCTTGACCGACGAACACACCCACGAACTTTGTCTGCCGCTCGTCGACACCTGCCTCCCCGCAGGACGGGAACTCATCACGATTGCTCCCGGAGACTGTCACAAGAACCTCGAAACGCTGGCATACGTATGGAACGAGCTGAGCAACCGGAAGGGGACACGCCGCTCGCTGATGCTCAACCTGGGCGGAGGCATGGTGACCGACTTGGGAGGATTTGCCGCAGCCACGTTCAAGCGGGGCATCACCTATATTAATATACCCACAACTCTGCTGGCCATGGTCGACGCCTCGGCAGGCGGCAAAACCGGCATCAACTTCAACGGGCTGAAGAACGAAATCGGCGCATTCTCGCCCGCACGTTTCGTTCTGCTTGACACGGAGTTCCTGCGCTCGCTCGACGATGAAAACATACGATCGGGATATGCCGAGATGCTGAAACACGGGCTTATCAGCAACACGGAACACTGGGCCGAATTGCTCAATTTCGACCCGGCCCGTCCCGACTATGACGCACTGCGGTCGCTCGTGTCCCGCTCGGTGAGCATCAAGGAGCGCATCGTCGAACAGGACCCCCGAGAGAAAGGCATCCGCAAGGCACTCAACTTCGGACACACCGCCGGACACGCCTTCGAGAGCCTGGCCCTAGAGCAAGGCCGGCCGCGACTGCACGGCTATGCCGTAGCTTGGGGAATCGTGTGCGAACTCTACCTGAGCTGCCTGCGCACGGGCTTTCCGAAAGACAAACTGCGGCAAACCGTACAGTTCATCAAGGAGACATACGGCACGTTCGACTTCGACTGCAAGCAGTACGACCGCCTCTATGAATTCATGACCCACGACAAGAAGAACGAGTCCGACGCCGTCAACTTCACCCTGCTGGCCGACGTGGGCGACATACGCATCAACCAGACGGCCGGGCGCGAGGAAATATTCGAAATGCTCGACTTCTACCGCGAAGCCATGTGAGAACGGATTTTTTTATTAATTTGGCCAGCCGAATCATAATCTGATACTACTACTGGTGCGATAAAATCGCACAGGTTTAAATGTCATCAAATAAAGTGCGTTCTTTGACATTTTGGTTTGAAAT
>CALUJS010000075.1 GCA_944321015.1 uncultured Phocaeicola sp. | reverse complement strand
AAGCCTGTTTGCTGCGTCACGATAATCCGCACGTCCGGCGATACTGTTCTATCAGCCATGCCTTTTGTTCGGCTATAGTCAGATGGCTGTTGTCCAGCAGCAGAGCGTCGTCGGCACGGCGCAGGGGGCTGACGGCGCGGTGTTGGTCAATGTCGTCGCGTTGTTTCACGTTGGCCAGTATGTCTTCGTAGTCAGCCGGTTGTCCCTTGGCTTTCAGCTCGTCGTAGCGGCGTTGGGCACGTATCTCCGGCGAAGCGGTGACGAATACCTTCAGTTCGGCATCGGGGAAGACCGTCGTGCCGATGTCTCTCCCGTCCATTACGATGCCTTTTTCGCGTCCCATCTGTTGCTGCTGGGCCACGAGGGCTTGCCGCACGAATGGCAGGGCAGCCACGGGGCTGACGTGTGCCGATACTTCCATGCTGCGGATGCGGTTTTCTACGTTGACGCCGTTCAGGTAAGTGTCCGGCCTTCCCGTTTCCGGGTTCAGGCGGAAAGAGATGCGGATGTTTCCCATTTCCTGTTCCAGCCGTTCAGTGTCGATATCATCTCCCGTGAACAGACCGTTGTCCAGGCAGAAGAGGGTGACGGCGCGGTACATGGCGCCGCTGTCGATGTAGATGTAGCCTATTTCCCGCGCCAGGTCTTTGGCCATGGTGCTTTTCCCGCAAGAGGAGAAGCCGTCGATTGCAATCGTTATCTTTTTCATGTGCTGAAATTTTTGTCAAAGGTACGGATTATCTTCCAATAATCTACCTCGGCGGGCAAAATCTATGAGGCTGTATCCAAATGAACTATCCTGTATCCTTTTGCGCTGTCATCCTGAACGAAGTGAAGAATCTCCTGCTTGCTTGGAGGGCTGGGAGATGCTTCACATACGTTCAGCCCGACAGACTATACCTCAATGAAATATTCAAAAGAGGTTTTGAGCGAAACTAATGATAGCGTTTCTCCTTTTTGAGGTGCCCTCATAGCGCTACCCTCAGGAAGGCAAGGGCCTATGTCCTTTTCCGATAGGTCAGGGCGGCTACGAGGCAAAGCAATCCCGCAAAGGCGGACAAGGCCGTGTAGGGCACCCAAAGGTCGGCCAAGGTAGCCCCTTTCAGGTAGACCGAACGCATGATTTCGATGAAATAGCGGGGCGGGATGGCGTAGGTGATGTACTGTGCCCATTGGGGCATGGAAGCGATGGGGGTGAACAGACCACCCATGAGCTGGAAGATGACGATGAAGGCGAACATCTGGAAGATGCTTTGCAGGATGGTGGATGAGCGGTTGGCGATGGACACACCGAGGCCGGACATGACGAGGCTGAACAGGATGGCTGCCAGATAGATGTTGAAGATATTCCCTTCCGGCACTAAGCCGTAAATCAGCCAGCCGATGAGCATTCCCACCGTGACGACCAAGATGCCTACAACCCAGTAGGGAATCAGCTTCGACAAGACAAATTCCAGCCTCCCCACCGGCGTGACGTTCATGGCCTCTATAGTCCCTGTTTCTTTCTCGCTGACCAAGTTGAGGGTGGGCAGGAAGCCGCAGATGATGATGAGCAACACGACCATGAGGGCGGGTATCATGTAGTTGCGGAAGTTGAGCGTAGGGTTGTAGAGGTTCACCGTGCTGTTCGCTGTCGCTTGGGGCAGGCTGATACCGGCTTCCGACTGCCATTGCGCAAGAGTGTGGGCTATGGACAGCGTGGCATATTGCGCCCCCAATGTTCCTTTAGTGGCGTTTACTCCGTTGGCCCTCAAGTCCAGCTTCGGCCTTCCGCCGTTGGCCAAGTCCTTCGAGTAATCTTTCGGAATGGTGACCAGCACATCCGCCTCGCCTGTTTCTATCTGCCGGAAGGCTTCGTCGTAACTGGAGTGGCAGCCCGTTACCGACAGGTATTCGGAGGCATCCATGTCGGCTATCAGGCGCCGTGACAATACCGTGTGGTCGTTGTCCACTACAGCCACGCCCACATCTTTCACGTCGAGTGTAGCCACCAACGGAATGATGGACATGACCAGAATGGGCATGACAAAAGACACATACCGTATAAGGGGGTTGCGCTTGATTTGCGTAACTTCTTTCCAGAGCAATATTTTCAAAGTCTTTGCGTTCATAGTGCGTTCATTGTTTCGTGTTAAACTTCTTGATGGCCAAGGCCAGCACAACCGTTGTCATGCCCGACAAGACCAGCACTTCGGTCAGGACGTAGCCGACGGGAAGCTGCTGGATCATCAGGACACGCATGGCAGAGATGTACCAGCGGGCCGGGATGATGCACGAGAACCATTGCAGGACTAAAGGCATGTTTTCCACCGGAAAAATCATGCCGGACAGCAGGACGACCGGAATCATAAACATCACGCCGGAAACCAACAGGGCGGAGACCTGCGTGGCAGCTATCGTGGATATAAGCAGCCCCAAGGCCAGCGCCAAGATGATGTAAAGGATGCTGAGCCATACGACATGTATGATGCCTGTGGAGAAGGGAAGCTCCAGCACGGTATAGCCCAGCAGCAGGATCAATACCAGTATGAGGCACGACAACAGGAAATAGGGCACCAATTTGCCTAAGATAATTGTCCGTGGACGCACGGGAGATACCAGCAGCAGGTTCATGGTTCCCGTCTCCTTCTCGCTGACAATCGAGACAGAGGTCATCATGGCGCAAATCAGTATGAATATCATGCCCATGATGCCGGGGACGAAGTGGTACGCACTCTTCAGTTGCGGGTTGTAGAGCGTGTTGGTCACGACGGGCACGTTGGTTCCTTGGCCCATGACGCTCTCGATATAGGCTGTAGCAGTCTGTGCCAAGGTGGTGTTGGAAGCATCCACAATGACTTGGTGCGTCAACTTCCCGTCTTCCACACGGAAGATGACGGCGGCATCCGCTTTCCCTTTCCGCAAGAGATTCTCCACCTCGTGGTAGGGCACCATGCCTTCGAACGTGAAATAGGAGTTGGCGCGGAAACGGTCTATCATCTGCCGGGTCTCGTCGGTGTGTTGTTCTGCCACGGCCACAACCCGTACGTTATTGACCTCGGTAGATATGGCGAACCCGAACAACAACAGCAGCACGGCAGGTATGACCAGCACCACCAGGGTGGTGCGGGAGTCGCGCAGGAGGTGCAGCACCTCTTTCTTGATGAGTGATTGGAATATCGACATTTTTTTAATAAAGAATTAAGCAATGAATGATGAAGAATGAAAAACCGGGCATGGGGATAAAGAAGGGAGGAATATGCGGTAGCTGCTTTCCGGTGCCTCTCTATTCCGAGTGTTTTATTCTTCCTGAAATTAGTCTCCTCCTCTTTGGGCATCCTGGGCTACGATTCTGAACACCTCGTCCATCGTCTCGGCCTGGTATTGCTGTTTCAGCCTTGCCGGGCTGTCCAACGCCTTGATGCGCCCGTCCACCATGATGGAGATGCGGTGGCAATATTCCGCCTCGTCCAGGTAGTGAGTGGTCACGAAGACGGTCATGCCTTCCGACGAAGCCCGGTAAATCATTTCCCAGAATTTGCGCCGGGTAGCGGGGTCAACACCTCCTGTGGGTTCGTCTAAGAAAACGATGTCCGGTTCATGCAGGGTAGCGGCGGTGAACGCGAGCTTCTGTTTCCATCCGAGGGGAATTTCCTTGACCATGACATTCCGCATGTTCTCCATGCCCAATGCCCGGAAAGCCGCATCGGTCTTTTCCTTTATTTGGGAGGATGACATGCCATAGATGGTAGCGAAAAGTTTCAGGTTCTCCCACACGGTCAGGTTTTCGTATAGCGAGAATTTCTGGCTCATATAGCCGATGTGGCGCTTGATTTCCTCCGCCTGGCTGAGGATGTCGTATCCGGCCACGGTGCCACTGCCGGACGTGGGATAGCTGAGTCCGCACAACATACGCATGGCGGTGGTCTTGCCTGCGCCGTTAGCCCCCAAGAATCCGAATATCTCGCCTCTCCGCACCTGGAGGGTGATGTGATCCACGGCGGTGAAGTCTCCGAATTTCTTGGTCAGGTCTTTTATCGAAATGACGGCTTCTTTATTTTTCAAGGTCATTGTCTGGTTCATCATGCTTGGCTAATTTTATAAACAAGTCCTCAATATTTCCTCGGGCCGGATATATCCTGGCATCTGCCAGTCCGTCCCGGCGGAGTTTGGCGACCGCGGCATCAGGATTAAAGTTGTCGCGGGCTACTACGTGCAGTGTGGCTCCGAAGGTGTAGCAATCCTCCACGTCCGGCAGAGCACGCAAAGCTTTGAGCAACGGGTACATGTCTGCGGCCGATGCGTTGTACAGGTTCTTGTCCATACCTTCGATCAACCTGGCCGGGGTGTTCACGTCGAGGATTCTCCCTTTGTTCATCAGGGCAATCTGCCCGCAACGCTCGGCCTCATCCATGTAGGAAGTGGAGACGAGAATCGTGATGCCTTGTTCTTTCAAGGTGGTCAGCATGTTCCAAAACTCACTTCTCGACACAGCATCCACACCGGTGGTCGGCTCGTCTAAAAGCAGCACTTTGGGCCGGTGTATCAACGCGCAAGCAAGGGCCAGTTTCTGCTTCATGCCGCCCGACAAAGCTCCTGCCCTGCGGTTGGGGAATTTCTCCAACTGAGCAAATATCGGAGCTATCAGGTCGAAATTGTCCTCTACGCGCACACCGAACAGCGAGGCGAAAAAGTGCAGGTTCTCGCGGACGGTGAGGTCGGGATAGAGGGAGAACTTCTCCGGCATGTAGCCGATTTCGGTGCGCAGTTGCCGGAAATCCTTTACCACGTCCAGTCCCGCCACGGTGACCGAGCCTTCATCAGGCGTCAGCAGGGTAGTCAGTATTTGGTACAACGTGGATTTGCCCGCGCCGTCCGGCCCGATGAGGCCGAACAGGGAGCCTTCGGCGATGGAGAGTGTCACAGAGTCGAGGGCCGTCAACTTCCCGTACCGTTTCGTGAGTCTTTGGATGTCTATGATGTTTCTCATAAGCGTATGGATAGTTCATTTGCCATAACCAACGTCCATGCTTCCGGTTGTTCCGGGCTGTCCTTTGCAGTGAAAGGCATTTCCTTGGTGTTGCAGAAGGATGGAATCCGCACTGCCTTTCCCGGAAATCCGTGGCATGGGGGCTATTCTTCGTCACTGTGGAGGGAAGCTTCTTCCATTTGGCCTATGCGCACCTCTCCGTATTGGCCGAGTTTCAACCTGCCGTCATTCTTCACTGCAACCTTTACGGCATAGACCAAGTTGGCCCTTGAGTCTTGCGTCTGGATGGATTTGGGGGTAAACTCGCTTTCCTGCGCTATCCATGTGATGCGGCCCGGATATTCATACCGTTCGTCTCCGCCGAAATCGGCAATCACGGTTACCGCTTGTCCAATGTGGATGTGGGCCAGTTGCGAGGCCGTGAAGTAACTCCGCAGGTAGATTCCGTCCAAGTTGGCCATTTTGAAGAGCGGACGTCCCGGAGTGGCATATTCGCCTTGTTCAGCATATTTCTCCAAGACTGTTCCGGTGGTCGGGGCCGTGATGCGGCTCTTACGTATCTGCTCTTCGACCTGTTCCTTCTGGTATTGCAAGGCCAAGGCACTTTCGGTGATGGAGGAGCGGTTTTTGTCGAGGGTAGATAGCAGGCCTTCCAGTTGCCCGCGCAAGGTGTTTAGCTGCGCCCTCGCGTCATCGCTTTGTTTGGGAGTGGCCGCACCGTCGGACAGCAGACGGGCGATGCGTGCACATTCGTTTTGCTGGTGGGCAATCTGCGACCTCAACGCTGCCGCTTGGGCAGCAATGTCGGGCGATGACTTTTCGGCAGAGCGTTGTTGACTCCAGAACTGTTGCCGTTGGAGCGACAGCAGGGTCGTGTCTACTAAGCCGACCGTTTGTCCGGCCATCAGGCTGTCTCCTTCTTCTATGCCGAATGTCACGAGCTTGCCTCCTGTTTCGGCAGATACAGTCACGGTATTGGCCTCGAAGATGCCGGTAGCATCATACTTGTCTCTGTCTTGGCAGGCAGCCAATGCGAGAAGAGCCACGGAAAATAAGGTTATCTTTTTCATTTGTTCAGAGTATATTTAAGTTGGTAAATGCTTTGAAGAAGTTGGATTTCGTGGTAAGCCGTAGCGAGCCGGGCTTGTTTCTCGTCCGTCAGCTTGGTCAACAAGGCGGTGGCGTCAATTACTCCGTTGTCCAATTGCGACTCGGCGGCCTTCCGCACATTTTCGCGCAGGGTTACGATTCGGCCATCCTCTTTCATAACAGCTTTCAGTTCATGGATATGATCCAGTTGCGACCGGACTTTCATCCGGGTGTTGAACAGGAATACATCACGTTCCACGGCAATGTTTTCCGATGCAAGGCGGAGTTTCTGCCGGTGGTTTTTCTTGGTGTAAAAAGCTCCGATGTTCCACGAGACTTTTACTCCGGCAAGGAGATTGAAAGACAGGTCGCGGTTCATCATGCTTTCGAAATAATCGAGTCCCGGATAGCCATAGTACGCTTGGGCGAACAGGCCGATTTTGGGCATGATGCTGCTGGTGATGCTTGCGTTTTGGGCATCATTGGCCATCAGCCGTGCTTC
>CALUJS010000074.1 GCA_944321015.1 uncultured Phocaeicola sp. | reverse complement strand
TAGGTAGCCGCCTTTTTCAAGAATGGTTCTTCCCCCGGTTCCGAGCGAGCCGGGGGAAGTTCTGTTTTTATACCCGTGCGTCAACCTCCACTCACTCCTCATCTACACATACACACGGCTGCGCAATCGCATCTCCGATTTTCTACTGACCCGTTATTTTATATTTGTGGCCGATAAGAGTTATGCCAATTATGTATATTGGAAGTACATACGGTGGTGTGAGAGGTCGGTTAAAATATGAAGGGTGTACCAAATGTACTTAATATACATTTGACACACCTTTCATAATTATATTGGTGGGGTCATTCGAGGAATCCCTGTCGTTTGAGAGTTGCCAGACAGGTGGCCGACATGGCTTCGTTGTCGGCACGTGTGTAACGTATGTCGGTGAATATCTGAGCCAGCGTTTCTTTGTGGTTTATTTCCACGAAATGACGGTTCTCGGGCAGTGATTCCTTGAGCGCATAGAGACGGTCGATATCTTCAGCCGTATAGTCGTGGTAGGTTTCTTCGTGGACGAAAGCTTCGCGGGGCAGGCGGTCGGGTTGCTCCGGATGTTCGTCGGGCCAGCCTACGCTGACAGTGGCCACGGGCATCACCAAGCGGGGTAGGTGCAGGATGTCGATGAGCAGATCAGGCCGGTAGATGGTGGTACCCAAGTAACAGATGCCTAATCCTTGCTCTTCGGCCAGGGTGCAGAAAGTCTGCGCATAGAGCAGGGTGTCGATCGAAGCATTGAGAAACGAGAGGAAGTTGTCATATCCTGGTTCGGCCTTGCGATGTTCACACCATATGCTTGTGCGGCGGAAGTCTGCGCAGAAGGTGAGCAATACGGGGGCTTGCGTCACCATGGGTTGGTTGAAGTGTGCGGGGGCGAGTTTTGCTTTCATGTCGGGGTCGCGGGTGACGATGACGCTGTAGAGCTGTAGGTTGCCCATGGTCGAGGCGCGTGCCGAAGTGTCGAGCAGGGTGTTGAGCAGGTTGGGCTCAATGTCGCGCTTTTGATATTTACGAATGGTTCTTCTTTGTTTTACGTAGTCCATGATGTGATGATTTTAGTTGCGGCAAATTTAAGGAAATATCTCGAAGAACCTAATTCACGACCTTCTTTTTTTTAACAACGGTTTTCTCTTTTTGAACAGTAAGTCCACTTGTTGCTTTGGCTGGTTTTCCGTTTTGGATAACTTTGCTGTTTTGTATTTGATGCAATATGTTGATTATCAGTGGCAGATTTTTTACTTTTGGAAAACTTTTCAAAAGAGCGGAAATATCCATCGGGAAATTTTGTCGTTTGGGAAAACATGTCTAGCTTTGCCCTTGCATTTCTTAATCCTGTCATGCTTCTACACCTTAAATATTATAATAGGATTACGAATTTAAACATATTAACATCGTGGAAAAACAGACTTATACCTACGACGAAGCCTTCAACGCCTCGCTGGATTATTTCGGCGGAGACGAGCTGGCAGCCCGTGTATGGGTGAACAAGTATGCCGTAAAGGATTCTTTTGGTAATATTTACGAGAAGACTCCGACCGGCATGCATTGGCGCATCGCCAACGAAGTGGCGCGTATCGAAGCCAAGTATCCCAACCCCATGAGCGCTCAGGAGTTGTTCGACTTGATGGATCATTTCCGTTACATTGTACCCCAGGGAAGCCCCATGACGGGCATCGGCAACGACTATCAGATAGCATCGTTGTCAAACTGCTTCGTCATTGGCATGGACGGTTCTGCCGACTCCTATGGCGCCATCATCCGCATCGACGAGGAGCAGGTGCAGCTCATGAAGCGTCGCGGAGGCGTAGGTCACGACCTGTCGCATATCCGTCCGAAGGGTTCTCCCGTAAAAAACTCGGCCCTGACCTCTACCGGACTGGTGCCCTTCATGGAACGTTACTCCAATTCCACCCGCGAGGTGGCTCAGGACGGACGTCGCGGCGCCTTGATGTTGAGCGTATCCATCAAGCATCCCGATTCGGAGGCGTTCATCGATGCCAAGATGACGGAGGGTAAGGTGACGGGTGCCAACGTGTCGGTCAAGCTCGACGACGAGTTCATGCAAGCCGCCATCGACGGCCGACCTTACGTGCAACAGTTCCCCATTGATTCCGACAAGCCCAAGGTGCAGAAGGAAATCGACGCTTCGGCTCTGTGGCGCAAGATTGTGCATAATGCCTGGAAGTCGGCCGAGCCGGGTGTGCTTTTCTGGGACACCATCATACGCGAGTCCGTGCCCGATTGCTATGCAGACTTGGGCTATCGTACCGTTTCGACAAACCCCTGTGGCGAAATCCCTTTGTGTCCATACGACTCATGCCGCCTGTTGGCCATCAACCTCTATTCTTATGTCATCGATCCCTTCACCCCTCAGGCACGTTTCGACTTCGACAAGTTCCGTGCCCACGTGGGCTATGCACAGCGCATCATGGACGACATCATCGATCTTGAATTGGAGAAGATCGACGCCATCATGGCCAAGGTGAAGTCCGACCCCGAGAGCGAGGAAGTGAAAGGTTCCGAGGAGCATCTGTGGGAAAAGATTTACAAGAAGACCTCACAGGGACGACGTACCGGCGTGGGCATCACGGCCGAAGGCGATATGTTGGCCGCCATGGGACTGCGCTACGGCACCGAAGAGGCCACCAACTTTTCCGAGGAAGTACATAAGATTATCGCCTTGGCCGCCTACCGCTCATCAGTCGAGATGGCCAAGGAACGCGGAGCATTTGCCATCTATGACACGGAGCGCGAGAAAAACAACCCGTTCGTCAATCGCCTGCGTGAAGCCGATCCCGAACTCTATGCCGACATGGCCCGCTACGGCCGTCGCAACATAGCCTGCCTCACCATTGCTCCCACGGGAACCACCAGCCTCATGACGCAGACCACATCGGGCATCGAGCCGGTATTCATGCCGGTGTACAAGCGTCGCCGCAAAGTGAATCCCAACGATACTTCCGTGCATGTGGACTTCTGGGACGAGACCGGCGATGCATTCGAGGAATACATCGTCTATCACCCCAAGTTCCTTACCTGGATGAAAGTAAACGGTTATGACACATCGAAGAAATATACGCAGGACGAAATCGATCAACTGGTAGCCCAATCGCCCTATTACAAGGCAACGTCGAACGACGTGGACTGGCTCATGAAGGTAAAGATGCAAGGCCGCATCCAGCGTTGGGTCGACCATTCCATCAGCGTCACCATCAACCTGCCCAACAGTGTAGACGAGGAACTGGTCAACCGCCTCTACATCGAGGCATGGCGTTCGGGATGCAAGGGATGCACCGTCTATCGTGACGGCTCGCGTGCCGGCGTGCTGGTCACCATGAAGGAGGAGAAAAAGAAGGAGGAACCGGTAATGAAACTGCCCGAGATTGTGGAGACACGTCCCCGCGAACTGGAGTGCGACGTGGTGCGTTTCCAGAACAACAAGGAGAAATGGGTGGCCTTCGTCGGCCTGCTCCACGGCTATCCCTACGAGATATTCACCGGTATTCAGGATGACGACGACGGCATCGTGCTTCCCAAATCCGTTACTCACGGACGTATCATCAAAAACGTCGACGAACAGGGTAACAAGCGTTACGACTTCCAGTTTGAGAACCGCCGGGGCTACCGCATGACCGTAGAGGGACTGTCGGAACGCTTCAACAAGGAATATTGGAACTATGCCAAGCTCATCAGCGGCGTGTTGCGCTATCGCATGCCCATCGAGCAGGTCATCAAGCTTGTAAGCTCTCTGCAATTGGACAGCGAAAGCATCAATACGTGGAAAAACGGAGTGGTGCGCGCACTGAAGAATTATGTGGTGGACGGCACCGAGGCCAAGGGCATGAAGTGTCCCAACTGCGGTCATGAGACGCTCGTCTATCAGGAAGGATGCCTCATCTGCAAGACTTGCGGCTCGTCGCGTTGCGGATGACAGACCGGAGGAGAAACGATATGAAACAGAGTGTGATACTGAGCGGATTGCGTTTCTTTGCCCGTCACGGGGTAGACCCTCAGGAAACCATGGTGGGAGCCACGTTCGTGCTCGACCTGCGTCTCACCACCGACTTCACGCGTGCCATGGCGTCGGATGATCTGGAGGGGACGGTAGACTACGGAGCGGTGTTTCACGCCGTCAGGGACGAGATGGACACACCGAGCCGGTTGCTTGAGCATGTGGCCGGACGCATAGCCCGTCGCATACTGACTGATTTCCCTCGTGTGTCGGCTGTCAGCATGGAACTGCTCAAACAGAATCCTCCGATGGGGGCCGACTGTGTGGGAGCGGGCGTGGCGTTCAGTGTGGAACGGACGGAGCTGAATGCTCTTCCCGAGATTTCGTCTCCCTCACATTGTCCGTAATCACCGGAAAACAATCAGACTTTAATATTATTGAAAATCACCAGTTCCATCAACGGGATTGGTGATTTTCTTTTTTTTTATCCTATGCTGAAAAAACGGTCATTTACAAATTCACTTATGGATTGTTGCCGGAGATTAAGGCTCAATATTCCGGCTCACGTCCGGCAATATGCAGGCGTCTGTCCGGTGATATGTCGGCTTGCGTCCGGTAATATCCGCGCTCAGCCCGCTCGTTGCGGGCGGTGGCAAGGATAGACTCTCCGTATGGCACGTTGGCTTCCGTGCGCTATTCCTGCAACGTGCCGATATAGTCAAACAGCTGTTTGTAGAATGGGTGGCGGGTGAGCGTGGCGGCATTTCCCAGGATGATGAGCTTCATGCGGGCGCGGGTGATGGCCACGTTCATCCGGCGCAAATCGCTGAGGAAACCGATGTCTCCCCGGTCGTTCGCCCGCACCAGACTGATGACGATGACATCGCGCTCCTGACCCTGAAAGCCGTCGACCGTGTTTACCGTGATAAGTCCCTTATAGGGAGTGAAGAAGGCGCGTTGCTTCAACAGCTTGCGCAGATAGTGCACCTGGGCCTGATAAGGTGATATGATGCCGATGTCGATACGTTCCTCCAGAATATGGCGTTTGCCGATTTTCGTGAGATAGGCCTCCAGATGTTGCAAGGTCAGTTCGGCCTCGGTCTTGTTCACACGGCCGAAACTACGTTCTACGAATTCCTCCTCCGCATCCATGTTTTCCGTGTTTATCCACTCCATGGGGATGTCGTAATCCAATATGCCCCGATATTTCACCTCGGGAGCCGAACGAAGTTCTCCATGATAAAACCAATCGGAGGAAAAGCGCATGATGGCGTCGTTCATGCGATATTGGACCGTAAGCAGCGACACGCAACCGGGCTTGTTGCGTACGATTTTCTGCATCAGCGTTTCTCCCAGTCCGCCCTTCATGGCTTCGGGGCAGGTGATGACGGGAGGCAGCTGGCAATGGTCTCCGGCCAGCACCACGCGATGTGCCTTGCGGATGGCTATCCAACATGCCGCTTCGAGCGCCTGTGCGGCTTCATCGATGAAAAGCGTTCCGAAGCGTTGGCGGAAAAGCAAGCGGTTGGCGGCTCCCGTCAGTGTGCAGGCGATGACGCGCGCCTCGGCGAAAAGCGACTCCTGAATGCGCATCTCCAAATCGTCGGCACGGTCGCGCAGGGCGTTTATCTTCTGGCGGATGCTTTCGGAGCGTCCGCCCTTGCGACTGTCGTAAAGCTGACGGATGGCCCGGCGGATGCTGTGCAGCAAGGGGTAATCGGGATGGGCTTCGAAACGCCGTTCGTAGGTGAACGAGAGCATCTTGTCGTTCACCCGGACCGGGTTGCCTATGCGCAACACGGGGATGCCGCGATCGACCAGCTTCTCCGATATCCAATCCACCGCCATGTTGCTCTGTGCGCACACCAGCACCTGATTCTCGCGGTGAAGGGTCTCATAGACAGCCTCCACAAGCGTTGTGGTCTTGCCGGTTCCGGGAGGGCCGTGCACGATGGCCACATCCTTGGCGCGCAACACCTTGTTGACGGCATTCTCCTGTGAGGGATTGAGCCAGGGGAAACGCATCGGAGGGATGACCAGTTCGCCGGCCGGACGCATGCCGTGAAAGATGTCGCGCAACTCGGCCAGCCGTCCGTCCTTATCCTGCATGGCGGCCCGGAGCGAAGCAAACATCAGCTTGTAGACATTCTCGTCAAATCCCAGCTGGACACCGGGGCGCACCGCCTCGTTGAGCCGGTTCAGAGCCTCCGGTCCGGGCAACACGACGACCATCCGGTTGTCGTCCGCATAACTGACCGTAGCCGGAAAGTTCAGGTAGCGGATACGCGTATGCTCAATGTCAGCATCGAAAAACATCAGCGGGCGGCCGTATTCAAAATGATGCTCCGTGTCGAGATGCTCCGTGCAGTGCACTTCCACCACAAACTGATTGAGCGAATTGTAATATGAACGTCCGATCGACAACGGATGCCAGCATATCCCGCGGCTTATCTTCCGGTCCGGGCTGATGCGTTCGTTTTCTTCCAGATAGGTTGCTTTCTCATGATTGTATTCCAATTCCAGCAACCCGTACTGTCGCTGAAGTTCCAAGATTGACGATGCAGGCATGACCACGCTTGATTACTCTTGATGATTCCGGGATTTCTCCTCCATCTCTTTCAACATCTGTGCCCGCGACTTGCTTTGGGTCACCAGATAGACACCCGAAAAGACGAGCGCCACGGCCAATCCCTTCATCCAGCCGAAGGTTCCTATGCCCATAATGACCGACACGACACTGGCCACGATGGGCTGCATGTAGTTGTACATGCTCAACACGGTGGGACGCAGTACCTTCTGGGCCGTCATCAGCAGCAGGAAGCTCATGAACGTGGAGCACACCACGACGAAAGCCACTTCGCCCCACGTCTTCCATCCGACTTCGGCAAAGGGTATTACCGACACTTCGCTATACGAAAACGGGATGAAGCAAATGGCCGCGTAGGTAAACATCCATTTCATGCACGTCACCGGATGATATTTCACAGGCAAACCCGTAAAGAAGGTCAGGTAGGCGGCAAAGCTCACCTGAGCCGTGAAACACAGCAGGTCGCCCAGCGCATTGCTGCTGTTTCCGCCCGTGGCCGCATTGCTGCCCAATATCATGATGAGCGCTCCGATGGCACCCAGAAACACACCGCCGATTTTCTTGCCGGTAATGGGCTCGTGAAGGAAGATGGCCGCCAGAATCAGTGTGGCAATGGGGGCCGTAGTCGTGATGATGGAGGCATCGATGGGCGAAGTGAGAGACAGGCCAAAGATGTAAGTGCCTTGGTTGAACACCACGGCAAACAGGGCTGCAAA
>CALUJS010000073.1 GCA_944321015.1 uncultured Phocaeicola sp. | reverse complement strand
TTCCTCAAAAATATTTTTTGCCTGAAATATTCAATTCTCGACGGGAGATAAGCGAGGGGTTTTGCAACACCTACTGTGCTCATTCATCCTTATACCTGCCGGGAAACAGAGCAGACACGGCAGATACAGCCGTCGCAAGCGCCCATATTCCCGCTCACGAGCCTCCATATTCGCGCCCGCGAGCGTCCATATCCACAGCCACGAGCCTTCATATTCGCGGTCCTCCCCTCCCCGTCACTTCGCGGAAAAAGGAACGGGATACAACTCCGGCTGCAGCATGAACGAATTGACAAAATGATATAATTTAAACCTTCTGCCAACTGTTTTCACGTCATAATGTTGGGATATTCATCCGAACGCCCTATCTTTGTAAGCCATAACACAAGCCTTGGGTTACGAAGGCGACTGACTGACAAAAACACTAGAATAATATATAATGAACAAGATTATTTCAAAAGAACAATTCTCAGAGAAGGTGTTCAAGCTGGAAGTTGAAGCCCCTCTGATAGCCAAATCGCGCAAGGCAGGACACTTCGTCATCGTGCGCGTAGGCGAAAAAGGCGAACGCATGCCGCTCACCATTGCGGGAGCCGACCCCGAAAAAGGCACCATCACGCTGGTAGTGCAAAAAGTAGGACTTTCATCCACCCGTCTGTGTGACCTGAACGTAGGCGATGAGGTGACCGACATCGTAGGCCCGCTGGGACAAGCCACCCACATCGAAAACTTCGGCACGGTGGTATGTGCCGGAGGCGGCGTGGGCGTGGCTCCGATGTTGCCCATCATAGAAGCGCTGAAAGCTGCGGGAAACCGCGTCATCTCCGTGCTGGCCGGACGAACCAAGGAACTGATTATCCTGGAAGACGAAGTGCGCAAGCACTCCGATGAAGTCATCATCATGACCGACGACGGTTCTTACGGACACAAAGGCCTCGTGACCGAAGGCGTGGAAGCTGTCATCAAACGCGAAAAGGTGGACAAGTGTTTCGCCATCGGCCCCGCCATCATGATGAAATTCGTCTGCATCCTTACCAAGAAATACGACATCCCTACCGATGTGTCGCTCAACACCATCATGGTGGACGGCACCGGCATGTGCGGAGCCTGCCGCATCACCGTGGGCGGAAAGACAAAGTTCGTCTGTGTGGACGGTCCGGAATTTGACGGCCACCAGGTGGACTTCGACGAGATGCTGAAGCGCATGGGCGCATTCAAGGAAGCCGAGAAAGAAGAAATGGCACACTACATAGAAGAACATGAATGTCAGGCCGAAGGCCATCGCGACGACCGCAATGCCCCCTGGCGCGAGGCCCTGCGTAAGAGCATGAAACCCAAAGAGCGCACCGCCATCCCGCGCGTAGTGATGCCCGAACTCGACCCGGAATACCGCTCGCACAACCGCAAGGAGGAAGTCAACCGCGGACTGAGCGCCGAACAGGCTGTCGTCGAGGCCAAACGTTGCTTGGACTGCGCCAACCCGACATGCGTCACCGGCTGTCCGGTGAACATCAACATTCCGGGATTCATCAAGAACATTGAACGCGGCGAATTTCTGGAAGCAGCCCGCGTGCTGAAAGAGACGAGCGCCCTGCCCGCCGTGTGCGGCCGCGTCTGCCCGCAGGAAAAGCAATGCGAATCCAAATGCATCCACCTCAAAATGGGCGAACCGGCCGTGGCCATCGGCTATCTGGAACGTTTCGCAGCCGACTACGAACGCGAGAGCGGACACATCTCCCTTCCGCACATTGCCGAAAAGAATGGCATCAAGGTGGCAGTCATCGGCTCCGGCCCTGCCGGACTGTCGTTTGCCGGCGACATGATTAAGCGCGGCTACGACGTGACTGTGTTTGAAGCCTTGCACGAGATTGGCGGCGTGCTGAAATACGGCATCCCCGAATTCCGCCTGCCCAACAAGATTGTCGATGTGGAAATCGAAAACCTGGCAAAAATGGGCGTACGCTTCGTGAAAGACTGCATCGTGGGCAAAACCATCAGTGTGGACGACCTCAAGGCCGACGGCTACAAAGGCATATTCGTGGCTTCCGGAGCCGGACTGCCGAACTTCATGAACATTCCGGGCGAAAATTCCATCAACATCATGTCGTCCAACGAATACCTCACCCGTGTCAACCTCATGGATGCCGCCAGTGAAGACAGCGACACCCCCATCACGTTCGGCAAACGGGTAGCCGTCATCGGCGGCGGAAACACGGCCATGGACTCCGTGCGCACGGCACGACGCCTCGGAGCCGAACGCGCCATGATCATCTACCGCCGTTCGGAGGAAGAAATGCCGGCACGTGCCGAGGAAGTGAAACATGCCAAGGAAGAGGGCGTGGAGTTCATCACCCTTCACAACCCCATCGAATACATAGCCGACGAGCGCGGAGCCGTGAAACAGGTAGTGATCCAGAAAATGCAGCTGGGCGAACCGGATGCATCCGGCCGTCGCAGCCCCGTGCCCATCCCCGGCGCCACGGAGACCATCGACATCGACATGGCCATTGTCAGCGTCGGCGTATCGCCCAACCCCATTGTGCCCCACTCTGTCCGGGGACTGGAGCTGGGACGCAAAGGCACCATTGCGGTCAATGACGACATGCAGTCGTCCATCCCGACCATCTATGCCGGAGGCGACATCGTGCGCGGCGGAGCCACCGTCATCCTGGCCATGGGCGACGGACGACGCGCGGCGGCTGCCATGCACCGGCAACTGAGCGGCAAATAATCCCCCTCCCTTCTCTTAAAAATCCCCGTAGGAACACAGTCTGCTTCATCCGGACAAGTCCTTACGGGGATTCCTTTTCCCTCACTCCCTGCAATCCCCCAATAAAATTACAGCCGAAGGTAAGCCGCTCTCAAAAGATTTTCCTACATTTGCCTTATTAAATCATTAAACAACGATTAACGCCATGTATACAATTCAGACCAACGCCTCGGGCACACGTTCCTTGGAAATCTCAGACGAACACTTGCAGACCATCCGCAAATATGCCCTCTTCGAACATCTGATTGACAGCAACGGCATCGTGGACGAAAGTGTCCTCGACAAACTGAAACTCAACATCCGTTCCCTCATAGCATCATCCGAAGAGAACTGCAAGGACTTGCTTGACCTCTGCATCGACGTGATATACCATAATAACATGAAGGCTTTCGGCCTCAACTCACTGGTGAACCTATACAAGGACTGGAATACCCGGCACCCGGAAGAGCCTGCCACTGAAGAAAGAGCCGAATAATCGCACCCAAACCGGAATCACTCACAGACAGACTTTCATGCAAGCACACAAACTCACAGACTGGCTTCCCACGACCAAGAAAGAAGTGGAACTGCGCGGATGGGACGCACTCGATGTCATCCTGTTCAGCGCCGATGCCTATGTAGACCATCCATCCTTTGGAGCGGCCGTCATCGGACGTATTCTGGAAGCCGAAAGACTGCGAGTTGCCATTGTGACACAGCCTAACTGGCGCGACGACCTGCGGGACTTCAAGAAGCTGGGCCGTCCGCGCCTGTTCTTCGGCGTGGCTCCCGGCTGCATGGACTCCATGGTAAACAAATACACGGCCAACCGGCGACTGCGCTCCGAAGACGCCTACACGCCCGACGGACGTCACGACCTGCGTCCGGAATATCCCACCATCGTCTACACACAAGCCATCAAGCGGTTTTATCCCGACACGCCCGTCATATTGGGAGGCATCGAGGCCTCCATGCGGCGGGTGACGCACTACGATTACTGGCAAGAGAAACTGAAGAAGTGCATCCTTGCGGACTCCGGAGCCGACATGCTCATCTACGGCATGGGAGAAAAACCCGTCGTGGAACTGGCACGGAAAATGCGCGCGATGATGAGTGGAGACGAAACGGAATTTTCCCTCCGCTCGCACGCCTTGCCCACCGACATCCGGCAAACTGCTTTCCTCGTGCGTGAAGCCGACATACCGGGAGGTATCCGGGAAAACGACCTGCGCCTTTACTCGCACGAAGAATGCCTGGCCGACAAGAAAAAACAGGCCATGAACATCCGCCACGTGGAGGAGGAATCAAACAAGTATGAAGCACGGCGCATTCTCCAAAACGTGGACAGCCGGGTCACGGTGGTCAATCCGCCTTACCCGCCCATGACACAAAGCGAACTGGACCACTCGTTCGACCTGCCGTACACCCGTCTGCCCCACCCCAAATACAAAGGCAAACGAATCCCGGCCTACGAGATGATTAAGTTTTCAGTGAACATTCACCGGGGATGCTTCGGCGGATGCGCCTTCTGCACCATCTCGGCCCACCAAGGCAAGTTCATCGTGAGCCGCAGCAAAGAAAGCATACTGAAAGAAGTGAAAGCCATCACGGCCATGCCGGATTTCAAAGGTTACCTGAGCGACTTGGGAGGCCCCTCGGCCAATATGTACCAAATGGGCGGACGCGACCTCAACCTGTGCCGACGCTGCAAACGTCCTTCCTGCATCCACCCCAAGATATGCCCCAACCTAAACACCGACCACCGCCCTTTGCTGGACATCTACAAAGCCGTAGATGCCATGCCGGGCATCAAGAAAAGTTTCATCGGCAGCGGAGTGCGCTATGACCTGCTTCTGTACCATTCCGGCAACGAGACCATAGACCGGAGCGCACGTGCCTACACACGGGAACTGATAGAAAAGCATGTGAGCGGACGGCTGAAAGTGGCTCCGGAACACACCAGCCCGCACGTGCTGCAACTGATGCGCAAACCTCCCTTTGAACAGTTCCATGAGTTCAAACGCATCTTCGACCGCATCAATCAGGAATTGCACCTGAAGCAGCAAATCATCCCCTACTTCATCTCCAGCCATCCGGGATGCACGGAAGAGGATATGGCCGAACTGGCCGTCATCACCAAACGGCTGGATTTCCACCTGGAGCAAGTGCAGGACTTCACGCCGACCCCCATGACCATCAGCACCGAAATGTGGTATACGGGCTACAATCCCTACACCCTAGAGCCTGTATTCTCAGCCAAAACACCCCGCGAGAAACTCGCCCAACGCATGTTCTTCTTCTGGTACAAACCGGAAGAACGACGCAACATCATGGCCGAACTGCGCCGCATCGGAAGGAACGACTTGATAGATAAGCTCTACAAGAAATAACAGGCTTTATAACACCAACACGGCCGCATTCGTGAAATGTCCACGAGTGCGGCCGTGCCACGTCTGGCATCGCGGCGGAAGCACGCTTACCCCGCCTGCATGCTCATAATCTCGCGCAAGACAGCCACCCCCTGCTCCACACTCTCTACGTCGCGCACCACCAGGCTGCGCTTGCCGTTCTGTTCGCGGAGGTTGCATTGGCGCGGGTTGCGGCCAAGGTAAGCTATCATCTTGCCGAAGGCCTCGCTCTGATAGTAAGGACTGTCCGGATTGCTCACGAAGTAGAGGCTCATGCGGCCGGACTTCAGGTATATCTTTTCCACGCCCAGACGCTTGGCCATGCGGCGCAGGGGCACAATCTTAAGCAGCTCCTCGCCCTCGCGGGGCAGCGGGCCGAAACGGTCTTCCAGCCGCTTGCGGTAGGCATCCACATCCTTGTCGAGCTCCAGATTGTCCAGCTCGCGATAGAGGAGCATGCGCTCGCTGCTGCTGGGCACGTACTCGTCGGGGAAGAGCAACTCCAGGTCGCTCTCCACCGTGCATTCGGCCACGAAACCCTCTCCGCTGAGCGCGGCCTCG
Organism: uncultured Phocaeicola sp.; assembly: GCA_944321015.1. Lineage (GTDB taxonomy): Bacteria > Bacteroidota > Bacteroidia > Bacteroidales > Bacteroidaceae > Phocaeicola_A. Next base: position 1,690 of record CALUJS010000073.1, on the reverse strand, counting down.
CCCGTGGCGGGCGTGTCGGCGCCGTCCTGATAGAGCGAGGCAAACTCGTCGTTCTTCAGCTCGGTCACGGCCTCGGTCAGAATCTTCTGATAGGTCTCATAGCCCAGGTCGGCAATGAAGCCGCTCTGCTCGGCGCCGAGCAGGTTGCCCGCGCCGCGGATGTCGAGGTCCTGCATGGCGATGTGGATGCCGCTGCCCAGGTCGGAGAAGCTCTCGATGGCCTGCAGGCGGCGGCGCGACTCGGTGGGGAGCGACGACAACGGCGGCGCAAGCAGATAGCAGAACGCCTTCTTGTTGCTGCGTCCCACCCGGCCGCGCATCTGGTGCAGGTCGCTCAGGCCGAAGTTCTGCGCCTGGTTGATGATGATGGTGTTGGCGTTGGGGATGTCGATGCCGCTCTCGATGATGGTGGTGGCTATCAGCACGTCGTAGTCGTAGTTGACAAAGGAGAGGATGACCTGCTCCAGCTCCTCGGGCGGCATCTGTCCGTGGCCTATGCACACGCGGGCGTCGGGCACCAGGCGGTTTATCATCGCCTTCAGGTCGACGAGGTTGTTGATGCGGTTGTTGACGAAGAACACCTGCCCGTTGCGGCTCATCTCGAAGTTGACGGCCTCGGCTATGATGTCCTCGTTGAACGTGTGCACCTCGGTCTGCACGGGGTAGCGGTTGGGCGGAGGGGTCTGGATGACCGACATGTCCCTCGCGCCCATCAGCGAGAACTGCAGCGTGCGCGGGATGGGCGTGGCCGTCATCGTCAGCGTGTCGACATTGACCTTCAGCTGCTTGAGCTTCTCCTTCACCGCCACGCCGAACTTCTGCTCCTCGTCGATGACAAGCAGGCCGAGGTCCTTGAAATGCACGTCCTTGCCGATGATGCGGTGCGTGCCCACCACGATGTTTATCTCGCCCTCCTTCAGCTCCTTCAGGATGCGGCGCACGTCGGACGGCTTGCGGGCCCGGCTCAGGTAGTCCACCCGGCAGGGGAAATCCTTCAGGCGGTCGCGGAAGGTGCAATAGTGCTGATAGGCCAGCACCGTGGTGGGCACGAGCACGGCCACCTGCTTGTTGTCGCACACGGCCTTGAACGCGGCCCGGATGGCCACCTCCGTCTTGCCGAAGCCCACGTCGCCGCACACGAGGCGGTCCATGGGGCGGTCCTTCTCCATGTCGGCCTTCACCTCCTGGGTGGCCTTCAGCTGGTCGGGCGTGTCCTCATAGAGGAAGCTCGCCTCCAGCTCGTGCTGCAGGAACGAGTCGGGGCTGAAGCTGAACCCCTTCTCCTCGCGCCGGCGGGCATAGAGCCTGATAAGGTCGCGGGCGATGTCCTTTATCTTGGTCTTGGTCTTCTCCTTGAGCTTCTCCCAGGCGCCCGTGCCCAGCTTGTTCAGGCGCGGGGGCTCGCCCTCCCGGCCCTTGTACTTCGACAGTTTGTGCAGGGCGTGGATGGAGACAAACACCACGTCGTCGTCCTTGTAGACCAGCTTGATGACCTCCTGCGTGCTGTCGCCGTTGGGGATGCGCACCAGGCCGGCGAAGCGGCCCACGCCGTGGTCGATGTGCACCACGTAGTCGCCCGGCTGGAACTGGTTAATCTCCTTCAGCGTGAGGGCCACCTTGCCGCTGCGGGCCTTGTCGCTCTTGAGGTTGTACTTGTGGAAGCGGTCGAACAGCTGGTGGTCGGTGAAGA
>CALUJS010000072.1 GCA_944321015.1 uncultured Phocaeicola sp. | reverse complement strand
CAACCTTGCCTTGTCAAAACCGCCCAAATAGTGATAGCACAAGGCTTTGATATCCACCAGGCTCCCCTGACGACGGGCATATTTGTAGCTCCATCCGTTACCTTCGCGCGGGAAGTCTATCCATTCGGGATGACCGAACTCGTTGCCCATGAAGTTCAGGTAGCCGCCGTTCAAGGTAGAAGCCGTGAGCAGACGTATCATTTTATGCAAAGCAATGCCGCGATGCACGCGTTCGTTCTCATCTCCCTTCTTGAAGTGCCAATACATATCGGAATCTATCAGACGGAAGATAATGGTCTTATCGCCCACGAGAGCCTGATCGTGACTCTCGGCATACGATATGGTCTTTTCGTCCTTACGTCGGTTGGTTACTTCCCAGAACATGCTGGAAGGCTTCCATTCCTCGTCCACCTTCTCCTTGATAATCTTAATCCAATAATCCGGTATATTCATGGCCAGACGATAGTCAAAGCCATAGCCTCCGTCCTGCACGGGCAAAGCCAATCCCGGCATGCCGGACACCTCTTCGGCTATGGTGATAGCCTTGGAATTAACCTCATGAATCAACAGGTTGGCCAACGACAGATAGCAAATGGCATTATCGTCCTCATGACCGTTATAATAATCGTTGTAGTTGCAGAAAGCCTCACCCAATCCGTGACTGTAATACAACATGGAAGTTACGCCATCAAAGCGGAATCCGTCAAAATGAAACTCTTCCAGCCAGTAACGGCAATTGGACAACAAGAAATGAAGTACCTCGTTCTTGCCATAATCAAAACAAAGCGAATCCCATGCCGGATGTTCATGCCGGTCACCGGGATAGAAATACTGATTAGGGTCGCCGGCAAAGTTGCCCAAACCTTCGACCTCATTCTTCACTGCATGCGAATGCACAATGTCCATGATGACGGCGAGTCCGTTCTGATGTGCTTCGTCAATCAGTCGTTTCAGTTCTTCGGGCGTTCCAAAGCGGGACGAAGGTGCAAAAAAGCTCGACACATGATATCCGAAGCTGCCGTAATAAGGGTGCTCCTGTACGGCCATAATCTGAATGCAATTATAGCCGTCGGCAATGACACGAGGCAATACCTTTTCGCGAAATTCCGTATAGGTGCCCACCTTTTCCTCCTCTTGCGACATACCGATATGGCACTCATAAATCAACAAAGGAGCAATATTTGGACGGAACACACGTTTCTTGAACTTATAAGGCTTCTCAGGATTCCATACTTGCGCACTGAAAATCTTGGTCTGTTCATCCTGTACCACACGGCGTACCCATGCCGGAATACGTTCACCGCATCCCCCGTCCCAATAGACCTTCAGTTTATACAAGTCGCCATGCTTCAATGCTTCCGGTTTGAGCTTCAGCTCCCAGTTATTGGAGTTTCTCAGTCGCTTCAATTTATACTCTGGCATCTCCTGCCATCCATTAAAGTCGCCTATCAAGTAAATCTCCGTTGCGTTAGGCGCCCATTCGCGGAACACCCATCCCTTGTCTGTGCGATGCAATCCAAAGTAAAGATGACCGGACGCAAACTCACTCAACGTCTTACGTCCATTATTGGTCAGTTCCTTCATCTTGTCCATCACATGCATATGACGGCCATTGATCGCATTTTCAAAAGGCTCCAACCAAGGATCGTTCTTTACCAATCTCAACTTTAGTTCCATAGCAAGAATGAGGATTTAATTTTTATACTCGTACTTTCACAACCACTTTCCGGATATTCTCCTCGTCGGTAATGCAGGGGGCATGACCATCTTGTGGAAAGAATATGGCAAACATTCCCGGATGAACCGGAATATAGGCCTCGGATGGGAGTGCGAATTTGGTAATATCTTTCTCTGCATTGTACTCTCCGTCCGGAAGATTGCAGGCAGGCGTATAGCCCATAACTTCCGTGCACGACAGCGGTATTTGAATATCAATGAAATTTCTATGGGTTTCCAACATGGCCTGCTCTTTGGTTTTTCCCTTAGCCACAGAGAAGTTCACAACCAAATCCTTTCCTTGCAGTTCAACCTTTCCTACCTCTTGAGCTTTCAAGTCTGTAGCTTCCAGATATTCGATAGCTTTAGCAAACAGCGGATTTACTGAAGCATATTTTCCCAGGTTGTCTAATGTGTCGATAATCATAATTTTATAAGGCTTTAAAGGGTTTATAATATTCAGTCGTACAAATATAGGGAATCTTGCACAATTCGCAGCAAATCTTCATGAATTTTTCCGTTCGTCGCCAGAACTTCTTTCCCGGAATGAAAATCGCAACTCCCGGTAAAAGTCGACAGTCTGCCTCCGGCCTGCTGCAGAATCAATGCTCCCGCAGCGATATCCCACGGCCCCAGAAACGCTTCGATGCGGGCTTCAAAACGTCCGGCCGCGATGTAGCACAGCTCGGCCGCAGCCGAACCTTGCACACGCAGACCGCCCACACGTCCATACAATCGGTTTATGATGTCCACCATAAAATTCCTACTGCGTTCTGCCTGATAAGGAAATCCCAACTGAATGAAAGCGTCATCCAACGTGGCAACCGGAGAAACACGGATTTCCATGCCGTTCAAACGGGCGGGACTGCCCTTCCAAGCCCAAAAGCATTCATCGCGACAGACCTCGTACACCACGCCGAGCAACAGTTCCTTGTCGTCACGCAAGCCTATGCTTACGCAATAAGGAGCATTGCCGTGAATGAAATTGGTGGTTCCATCCAGAGGGTCCACAACCCAACAGTATTGCTCAGACGCATAAGAAGCACTGCCTTCCTCGGTTATGAAACCGGCTTGAGGCAGCAACTCATGCAGGCGTGCCACCAACCGACGTTCCGACTCCTTATCGACATAGGAAACATAGTCATGCGCCCCTTTTTTCTCCACGCGGTCACGCCGGAAATTCCGGCATTCTTCGCGCAGGAATCCTCCGGTCTCCAAGACCAAAGCCCGGACCTCCATCGTCAAGTCTTCCAAGTCAAGCATAACCATCACTATTGAGTTACCGTATCCAAATGACCAAACCTGTACGTACCGCGACGGGTAACATTCCCGGCACTGTCTTTTTCAATAAAGGGACCGTCTTTCACGTCTTGCTTGAAGAAGCCTTCAAAACGGTTCCCATCCTTGTCAATCAACACTCCCTGCCCGTCTTTCTTGCCTTTGGAGAATTGACCTTTATACATGGAGCCATCGGCGTTAATCAGCTCACCGAAACCATCAGCCAAATTGTCCTTCCATTCACCTTTATACACATCGCCGTTCAGCCACGTATAGGTGCCCCTTCCCTCGCGCTTGTTGTTTTTCCAATCGCCGTCATACACCGAGCCGTTGGCCCAGGTAAACTTGCCACGCCCGGTCTGCTCGCCATCAACGAAATCACCGATGTACATGTCGCCGTTGGCATGGGTATAGATGCCTTTGCCCGTGCGTTTGCCGTGGAAATACTCGCCTTCGTACTTATCCTTGTTATTATAGACATAAGTGCCCTTGCCATGCTGTTCGTTGTTGCTCCACTCGCCGGTGTACTCATCGCCATTGGAATAATAATAGGTGCCCTGACCGTTGCGCATGTCGCTCTTCCACTCGCCCACATAGCGCGAGCCGTCGTTCCAGTCCAGCGTACCTTTGCCGTTCTTCTTGTCCTCTTTCCATTCGCCGGTATAAAAGGCGCCATTGGACCAGGTGTATTTGCCATTGCCTTCGCGCTTGTTGTTCATCCACCCGCCGACATAGGTATCACCATTATAATAATACATGGTGCCTTGTCCCTGCTGACGGTCGGCAAACCATGAGCCGTCATACCGGTTGTTATTGTTGAAATATTTAAAGCCTTTCCCCTGACGGATATCCTTTATCCAGCTGCCTTCGTAACGTTCGCCGTCTTTCTTGATGTAGACGCCATAGCCTTCGCGCAGCCCCTTCACGTATTCACCTTCATACGTGTCGCCGTTGACGTACACGGTCTTGCCCTTGCCGTTCGGTTTGCGGCTTTTTATCTCGCCGGTGTATTCGGCTCCGTCCTTAAACGTGTAGTTGCCTATTTTTATCTGGGCATTTCCCGCCAAAGGAACCGCCAGCAGGAAAAAAGCATAGAGTATATATCTGTTCATGCGTGTTTCGTTGTTAAAGATTTGATTCAAAAGTACCCGATTCTGCCCTACGAAACAAGCCTTGTTAAGTTTTGTTTCATTTTCGGGCTTTCTCAGGCCGGGTTTTCGGCACATTTTTTACCTGCTATCACCTCGGTAAAGTTTTCTTTACGCAGGTATTTGCACGCCAAATCGCGCACATCGTCGGCCGTAATGTCGAGCACCGCCTGCTGCGAGCGCGTGAAGAAGTCCGGCTCCAACCCTGCCGTTTGCAGGAAGATGTAAGCGTCGGCCAAAGAGAACGGGCTCTCATAGCTGCGACACATATCGCCCAACGTATAGTTTCTCACCATGTCCAGCTCCGCATCCGCCACACGCTCGGTCTGCAAACGCTCCATCTCGTGCTCCACCTCGCGCACCACGAGGGGAGCGTAGTCATTGGCTGTCTGCGTGCTGACAACCAGCACGTTGCGAAACGGATAGGAGACGATGCCGGCACTGATGCCGTAGGTATAGCCTTTGTCTTCCCGGATGTTCTTCATCAGCCGACTCCCGAAATATCCGCCAAAGAGGGTCACCATGAGGCGCGTCTTGAAATAGTCGGGATGGTCGCAGCCGACGGTGAAACACCCCATGCGCACCGCGCTCTGAAGCGCATCGGGACGATGCACAAAACAATGCCGCCCGGCTTCCGTCACGGGCGGGCGGTCAGCCGGCGCCGGAGCCGCTCCGGCGCATCCCCAAGGCTCGCGGCCAAGCATCTCGTCAAGCAGACGGACTTCCTCGTCGGTCACGCGGCCGGAAAGATAGCATGTGCAGTTTGCCGAGCCGTAATAACGCTCGTGCATGGCACGCAACACGTTGGGCGTCAGACGGTCGTAGTCGTCCAAAACGGCATAGCGTCCGCAAGGATGTCCTTTTCCGAAAAGATGTTCGTTCAGTCTCCGGCGTGCCATCACCTCCACCTTCTCGCGGTTGACCAGATACTGCTGGCGGTTGCCTTCAACCACCACGGCCAGTTCTTTTTCGGGGAAGAGAGGCTCGCGCAGCATGGAAGCCGCCAGCCTGAGCGTGGGAGCGAAATATTTACGCAGGGCATAGAGCGTGAGAATGGCATGCGTCATGGATGACGACACGTCGAGCCACGCCCCGTAGTAGTCCAATGCCTCGGCAATCCGCCCCGAGTCGTAACTCCGGGTGCCTTCGCGCAACATGCGGGCCGTGAACGTGGCCTGCAACGGTTGCGTCTGCTCCCATTGTCCGCCACGAACGAGTATGTCCAGACGCACGACTTCCTCGCTTCCGGCACGAAAGACATGAAGGGGGATGCCGTTGGACAACGCGCACGTGTCCGGACGCTGTATCCGGAACGGCTTCATCGGACTGATGGCCGGTTGTATGGTCCTATCCAATGCCATGCTCCTTCAAATAGATTTCAGCCTGAGCCAGGTCTTCGGGCGTATCGATGCCGATGGTCTCCACGTCGCTCACGCCCACCTTTATCCTATAGCCGTTCTCCAGCCAACGCAGTTGTTCCAGCGACTCGGCCAGTTCCAGCGGCGACTGGGGCAGCGCGGTGACGGCGCGCAAAGTTTCGGCACGATAGGCATACAGTCCGATGTGCTTGTAGAACGTATGGCATGAGAGCCATTCGGAACGCGGATGATTGCGCAGGTAAGGGATGACCGAACGGCTGAAATACATGGCGCGCATCCGGCCGTCCACCACCACTTTGGGCGAGTTGGGATTTTCCAGCGCGGCCAATCCGTCGGCTTCGGTAAAAGGTTTCACCAACGTGGCTATCTGGGTTGTCTCGTCGTCAAAACAGGCCTTGACGGCTTGCAGCTGGGAGGGACGGATGAACGGCTCGTCGCCCTGAATGTTCACCACCACGTCAAAACCCCGGCCCACTTTCGTGTAAGCCTCGTAACAACGGTCGGTACCGCTCTTGTGATTGGGAGAGGTCATGACCACCTGTCCGCCAAATGCCTTGACGGTGGCCTCGATGCGTTCATCGTCGGTGGCCACCCAGGCGTCATCCAATATGCCGGCCACTTGCTCATACACACGCTGCACCACGGGCTTTCCTCCCAGCAACGCCAACGGTTTGCCCGGGAAGCGGGTGGAAGCATAGCGGGCGGGAATTATTCCGATAAATTTCATATCAATCTTGTTTCTGAATGTAAGCAATTAAGATGAGGGTGTGCCAAAAGCCATATCTTCCCGACACGGATTTGCACGGCGAATAATCAAAATCCGCGCTTTCCGCGTCACCCGCGTCTCAAGAATCAGATTTTGACACATCCTCATATCCGTGCAAATATATGCAACTTCCCTTGGAGTTCCTAATATAATATGTTTAATTTGCCGCATTATGGAAAAAGTCTATTGCATCATCAGCCTGGGGTCGAACACCGATGCCCGTTCGAACCTCGGCAAGGCGCAGGCTCTGCTCACGCGCGCTTATCCGGGCATCGAGTTCTCGCCGATGAAAGAAACGGCTCCCATCGGCATGACACACAACCCGGCGCCCTTTCTGAACCAAGTAGCCAGATTCTACACGACGCAGACAGCCGAGGAAGTGGCCTCGGCGCTCAAGGTGATGGAGCATTTCTGTGGCCGGAAGCCGGATGACAAAGAACTGGAAACCATACACATCGACATCGACCTGCTGGCTTACGGAGATACCATATTCAAGCCGATGGACTTCGCCCGCTACACCGACGACATAGCTGCGCTGCAAGCCTCCATATGACCGCTCGCGAGCGGCCATATGGACAGCCACGGCCGGATATATGCACAGCCGCGCCCGCACATATCGGCGGACACGGCTGTTCCATCTGTCTGTATTTTCAGTTCATATTATCCCGGCAACGGCCATCATGCGCCGTAGAGGCGCGCACGGGTTTCCTTGATGCGCTCGTCGGTGATGTAGTCGTCATAGTCCATCATCTTGTCGATGATGCCGCGAGGCGTAAGCTCGATGATGCGATTGGCCACGGTGGAGATAAACTCGTGGTCGTGGGATGAGAAGAGGATGTTGCCCTTGTACACCTTCAGATTGTTGTTGAACGCCTGAATGGATTCCAGGTCGAGATGATTGGTCGGTGTGTCGAGAATGAGGCAGTTGGCGTTTTTCAACTGCATGCGGGCAATCATGCAGCGCATCCGTTCGCCTCCCGAAAGCACGTTGACTTTCTTCAACACATCCTCGCCGGAGAAAAGCATGCGCCCCAGGAAACCTTTCATGTAGACTTCGTTGCCCTCGCCAAACTGGCTGAGCCACTCCACGAGGTTCAGGTCGCTGTCGAAAAAGGCGGTATTGTCCAGCGGCAGATAGGCGGTTGTTATGGTCACGCCCCAATTGTAATGCCCGGCCTGCGGCTTGCGGTTGCCGTTGATGATTTCAAAGAGGGCGGTCATGGCGCGGGGGTCGTGGCTGAGGAAGACAATCTTGTCGCCCTTCTCCAC
>CALUJS010000071.1 GCA_944321015.1 uncultured Phocaeicola sp. | reverse complement strand
TAACACGTTCACCAAAATAGACCTCTTCAAATGGCTTGACGAGCCTTTTACGCCTCCACCGGACAACACAATTCTATCATAGAGGGATTAAAGCGTAATTGTATTTGCGACATGCTGCAATGCCGCAAGTTACATCATTCCCTAATTTTATTTAGGACAATATTGGTATGGATGTGAAAAAAGCGAGCATGTAGAATACTTCCTTAAATTTAAAATATTAATTTTGCAAGCAAATTGTAATGTGCAATTTGCAAAATGACCGATACAATCAAACATCAAGGGACTGTGGAAAACATCGAGGGCACACATGTGCAGGTGCGGATAGTGCAAACTTCGGCATGTGCATCGTGCTCGGCCAAGTCGTTTTGTTCCTCTTCAGACAGCAAAGAAAAACTTATTGACATTTACGGAGCCGATACTTCCTTGCTCAGGGTAGGGCAGGAGGTGGTCATCTGTGGAGCCACATCCATGGGGATGCGGGCCGTGTGGCTGGCTTTTGGCGTGCCTTTTGTGGTTTTGATAACGGTTTTGTTCCTTCTTTATCGGTTGACGGGAGGGAATGAAGCCGTTTCTGCATTGGGGGCATTGCTGATGTTGGTGCCCTATTATGCCGTGCTCTATCTGTTGAAGGGACACCTGAAGCGTCGGTTCTCATTTCGAATAGAAACAAACAAATAATATAATCATCAAAATTAACTAACTTATTATGGACTTAATTCTGGTAGCTGTGATTTCTTTGGGGGCCATCGGGCTGGTTTCGGCCGTGGTGCTGTTTGTGGCTTCCAAAAAATTTGCAGTGTATGAAGACCCACGGATTGGCAAAGTTGCTGAAGTGTTGCCGCAGGCCAACTGTGGAGGATGCGGTTATCCAGGGTGTTCCGGTTTTGCGGAAGCTTGCGTGAAAGCCGGTTCGCTGGAGGGTAAGTTGTGTCCTGTTGGCGGTCAGCCGGTGATGGAACGCGTGGCCGCCATTTTGGGATTGGACGCCGTTGCATCGGAGCCGAAAGTTGCAGTGGTGCGTTGTAACGGAAGTTGTGAACATCGTCCTCGTATGACCCGGTATGACGGCGTGAAGTTGTGTGCTATTGCCAATGCGACGTACGGCGGCGAGACCGGCTGCACTTTCGGATGCTTGGGCTGTGGCGATTGCGTATCGGCCTGTCAGTTTGGTGCCATCCGCATGAATCCTGAGACCGGACTTCCTGAAGTGGACGAAGACATCTGTACCGCCTGCGGCGCCTGTGTGAAAGCTTGTCCGCGCCACATCATCGAGCTTCGTCCGAAAGGAAAGAAGAACCGTCGTGTTTATGTGTCATGCGTCAACAAGGACAAGGGTGCTGTTACCCGCAAGGCTTGCGAGGTGGGTTGCATCGGTTGCGGCAAGTGCGTGAAGGTGTGTGAGTTTGATGCCATCACGCTGGAGAACAACCTTGCTTATATCGATCCGAACAAGTGCCGTTTGTGCCGCAAGTGCGAGCAGGAATGTCCGCAGGGCGCTATTATTGCCGTGAATTTCCCGCCGCGTAAGCCGAAAACTGAAGCTGCACCAACAGAACAGCTTGCTACCCGGCCGGCATCCGGGGAGGAAAAACAAAATCCGAACGAATAAATACATTAAAAAGATAACAACGTGAAGACATTTAGAATTGGTGGAGTACATCCAGCAGAAAATAAATTGTCCGCCGGCAAAGCCATCCAGGTGCTCGACCTGCCCAAACAGGCCGTGTTCCCCTTGTCGCAGCACATCGGTGCTCCGGCTGTGCCCGTCGTCAAACGGGGCGACGTGGTGAAGGTCGGGACCAAGATTGCCGAGGCCGGAGGATTCGTGTCCGCACCTATATATTCTTCCGTATCGGGAAAGGTCAGTAAGGTCGATACGGTAATCGATGCCAGCGGTTATCGTAAGCCGGCCGTCTATATAGATGTGGAAGGTGACGAGTGGGAGGAAGGCATTGACCGCAGCCAGACACTGGTGTGTGAGACATCGCTCTCTCCCGAAGAGATTGTAGCCAAGATTAAGGATGCCGGTGTAGTCGGCATGGGTGGCGCTTGCTTCCCGACACATGTGAAGCTTTGTCCGCCTCCGGGTGCGAAAGCCGAGTGTGTCATCATCAACGGTGTGGAGTGTGAACCTTATCTGACGGCAGACCATCGCCTGATGCTGGAGAAGCCCGATGAAATTTTGGTGGGGGTGACCTTGCTGATGAAGGCTGCCAAGGTGGACAAGGCATATATCGGCATAGAGAACAATAAGCCCGATGCCATCAGCCTATTGGCCGAGAAGGCACAAGCCTATCCGGGCATAGAGGTGGTTCCCCTGAAAGTGAAATATCCGCAAGGCGGCGAGAAACAGCTCATTGACGCCGTTATCCGTCGGCAAGTGCCTGCGCCTCCTGCGCTTCCCATTAACGTAGGCGCCGTGGTGCAGAACGTAGGCACGGTGTATGCTGTCTACGAAGCGGTGATGAAGAACAAACCCCTCTTTGAACGCATCGTGACCGTGACCGGAAAGTCGTTGAAGAATCCTTCGAACTTCCTTACCCGCATGGGTACGCCCATGAGCCAGCTCATCGAAGCAGCCGGAGGCATGCCTGAGGACACCGGCAAGGTGATAGGCGGCGGTCCGATGATGGGCAAGGCGTTGGCCAACACCGAGGTGCCCATCTGCAAAGGAAGCTCCGGCGTGCTGCTGATGAACCGGAAGGAAGCCGCGCGTGCCGAAGCTCAGCCTTGCATACGCTGCGCCAAGTGCGTGAGTGCCTGTCCTATGGGGCTGGAACCGTTCCTGCTGGCCACATTGTCCATGCATAAGGAGTGGGAGCGTGTGGAGAAAGAAGATATCATGTCATGCATCGAATGTGGCTCTTGCCAGTTCACCTGTCCGTCACACCGGCCGATGTTGGACTACATCCGTCTGGGCAAAACAACGGTGGGCGGCATCATTCGTGCACGTAACGCTAAAAAGTAAAGGAGGAAAACTATGGCAAATAAATTAATCGTGTCCCTATCCCCGCACGTACACAATGACGACAGCGTGCAACGGAACATGTACGGCGTGCTCATCGCCCTCATCCCGGCATTGCTCGTGTCGTTGATATACTTTGGTGTGGGAGCAGCCGTTGTCACACTGACGTCAGTGGTGTCTTGTGTGTTCTTTGAGTGGGCAATTACCAAATTCATACTGAAACGCGAGAAATCGACCATTCTCGACGGTTCAGCCATCATCACCGGCGTGTTGCTGGCTTTCAACGTGCCTTCAAACCTGCCTGTGTGGATTATTGTCATCGGTGCGCTGGTGGCCATAGGCATCGGCAAGATGACTTTTGGCGGATTGGGCTGCAACCCGTTTAATCCCGCTTTGGTGGGACGTGTGTTCCTGCTCATCTCGTTCCCGGTGCAGATGACCAGCTGGCCTAAAATCGGGCAACTCGCCAGTTACGTGGATGCCGAAACGGCTGCCACTCCGCTGGCACTTATGAAGATGGCCGTGCACGGCGATGTTTCTGCCTTGGAGCAACTGCCTTCCGCATGGGAGCTGTTCATCGGGTCTCACGGTGATTTGGCGGGCGGTTCGTTGGGCGAAGTGAGCGCATTGGCGTTGCTTATCGGACTGGCTTACATGTTGTGGCGCAAAATCATCACCTGGCACATCCCGGTGTCCATCTTGGCCACGGTGTTCGTTTTTGCCGGACTGATGCACTTGTCCGATCCTGCAGCTTACGCGTCGCCAGTGGTACATTTGTTTACCGGCGGTCTGATGTTGGGCGCCATCTTTATGGCGACTGACTACGTCACTTCGCCCATGACACATAAGGGAATGCTGATTTATGGCGTATGCATCGGTTTCCTCACGGTGGTCATCCGTAACTTCGGCGCTTATCCGGAAGGCATGTCGTTCGCCATACTTATCATGAATGCGTTCACGCCGTTGATTAACAACTATTGCAAACCTAAAAGATTCGGGGAGGGCAAGAAGAAATGAAAAAGCTAGAATCATCATTTAAGAATATGGCCATTGTGCTTACTGCAGTGGCCGTCGTAGCCGGACTGTTGCTGGGCTACGTGAACAAGGTGACGGCCGAGCCTATTGCTCAGGCCAACGCCAAGGCTTTGAGCGATGCCATCGCGCTGGTGGTTCCAGGCTTTGACAACGATCCGGCTGCCGAGGCTGAAACCATTGAGGTGGACGGCGCCAGCTATACCATCTACAAGGCCACGAAAGGCGGAGAGTTCATCGGAGCCGCTGTGGAGTCGTCGGCCAACGGGTTTGGCGGAGCATTGCGTGTGCTGGTGGGCTTTGATGCCGAAGGAAACATCATCGACTACTCTCTGCTGAGTCACGCCGAGACTCCGGGCCTCGGTTCAAAGGCTGCCGACTGGTTCAAGAAAGGCGGCAAGGGCGACATCACGGGCCGCAATCCCGGCGAGAAGCCACTCACCGTGAGCAAGGACAACGGCGACATTGATGCCATCACGGCATCGACTATTACCTCGCGTGCATTCCTTAATGCAGTCAATGCCGCCTATGCCGCTTATGCCAAGCACAACGGCGATGCTTCCGCAGCCGACCTCAACGGGGCTACGGGTGCTACGCAACATGTAGAACAAAATTAAGAAAGGAGACGCATTATGAATAATTTTAAAGTCTTGATGAACGGCATCGTGAAGGAAAACCCCACGTTCGTTCTACTGCTGGGCATGTGTCCTACGCTGGGCACTACTTCTTCGGCCCTCAACGGCATGGGCATGGGACTGGCCACAGCTTTCGTGCTCGTCTGCTCCAACGTTGTGATTTCGTTGATAAAGAACCTTATTCCCGACATGGTGCGCATTCCGGCCTTTGTCGTGGTCATTGCCTCCTTTGTCACCCTGTTGCAGATGGTGATGCAGGCCTACGTGCCTGCGCTCTATGCCACACTGGGCTTGTTCATTCCCCTTATTGTGGTGAACTGCATCCTGCTGGGACGTGCAGAAGCCTTTGCTGCCAAGAACGGGGCTATTCCTTCTTTCTTTGACGGACTTGGTATGGGACTGGGCTTTACCATCGCTCTCACCATTTTGGGCGGCGTGCGTGAGTTTCTTGGCACGGGCAAAGTGTTTGGCTTTACCATCATGCCCGAGGATTACGGCATGCTTATCTTCGTGCTGGCTCCCGGAGCGTTCATCGCGCTGGGTTACCTCATTGCCATTGTGAACAAGTTAAAGAAAGCCTAACCTCTAAAACCGTAAATTATGGAATACGTATTGATATTTATCACGGCTATCTTTGTGAACAACATCGTGTTGTCGCAGTTCTTGGGCATTTGTCCCTTCTTGGGTGTGTCCAAGAAAGTGGAGACTGCCATGGGCATGGGTGCTGCCGTGGCTTTCGTGCTTACGCTTTCGACCATTGTGACCTACGTCATTCAAAAGTTCGTGCTCGATCCTTTCGGCATTGCTTATTTGCAGACCATCGCTTTCATTCTCGTTATTGCCGCTTTAGTGCAGATGGTGGAAATCATCCTGAAGAAAGTGTCTCCGGCGCTCTATCAGGCATTGGGTGTGTTCTTGCCGCTGATTACGACCAACTGTTGCATCCTCGGTGTGGCCATTTTGGTTATTCAGAAAGATTTTGACCTGCTTACCGGCGTGGTCTATGCTTTCTCCACCGCTTTGGGTTTTGCGTTGGCGCTCATCGTCTTTGCAGGCATACGTGAGCAACTGGCGTTGGTGAATATTCCCAAGGGCATGCGCGGCATGTCCATCGCTTTGGTTACTGCCGGATTGCTGGCCATGGCGTTCATGGGATTCTCCGGTGTGGACAAAGGTTTGTCTACCCTCTTTGGTTTGGATTGATATATTGAGTAATATCAGGCCTTAGGAGGCGGTGTCAGTTTTGGCACCGCCTTTTTTTGCGAGGGGTTTTGTCTCAGATGCTAAGCTTTTTGGGTTGAAAGGAAAGTTCTTGAAAATATAATGCTTCCGATATTCCGATGGCGACAGATTGATTCGTTTTTGTACATATCGACTGAAATAAGACACGGATGAGAAATTCATTCGTTCCGCGATTTCCGTCAGCGAACGTTCTTTCTGCCGGAGCAAGCGGGTGATTTCCTGCATGGTGAAGCGGTCTATCCAGTAAGAGGCCGGTTTCCCGCTTACCTTTTTACATATTTCCGACAGATAATGCGGCGTAATGCATAGGTGTGAAGCGTAAAATTCAAGGTCTCTGTTTCGGATGTATTCACCGTTATACAGTAATTCTATGAATTTCCTCAGTAAGGAGGTAACACGCTCCGACACTTGCAACTCCTTGCTGTTGCGTGCGTGAATGTCGTACAGGTCAAGGATGTGCGCGGTCAGCAGGCTGCCCAATAATTCCTCGCGGAATAAATGTCCCTCATCTTCCATACGCATACGCAGATACTGCAAGGCGGTCTCGCATATCCGGAAGTCCCGTTCGGACAATTTCATGACAGGATTCCGCAAGAGCGACAGATGCCCTATGATGCCATAGTTGCTACGGATGGCAATTGAAGTAACGAATACTTCCGAGAGGTTCATCAGGATGCCTTGAAAATCATCTGACGCTGAGAATTCGGAGGCAAGCGTCGCATTGGGCAGAATGACATAATCTCTGGAAGAAATGTTATAATGGGTATCCTGAAAAGTAAATCCCATATTACCTTTTCGGCAAAGGATATGGATAACCCTTCCCGCATACCGTAAAGTGTTTAATTCCTGCCAGGTATCGGCGAAAACAATGCCGTCAAATTTCGTAGTCTCCATTATCTGATAATCTGAGTCCGTTTCCATGCAAAAATAGCGAAAAACAACGAATAGTGAAAATATTGCTCCTAATTATGTAATGATGGAACAACAGGTACACCGTAATTTTGCATCAGAAATTAAAACTCGAAACAATATGAAAGATGTAAGATTGAACAATGGCGTAATGATGCCGGCCATCGGTTTCGGCGTTTATCAAATTCCTGAAAATGAAACAGAACGTGTCGTAAGCGATGCTATTGAAGTAGGTTATCGGATGTTTGATACGGCAGCTTCTTATTTCAACGAGGAGCAAGTAGGCAATGCCATCCGGCAGAGCGGCATCAAACGTGAGGATTTTTTCATCACTACCAAACTATGGGTGCAGGATTATGAGTATGAAGACGCACTTCGTGCCTTTGACAAGTCATTGAAGCTGCTAGGACTTGATTATATCGACCTCTATCTGTTGCACAAGCCCTACGGCAACTAT
This sequence comes from uncultured Phocaeicola sp., assembly GCA_944321015.1. Lineage (GTDB taxonomy): Bacteria > Bacteroidota > Bacteroidia > Bacteroidales > Bacteroidaceae > Phocaeicola_A. The sequence continues at coordinate 395 of CALUJS010000071.1, read as the reverse complement.
TATGCGGCGTGGAGAGCTTGTGAACGGCTTTATAAAGAAGGTAGGATTCGCGCCATTGGCGTAACAAGTTTTTCCAATGAACGCCTGCAAGACCTTTTCCTACACAATGAAGTGAAGCCTGCGGTGAACCAGCTTGAAACGCACCCGTTTTTCCAACAGCAAGCCGCCAATGCGTTCTTGCAGAAAGAAGCCATCCAGCATGAGGCATGGGCACCTTTTGCCGAAGGAAAGAATGACATTTGGAACAATCCCGTACTGAAAGCAATCGCTGAAAAGCATGGCCGTACGGTGGGGCAAGTTGTCCTCCGCTGGCTGAATCAGCGCAATGTGGTGGTCATTCCCAAGACGGTGCATAAGGAACGGATGATTGAGAACTTCAACATCCTTGACTTTAC
>CALUJS010000070.1 GCA_944321015.1 uncultured Phocaeicola sp. | reverse complement strand
TTTCGTGGAGCGTACGAGACTCGAACTCGTCACCTCGACACTGCCAGTGTCGCGCTCTAGCCAGATGAGCTAACGCCCCGGATTTTTTTTTTGCTTTTGCGCTGCAAAGATATACAGAAAATCAATACCGGCAAGCGTTTCGCGGGATTTTTTGTTTGTTGTGTCTGCAAATCGCCATGATTTTACAATGAAACGTCCGTCCGTAGATGGTGGATGGTCTGCGGACGGCCGTTTGACGATTGGGTTTATGGCGCTCTTATCGGGTGACGCGATACCAGTCGACATCCACCCAGCCGCCGTCGTTCGTCACGATGTGGGGACGGGTGCAGAAGATGCCGTGCTTGGCGCCAATCCATGTGCCTTCGCGCACTTGGAAGGGCTTGCCCAGCGGGTGGAATTTGCGTCCGTTGGCGCTGTAGGAGAATCGGCACATCACCTTTTGGTCATGTCCGCCCTCGCTTTGGCCCAGTTTTTCGCCCGTGTCGCTGATTTCAGCGCGGAGATAGAACGTGGCATCCTTGAGTGTCACCGTTTCATTGACTGTTTCAGTCTTGCCCTTGTCGGCCTGGCGGCATTCCACTTGGGTGAGCGTGAGGCCCTGTTCGGTATGTTCCACCGTGAGGGCGGCATAGTCGCGCCCGAAGACGATGAGACCCGTGCGCTCGCCCATATACTTTTCCGTGGGCTTGAAGGTCATCTTCGCGGTGATGGTCTGTGCGGGAGCGGTCGTCTTCTGCAGGAGCATGTTGGAGACGTCGGCAAGGTTCTTATAGTTCTCCTCGACGGGGAAAGAGTAGAGGCGGAGGTATCCTTTGTCGCCCGCGCAATAGGCCCACTTCTCGTTGTAGTTGGCCTGCCATTGCCATTGAAGCCTCAGGGTGAGACTGTCGAACTCGTCGCTTTCCTGCGGAGTGCAGACGGGATAGGTCTTGCCGACATTGGGCTTGCGGTAGGTCAGCACGGGGTCGCCGCATCCGTCTCCGTCATCATCAATGCCAATGACGGGCCAGTCGTCAACCCAACGCATGGGCTGCAGGTGGACGAGGCGTCCGTACGCGCCCACGTCCTGAAAGTGGAGGAACCAGTCTTCCCCCGTGGGAGTGTCGACCCATGCGCCTTGGTGCGGGCCGTTGACCGGGCTTTTGCCTTGGGCAAGCACGATGCGGTTCTCATAGGGACCATAGACGTTGCGCGAGCGTTGCACGGTCTGGAATCCGGTGGGCACGCCGCCTGCGGGGTGGAAGATGTAATAGTATCCGTTCCGCTTGTAGAACTTCGGTCCTTCGCATGTGCCTTGTCCTTCATGCCCGTCGAAAACGATGCGCGAGGGCGTGATGGCTTTCGTTGCGTCGGCATTCAGTTCGCACACGGCAATGACGCTCTTGAATCCGGCGCGGCTCCCGGCATAGGCATGAGCCATGTAGACGCGTCCGTCGTCGTCCCACAACGGGGTGGTGTCGATGATGCCTTTGCCGGCCTTCACCAGCACAGGCTCGCTCCACGGGCCGCGCGGGTCTTTGGCCTTCACCATGAATGCGCCCTGGTCGGGGTCGCCCCAGAAGATGTAGAACTCCCCTTCATGATGACGAATGCACGGCGCCCAGATGCGTTTGCCGTGTTGCGGCGCGGTGTCGGTTGCGGGCGGCACGGCCCAGGGTATGGCCGCGCCGATAATGCTCCAGTTCACCAAGTCTTTGGAATGCAGAATCTGCAGGCCCGGCACGCAGTTGAAGCTCGACGAGGTGAGGTAGTAGTCGTCGCCCACGCGGCAGGCGTCGGGGTCGGAATAGTCGGCATAGAGCACGGGATTCTTGTAGGTGCCGTCGCCTTGGTCGGCCACCCACACCTGCGAGCGGTAGGGCTCGGCCTCCTGAGCCGTGAGCGGCAGGGCGATGGCCAGAGCAAGGCCGATGAGGAATATTTGGCTTTGTTTCATCTTGCGTGGATTTATTGGTTCATGATGGTGACTTTGCAGGGGCGTGCCACGGAGGATTGCCACGAGGGAAGGGCGGCAAACCACTCCTTGCTGTTCTTGTAGCCACGCTCTTCCTTGGCTGCGGCAAAGGTGAAATAGTAGGTCAGCTTGCCATCCTTGTCGGGGCGCATCTGGTAGAGGTAGTTGTTCTCGTCTTCCTGCTTCGAGAGGAGATAGCGGCGGGGGACGTAGATGCCCAAGCCCACCGTTTCGCGCGGATGGTTCACGGTGTCGTTCTTATAGGCCAGATTGCTGCCCCACGAGCCGGCCAGTCCGTCGGCATCGAGGAAGCCCACGTTGTCGCGCTCCAGCTTCTGTACGCCGGTGGCGAAAGTCTTGGAGGCTGCCTCTCCGGCCTCCCGGAAGCTGATGTCCACGCGCACGTCGCGGTGGCCTGCATAGAGGGTGTAGCGTTGCGTCATGTTGAGCACGGCGCCGTCGTATTGCCAGTTGCGGTCGAAGAACTCCACGACCGTGCGCACCGGTCCGGAGGCCAATACGCCTGCGCTGCGGCTCTCCACCGTGTCAATGGTCTGCAGCTTGCCGCCGACCCATCCGCGGAATGAACCCACACCGATGCTCGTCCCGGCCCAGAGCACATCGTCGCCATAGCCTGCGGCCAGTTGCTCTTTCTTGGGATAGAAGTTGGTCTCGGCCAGCTCCAACCGACGGAACTTCTTGCCGTAGAGGTCGATGGACTGGCGGTTGTCCATATAGGCGCGGAAGGCCACCAGCTCCGACTCGAATGCCGGGCCGTGGTGATACATCGCGCTGTACGACTGCTTCACGGGGACACTACCCTCGAACGTGATGTAGCGGATGTGGGGATTCTTCTGGCTCTTGTCGTTCAGGCGCATCTGGGCATAGACGCGGGCGGGATACTGCTTGGCCGATGGTTGGCCGGACAAGACCACCTGCAAGGTCTGTTTCGTGCGGGCGGGGATATTGACGACGAAGGCCAGTTCGTCGGCCTCGGTGTCGCGGTCGAGGTCGTCGAGCTGCGAGGGAATCTCCTCGTTCTTGTCGCCATAGACTGTGGCCGAGCGCACCTCGAAGCCCGGCTTCAGGTCGGCCAGGCGGAGCACCACGGGCTCGTCGACCTTGTCGTTGGCCCATGTGTTTTCCACCACGATGCTTATTGTCTTCTCGTTGGTCTGTGCCGAGGCTGCCAGGGGAGCAGCCAGGGCAAGCAGACAGATTGCCATGTGTTTCATGTCGTGTGATGTTTCGTTAATCAGTTGAGGTTGATTTCTTTGCCTTCGTCGCCCACTTCATCCACGGCCTCGCCGTTGATGGTGATGGTCGACACGTTGCGCAGGGTCACGCCGGGCGCGGGTGTCTTGGTCTCGATGACGAGGTTGTCGATGTTGACGCCCTTGGCGCGGCTCAGCACGGCGCCTTCCGCGGCGTCGGAGATGGTGATGTTCTTCAGGTTGATGTTCTCGATGGGCATTTCGGGCAGGCCGTTGAAGAAGATGGCGCGTCCGGCTCCCTTACACGTCACATCGTTCACGTAGATGTTGCGGAACACCGGAGTCTCTTCGCTCACGGGCGGAACCTCGCCCTTCGCGGATGCGCCGCCATAGAAGAGGTCGAACAGCAGCGTCTCGCCGGGGATGTTTATCATGTTCACCTTATTAATATGGATGTTCTCCACCACGCCGCCGCGTCCGCGCGTGCTCTTGAAGCGCAGGCCCACGTCGGTGCCGAGGAACGTGCAGTTGTCCACATAGATGTTCTTCACGCCGCCGCTCATCTCGCTGCCCACCACAAAGCCGCCGTGGCCGTGGAGCACGGTGTTGTTGCGCACGATGACGTTTTGGGTCGGGATGCCGCGCTTGCGCCCTTCCTCGTTCTTGCCGGACTTGATGCAGATGGCGTCGTCTCCGGCATCAAACAGCGAATTGAGCACCAGCACGTTGGTGCACGACTCGATGTCGAGCGCGTCGCCGTTTTGCGAATACCAGGGGTTGGACACATTGATGCCATACACCGTCAGGTGCTCGCACATCAGCGGGTGAAGGCACCAGCTGGGCGAGTTCTTGAACGTCACCCCTTCAAGCAACACGCGCTTGCAGTTGCTGAAGCTCAGCAACACCGGGCGCAGGAAGTCGCGCACCGACTCCCACACCATGTCGCCCTTGGCCTTCACAATCTCGCTGTCGGGCACGTTGAACTCCTTGGTAATCTTTGCGCCGTCGCGCGCCCCTTCGCTGGGATACCAGATGTCGCCCTTCTCGTTGGTCACGCCGCCCGAGGCCAGCAGCTTCTTCCACTGTCCTTCGGTCATCTTGCCCTTCTTCACCGGGCGCCAGGTGTCGCCGTTGCCGTCGAAGGTGCCGTGTCCCGTGATGGCGATGTTTTCCGCTCCGCGCGCATAGATGGGCGACTGGCAGCGCTTCGTCTCCAGTCCCTCGAACGAGGTGGAGATGATGGGATAGAGCGAGTGGTCGGCCGAGAAGAGCACCAGCGCGTTGTGCTCAAGGTGCAGGTTGACGTTGCTCAGCAGCTCGATGGGGCCGGTCAGCCACAGTCCGGCGGGAATCACCACCGTGCCGCCGCCTTGCTCGTTGACTTGGCGGATGGCTTGGTTGATGGCGTCGGTGTTGAGCGTGATGCCGTCCGGCGTGGCGCCGAAGTCGGCGATGCTGACCTCGTAGCCGGGGAATGAGGGTTGTTGCACGCGTTCCATTTCAAAGGGGAGTCCGGCATAGGTGCCTTCCGCGATGATGCACGCCGCTTCGGATTCGCCAGCCGAGGGCGACGTGGGTTGGCACGAGAGGAGCATGGCGGCTCCCAGCATCAGCATGATAGCTTTCGTAAAATGTGTATTCATACGAGTGATAGGTTAATTAATTATGTGTTATTCGGTTTCGATTGACTTGTCCGGTTGTCGCATTCATGCGGACAAAGATAGCAATATATTCTTGACGGGGCAATATCGGTTCCGCTTAAAATGGGAGAGGAGAGCCGGCCTTTCTTGACGGAAAAATCCCGCAACGCGGGGACATCGCTGCGGGATTTCTCACAATAGATTGACGTGTTTGTCACAATCCGCCGTCTTCGCCGCTGTCGTCGGGCTCTTCGGGCACTTGGGTCTCGTCGCTTTCCTTGCCCAGCCACTCCATGAAGGCGATGCCCTCGTCGGCAATGAGGGCGCGGGTGTAGCCGCCCTCCATGTTGCGGACGCGGTCGGGGGTGAACTGAACGCGCAGGCCGGTTATCTGGTCGCTGCTCACTTCCTCCTTCGTGGGCACGCCGTTGCCGGCCGCAGTGGTGGTGTAGCGGAACCAGCCCAGTCCCTCAAAGTGGATGGCGCGGCTCTCTTTCATGAAATCGGCCATGATGGCGGGCAGGGCACGGAGCACGGCGTGGGTGTCGGCGGGCGACACGGTCGATTCGCGCGCGATGCGGTTGGCCAACTCCTGCGTTTCCACAGGCTTTCCGATAGTGACGCTGCGGGGATACCACAGCTTGTTGATTGCTTGTTGCACTCGTTTCCAAAAAATCATACAAACGCTCTTTTTTGTGTCTTCTGCCCCTCTTCATCAAACGTCTTTGCAACCAGTTGACTTACAAGGTGTTGTCGTTTGTCCCCGACGAGCCTCTCGTTTGTCCCCCACGAGGGCCTCGTTTGTCCCCCACGAGGGTCTCGTTTGTCCCCGACGAGGATGTCGTTTGTCCCCGACGGGAAAATGGGGTGTCCCGGGCAAGAAATCCGTTTGACTAATTCTTGACAGAAAGACGGGTTAAACAATATGTTGATTATAGTCGCACGACGCCCCGGTTGTCCACCGGGGAGGATGCGATTACAAATATAAGAGGATTGCGTCAATCCGTCAAGTGTTTGGAGGAATATTTTTGCGCGGATTTCACTTTTTTGTGCAGCGCGGCGGCCGGCGGGCGTATGCCATGTCGCGGGAAGGCGCCCGAATGGGACAAAAATCACATTTTATCGGCTTTTAAGCGCTTTGCGTATCAGGATTCATGGATTTCGTTGTATCTTTGCGGCGAATTAATCAAATATCGACTTATGAGTTACAACTTACTGAAAGGAAAAAGAGGTATCATCTTTGGTGCCCTCAACGAACAATCCATCGCCTGGAAGGTGGCGGAAAGAGCCGTGGAAGAAGGTGCCACCATCACGTTGTCGAACACGCCCGTGGCCGTGCGCATGGGGCAGGTGTCGGCGCTCTCGGAGAAACTTCACTGCGAGGTCATCCCCGCCGACGCCACAAGCGTGGAAGATTTGGAAAACGTGTTCAAGCGCTCCGTGGAGGTGCTCGGCGGCAAGATAGACTTCGTGCTCCACTCCATCGGCATGTCGCCCAACGTGCGCAAGAAACGTACCTATGACGACCTGGACTACAATATGCTTTCCACCACGCTCGATATCTCCGCCATCTCCTTCCACAAGATGATTCAGACGGCCAAGAAGCTGGAGGCCATAGCCGAGGAAGGCTCCATCGTGGCCCTGAGCTATGTGGCCGCGCAGCGCACGTTCTACGGCTACAACGACATGGCCGACGCCAAAGCCCTGCTGGAGTCCATCGCCCGCAGCTTCGGCTACATCTACGGCCGCGAGAGCCGCGTGCGCGTGAACACCATCTCGCAGTCGCCCACGATGACCACCGCCGGCTCGGGCGTGAAGGGCATGGACAAGCTGTTCGACTTTGCCAACCGCATGTCGCCCCTGGGCAACGCCTCGGCAGCCGAATGTGCCGACTATTGCATCGTGATGTTCTCCGACCTGACCAAAAAGGTGACCATGCAGAACCTCTATCACGACGGAGGCTTCTCGAGCGTCGGCATGAGCCTGCGCGCCATGGCCACCTATGAGAAGGGCCTCGACGAATACAAAGACGAGAACGGAAAGATTATCTACGGATAATTCTTCTATGATATTAAGGATACAAACTGCGCGACCGGCGAAAGACGAAGGTGGTTTGTATCCTTTTTCATTATTCCCCCGTTTGTTTGACAATAGATTATGGAAACAGCCCTCTACTTGTTCCCCGTCACGCTGGGAGACGCGCCCCTCGACACGGTCCTGCCTGCCCGCAATATGGCCCTCATCCGCCACATCCGTCATTTCATCGTGGAAGATGTGCGCACGGCGCGCCGTTTTCTGAAGAAGGCCGACCGCGAGATTGACATCGACTCGCTGACCTTTTATCCGCTCAACAAACACACGTCGCCTGAGGCCATTTCCGACTATCTGAAGCCGTTGGAGCAGGGGACGTCCATGGGCGTCATGTCCGAGGCCGGATGCCCGGCCGTGGCCGATCCCGGGGCCGACGTGGTGGCCATCGCCCAGCGCAAGGGGTTGAAGGTCGTTCCGCTGGTGGGCCCGTCGTCCATCATCCTCTCGGTGATGGGGTCGGGGTTTAACGGACAGAGCTTTGCCTTCCACGGCTATCTGCCCATCGAGGCCGATGCGCGCACGAAGGCCCTCAAGCAGCTGGAGCAGCGCGTCTATGCCGAGAGCCAGACGCAACTGTTCATCGAGACTCCCTATCGCAACCATAAGATGTTGGAAGACATCCTGCGCGTATGCCGCCCGCAGACCAAACTGTGCATCGCGGCCAACCTGACGTGTGAGGGCGAGTTCATCCGGACGCGCTCCGTCAAGGATTGGAAGGGCCGTCTGCCCGACCTCTCGAAGATACCCTGCATATTCTTACTCTATAAATAATAATGTAACAGCATCATGCGCGAACTGATAACCTATCTGGCCATTGCCCTCGTGGGCTTCTACGTGTTCCCGATGTTCTGCAGCGCCGAGACCGTGGCCCTCTATTTCCCCGGCGTGGTGAATCCCGTCATTTGCTTCATCTGTTCCTATTCCTATGGGGCTGTGCGTCCTTACGGCTGGTGGTTTCCCCTTGTCATCACCGCCTTGTTTGTCCCCGCCCTGTACATATATTATCATCCGTCATACTGGTATTACGTCATCGGCTACGCCGGCATATCGTTCGTTGCGTCGGCCATCGGCTGGTATGTTGCAAGAAAAAGAGAGGAGGAACGTAAAAAAAGAAGGCGCTAGAGTGCCGAGTTTACAAGAAAAGCATTATCTTTGCACCCGCAAACAAGGATGGTTCCGTAGCTCAGCTGGATAGAGCAACGCCCTTCTAAGGCGTGGGTC
>CALUJS010000069.1 GCA_944321015.1 uncultured Phocaeicola sp. | reverse complement strand
GGTAACCCGCATGAAACAGAAAACAATAGCAACCAGACACCTGCGCACCAAGATAGCGGCAGGATATGTGCTGATACCGCGTATTTTCGCCCATTCGTTGAACACCTTGTTGCCCCAGTGGTCCGGCAGTGAATCGGCGATGAACGACGGAAGCCCGCCGAAGAGTTTCCCCTCTTCGCCGTACACGGGCAGACCGTTCCTCACGGAAACGCTGTGGATGGAGGCCCGCAAAGGGGCGATGTCATATCCGCTGTCGAGGAAGTCGCGGTCAAAATAGAAACACACTTTTTCCGTGTACCTCTCCTTGTAGGCGACCAGCGAGCCGACTCTCCGGTTCCAAAGGAAAACATCAAGATTCCGTATCATGGTTGCTCCTCCTTACTCGTTTGGGTATGTATTTGTTCATCTGTTTCAATACCATCGGGGGTACGGGCAGTTCGGGCAGCAGGTCGGACAGACGCTGTTCCAGGCCCAGCACCCGCAGGAGAGAAATGAAATTGTTGAGCGTGATGTTCCGGTTCATTCCCTGTTCGAGATGGCTGATGGTGGTCAGGCTTACGCCGGACTTCTCCGCCATTTCTCTTTGGCTTATGCGGGCGGCAAGACGGTACTCCTTCAAGCGTTGGCAAAGAAGGGCGATGATGTCTTGGTTGGTAGTATAAGAAAGATTGTCCATATAGTCATATATTGCTATTCTTTTGCAAATATAGAAACAAATATCCATATATGACTATTATTGGTGTGCATTTTTATTTCGCTTGTTCAGACATCCTTTATCACCCTTTTATCTGGCGGCGGAACGACCATCTCAAAACATCAGTAGATGAAATCCAATGGATAGAGGCTGCCGGAAGTTATTCCCGCATCTACCTGACGGGAGGTCGCATCCTCGTAATTTCTTTCAACCTCGCATCGGTCAGGCGCAAGCTGCCCGAAAGCGACTTCATCCGGATTCATCGTTCCCGCATCGTAAACCTCAGGCATGTGGAGACATTGTACAGCCGTCGCTGCCATCGGAGAGCGCACCCGTCTCGCAGAAGAATAATTGCGGAAGGAGACAGAACGTCAGAAAGAACTGTATAATATTGAAGGAAAGGCCAACATCGAGGCCTATCTCGGACGATGCTGACGCGAAGGGCGGACGTTGCCTTTCACTTCAAGAATGTAGGGTTGAGGCTGATTGCTGAAATAGACCGTGAGTTTGCGCAGGAAGCGGCCCGGATGACCTTCCGGTCGGAAGGTGACGGTGATTTGCCCCTTTCCGTCGGGCGCTACGGGACGCCGGTCGAAATCCGCCTTCAGGCATCCGCAAGAGGTTTTGACCTCGCTCGGCGCGACGGCTTTCTTTCCCCGGTTGATGAATGTGAACGTATGTCGCGGTAACCGAACGGTGTCCTCAGCGAAAGTGCCGAGGTCGCATGACGTTTTCGCAAACTCCACCTGTGCGTGCAGGGTGGCACAGCAAAACAGGGCAAGGGTCAGGATGGCATTTCGCATAATCATGGGTTGTCGTGTGGAGGCTTTCGCGCTCACTAATGTGCGGACAAAGTTACGCATTGCCGGACGAATTACTATCTTTGCACCCTGAAAATAATCATTCTGACTGAAATCCTATGATACGTTCTTTTCTGATTGTCGGACTGGGCAGCTTTCTGGGCGGGGGAGTCCGCTTTCTGCTTACCCGGGCCGTGAGCCATTACGTGAGCCATCCTTTTCCTGCGGGCACCTTTGTCGTGAACATGCTGGGGTGTCTGGCCATGGGCGCGATATGTGCCTGCTTCGAGCGCGGACACGTCATGCACCCCGATGTGCGGTTGTTTCTCACGGTGGGCGTGTGTGGCGGCTTCACGACCTTTTCCACGTTCATGAACGAGAACCTCCAGCTGCTCAAAGGCGAACAGATGCTTTGGCTGGCGCTGTACGCGGCGTGCAGCCTGTTGCTGGGATTGCTTGCGGTGTGGGGTGGTTATGCTTTGGTGCGTTAGCCCCACCCAAACCCTCCCCCGAAGGAAGGGCTTGAGGAGATACAAGGAAACAAGTTGACAAGTAGACAAGGCCCTCGTCCACTTGTTTCTGAATCCTCGTTAACTTGAAGAGATACAAGTTGACAAGGAGCCCCTCTAACTTCCCCGAAGGGGAGAACCTGAAATCCGTTTATCAAGCCCTCCCTTCGGGGGAGGGTTTGGATGGGGCCCTCGTTAATTTAAAACCCTAAAAACCTAAAATATATGTCATTTGAAGCAACCAAAAGAGAGTGGGGAGAATTGCATTCTTTCCTGCGCATACTGGCCGACGGCAGCATCGCGGCGGGCACACCCGACGGCACGGCGTGTGAGGAACGTCGCTACAAGGTGGCTGTGATACAGCGCGAGGAGCATGACGGCACGCGCCGTTATCTCGTGGACGGAGAAAATATACGCATCAGCGGCGAACGCATGGACAAGACGGTTCCCCGCGAAGATTTCCGGACCGCCGCCGACCTGATAGGCGAGGCGTTGCGGCAGACACGCACCGGCGACATGACTTCGCCCGACGGGGTGGAGGAGTTTCTCGACGAGATTGCCGTCTACGACCTCGAAGCGAAAACCGACGACCGCACGGACTATCACATCGGTTTCTGGGATGCCGGGGCTCCGCTGACGGGCTTTCGCGTGTATTCGCGCCTGGCACCTATGAATCCCTTGCTCGACGGCGGACGCACGGCCAACCTGAAGTTTGAGCAGACGGGGGTGAAGTTTGCCGCTCCCACGGTGAACAAAGTCAACGCCTTGGAATCGCCCAATGAGGTGATTGACCGCATGCGGATGATAGAGCGTCTTGGCGGCGTGTTGCGCTACAGCGACGTGGCCGACAAGGTGTTTCGCAGCAATCTGTCGATGATCGACCTGCACTTTCCCCGCATGTTGGGCGAGATGGTGCGGACGATGCACAGCGAGGACATCACCCGCGTGAGCGAGCTGACGGCACGCATCGAAGAGATTAATCCGCTGAAGATAAAGGACGAACTCATCCGCAAGCACGGCTTCTATCGTTACAAGACGAAACAGTTTCTCATGGCGCTGGCCCTGGGCATGCGTCCGGCCAAGCTGTTCAACGGGACGGATTCGGCGGTCGAGGGTTTTGTCTTTGTCGATGCGCAGGGCACGCCCATGTGCTATCACAAGGCCGACAGGGCGACGTTCGAGGATTTTCTTTTCCGAAACACACGCTTCGAGAAAGGTCCGACCGAGAAGGACAAATACGGTCGGTTGGAGCGCGAGAACGGCGCCTACTTCTTCAAGCTGAACGCCAAGATTGGTTGGGTGAAGCGTTAGGCGGCGCGTGGCGGGAGATTTGGGTTGAAAAATTGCGCATCGTTGAAAAAAATGCAGCGGCTCAACCAAAGGGTGGATTGAGTCGCTGCAAACGGTGCGAAGTCGGATTCGCTCTAATCTCTCTTCGTTGATATGCGGTTATTGTCCGGCGGGAGCCGACATGGATTCATACGCCATGGCGGAAGCCGTGGCGATGATTTCGGCGTTTGCGGAGTCGCTTTCCATGGAGTTGCCCACGAGGACGGTGATGTAGTAGCGGCGTCCGTCGGGCAGGACGACAAAGCCGGCGTCATTGTCCGCCAGTTTCAGGCCGTCGGCCGTGCGGCCGGACGAGCCGGTTTTGTGCCCCATGCGCAGACTGCGCACCGCGGGCAGTCCGGCCCGTAGTTTGTTGTTGCCCGTCGAGGTGGCCATCAGCGTGCGGAAGAGGAAGGCGTGATGGTCGGTATTCAGCGTGTCGCGCTGCATGAAGCGTCGGAACATCTGCGACACGGCCGGGGCCGTCGCGTTGTTGTCGAGCGCCAGGGAAGGCCGGCGGTGCATCTCGTCTTCACCGGCGGCCAGGCTGATGTCGGCTATGCCCAGGTCGTGCACGAAGCGTTCCACGGCTTTTGCCCCTCCGGCGTATTTCAGGAGCACGTCGCACGCGTTGTTGTCGCTCAGGGCGACGCTGTAGTACAGCAACGAGTCCATGCGCACCTCGGCCGTGCGGTCGGGATGCATCGTGCAGAGCGGGCTGTAGGTGCCGGTCTTCAGGTCGTCGGGCGTCAGGCGGAAGAGCGTGTCGAGCGGGGTGCCCCGGCGTTCCATGCGGTGGAGCACGGCCCATGCCACGGGAAACTTGAATACGCTCATCAGCGGCATGCGCACGGTGTCCCTGCAGGCAATCACCGTGTCGGTGTCGGTCAGTACGGAGACGGCCACGTCGGCCTGTTTGTCCTCAAGATAGGATTCTATGTCCTTTTGCAGCTTGCGGGCCGGGTCGTTTTGGCAGGCCGGGCACAGCAGGAGCAGCAGCAGGGGCAACCAGTAATAAGTCTGTCTCATTGTCATTTCTTTTTCTTGAAGATGTTAAGCACCTTGTCCACGACGTTTTTCTTCTCGCCCTGTTCTTCTGTTGCGGTCGAGTCCTTGCCGCCGAGCAGTTTGTCCAGGGCTTTTGTGCCGGCTGCCTTCAAGGCCTGGTTGGCCATGCTCCGGGCATCCACTTTCACGCTGGGCGAAGTGAATGTGCCGCCTATTTTCAGGTCGAAGGTGGTATATTCGGCCAGCTTGCTCGATGCGGGCAGTTGCACCTTGCCGCTGTAGTCGATGGTCTGGTCGAGTCCGGTGCTGCCGGAGAGATTCAGCGTGTAGTCGCCCAGCTTGAGGTCAAACGGTTTGGTGGTGATGCGTCCTTCACTGATGGTGAAGTCGAGGTCCATGTCCTTCACGTCGAGATTCTTCATTTCGGGCTTGTTGATGGCATCGGCTATTCCGTCGATGGCTTTCACGCCGCTCAGGTTGAGATTGTGGGTGGAGAGGTTGCCGTCGCCCTTCAGCGTGGAGAGCACGGGGCTCATGGCTTGGTCGAGCTGCGTGTCGATATTGATGTGGCCCGAGTAGGTGCCCTTCAGGTTCTCAAAGATGGGAGCCAGCTGTTGCACCATGTTCAGTTCCTTGTAAGTCTGTGCAAAACTGAGGTCGGTCAGCCTGAGTCCGGCGTTGAATGCGGGCGCTTTCGGGTCGGCCGTCGAGTAGCATCCGTTTATCACCACGTTGCCGCCCATGGCGCCCAGCGAAAGGTTGCTCATGTCCACGTCGCCGCCGCGCACGGTCAGTTTGCCGTTTACGTTGTCGAACGTCATGGTGTCAAACAATACCTTTTTCAGGTTGGCCTGCATGGTGAAGTCGATGTTCTTGGGCACGACGAGCAGCGACGATTCCGAGCTTGCCGCCGGGATGGCCGTTGTGTCGGCCGGAGCTGTCGCGGCGGTGGTGTCGGCCGACATGAAGTCGTTCAGGTTCAAATGATTGGAACTGATGTTGAGCGTGCCGCGCAGGGTGGAACCCTTCAGGGCATAGCCCATGTAGTTCTCAAAGCGGCTGTCGGCCGTCAGGTCGTTTTGTCCGATGTTGACGGTCGTTTCGCTCAGTTGCAGATATTGCGGCGTGAAGGTGAGCAGGGATTTGCGGATGTCCACGTCGGGCATGCCGTCCATCTTCAGCTTCATGTCGTTCAGGGCGATGGTGCCTTTGGCGTTCACGGCGTCATACTGTCCTTTTTCGATGGACGACATGCGTCCGGCCACGTTCATGTCGGCTTTGATGACTCCGTTCAGTTCCATGTCTTCAAGCGGATAGACTTGCTTCACCATGCCCAGGTCCACGGTTCCTTGCGCGCCGATGGCAAAGTCCGGGTCGCTGGCGGGAGTCTTCACTTGCGCGGTGAGGGTAAACGGATTTCCTGCCAGGCGGAACGAAAGCGGTCGGACGGTCACCGTGGTGCCGTCGAACGGGCCGCCGGGATTCTCCACGCCGGCCTGTATGTTGATTTGGTCCACGCCGGCCGGCAAGTCCGGATAGCGGAACATGGCATCCTTCACGTCGAGCGCCACCTTGAAGGCTGGAACGGTGTCGCCCGCGAGGGTACCTTTGGCATAGGCGGCCAGCGTGGCCGTGCCGTCGGTCTTCAGCTTGTCGAAGTCTTTGGCATAGATGGCCGGGATGAGCGAGAGTATCTCTTTGAATCCCATGTCGTTGGTGTGGAGCTTCACGTCCATGTCGGTCTTGGCTCCCGTTGTCTGTATCCATCCGTCGAGATTGGCCTCGATGGCGTTCAGGGTCAGCGTGTTGTCCTTCAGTTCATAGCGGCCGTTGGCAAAGTCGGCATCCACGTCGAGCTTGGCCGTGATGCGTGCGTCGTTAAGGAAGGGCACGCCTCCCGTGCGGAAAGTCACTCCGTCGGTTTCAGCCTTGAGTTGCAGCATGGACCGTTCTCCCGAGAGGTCGCCCCGGCACCCCAGGGTCAGTCCACGCACCTCGGCATACATGTCGCCTTGGCGGTCGTCGTAGATTAAGTCCACGCCGTCCAGCTCCACCCGTTGCAGCTTGATGCGGAACGTGCCGCTTTCTTCTTCCGTGGCGGCTGGCTCGGCCGTGGCGGAATCGGTCTTCATCACGTCCCAGTTGGCGCGTCCGTCCTCCAGCACGATGGCATGCAGGCGGGTGTCTTCGATGTAGATGCGCGAGATGTCGTAACCGCTGTCGCCGAACAGCGAAAACAGGTTGACCGTTGCCGTCAGTTCACCGGCCTGCACGAGGGTGTCGCGCTCGAATTCCCCTTTGCCCTTCAACCAGAAGTCTTCCAGCGTGAGCGATGCTTTGGGGAAATGGCGGATGAGGCTGATGTCGAGCGAGGCGAAGTCGAACTCGGCATTGAGCATCTTGTTTCCTTCAGTTTTTACCAGTTCTGCGATTTTCCCGCGAAAGGCGAGAGGCAGTGCGATGAGAAGCACAATGAATACGCCGACAATGATGGCGGCGATTTTTGCTACCTTTTTCATAATTATTCCTTTTTAGTTGATGTCTGTACGTGTCTACAAACATACGAAAAGATTCATATTGTTGACTCCTTTCCTAACTCTTTTTAGGCCAAAAGTGTGTCGGCTTTGCTGTGTGGACCGGGGCGAAAACTATGTCCGATGTAGGAAACGGGCTGCGAAACGGTCGGATAAGCAGGAGGCGGGCGGGTGGAAAAATCAATCCTGCAGGGACAGATTCCGCCTTTATATGATTGAAAAGGCTACCTCCAAATCGGCATTAGACATTTTTATTAAGCCTTTTTAGTTATACGAATAAGGCTTTTAAGTCGTACGAATAAGCCTTTTAAGTCATACGAATAAGGCTTTTTGGTCATACGAATAAGGCTTTTTAGTCATGTTAACACAGAGACTCGGCCATCTCAAGATGGAGGACGAACTTTCCCGGCACGGTAATCCCTCTCCGGGCGCACGCTCCTCACGGATAACCCCTCCAGTCAGTTATCAGACTTTAGGTAGATTGCCTGCTTATGTCTTGCAGATTGCTTTCCGCGTCGCCGAAGGCAAAACGCCGGCAGAAGTGAGCAAGATGTCTAAAGAGTTTCACCCCGGAATAATAATGTGCCTAATGCAGTATAATGACCAATTTGGCTTAAATTTGCAACGTAATCAGCAAACGCATCAGACAATGTATAAGAAAGAAATGCCGCTCCGGCCGAAAATGGGAGCCGTGTCGGAGACGGAGAGATTCAGCATCTGCACTGTTGAAAAAGGCGATAGAAGCCCGATTTTACTAAACGAGCTCTTGAAGGTTTGGGACGCGTCCGTCCGTGCCAGTCACCATTTTCTGACAGAAGCGGACATCACCCGTCTGACTCCGCAAGCCGAAGGAGCCTTACGGCACATTGAGACCTTGTGGGTGATGAAGGACGGGCGGCGCCCCGTCGGCTTTATGGGCGTGCAGGAACGGAAGATGGAAATGCTTTTTCTCCATCCCGACTATTTCCGCAAGGGATTGGGCAAGGCGCTGGTACAGCGGGCATTTGACGAGTTGGGCGTAGAATTTGTCGATGTCAACGAACAGAATCCGGATGCAAAAAGATTTTACGAACAAATGGGCTTTAACGTGTTCTAGCGCAATGAATGTGACAGCGAAGGCAATCCGTTCCCAATATTGGAAATGAAACGATAAGTCATTTATGACTTGCTTGATGACATGACGAAATAGTGAGACAATGTTTGCCGGAACCCCCGATTTTCCCTATCTTCGCCCATTGAAACATAAAACCATTACGCATCATGATAACCAACCGGGAAGAAGTATTGGAGAACGCCTTGCGGGTGTTCGCCAAGATGAACTACGAG
>CALUJS010000068.1 GCA_944321015.1 uncultured Phocaeicola sp. | reverse complement strand
ACATCTTCCATACTTCCCATGCCGCTCACCGCCACGCTGACTTCGGGAATGTCCCACAGGTAGTCCAACGCCCACTCGGTGTCGGGCTTGTGGATGCCCGTGGAGGCAAGCGCGTCGCGCATCACTTGCGGCAGGTTAGCAAGAAATCCAGTCCGGACGGGCTTCATCACCGCCAGCCCCATGCCGTTGGCGGCGGCATACTTCGGACCGAGCACACCCGCCTCGTATTCGTAATCCAAATAATTGTGCTGGATGAGGCAGAAGTCCCAGGCAGGCGTGTATTCCACCACCCGCTTGAAGAGTTGCAGGCTGTCGTGGAAGGAGAAGCCCATGAAGCGTATCTTGCCCTGCGCCTTCAGCCGCTCCATCTTCTCGATGAGCTTGTAGGGCAGCACGTAGTCCTTCCATGCGCGGTGCATAATCATGTGGATGTGGTAGAAGTCGATGACATCCGTGCCGATGGTGCGGCGCGACTGGTCGAAGAACTTCTCGAAGTCGTCCGCCGACCGCATCTCCCACCACGGCATCTTGGACGTGACATACACCCGGTCGCGCCAGCCTCCGGCAAGGGCTTTACCTACCGCCTGCTCGCTCTCCCCGCCGAGATAGACGCGCCCCGTGTCGATATAGTTCACGCCGCCCTCGATGGCACGGCGCACCATCGGCGTGGTCTGGTCGAAATCCACGTGCCCGTCCTTCATCGGCAGACGCAGCATCCCGAAACCCAGTGCCGACACCTTCACTCCCGTACGCCCCATCGGACGGTATTGCATCTGCGGATTGTAATTCAGAATATTTTTGGCAAGTTGTTCCCGCACCGCCTGCTTCTCGGCTTCCTGTGCAATGGCTTTCGGACCGCTCATGGCTCCTACGGCTGCGGCAAGAAGTCCGCTTTTGATAAAATCTCGTCTGTCCATACCTTTATAAATGAAGAATTAAGAATGATGAATGAAAAATTAGTTTAGGCCGATGAGCCATGTCGGATTGGTGCGCACAAGCAGGTCGATGTCGCATACACCTTTCAATACCTCATCATTGGCAAACTTGTTATCGTTCTTCTGTTCCTGCAACAGATTCATCGCCTGTCCCGGTATCGCCGTGGAAGCAAGCAACGCTCCTCCCGCTGCAACGGAAGTCTTAATAAAGTCCCTTCTGTTCATTGTATTATTTGCTTTCATATATTTCTTCTTTTGTGCAAAAATAGCGGTATATGCTGCAAAAGGGCGTAACAATTCTACGGAGGATTGTGACGGTTTTACAGATATATTGCATGTAATAAAAATCATTCCAAGATAGGTACTCATTCCGCCACGCATCAACTTCCGCGATTCCCATGCCGACAGATTGAATTTTAATCTTCATTGCATTAATCTGTCGATTTTGTTCGATTATTCCAATGATATTGCATAATTTTGCCTCTGCAAACAAAGGGGTGCCCTGTGCGGACGGGCTGAGATTATACCCTACGAACCTGATGCGGTTAGTACCGCCGAAGGGATTGTTCGGAATATCACGACATTTTCACTCACCCGTCATCAGTCGCACCTGCTTTGTTCCTTTATTCATATACTTTAACAATATATAGGAACATGACAATCTATGTAAACAACCAAAAACACGAAGTAGCCGACGCGCTGCGCGTGGACGAGCTTGCCGCAAGCCTGCAACTGCCTCCGCAGGGCGTGGCCGTGGCGGTGGACAACCGTATGGTGCCCCGTGCGGAGTGGGAACGGACCGAACTGAAGGCCGATGCCCGTGTGGTCATCATCAAAGCAGCATGCGGAGGGTAGGCCTATGTTTCCTTTACAATTCATCACGCACCACACCGAGCGGTATTCTTACCTGGACTCGGCCCGCATGGCCCTGGAGGGCGGTTGCAAGTGGATACAGCTGCGCATGAAGGACGCCAGCGAAAGGGAACTGCGCGACACGGCCGCCCGGGTGCAGGAGCTGTGCCTGGAGCATGAGGCGACGTTCATTATCGACGACCATGTGGACTTGGTCAAGGAACTCCGCGCCGACGGAGTGCATCTGGGGCTGAACGACATGCCCATAGCCGAGGCGCGTCAACGCTTGGGCGAGGCGTATATCATCGGCGCCACGGCCAACACCATTGACGACATCCGCCGTCATCACCGCGACGGGGCCGACTACATAGGCTGCGGCCCGTTCCGCTTCACTACGACCAAGGCGCGACTCAGCCCTGTGCTGGGGCTGGAGGGCTACCGGGACATCGTGCGGCAAATGCGGGCCGAGGGCATCGGACTTCCGGTGGTGGCCATCGGGGGCATCACTTATGACGACATTCCGGAAGTGATGGCTACGGGCGTGCAGGGCATTGCGCTGTCGGGCGCCATCCTTCAGGCCGCCGACCCTGTGGCTGAAACACGGCGCATCCTCCAAATCAATATGTAATCATTTATAATTATGGTAATATAACATGGAAAAACTTATCATTGCCGGACGTGAGTTCAATTCCCGACTATTCTTGGGAACCGGCAAATTCAACTCCAATGAAATCATGGAACAGGCTATACTTGCCTCGAGTACGGAAATGGTGACGGTGGCAATGAAGCGCATTGAACTGAACGACAAGAACGACGATATGCTGAAACACATCCAGCACCCGCACATCCAGCTCCTGCCCAATACCTCCGGCGTGCGCGATGCCGAGGAGGCTGTCTTTGCCGCCCAGATGGCGCGCGAAGCCTTTGGCACGAACTGGCTGAAGCTGGAAATACACCCTGACCCCCGCTATCTGCTCCCTGACTCGGTAGAGACCCTTAAGGCAACGGAAAGGTTGGTGAAGATGGGTTTCGTCGTCCTCCCCTACTGCCAGGCCGACCCCGTCCTCTGCCGCCAACTGGAGGAAGCAGGCGCGGCAACCGTGATGCCGCTGGCTGCCCCCATAGGCACGAACAAAGGACTCCAAACGCGTGACTTCCTGCGCATCATCATCGAGCAGGCCGGGGTACCGGTGGTGGTGGATGCCGGAATCGGCGCCCCCAGCCATGCGGCCGAGGCTATGGAAATGGGAGCCTCTGCCTGCTTGGTGAACACGGCCATTGCCGTGGCCGGCGACCCCGTGGAAATGGCCACGGCCTTCAAGGAGGCTGTCGTGGCCGGACGCCGCGCCTACGAAGCCGGTCTGGGCACCGTGGCCCACTCGTTCGAAGCATCGGCCAGCTCGCCTCTGACCGCATTCCTTAACGATTAATTGACGAAGCCATGGAAAAAGACATTGAGAAGAAGGCATACGCACATGCCGAGAAAGCATACATGCAGGGAACGCTGTTCCCCTTTATCCGTGTGGGCATGCAAAAGGTCAATCTGACTCCGACCGTGGAAGTGATAGACGGAAAGAAAGTGACCCGCCCGAACGCCCCTGTGTACGTGTATGACACGAGCGGTCCCTTTAGCGACCCGGACATGAAAATAGACCTGAAGAAGGGTCTGCCCCGCATGCGCGAGGAGTGGGTTACGGCCAGAGGAGACGTGGAGCAGCTTCCGTCCATCACTTCGGAATATGGAAAGATGCGACGGGACGACCGCAGCCTGGACCACTTGCGCTTTGAACACATCGCTCTACCCTATCGCGCCAAGGAAGGCCGTTGCTGCACGCAGATGTATTATGCCAAACAGGGCATCATCACGCCGGAGATGGAGTACGTGGCCATCCGGGAGAACATGAACTGCGCCGAGCTGGGTATCGACACTTACATCACACCCGAGTATGTACGAAACGAGATTGCGGAGGGCCGCGCCGTGCTCCCTGCCAACATCAACCATCCGGAAAGCGAGCCGATGATCATAGGGCGCAACTTCTTCGTGAAGATTAATACCAACATAGGCAACTCGGCCACCACATCGACCATCGACGAGGAAGTGGACAAGGCCGTCTGGAGTTGTAAGTGGGGAGGCGACACGCTGATGGACCTTTCCACGGGCGCCAACATCCACGAAACGCGTGAGTGGATTATCCGTAACTGTCCCGTTCCCGTGGGCACCGTGCCCATCTACCAGGCTCTGGAGAAGGTGGACGGACGTGTGGAAGACCTCACGTGGGACATCTACCGCGACACCCTCATCGAACAGTGCGAACAAGGCGTAGACTACTTTACCATCCATGCCGGCGTGCGCCTGCACAACGTGCACTTGGCCGACAAACGTCTGTGCGGCATCGTAAGCCGCGGAGGAAGCATCATGAGCAAATGGTGCCTTATCCACAATCAGGAAAGTTTCCTATACGAACACTTCGATGACATCTGCGACATCTTGGCCCAATATGACGTGGCCATCTCCTTGGGCGACGGACTCCGTCCCGGCTCCATTGCCGACGCCAACGACGAGGCTCAGTTTGCCGAACTGGATACACTGGGCGAACTCGTGACGCGGGCATGGGCAAAGAACGTGCAGGCGTTCATCGAAGGCCCCGGACACGTGCCTCTCCATAAAATCAAGGAGAACATGGAACGTCAGATTGAGCATTGCCACAATGCCCCCTTCTATACACTCGGCCCGCTCGTGACCGACATCGCACCGGGATATGACCACATCACATCGGCCATAGGCGCGGCGCAAATCGGTTGGTTGGGAACAGCCATGCTGTGTTATGTCACACCTAAAGAGCACCTGGGACTTCCCAATCGCGAAGATGTGCGCACCGGCGTCATCACTTACAAGATAGCCGCCCACGCTGCCGACCTCGCCAAGGGTCATCCCGGAGCGCAGATACGTGACAATGCGCTGTCGAAAGCCCGCTATGAGTTCCGCTGGCGCGACCAGTTCCACTTGAGCCTTGACCCGGAACGTGCCTTGGAATACTACACCGAAGGCCGCCACACGGATGGAGAATATTGCACCATGTGCGGGCCAAACTTCTGTGCCATGAAGCTGAGCCGCGACCTGAAAGAAGTGCAACAGTAACAGAATAGTAGAATCCTATTAAATAAAAGAAATGTTTAGTGACGAATTAGAAAAGATTTCATGGGATGACACCACGCGCAAAATCCTCTCAAAGACCGATGCCGATGTCCGCCGCGCCCTCAACCGCGAGCACTGCGACGTGGAGGATTTCATGGCCTTAATCTCTCCGGCGGCAGCCCCCTATCTGGAAACGATGGCCAAACTGAGTCGAAAATATACCCAGGAACGATTCGGAAACACGATATCCATGTTCGTGCCTCTGTATCTCACAAATTCATGCACCAACGGATGCGTCTATTGCGGATTCCATGCCAGCAACCCCATGAAGCGCACCATTCTCACCGAAGAGGAGATGGTCAATGAATATAAAGCTATCAAGAAACTGGCGCCTTTTGAGAACCTGCTGCTTGTCACCGGAGAGAATCCCGCCAAAGCAGGCGTACCCTATCTGGCACGTGCGCTGGATCTGGCTAAACCTTACTTCAGCAACCTGAAGATAGAAGTGATGCCCCTCAGCACGGAAGAGTACGAAGAGCTTACTCACCATGGCATGAACGGCGTCATCTGTTTCCAAGAGACCTACAATCGGGCCAACTACAAGATTTATCACCCGCGCGGCATGAAATCCAACTTCGAATGGCGGGTAAACGGCTTTGACCGTATGGGACAAGCCGGCGTGCACTCCATCGGTATGGGGGTACTCATCGGACTGGAAGACTGGCGCACGGATGTGACCATGATGGCCTATCATCTGCGCTACCTGCAAAAGCACTACTGGAAAACAAAATACAGTGTAAATTTCCCACGCATGCGTCCGTCTGAGAATGGCGGTTTCCAGCCCAATGTAGTGATGAGCGACCGGGAACTGGCGCAATTGACATTTGCCATGCGCATTTTCGACCACGACGTGGACATATCCTACTCCACCCGCGAAAGTGCTGAGTTCCGCGACCATATGGCCACACTTGGAGTCACCACCATGAGCGCTGAAAGCAAAACAGAACCGGGAGGATACTACAGCTACCCGCAAACGTTGGAACAATTCCATGTAAGCGACGAACGCACGGCTATGGAAGTATGGAAAGCCCTTCAACGTCTTGGCCGCGAACCGGTTTGGAAAGATTGGGACGCAAGCTTCGATGTTCCCAACAAGAAATAGAACTGAATCGAGCAGCAATATGAAGCGGCGTATCCGTACATATCCCCCGGCGCAAGCAATGATATGTACGCCGACGAGTCTCCATATCGCTGCTCGATTGCACAATCGCGGCCGATGAGCCGGACAACTGCCGATGGTGAGAAACAGACCAAGAACTTAAACACATCATGAACAGATACGACCGACAAATCATACTTCCCGAAATAGGTCCTGCGGGACAAGAACGAATCCGTCGCGCACGAGTGCTCCTCGTCGGTGCGGGTGGACTAGGCTCCCCCGTTGCCCTCTATCTTGTCGCAGCCGGCGTCGGTTGCTTGGGCATTGTCGACGGTGACCTTGTTGATTGCACCAACCTGCAACGTCAGGTGCTCTACACGGAAGCAGACTTAGGGCTGCCCAAAGCAACGCAGGCAAGCCGCCGGCTGAAACAGCTAAACCGAGACGTGGACATACATGCCTACCCTTTCCGCCTGAATGAAACCAACGCGCACGAAATCATCAGCTCATACGATCTGGTAGTCGACGGTTGCGACAACTTTGCCACGCGTTATCTCATCAACGACATCTGCATGACATTGGGACGGCCATACATCTATGGAGCCATACGCGCTTTCGACGGCCAGGTCGCCGTGTTCAACCATCCTCAAGGACACACCAATTACCGCACACTTTATCCCGACGAGGAACAAACGCGTTCCCTGCCCTCTCCGCCCAAAGGTGTGCTGGGTGTAACCCCCGGCATCGTAGGATGTGTGGAAGCCACCGAAACGCTCAAACTCATTGCAGGCTTCGGCGAACCTCTTATCGACAAACTATGGACCATCGACCTGCGAAACATGCAGTCGTACGTCATTTCACTCTAAGAATTATTTGCCCGGAAACAGATAAACACTACATTTGTGAAAAAATCAAGCCACAACAATGAAACTGATAATTATCACCAGCCCCACCTTCTTTACCGAAGAAGACCGCATACTTACCGCCCTGTTTGACGCCGGATTGGACTATCTGCACCTGCGCAAACCCGACACGGATCCCCTCTATTCGGAACGTCTTCTCTCTCTCATTCCCCAGCAATACCACAAACAGATTGTGGTTCATGACCATTTCTATCTGGCCAAGGAATTCCAGCTGATGGGCATTCATCTAAACCACCGGAATCCCGAAATACCGGCCGACTACGAGGGCCACATCAGTTGTTCGTGTCATTCCATCGACGACATAAAACGTCGTAAAAGCTTGTGTGATTATGTCTTTCTCAGCCCCGTATTCGACAGCATCTCCAAAAACAATTACAACTCAGCCTTTTCCGGAAGCCAACTGCAACAAGCCAAAAGAAGCGGAATTATCGACCGAAAAGTCATCGCCTTGGGTGGTATAAACATAAACAACATATTGCATGTCAAAGACTTGGGATTCGGCGGTGTGGCCGTGTTGGGCGACATCTGGAATCGCTTCGATCGCCTCGAAACAACCAGTCATAAGGAGGTGATAGAACACTTCAAGAAGCTGAAACATCTGGCCGAATAAAAAACCTCTGCGGGAACCATACAAGTAATAAAGAATTTCATACCTTTGCAACAATATATTAATAAAGATATAATTCTATTCATAGAATCATGAGCGAAATAGCACCTTTTATGGTATTCTCGGGTACAAATTCGAGATACCTAGCCGAAAAAATCTGCACCAGTTTAGGATGCGAGTTGGGAAACATGAACATCACTCACTTTGCCGATGGCGAATTTTCCGTATCCTACGAAGAATCCATCCGTGGACGCCACGTATTTTTGGTGCAATCCACATTCCCCAATTCAGACAACCTGATGGAACTGCTCCTGATGATTGACGCAGCAAAAAGAGCCTCGGCCAAAAGCATCATTGCCGTTATCCCCTATTTCGGATGGGCCCGCCAAGACAGAAAAGACAAACCCCGCGTATCGATTGGCGCAAAACTGGTAGCCGACTTGTTAAGCGTGGCAGGCATTGACCGCCTTATTACAATGGATTTGCATGCCGATCAGATACAAGGATTTTTCGACGTTCCGGTCGACCACTTATATGCTTCTACGGTATTTGTTCCCTACATCCAATCGCTTAATCTCGAGAATCTGGTCATTGCAACCCCCGATGTCGGAGGCTCAAAACGCGCAAGCACCTACTCCAAATATCTGGATGTTCCCTTGGTTCTATGTCACAAGACCCGCGAAAAAGCAAACGTGGTAGCCTCCATGCAAATCATTGGCGACGTGAAAGACAAGAACGTTATCCTCATTGACGATATGGTTGACACCGCCGGAACCATCACCAAGGCAGCCGACATCATGAAACAGGCCGGTGCCCGTTCCGTACGAGCCATCGCTACACACTGTGTCATGTCCGGCCCCGCATCAGAACGCGTACAAAACTCACAATTGGAAGAAATGGTGTTCACCGACAGCATCCCCTACTCCAACCGCTGTGCAAAAGTGCGCCAACTGTCCATAGCCGACATGTTTGCCGAAACAATTCACCGCGTGATGACCAACGAATCCATCAGTTCGCAATATATCATTCAATAACATAAAGTACATTGCTCTCCCTTGCATTCCCATGAAAAAAGAGGAGAGTAATGTTTTTTATATTAATAGAAGCTAAATATTCTACCAAATTGGTTTTATAGACTAAAAGAATGCTTACCTTTATCGCCAATCTTTTATAAACACATTTATATGAAAAAACTTACTTATTTACTAGCTAGCGCAGCAGTATTTGCTGCATGTCAGACTCAACCGACTTCCTACAAAATCACAGGAACAGTTGCAGAAGGTGCATCAATTGAAGACAGCACTTTGGCCGTACTTACCAAAATTGAAAAGAATGCACCCGTGTTCATGGACACC
>CALUJS010000067.1 GCA_944321015.1 uncultured Phocaeicola sp. | reverse complement strand
TTTGTCTCGCGACGGGTGGTCGACTGGTTGCTGTTCGACATGTACGAGGGTATGTCGGTGCGGGCCTCGTCGCCCGGTTCGCGCCAGCGGTCGGCAAAGTCCTTGTGGATGTTGCTCGTCAAGCGGCCGTGCCAGAAGGAGTTCACGTCGTTGCGCATCTTGTGCCCCAGGTTGTAGATGAACATAAAGGAGAGCCCAAAGTCCTTGTAGGTAAACGTATTGGTCAAGCCGCCGTACCACACGGGCTGTATGCTGCCCATGTAGCGCAGGGCCGACACGTCGGTCAGGTCCTTGGACAGCTTCACCTTGTTGCCGCTTTCGTCGTACACCTGCGGGTCGCCCAGTTCGTCGAGCCCGGCCCACCGGTAGGCAAAGAGCGCGCCTGCCGCATATCCCGCCACGAACTCTTTGTTGATAAGCGCGCTCGGGGAATTGGCATCGTCGACATAAAGCTCCGTCACCTTATTCTTATTATAGGAAAGAGTCAGCGCCGTGCGCCAGTTGAAGTCGCGTGCCTTGATGTTGTGGCTGTTGAGTGTCAGCTCAAAGCCTTGGTTCTTCATGGAGCCGAAGTTGGCAAGCGCGGTGCTCCACCCGCTGGACGGATGCAGGGCGACGTTGCCCAGCAGGTTGGTGGTGTTCTTGAAGTAGACGTCGATGCTTCCGCTCAGGCGGTTTCCCAGCAGGGCAAAATCCAATCCGGCGTTGACGGTGCGCGTTTTCTCCCACGTCAGTTTGTCGTTGGCCGGGGTAATGACTACGTATCCCTGTCCCAAATCGGAGAAGATCGCGTCGTTCTTCGGATAGAGAATGTCGTAAGGTCCTCCCAAGCCGGGATCGGGCGAATTGCCGCTCAGTCCGTAGCTGAAACGCAGGTCGAGCCGGTCTATCCAGTCGGCTGCGGAGCGTATGAAGTCTTCCTGTCCGGCCGACCATGTGGCGCCTGCCGACCAAATGGGCTTGAACTGCACGCTCGGGTCGCTGCCGAACAGATTCGATTGGTCCACACGGATGCTGGCATTGAGCGAGTATTTCTGCTTGTAGGTATAGGCTGCGTTGGCATAGACCGACACAAAGCGCTTCTCCACTTCCGAGAAACTGTTGGTGCGCGCCGAAAGCGTAGCCGGATTGGTGATGGAAGGAATGATGGGATTGCTTACGCCCGTGCCTGTGAGAAACAACTCATCGTATTGCGTATAGGTCATAGTCTGCGGATTGTATCCTCGCAGGTAAGTGTTCGCCACGTTTACCTTGTCGCTCCGTATCTCAAAACCGGCCAGAGCCGTAAATTGCGATTCGATGCGCTCGAACACACGGTCGTACATCAGTTGGTTGCGCACGGTCCAGTTGGTCGTGTTGGTGTGGCTCTGAGTATAATAACCGCCGCTCACGGGCAGATAGAAGACCGGCGTCCCCTTCTCGTCATCGTAAGTGGCATAGCTCACCAACTCCTCACGCACGCGATAGGAATCCTGGTCATAAAAGACTTCCTCTTTGTCCGTGCCGCGTTGGTATTGGAAGCGTCCGTCATAGGAAAGCCCTTTAAACAGGTCGATGTGAATGCCCAGATTGAGACGCGCGTCGTATCCGTTTGCTTTATGGAAACCGTCGGCATTATCGCTCAAGGGGACGTAGTCCAGACTTTTGCCGCTCTGTTGTTCGTAAGTGAGGCGATTGGGCTCGTAGAACAGCAAATCGGCATGAGATAGCGCATTGCCTTCACTGTCTTGGAACATCTGATAAGGAAGGACGGACTCCAAGTCGGTTTCCGACGGCAGCATGGCCCGGTGCGTGTCGGCGAGAGCCAGATTGATGCCGAGATCGATTTTCAGCCAGTTTACGGGTGTGAAGTCCTGCCGCAGATTGAGTTTGTAGGTATTGTCCTTGTCTTTGGTATACGTCGTCTCGTGTTCGTATCCGAAAGAGCCATAGAAGCGCCAGACATCACTTCCGCCGCTGAACGACAGACTGTGATTCGTGAGAAACTCAGGCGTATAGAACAGGTCTTCTATCTGTTGCCGGTTGTTTTGTGCGGCCAGACGTTGCCATGCTCCATTCGCTTCCGCGTCGCTCATGCCGTTCAGCCGTCCGTAAAGAATCTGTTCGTGCGGGTAGACCACGGGAACCACACCCGATATGCCGTTGGCCGTGGTTGTCACCACATCCCAAGTGTAGTAATCGGGGTCGAATGTCTCCTGTGCCGCCTGCATGAACCGGGCTGTGTTCATGTAGTCCTTATAGTCACTGTCGGGAATGCCGCGGTAGGTATAGGAGCCGTTGTAGCTGATGCGCACCTTCTTGCCGGTATTCTCGCCTTGCTTGGTCGTGACCACAATGACTCCGTTGGCCGCCTGTGCGCCCCAGATGGAAGCAGCCGTAGCGTCCTTGAGGAAGGTTATGCTCTTGATGTCGTTGCTGTTGACCATAGTCTCGAAAGCATCGGCCTCGATGGGGATTCCGTCGACAACATAAAGCGGAGTACGCGTGGAGTTGATGGAAGTGACTCCGCGGATGGTCAGCTGTTCCTGCCCTTCGCCATAACTGACGTTGAGACCGGTGGTAAGTCCTTCCATGCTTTCCACAATGCTGCCCGTGAGACCGGCCTTATCGGCAATGTCATCACCTTGCACGATGCTGAACGAACCGGCACTGCGTTCCTTGGATATGGTCTGGTAGCCGGTCACAACCACATCGCCCAACATGTTTTCGCTTTCGTCCAATATGACGTGCAGGACACGTTGCTTGCCGATGCGGACGGTTTGCGTTTCCATGCCTATCATGCTGACCTGCAAACGAGTGACATCGTCGGTTGTTTCAAGGGCGAATTTCCCGTCAATGTCCGTCACCGTGCCTTTTCTCGTGCCGGGAATCACCACGCTGGCACCCGGCAACGGATTGTCATTTTTATCTACAACCGTTCCCTGAATGCGGACGTTCTTTTTGTCATCCGCTTTCTGCACGGGCATGATGACCACCACGTTGTTTTCTATCCGGTAGGTCAGGTTCGTGCCTTCCAGCAGAGCGTCCAAAACTTTTGTCAGCGAACTGTTCTTGATGTTGAGAGTCTTTCTTCCGGCATGTTTCACCTCTTCATGGTTGAAAAGGAACTTATAGCCGCTTTCTTTACGTAACTTCAGCAA
Organism: uncultured Phocaeicola sp.; assembly: GCA_944321015.1. GTDB lineage: Bacteria > Bacteroidota > Bacteroidia > Bacteroidales > Bacteroidaceae > Phocaeicola_A. The sequence continues at coordinate 5,853 of CALUJS010000067.1, read as the reverse complement.
GGCTTGTTCCACCTGTACATCGTTCACTTCCAAGCTCACGTTGGCTTGCTGCGCCCAAAGATTGAGCGAGAAGGCCGAGAAGGCGATGACTGAAGCCAGTGTTTTCAGGCATTGTCTGTTTGTTGAGGATTTCATAAGATTTTAATCGATTTATGTTGACAATTGTATATCCATAGCCTAACTAGGAAAGCACAACAGCCCATCTGACGGAGCATTGCTTCGTCATGAAACTTACAATATCAGGCAGGGCTTTCTGTGCCGCGCGGAGAGTAAATCACCTTGACACGACCTCCACCTGGCGGCCGTTGACGATGAAGTCTACCGATGTGGTCATGCGGATGAGGCGCAGAATGTCGTTGAAATCGGCATAGCGCTCCAAGTCGCCAGTAAAATGCAAATTCCTGAGTTCGTCGTTCCGGTAGATAAAGCCAACGTCGTACCAGCGCGACAATCGGGCAAGTATGTTTTCCAAGCGTTCGTTTTCCACCGCCAGCACACCGGTATGCCATGAGCAAACCACCGAAGGATCGACCGTCCGTACGAACATCGTCCCGGCTTCAACATCGGCAACGGCCTGCCGGCCGGGAATCAGCCGTATTTCTTTTCCGCCACACGTGACACCCACGGAACCCGTGGCCAACGTCGTGCGCTCCTGCGGCTCGTCGGAGTAGGCCTCAACATTGAACGACGTGCCATAGACTTTGACGGATTGCCCACGGGTGCGAACGATGAAGGGACGCTTCGCATCTTTGGCCACCTCGAAATAGGCCTCGCCGCTCAGTTCCACAATGCGTTCCGGGCCACTGAATCGAGTGGGATAACGCAGCCTGGAATCGGCATTCACCCAGATGCGCGTACCGTCTTCCAACTGCAAGGTGTATTGTCCGCCACGCGGCACAATCAACGTGTTCGGCCTGCCTTCTCCTTCGCGCGCCGCATAGGAAAGGACGCCGGATTGAGCATCAACATCCATCCCCTCGGGCAACGGGCGGGCAGAAGCCGCCTGACGGTTCAGGTTCACGCAACTGCCATCGGCCAAGATGACCTGGGCGTAGTTGCTGCCGGGCACGATGGCAGTTGGCGCAGAGGGCATTATCGGGGCTGTTTCCCGTGACATGTCAGAGAGTCGAGCGCCCATATAGACGCTCACGAGCAGCAATATGGCGGCTGCGCAGGCGACATATGGATAGAGCCGGGCGCGCATATGGACGCTCCGGGACCGTTGCGGATTGCGCGCGGCAAAGCGGTCAAAGCGGCGGACAAGCCTTTCCATGTCCACATCCGGGACTTCTTCCGCCTCCGGATGGCGCCAATGACGGGCGGCACGTTCAAAATAATCGCGATGGGCAGGCGACTCATTGAGCCAGGCCTGCAGACGGGCTTCTTCCGCCGCATCCAGCGGTTCACCGGATATCTTGCGCAACAAAAGTCGCCAACTGATGGAAGTATCTTGCTTCATGATTGCATCTCTTTTGCTCTATATACAAACGAGATGCAAAAACGGGGGACACGAACAGAGATTTTTTTGAGACTATAATCCGAAAAGGATGAAACACAGGCGCGAGCGGAGGATTTGCATGACCCGCTTCAGATGGGTCTTGACGGTCGATTCGGCCACGTTCATCTCTTCGGCAATGACTTTGATTTTCTTGCCATGCAACACATGCTCCAGCAAGATGGCGCGTCCGCGCTCGGGCAGTTCGGCCAAAGCCCGGCGCAGGCGGAGAGTGACATCGTCGTCCGGACCGCCGTCGCTCATGCCGGAAAATATCAGGGCCTCAACGATTTTGTCCCGATGCTCATCATGTATTTTCAGGGAATGAAGATAATTGTAGCAGTTGTTCTTCACAATCTGCATCAGATAATTGTGTATATTGTATTTGGGATTGTAGAAGCGCAAGTTGCTCCACAAAGCATAAAACGAGTCTTGCACGATGTCTTCCGCCTCCTGATAATCATACACGAACTGCTGCGCATAAATGCGCAATCGGTTAAATGATTCCGTGTAGAGCGTGTGGAAGGCATCGATGTCGCCTCGCTTGATGCGCGCATTGAAATCGTCCGACACTCCGTCGTTTGCCATGCTTGTCACAATTTGAGCGGGAGGTATGACAAAATCAAACGAGGGCCGTGTGGCGAAACCGGTTCCCACACAGCCCTCCGTCTGTCTCAGTTGTGTCGCTCCAATCGGGGCTTGTTCTCCTTGATGATTTTCTCGGCAAAAACCTGTTCCTCGTGGTTCACCAGGACGGCAACTCCGCTGCCGCCGTTGTTGTAGGGCGAGGCAATGCCAACGGTTTCATCTTTTGTCATGGCCTGCACGCCATTTGCAGCCAAAAAACCTTTTACCAATTCTGCCTCCCAAAGGTCGCCTCTGAAGACTTCAACCAATGAGCCGTAATCTTTTGTTGCCATAGATTTTTGTTTATTAGGTTATTAGTTGACGAGGAAATAAGCAAACAAGGGAACGAGAAACAAACAGCCTTGTCCTCAGTCAACCTTGTTGGCCCGCTTCCCGGCCTGTTATCCTTTCTGTCTTATCTCCACGCGCCGTATCTTGCCGCTGATGGTCTTGGGCAGTTCGTCGACAAACTCGATGACACGTGGATACTTGTAGGGAGCCGTCACACGCTTCACGTGGTTTTGCAACTCCTTGATAAGCTCCTCGCCTGCCCGGTCCTTGTAGTCCCTGGCCAGCACGATGGTGGCTTTCACCACCTGACCCCGAATCTCGTCGGGCACGCCGGTGATGGCACATTCCACCACGGCAGGATGGGTCATCAGGGCACTCTCGACCTCGAACGGGCCGATGCGGTAGCCGGAACTCTTGATGACGTCATCGGCACGCCCCACAAACCAATAGTAACCGTCCTCGTCGCGCCAAGCCACATCGCCGGTGTAGTAGACGCCGTCGTGCCATGCCTCACGGGTCAGCTCGGGGTTGCGGTAGTATTCCTTGAACAAGCCCAAGGGCTTTCCCTTGTCGGTATATATCACGATTTGGCCTTGTTCGCCGTCTTCGGCTTCACGCCCGTCGGCTCTCAGCAGTCCGATATGATATTGCGGATTGGGCACGCCCATGCTGCCCGGTTTGGGTTCCATCCAAGGGAAAGTGGCCAAGGTCAGCGTTGTCTCCGTCTGGCCGAAACCTTCCATCAGGCGGATGCCGGTGAGTTTCTTGAACGTATCGTAAACCGCCGAATTAAGCGCTTCGCCCGCCGTAGTGCAATATTCCAGCGACGAGAGGTCATACTTCGTCAGGTCTTCACGAATCAGGAAACGGTATATCGTGGGAGGCGCACACAACGAAGTGATGTGATACTCGTGTATCTTCTCCAATATGTCAGCCGGGGTAAACTTCTCATGGTCGTAGACAAACACGTTCGCTCCGGCAATCATCTGTCCGTAGAGCTTGCCCCACACGGCTTTACCCCAGCCGGTATCGGCAATGGTCAGATGGAGGCTGTCCTCATGCAGGTTGTGCCAGAAGCAGCCCGTGGTAATATGTCCCAACGGATAGGTGAAGTCATGAGCCACCATTTTCGGTTCGCCCGTGGTGCCCGATGTGAAATACATCAGCGAGATGTCGTCATTCGTATTGACATGTGCCGGACGCGTAAAGGGAGCAGCCCGGTCGATGCCATTGTGGAAATCCTCAAACCCTTCGGGAATGTACGGACCGATGCTGACCAGTTTCTTTACCGAAGGCGATTCGGGCATGGCATCAATGATGTGCCCCAGCACCACATCGTCTCCAGCGGCCACAATCATCTTGATATCGGCTGCGTTGCAACGATATACAATATCTTTCTTGGTTAGCAGGTGGGTGGCGGGTATGGCCACGGCGCCCAGCTTGTGAAGCGCGATAATGGAATACCAGAACTCATAACGGCGTTTCAGTATGAGCATTACCATGTCGCCACGACCGATGCCCAGACTTTGGAAATAAGAAGCCGTGCGGTCTGTCTTCTCTTTTAACTCTGCGTAAGTGAATTGATGGTGCTCTCCTTGGTCGTTCGTCCAAAGGATGGCATTCTTATTGGGGCATTCTGCTGCCCAGGCATCCACCACGTCGTAGCCGAAATTGAAGTTTTCCGGCACACGGACATGGAAGTGCTCGATAAAGTCTTCTTGTGAAGTAAAGCTCGTTTGTGTAATAAATCTTTCTACCATTGTATTGCGTTACATGATTATAGCTAAGAATTTGACCGGTTTGCCATCGAGGGCAAGCATTCCGTGAGGCAATGCCGAATTGAAATATAGGCTGTCTCCCGGGTTCAGTATCAGTTCCTTTCCGTTGATGTTGAGCAACAGACGCCCTTCGACGACAAGGTTGAACTCTTGTCCCTGATGGGAATTAAACTGTACCTGCGTGCCTTCCGGCTTGGGCTCTACGGTAACGATGAACGGGTCGGCGATGCGTCCGCGAAATCCTGAAGCGAGCGCCTGGTATTTGTAGGCCTTGCGCCGTTCCACCGAGATACCTGCTCCGGCGCGAGTCAGAAAATAGGAACTCATTTTAGGCTCTTCGCCGAACATGAGCACGTCCAAAGAGATGCCATAATGGCGCGAAATCTTTTGCAGGGTGCTTACGGACAAGTCACGCGTGCCGGCTTCCATTTCGCGATAGTCTTCCACGTTGAGCTGACAGGCATCGGCCACTTCCTGTTCTGTCAGTTCCAGCACTTCGCGCAGTCCCCGCAGACGTGCTGCTATTTGTTTTATCTGTTCTGCCATAGAATTTAAGTTTAGATTGTTCGTTTTTAGGAGATAACAAGGATTCGTCGAGAACACCCATTCACCGGCTGGCTTTCAATGCACGTATGACAGCCGAAGTGAAACCGGCATGTTCCAACTCGTTCAGTCCCTTGATGGTAATGCCTCCGGGGGTAGTGACCTTCTCGATTTCAAGAGCCGGATGAGTGTTGTTGGCAAGTAGCAAGTCGGCGGCTCCGTGGAGCGTCTGTGCCGTCATGCGCATGGAGTTGGCGGGCGACAGTCCCATTTCGATGCCGGCCTGCATGGCAGCCTGCACATATTTCAACACATAGGCGATGCCGCAGGAAGAGAGTGCCGTGGCAGCTTCTATCTGCTCTTCCTTTACCATCATGGCAAGCCCCATCTCATTGAACAGATTGAGCAACATTTGCGTCTGTTCCTCCGAAGCGTTCCGTCCGCAAATGAGCGTCATGCTGGCGCGCACGTCGATAGCCGTGTTGGGAACGATGCGGAATATCGGCATTTCAGGGTCGACATATTGGGCCAGTTGTTCCATGGTAATTCCGGCGGCCAACGAGACCAATATTTGGGGGCGTTGCGGATGGATGGGATTCAACACCTCCTTGACTTTCCACGGCTTGACGGCCACGATGACGATATCCGCTCCCCGCACAGCCTCCTTGTTGTCGTTGGTCACCCGTATGTCCGGAAAACGGGCCTGCAACTTCCGGAGCTTCTCGTTGTGGGGATTGGCCACGATGATTTCCCGCGTTTCGGTGAGATGGCTTTGTGCCAGTCCGCATGCAATGGCACCGCCCATGTTGCCTGCGCCAATAATCGCTATTCTCATATACTCTGTTCGATTAATAGTAATACGTTATTAGCAAAGTTATGAAAGATAGTTGTGATAAGAAAACATTTCTCCGAAAAAAGGGACAGACAATTTATCGCCAGACACGAACGACAAGTCTCCGAATGCATTACCGGACGAGTCATGCAATTCATAAAAGGACATAAAAAAAGAGAGCTACACCGCTGTAACTCTCCTTTTTTTCAGGTGGTGCCACCAGGAATCGAACCGGGGACACAAGGATTTTCAGTCCTTTGCTCTACCAACTGAGCTATGGCACCATG
>CALUJS010000066.1 GCA_944321015.1 uncultured Phocaeicola sp. | reverse complement strand
AGAACCGGCACAAGGCGGCATGCAGCTCAGCTTCTTCCAGCTGGACGACCCCGTGCTCTGCCAGATACGCGACGAGCTGCTCAACCTCGACGTGAACAACCTCACGCCGCTCGAAGCGCTCAACAAACTCAACGACATCAAGAAGATTCTGCGGGGAAGATGAAGCCGTATGCCCGCCCGCGAGCGTCCATATGTCCGGACACGAGCCGCCATATGCCCGGACGCGAGCAACCATATGCCCGCTTGCAAGCGTCCGTATCAGTCCGACGACCGGCCTGAATGCACGGCCCGCTCGCGGTAGGCTTTGGGCGACACGCCCAAATGTTTCTTCACGTATTTTCCAAAAAAGGAGAGGTTGGAGAAGTCGAGCTCGCAGGCAATCTCCTTGATGCTTTTCTGCGTGTGGTTCATCAGGTAAACAATGTCTTTCACGACGTATTGGTCGATAATGTCGGTGGCTTTCTGTCCTCCCACCTTCCTGCAGACGGAAGAAAAATATTTGGGCGTGACGTTCAGCCGCCCGGCATAATAGGAAACGGAGCACGGACGCGGATAGGTGGACTCCAGCAAATCAACGAAACGCCTGAAAAGGGCCTCGCGCGACGTGAACGGACGCGGATTGCAGCTCATCACGCGGCTTAACGCTATCTGCATGTCGTAAATCAAGGCCAGCACAATGGTTTCTATCACCCGGCGTTGCCGGACGGAGGAGTATTGGGCTTTGGAGCAAAGCAGGTCGTAATACTGGCAGAATATCCTGGCCTCCTCCGGCCGGAGCGTGCAGATGGGATTGTTCTCGAAGAAGACCTTGAGGTCCCACGAGATTTCGACCAGCGGAACGATGCGCTGCAGGTAGGCCGAGGAGATGCAGAGGAAATGGCCTTGGAAGTCGAGGCTCATCAGCCCGCTGTCAACGATATTGTTGGGCAGACAGATGAACAGGTCGTCTTTTTTCACCTTATACGTCGTTCCGTTGATTTGCACGGTCGCCCTTCCGCCCGTGACAAGCACAATGACATAGACGTCCAATTGAACCGGCAGCACGACAGACGATATGCTGCTCAGGTTGTTGAAGAAGGCCAGCTCGCCATCGTTGTACACAATGCCTTCCCAATCTTCCAGATTCGCCAGATTTCTCTTTTCCATGACAGATGCGTTAACGTTCGTCGCTGCAAAATAACAGAAAAATCGCGGCTCTCCGCTATCCCAAAAGGATTACATACTAGTCTAAAAGCCTCATCCGATGCCGACAGAAGAAAACAGAACACTTTTGGAGGCACAAGCCCGGACCGCATTTGCCCGGAAACTCCTTCTTTTGCACAAAACCGGTAACAACATAAAAAGCGGATAGAATGAATGCAAGAATCTTAATGGCAACGCTATTGCTCATCCCGGTCCTGACCGGATGCCGAAGCAATGAAGACAAACCGGAGGCGCCCAGCCCCGTGAAAGTAAAAACCATGACAGTGCAAAGCGGAACTTATGCGACACCGAAGCAATATTCCGGCACGATGGAGGAGGAAAACGGAACATCGCTCAGTTTCGCCACGGCAGGCACGATACAGGCCGTACACGTCCGCTTGGGACAGCAGGTGCGTGCCGGACAACTCGTCGCGACACTCGACCCCGCGTCCATGCAAAACAGCCATCTGGCCGCGCAGGCCGTGCTCGCTCAGGCCGAGGATGCCTACCGCCGCATGAAGGAACTGCACGACAAAGGCAGCCTGCCCGACATGAAATGGGTGGAGGTGCAAAGCAAGCTGAACCAAGCCCGCTCGATGGAACAGATTGCGAAAAGGAAACTGGACGACTGCAAGCTCTGCGCGCCCTTCTCGGGCTTCATTGCGGAAAAGAACATGGAGGCGGGCGAGAACGTGGCTCCTGGAATGCCCGTCGCGCGCCTGGTGACAGCCCCCGCATTGACGGTAAGAATATCGGTGCCGGAGACCGAAATGAGCTCCGTCATGGCCGGCCAGAAGGCGGAAGTGACCATCACGGCCCTGGGAGGAGAGACGTTTACCGCCAAGGTCATAGAGAAAGGAGTCGTGGCAAGTCCGCTTTCGCGCACCTACGAGGTGAAACTGAAGCTGGAGAAGCCGGACAAAGCGATTATGCCCGGAATGGTGGCGGAAGTGTCCTTGCAGCCACGCAAGGCAGATTCCCGGCCTCTCTGCGTCATCCCCGCGCACATCGTCCAGATAGACGAACACAACCGGTCGTTCGTGTGGAGCGTGAGAGACGGGAAGGCGCATAAGCGCGTCATCGTCTGCGACGAATACATGGCCGACGGCGTCATCGTCTCGTCCGGCCTCGCCGCGAACGACAGTATCATTGTGGAAGGGCAGCAGAAGGTCTGCGAAGGAACGGAGGTGGCCTTATGAAAACGCGCAATTTCGTGGAATGGGCCATGCACTACCGGCAGATTGTCATCTTGTGCGTGGCTTGCCTCGTGGCATTCGGCATCTACAGCCTGCCGCAGATGCGCAAGAACGAGTTCCCCGACTTCACCATCCGCCAAGGGATGGTCGTTGCCGTGGCGCCGGGCAACACGGCACAGGAAATGGTGGAGCAGGTGGCCAAGCCTCTGGAGGAATACATCTTCAGCTACAAGGAGGTGAAAAAGGAAAAGACGTTCTCGCGCAGCCGCGACGGAATCGTCTACATCCAGGTGCAGCTGAACGACGAGCTGAACAACAAGGACGAGTTCTGGAGCAAGTTCAAGCACGGCATATCCGGCTTCAAGGCCCAATTGCCGTCCAACGTGCTGGCCGTGCAGGTGATGGACGACTTCGGCGACACGTCGGCCCTGCTCATCGCGATGGAAAGCGAAGATAAGACCTACCGCGAACTGGACGACTACATGGACGCCCTCCGGGAGCGTCTGCGCCGCATCCCGTCCGTAGGCCGCATGACGGTGAGCGGAATGCAGCACGAGCAGATATCGGTCTACATAGACAACGATCGCCTTTCCCACTACGGCATCAGCGACCGGACGCTCGCCCTGGCCCTGATGCAAAAAGGCTTCGCCACCAGCGGCGGCCGCTTGCAGACCGACAGCCGGGTGACGCCTGTCTACGTCAGCCGCTCGCTCAACACGGTGAACGACGTGCAGCAGCAAATCGTCTACACCGACCCGCAGGGCAATGTGGTGCGGTTGAAGGACGTGGCGCGCGTCGTCCGCGAATATCCCAAGCCGGACAGCCGCATCACCTACAACGGCAAGAAATGCCTGCTGCTGTCCGTCGAAATGAAGAAGGGGCAGAACATCGTGGCCATGGGCAACGCGGTCAACCAGACGCTGGACACGTTCAAGCACGAGGAACTGCCGGAGGAAGTCGGGCTGTTCCGCATCACCGACCAAAGCCGGGTGGTGGGCGACAGTGTATATAACTTCCTGAAGGAACTGCTCATCGCCATCGTCGCCGTGGTCATCGTGGTGGTGTTGCTGCTTCCGCTGCGCGTGGCGCTGGTGGCGGCTTCCACCATTCCCGTCACCATCTTCATCTCGCTGGGGCTGCTCTACGGCTTCGGGGTGGAGCTGAACACCGTGTCGCTGGCCGCGCTCATCGTGACGCTGGGCATGATTGTGGACAACTCCATCGTCATCATCGACAGCTATCTGGAGAAGCTGGGCGAAGGCATGTCGCGCTGGCACGCTTCCATCGAGAGCGCCACCCACTTCTTCAAGTCCGTCCTTTCCGCCACGCTGGCCATCAGCATCACGTTCTTCCCGTTCCTGCTCACCACGACCGGCATGCTGCACGACTTCCTGCTGACGTTCCCTTGGGCCATTACGCTGATATTGGGCGTGTCGTTGCTCATCGCCACGATGCTGGTGCCCTTCATGCAGTTCTGGTTCATCCGCAAACCCATGCGGACGCAGGGCAAATCGTTCTCCATCCTCGACTGGCTGCAACGCTATTACAACCGGCTGATAGACTTCTGTTTCCGTTGGCCGAAAGCCACCTTGGCGGCGGGCGTGCTGTCGGTCGTCGCCGGCATGTTGCTCATCGCCACGCTGCCCCAACAGATGATGCCGACGGCGGACCGCAACCAGTTTGCCGTGGAAATCTATCTGCCGTCGGGAAGCGCGCTGGAACGCACCTCGCAAGTGGCCGACAGCCTGGAGCGGATTCTTCGCCGGGACCCTCGCGTGGTCAGCATAGCCTCATTCAAAGGCTACTCGTCGCCGCGCTTCCAGAACAGCTATGCCCCGCAGATTGGCGGAACGAACTACGCCCAGTTCATTGTCAACACCGCAGGCATAAAGGAGACGGAACAGTTGCTCGACGAGTATGCCCCGCGTTACGAAGGCGCTTTTCCCGATGCCCGCGTGCGCTTCAAGCAGTTGTCCTACAGCGAGGCGGTCTATCCGGTTGAATTCCGCCTGACGGGCGGGCATCCGGACACGTTGCGCCGCGATGCCGACAGGCTGCTGGCCCTGATGCGCGGCATTCCGGAGCTGACCTCCGTGCATACGGAATTCAACGAGCCGCTCCCCACGAGCCGGATAATCCTGAAGGAGGATGAGGCCTCGCGCCTCGGCATCAGCAATGCGACGATAGAAAGCACACTTGCCATGCGATACGGCTCCGGACTGCCGGTCTCCGCCGTTTGGGAAGGTGATTACAAACAGAGCGTCGTGTTGAAGGGAGAACATGCCGACCACGCCTTGCCAAGCGATTTGATGAACGAGCCGATTCCCTCCATGGGAGGCATGGCGACCGTACCCCTGCGGCAAGTGGCGGATGTGGTGCCGATGTGGCAGGAGGGGCAAATCGTGCGGCGCAACGGCTGCTACTCCGTCACCGTGGGCGCGGATGTGAAACGCGGAGAGAACGGCACGGAGCAGATGAACCGCATCACGGCCTTGCTGCCCACGCTGCATCTCTCACCGGACACCATCGTCACTCCGGGTGGCGACATAGAAGACTCCAACGAGAAGATTCCGCCCATCCTGGCCGGATTGGCGTTGGCCGCCTTGGTCATTCTGTTTGTGCTCATCGCCCACTTCAAGAAAGTCGGCTTGGCCTTGCTCATCTTCGCCTCGATGTCTCTCTGTCTGTTCGGAACGGCTGCCGGAGTCCTCATCCAAGGCATCGATTTCGGCGTCACGTGCTTCCTGGGCATTGTGGCCCTGATGGGCATCATCGTGCGCAACGGCATCATCATGATTGACTATACCGAAGAGCTGCGCGCCACAGAGGGAATGAGCTCGGCCGACGCCATCTACCATTCCGCCCGGCGGCGCATGCGCCCCATCTTCCTGACCTCGGCTACCGCGTCAATGGGCGTAATCCCGATGATATTGGGCGGCTCCGGCCTATGGATGCCCATGGGAACGGTCATCTGCTACGGAACGCTGATAACGATGGTGTTCCTGCTGACCGTGCTGCCGTGCGCTTACATGATTTACTTCCGCGGCTCGACGAAGCGCAGGGCGAAGGTGCAATCAATCGAACAACAATAGATATGGCAATCAAAAACAAGAGAATCATGAATCTGAAAATAAACAGACCCAGTCGAGCTTTGATTATGCTGGCGATCGGCATCTGTCCGGCCCTGTCTTTCGCACAGCACGCATATACTTTGGACGAATGCCTGGAAATGGCCTTGCAAAACAATGTCCGCATCAAGAACGCCGACAACGACCTGAATGCGGCCAAATTGCAGAAGAAGTCGGCCTTTACCAATTATTTCCCCTCGGTCAGCGCCAGCGGAGGAGGGTTCATCTCAGACAAAGGCCTGCTGGAGATGGATACGGAATCGGGCCGATTGTCGCTGATGGACGACGGCCTCGTGGGCGGTGTGACTGCCACATTGCCGCTCTTTGCCGGAGGACAGATTGTCAACGCCAACAAACTGGCCGATGTAAACGTGAATGTCAGCCGCCTGCAACGCCGGCAATCTGAAAACGAAGTGAGACTCACGGTGGAACAGTATTTCTGGCAGATGGTGACCCTGAAAGAGAAGCTGCACACCATCGGCACATTGCAAGCACAACTCGACAGGATACACCGGGATGTGAAAGCGGCCGTCGACGCAGGAGTGACCAACCGCAACGACCTGCTTCAGGTGGAACTGCGCAAAAACGAGATGCGCAGCAAGCGTATCTCCGTGGCGAATGCCCTTGAGGTTTCCGCGCATCTGCTGGCTCAATACATCGGTTGCCCGACGGACAGCGCCGGACGCATTGATGTGGTTTGGACGATGGACGGCGGACTTCCCATGCGCCCTGACGGGCTTTACCGCTCGCCGGAATCATCGCTCCCGCTCACCACGGAATATCATCTGCTGAACAAACAGGTGGATGCCGGACGGCTACAATATAAAATGACCTTGGGAAAGAACCTGCCGACCGTGGCCGTGGAAGGCGGTTACGTTTATGAGAACCTGATGGACCGAAGCCACTCGTTCTGGCTGGGAGGGGTCACCGTCAGTGTGCCGCTCACGAAGTGGTGGGGCGGCTCGCACGACATGAAGCGGCAAAAGCTGCAGGTGCGCAACGCCGAAAACCGGCTGGCCGACCAAAGCGAACTGCTCGTCATCCGCATGCGCAACGCGTGGAACGCCATGAACGATGCCTACCGCCAGGTGCAGATAGCCGTCGAGAGCATCGGCCAGGCGGAGGAAAACCTGCGCCTGCAATCGGACTACTATCAGGCGGGCACATGCACCATGAGCGACCTGCTCGAGGCACAGACACTCTATCAGCAAAGCCGCGACCGGTACGTGGAAAGCTACTCTCTGTATGAAGTGAAGAAGCGGGAATATCTGCTGGCAACCGGGCGATGAGACTGTGGCCCCCTCTAACTCCGGGCCCCCTCTAACTCCCCCCGAGGGGGAGAACTAAAAGCCCTCCCTTCGGGGGAGGGTTTGGGTGGGGCTGCAGGGGTTTGGATGGGGCTTCTACCTCTTCCTCACCTCGATATACTTGTTTATCACGTCCACCGTCAGGCGGGCGGGAGAGGTGAGGAGCGCGATGATGCCGTGCTGCTTGAGCAGGGCAACGATTTGCCGCTTCTCGTAAATGAACTTCTCGGCAATGACATGCCGGTAATACTCCTCCGTCGTGTCGGCGGGCGAGGCGGCATAGGCCTGCACGTCGTCATCCTCGAAGAACACCACCAGCAGGCAGTGGCGACGGGCCAGATTCTGCAGATAAGGAAGCTGCCGGCGCGCCTCGACCAGCGTGGTGAAGTTGGTGTAGAGCACGGCCAGGCTGCGCTTCGTGACGCGCTTGTTCAGGTGAACGCAGAGCGCCGAGAAGTCGGTCTCGCCAAAGGCCGTCTGCTCGTTGTAGAGCGATTCGGCCAGCAGCGTCATCTGCCCCTCGCGGCGCGAAGCGGGCACAAAGGTCTCGAAGCGGTCGGCAAACGTGGCCAGTCCGGCCTTGTCCTCGCGATGAACAGCCACGTAGGAGAGCACCAGCGAGGCATTGACGGCATAGTCGAGCAGCGTCATCCCGGCAAACGCCTGCTGCATCACGCGGCCTTTGTCGATGAGGCAATACACCTGCTGCGAACGCTCGTCCTGATACACATTGACCATGAGCTGATGGCGGCGGGCGGTGGCTTTCCAGTTGATGGTGCGGAAGTCGTTGCCCGGCACATACTCGCGGATGTGCTCGAACTCCGTGTGGTGCCCCACGCGACGGATGCGCTTGATGCCGAAGTCGTCCAGCCGGTTATGGATGGCCATCAGTTCGTAACGCCGCAACTGGAGGTAGGAGGGATAGACCTTGACGGCATCGGGCCGCCCGGTGGTGAAACGGCGCGACACCAGCCCCAACCGCGTGGAGGCAAAGAGGCGGATGCGCCCGAAGAAATACAGTCCGCGCCGCACGGGACGCAGCGTATAGCCCGCCGTGTGCCGCCCGCCCGGAGGCAGGACGAAACGGAACGAGAGGTCGCGCCGCCGAAACTCCACGGGAGCCTCGTCGATGACCGTCACGCGCAGGGACATCCGGTAGCGGTTGGTCACGTCGACAGCCACCGCGTTGTCATCGCCGTTCGACAGGCGCGCGGCACAACGGCGCACACCCTCCAGCCGTCCGCCTCCGCCATAGAGCAACGCCACGTCGACCGCCACGGCCAAGGCCCAAAGACACAACGCCGCCTTCCCCGCGGCAAACAACGGCGCCCACCAATGCCCGCCGCCCAACAGGAGGACGACGGCCAACGCCACGACATAAAACCTGCGCGTGAGAAACATGGTGCACGCGCGTTATTGGGGTACCTCCACTTTGTCTATCAGCCGGCGGACGACCTTGACGGGCGTCCGGCCCTCCATCTCGGCTTCCGCCGTGAGGATGATGCGGTGCTGAAGCACGCAGGGCGCCACCAGCTTCACATCGTCCGGCGTCACAAAGTCGCGCCCCTGCAGCAGGGCATAGGCCTTCGCCGCACGAAGCAGCCCGACGGTGGCACGCGGCGACGCGCCCAGATAGACGGCCTTGCTCTGGCGCGTCTGCTGCACAATCTGCACGATGTATTTCAGCAGGGAATCTTCCACATAGATGTCGGCCGCACACCGGCGCAACTCCGTCACCTCCGCACAGGAGAGCACCGGCCCGACGGCATCGAGCTTCAGGAAGTCGCGCCGCTGCTGATGGCGGGCGAGGATTTCCAGCTCCTCTTCCGCCGAAGGATAGTCGATGGTGATTTTCATCAGGAAGCGGTCGAGCTGCGCCTCGGGCAGCTTGTAGGTGCCTTCCTGCTCCACGGGGTTCTGCGTGGCCAGCACGATGTAAGGCTCGCTCATGGGATAGGTCGTGCCGTCCACGGTGGCCTGCCGCTCCTCCATCACCTCGAACAGGGCCGCCTGCGTCTTGGCCGGAGCGCGGTTGATTTCGTCCACCAGCACGATGTTGGCAAACACCGGGCCGCGATGGAACTCAAACTCGCTGGTCTTCATGTTGAGCACCGAGGTGCCCAGCACGTCGCTCGGCATGAGGTCGGGCGTAAACTGGATGCGGCTGAAGTCGGCCTCGATGAGGCGGGACACGAGTTTGGCCATCAGCGTCTTGGCCACGCCCGGCACACCTTCCAGCAACACATGTCCGTCGGCCAGGATGGCGGTCAGCAGGAGGTCCACCGTGTGTTGCTGTCCCACGATGACCGACGCGATACGTTCTCTCAACAAGCCCATCCGCTCTTGCAGGCAGGCCAGGCGGGTCTGTTCCGGACCCGATGCAGGATTTTCTTCCATGTTGTCGTTATTGTTCTAAGGTAATCCGCCGTAAAGATAACCATTTGTGCGGACATATCCGCCATTCCCGACCGATTACATCGCGTATATGCACGCCCGCAAGCCTCCTGTTGTCGCATTGTAAAGACGCGGCGCGCCATGGTAGAGACGCGGCCCGCCACACGGCTGTCCCAAAAGATTTTTAACATGTCGTTTCATGCATCTGTTCAAGTGCGGACAATGACAAAATGTC
>CALUJS010000065.1 GCA_944321015.1 uncultured Phocaeicola sp. | reverse complement strand
CCAGAGTGGCCAAATGGGGCAGACTGTAAATCTGCTGGCTTACGCCTTCGGTGGTTCGAATCCATCTTTGCCCACTTCATTGCGGAAGTAGCTCAGTCGATAGAGCATTAGCCTTCCAAGCTGAGGGTCGCGGGTTTGAGTCCCGTCTTCCGCTCCACAGAGGACACATGATGAATGTGCTCCTCGTTTTTTTATCCTTGAGCCGAAGTTTTGCGTGGCGGGATGCGGCCGGGGGTATAAAAGAAGAGGTGGTGCGTTCAAGCCCGTTGGTTTGACACGCACCACCTCTTTTATGCGGTTGCGGGATGATGTCAGCTTTCCAGCAGTTTTATGGCGTCGACATATTGGGCAATGCCCACGGCTACCTGCTTGGCGGCCTTCATGGCAAGCACCACGGTCTGGGGGTGGTGTACCACGTCGCCTCCGGCAAATACGCCCTTGCGGGTGGACATGCCGAACGGACGGTCCTTGACGATGATGTAACCGTTTTCGTCCACGTCGATGCCCGTGGTGGTGGACACGATGCGGTTGGCCGGGCGTGAGCCGATGGCCAGATAGATGCGGTCGAACGGGATGATCTGCTCGCCTTGGGGTGTGTTGGCACGGATGGCTTTTACGCGTCCTTCCTCATTGCCGATAAACTCGGTGGTCGAGGTTTCCCACAGGAAGTGCACGCCTTCCTTGACTGCCTCCTGATATTCGCTTGGGATGGCCGACATCTCGCTCTCTGTGCGGTGGTAGATGACGCTTACGCTGCCGGCTCCCATGCGGACGGCCGTGCGGGCTGCGTCCATGGCCACATTGCCGCAGCCGATGACACCCACGTTTTCGCCCGGAATGAGGGGCACGCGGTCGCGGGTGATGGTGCCTTGGTTGAAGATGCTTACCATGTGGAGCAGGTAGGACGACTGGGCCACGCCGCGCAACTTGGCGCCCGGGATGTCCAATGCCTTGGGCAGCGCCGTGCCGGTGCCGATGAAGATGGCATCAAATCCTTTGGCAAACATGTCGTCGACGGTGATGTCCTTGCCCACCATGCAGTTCAGCTCGAACGACACGCCGAGCGCTTCTATCTTTTCTATTTCCTTGCGCACTACGACTTTCGGCAGACGGTATTCCGGTATGCCGTACATCAGCACGCCGCCCGGTTCTTCCTGACCGTCGAATATGGTCACGCTGAAGCCCTGGCGTGCCAGGTCGCCGGCCACGGTCAATCCCGCAGGGCCCGAACCGATGACGGCCACTTTGCCGCGCGTCTTTTGCGGCAGACGCTCGCGGATGAGGTTCATCTCCGTATCGAAGTCGGCAATGAAGCGTTCCAGCTTGCCAATCTGTATGCCTTTGCCCTTGGCGTAGAGCACGCAGTGGCCTTGGCATTGCTTTTCGTGGGGACACACACGTCCGCAGATGGCGGGCAGGTTGCTCTTCTCATTGATGATGCTCATGGCGTCACCCATGTTGCCCATGGAAAGTTGGTGGATAAAGCCGGGGATGTCGTTCTCGATGGGGCATCCTTTCTTGCACGACGGATTTTTGCAGTTCAGACAGCGTTTGGCTTCAGCTATCGCCTCGTTGATGGTGTAGCTTTCGTTGACTTCTTGGAAAGTCTTGTTTGTTTCAGACATAATGTGTATAACTGAATAATTGTAATCTAGACTTTGCAAAAGTACTGCTTTTTTAGATACGCTCGTCCTTTTACTTCAAAAAATGCAAAGATTGCCCTCTTTTTAAGGCTGTGATTGCCAGAGCGCCGCACGAAAACTCGTCTCTCGAGCCTAATGCCGTACGTAGCCGCTCAGGGCATAGACAACCGTCCCCACGCCGGGATAATCTGCTTGGTAGCGGGAGGTGACGTTACGTCCCAGCAGGAACGGGATGGGGCCAACCTCGCGCGTTTCGGGAATGTCGGGGTGGGCTGCGGTGGGGCGGTTCAGGAAGTAGGTCTCTTCCACGCCGTCGTAGCGCAGGGTGAAAGTGTAGGTTTGCAGTTCCGGATACACGTCTTGCGCATAGGTGCCTTCCTTCATGCCTTCGGTCGATTCCGAACTGTCGGCATAGATGCGCAGCGCGCCTTCTTCGCCTGTCTCGGTGCGTGTCTTGCGTTCCAGAACGATGACGTTGCCCGGTTGGATACGCGAGGTGGCCGCGATGTCGTCCGCAATGGCTTGCGCGGTGGTCTCGTCGGCCGGATTGCTCTCGGTGTCGAGCACTTTGGTTTGGATGGTGGCTACGGTAAGTTGCATCCGGTAGGCCCGGATGGCCACGGTGAGCGTGGCCGTGCGCCCGTTCTTGTCGGTGAGCGTCACTTCGGTGGCGCCCTCTTCGCCTGCCGCTTCCAAGCGCAGGTCGCTGCCCTCCACCGTGGCGGTGAGCAGCGCGGGGTCGGCCACCGACACTTGGTAGGGCAGGGTGCCGCCCGCAACGGTCAGGGTACTGACGCCCAGGGTGAACAGTTCCACGTGGCTTACGGCTTCCTGTCCGGTGATGACGTCGCCCACCAGCACATTGTCCATAAAGCGGATGCCTTCATCGTCGTCGCAGGCGGTGAGGGAGCAGGCTGCCAGCAGGCAGCAAAGGAGTTTCAAGATGTTTGTTCTCATGGTCGGAATGATTGTATGACAACGTGATATAATATTATAAGGTATAAGGCGGGAAAGTCCGGTTTCAGTCCCGTTTGAGCGTCCATATTCCCGCTCGCGGCTGTGTATATGGGCGGACGAACGCGGACATATGGACGGACACGAGCGCAGATATGGACGCTTGCGGGCCTTCCATTGTTGCAAATATAGCATATCTGCTTCGTCGTTTACCCCCCCCCATGAGATTTATGAATAATTAATGTTTGCGCTCTCCTTCGGCTTTGCTTCCCCGTCGGCGGGGAAAATAAAATCAGCCCCTTTGCGGGATATACGTCAGAATGTTGTATCTTTGCACAAATATTAATGAACGACATCAAGTTATGTGTGGAATAGTAGGCTACATCGGTAAGAGAGATGCTTACCCTGTCCTCGTGAAAGGCTTGAAGCGACTGGAGTACAGAGGTTACGACAGCGCGGGGATAGCATTGATAACCCCTCAAGGACAGTTGAATGTGTACAAAACCAAGGGAAGGGTTTCCGATTTGGAACGCTTCGTTGAAGATAAAGACATTTCCGGCAACATCGGAATAGCCCACACCCGTTGGGCCACGCACGGCGAACCCTCGCAGGTGAATGCTCATCCTCATTATTCGGCTTCGGGCAATCTGGCCCTCATTCACAACGGAATCATTGAAAACTATGCTACCCTGAAGGAGCGTCTGCAACAGAAGGGCATCAGCTTCCTGAGCAATACGGACACGGAAGTGCTGGTGCAGCTCATCGAATACGTACAGGTGTCGAACAACCTCGATTTGCTCACGGCCCTCCAGCTGGCCCTTCACGAGGTCATCGGGGCCTATGCCATCGCCTTGGTCGACAAGCGTCAGCCCGACACCATCCTCGTGGCGCGCAAGAGCAGCCCGCTGGTGGTGGGCATCGGCGACGACGAGTTCTTCATGGGATCCGACGCGACGCCCATCGTGGAATATACGGACAAGGTGGTCTATCTGGAAGACAACGAAATTGCCGTCATCCGTCGCGGATGCGAGCTGAAGGTGGTCGACCTGGACAACGTGAAGATGAAACCCGAGATACAGACCATCGAAATGAATCTGGGACAGCTGGAGAAAGGCGGATATCCCCACTTCATGCTGAAAGAGATATTCGAGCAGCCCGACTGCATCAACGACTGTATGCGCGGGCGTGTAAACGTGGAATCGACCAACGTGGCCCTCTCGGCCGTGATTGACCATAAGGAAAAACTGTTGAATGCCCGCCGCTTCATCATCGTGGCCTGTGGCACGTCGTGGCACGCCGGCCTGATAGGCAAGCAGCTCATCGAGAGCCTCTGTCGCATCCCCGTCGAGGTGGAATATGCGTCGGAGTTCCGCTATCGCAATCCGGTCATCTCGTCGGAAGACGTGGTGATAGCCATATCCCAATCGGGCGAGACGGCCGACACGCTGGCCGCCGTCCAGCTGGCCAAGGAGCGCGGCGCGTTCATCTATGGCATCTGCAACGTGGTGGGTTCGTCCATCGCGCGCGCCACGCACACGGGTTCCTATATACATGTGGGCCCCGAGATAGGCGTGGCCTCCACCAAGGCATTCACCGGACAGGTCACGGTGCTCACCATGCTGGCCCTGGCGTTGGCCAAGGAGAAAAAGACCATTGATGACAGCGAGTTCCTGGAAATCGTGCAGGAGCTCAACCTCGTCCCGGCCAAGATGAAGCAGGTGCTCTCGAAGAATCAGGCCATATCCGAGCTGTCGCGCATCTTCACCTATGCGCACAACTTCCTCTATCTGGGTCGCGGCTACAACTATCCCGTGGCGCTGGAAGGAGCGTTGAAGCTGAAGGAGATTTCCTACATCCATGCCGAAGGCTATCCGGCCGCCGAGATGAAACACGGGCCCATCGCCCTCATCGACACCGAAATGCCGGTCGTGGTGGTGGCTACCAAGAACGCCATGTATGAGAAGATAATCAGTAACATACAAGAGATAAAGGCCCGCAAGGGCAAGGTGATTGCTCTGGTTTCGGAGGGCGACACGGAAATCATGTCGTTGGCCGACGACTGCATCGAGATACCCAAAATCATCGAATGCCTCGAACCGCTGATAACGACCATTCCCCTGCAGTTGCTTGCTTACCACATTGCCGTCTGCAAGGGCAAGGATGTGGACCAGCCGCGCAATCTGGCCAAATCGGTCACCGTAGAATAACAATGCAAACAAGATACAAATGGAACAGTTAAAGCACGAATGCGGGGTCGTCATGATACGTCTGCTCAAACCATTGAGCTACTATCAGGAGAAGTACGGCACATGGATGTATGGTCTGAACAAGCTCTATCTGATGATGGAGAAACAGCATAACCGCGGGCAGGAAGGCGCGGGGCTGGCGTGTGTGAAACAGATGTCCGCGCCCGGCGAAGAATATATGTTCCGTGAGCGGGCGTTGGGAGCGGGCGCCATTACGGAAATATTTGCCACCGTCCAGAGTCATTTCAAGGATTTGACGCCGGAGCAACTGCACGATGCCGATTACGCGCAGCGTTGTTTGCCTTTTGCCGGTGAAACTTACATGGGCCACTTGCGGTATTCCACTACCGGCAAAAGTGGTCTTTCTTATGTCCATCCGTTCCTGCGCCGCAACAACTGGCGGGCAAAGAATCTGGCCTTGTGCGGCAATTTCAACCTGACCAATGTCGACGAGATATTTGCCCAAATCACCGCCGAGGGACAGCATCCGCGCATCTATTCCGATACCTATATCATGCTGGAGCAGGTGGGTCATCGCCTGGACAGGGAGGTGGAACGCCTCTATCAGCATTACAAGGGAGAAGGGTTGGCCGGTCTGGAACTGACCCGTGCCATCGAGGACAACATCGACCTGACGAACGTCATCCGTACCTCCAGCAAGGATTGGGACGGCGGTTACGTCATCTGCGGCCTGACCGGCAGCGGCGAATCGTTTGCCATGCGCGACCCGTGGGGCATTCGCCCGGCCTTCTGGTACAAGGACGATGAGATTGTCGTGCTGGCATCCGAGCGTCCGGTCATTCAGACTGCCCTGAATGTGCCCGTTGAAGAGGTGCATGAATTGCTTCCGGGGCAGGCAGCCCTGGTGAGCAAGAAGGGCGAGCTGCGCTTGGTGCAAATCAACCGGCCCAAGGAAGTGAAGCAGTGCTCGTTCGAGCGCATTTATTTCAGCCGCGGAAGCGACCAGGACATATACAACGAGCGCAAGGAGCTGGGCCGTCTGCTGGTGGACCCGATATTGAAGGCGATCGACTATGATGTGGAGCACACGGTGTTCTCCTACATCCCCAACACGGCCGAGGTGGCTTTCTTTGGCATGCTCGACGGCTTTGACACCTACCTGAACCATCTGAAGATAAAAGAAATAGAAAAGCTGGGGCACAAGCCTTCGCGCAGCGAGCTCGATCGGATACTTTCCATGCGCATCCGTAGCGAGAAGGTGGCGATAAAGGACATAAAATTGCGTACCTTTATAGCTGAAGGAAACAGCCGGAACGATTTGGCGGCTCACGTCTACGACATCACCTACGGCAGTCTGGTTCCGCATCAGGACAATCTGGTGATTATCGATGACAGCATCGTGCGCGGCACGACGTTGAAGCAGAGCATCATCAAGATTCTCGACCGTCTGCATCCGAAGAAGATCGTCATCGTGTCGTCGTCTCCCCAGGTGCGCTATCCGGACTATTACGGCATCGATATGGCCAGGATGAGCGAGTTCATCGCTTTCCGTGCGGCTATCGAATTGCTGGAGGAACGTGACATGCGCGACATCATTGAGCGCGCCTACAACAAGTCGAAAGCCCAGGAACATCTGCCCAAGGAACAGATGGTGAATTGTGTGAAGGACATCTATGAGCCTTTTACGGACGAGGAGATATCGGCCAAGATGGTCGAGATGCTGACGGAGGGCGAAGGCATTCATTCCAAGGTGGAAATAGTGTATCAGACCATTGAAGGCTTGCATGAAGCTTGCCCCAACCATAAAGGCGACTGGTATTTCAGCGGCGACTATCCCACGCCCGGCGGCGTGCGCCAGCTCAATCAGGCATTTATCAACTACGTAGAGAAAGTATATCAATTCTAAACACGAATAATAACATATATCAGAAATGAGAAATGTAACGCTAATCCTCGATGATGATACCCGTTTCCACGGCACATCGTTCGGTTATGAGAAACCTGTTGCCGGAGAAGTCGTTTTCAATACGGCCATGACAGGTTATCCGGAAAGTCTTACCGACCCTTCGTATGCAGGACAGTTAATGACATTGACTTATCCGTTGGTGGGCAACTATGGTGTACCTCCCTTTACCATTGAGGCCAACGGACTGCCTACGTTTATGGAGAGTGAGAAGATTCATGCAGAGGCTATTATCGTGAGCGATTATAGCTATGAGTACAGTCATTGGAATGCGGTGGAGAGTTTGGCCGAGTGGCTGAAACGCGAGCACATCCCCGGCATTACCGGCATTGATACCCGCGAGCTGACCAAAGTGCTTCGTGAACACGGCGTGATGATGGGCAAAATCGTGTTCGACGACGAGCCGGACAACATACCGCAGGCACAGTATAGCGGCGTCAACTACGTGGACAAGGTTTCATGCAAGGAGGTTATCCGTTACAATGAAGGGGCAGATAAAAAGAAAGTGATATTGGTGGACTGCGGCGTGAAGTCGAACATCATCCGCTGCCTGCTGAAGCGTGATGTGGAGGTTATTCGTGTGCCCTGGAATTATGATTTCACGTCGTTGGAATACGACGGACTGTTCATATCCAACGGTCCCGGCGACCCTGACACTTGCGACGAGGCCGTGCAGAACATACGCAAGGCCATGAGCCTTTCCGACAAACCCATCTTCGGAATCTGCATGGGCAACCAGTTGCTTTCAAAGGCCGGAGGAGCCAAGATTTACAAACTGAAATACGGTCACCGCAGCCACAACCAGCCGGTACGCAAGGTGGGGACGAACCAGTGCTTCATCACCAGCCAGAACCACGGTTATGCGGTGGACAACCATACGCTCGGCGCCGATTGGGAACCGCTCTTTATCAACATGAACGATGGCTCCAATGAAGGCATCCGCCATAAGTCCAAGCCCTGGTTCTCGGCGCAGTTCCACCCGGAAGCTGCCAGCGGGCCGACGGATACAGAGTTCCTCTTCGACGATTTTGTGAAACTCCTTTAATTTAGAAACCATCATGAAAGAAAACATAAAGAAAGTATTGCTGCTGGGTTCGGGCGCATTGAAAATCGGTGAAGCCGGCGAGTTTGATTATTCCGGCTCACAGGCTCTGAAAGCATTGAAGGAAGAAGGCATCCACACGGTGCTCATCAATCCCAACATCGCGACGGTGCAGACCAGTGAGGGCGTGGCCGACCAGATTTATTTCCTGCCCGTCACTCCGTTCTTCGTGGAGAAGGTCATTCAGAAGGAACGTCCGGACGGCATCCTGCTCTCGTTTGGCGGACAAACGGCATTGAACTGCGGCGTGGAGCTCTACAAGAGCGGCGTGCTGGAGAAGTATGACGTGAAGGTGCTGGGCACGCCGGTACAGGCCATCATCGACACGGAAGACAGAGAGCTTTTTGTGAAGAAGCTCGACGAAATCCATGTGAAGACCATCAAGAGCGAGGCTGTGGAGAATGCCGAAGACGCGCGCCGGGCTGCCCGCGAGGTGGGCTATCCGGTCATCGTGCGTGCCGCATACGCGCTCGGCGGATTGGGCTCGGGCTTTTGCGACAATGAGGAAGAGCTGAACGTGCTGGTGGAGAAAGCCTTCTCTTTCTCGCCGCAGGTGCTGGTGGAGAAGTCGCTCCGCGGATGGAAGGAAATCGAATACGAAGTGGTGCGCGACCAGTATGACAACTGCATCACCGTCTGCAACATGGAAAACTTCGACCCGCTGGGCATCCATACCGGCGAGTCCATCGTCATCGCTCCGTCGCAGACGCTGACCAACAAGGAATATCACAAGCTCCGCGAGCTGGCCATCCGCATCATCCGCCACATCGGCATCGTGGGCGAGTGCAACGTGCAGTATGCCTTCGACCCCGAGTCGGAAGACTACCGCGTCATCGAGGTGAATGCCCGTCTGAGCCGTTCGTCGGCATTGGCCTCCAAGGCCACCGGCTATCCGTTGGCTTTCGTGGCGGCCAAGCTGGGTCTGGGCTATGGCCTGTTCGAGCTGAAGAACTCCGTGACCAAGACCACCTCGGCATTCTTTGAACCCGCATTGGACTACGTTGTCTGCAAGATTCCCCGTTGGGACCTGGGCAAGTTCCGCGGCGTGGACCGCGAGCTGGGCTCGTCCATGAAGTCGGTGGGCGAGGTGATGGCCATAGGACGCACGTTTGAGGAAGCCATCCAGAAAGGCATCCGCATGATTGGCCAGGGTATGCACGGCTTTGTGGAAAACAAGGAGCTGGTCATCCCCGATGTGGACAAGGCCCTGCGCGAGCCGACCGACAAGCGCATATTCGTCATCAGCAAGGCCATGCGCGCAGGCTACACCATCGACCAGATACACGAGCTGACCAAGATTGACAAGTGGTTCCTCCAGAAGCTGATGAACATCATGAACACCTCGAAAGAGCTTCATGCCGTGGACGGACTGGAGAACCTCGGAGCCGACCTGCTGCGCAAGGCCAAGGTGCAGGGCTTCTCCGACTTCCAGATAGGCCGTGCCGTGGGACTGGAGAAGACCATGGAGATAGAAGAGGCCATCAACGAGGTGCGCGCCTTCCGCAAGAAGCTGGGCATCGTGCCGGTGGTGAAACAGATTGACACCCTGGCGGCCGAATATCCCGCACAGACCAATTACCTTTATCTCACATACAGCGGCGTGGCCAACGACGTCAACTACCTGGGCGACCACCGCTCCATCATCGTGCTCGGTTCCGGAGCCTACCGCATCGGCTCGTCCGTGGAGTTCGACTGGTGCGGCGTGCAGGCGTTGCACACCATCCGCAAGGAGGGCTACCGCAGCGTCATGATAAACTACAATCCCGAAACCGTGTCGACCGACTATGACATGTGCGACCGCCTCTACTTTGACGAGCTTACGTTCGAGCGCGTGATGGACATCAT
>CALUJS010000064.1 GCA_944321015.1 uncultured Phocaeicola sp. | reverse complement strand
AGCGACATCTTCGGTTCTGACCCGAACCGCCTTCCCGACATCGAAATCCGTGGCAAATCCAGCATCATGGGTATGCGCGACGAAGTGTCCGAAGACCCCAACCAACCCCTCTTCATCCTCGACGGATTCGAGAGCACCCTCGAAACCATCTACAACCTCGACATCAACCGCATTGCCTCCATGACCATCCTGAAGGATGCCGCCTCTACGGCCATCTACGGTTCGAAGGCGGCCAACGGCGTCGTGGTCGTTGAGACCGTGAAGCCCCAGCCCGGCCAGCTCCGCCTGAGCTACAACGGCTCGATGGACATCTCTTGGCCCGACCTGACCAGCTACAACCTGATGAATGCGCGGGAGAAGCTGGAGTTTGAACGACTGGCGGGAAAATATGGAGATGGTAATGATGTAGAAAGAGAAAAACTATACAACCAACACTTAGCAGACGTCGTCAGTGGAGTCGATACCTATTGGCTTTCCGAGCCTGTACGCACAGGCATTAACCATCGTCACCAACTCTATGCTGATGGCGGAGCAGGCGGTTTCATGTTTGGCATTGGGCTCAATTACAACGGCGTGACCGGCGTAATGAAAGAATCCGACCGCGATGTCCTAGGAGCCAACCTCGACTTGATTTACCGTGTGGGCAAGCTGCAATTCACTAACAAATTCACCGCACAACAAACCAAATACACCAATCCCATCGTCCCCTTCAGCGACTATGCACAAGCCAGTCCTTACTATAAAAAGTATAATGAAGAGGGTGAAGTGGAACGCTGGTTAGCCAATAATGACTATGAAGTGGAAATCGGTAACCCGCTCTACAATGCTTCGCTCAACAGCCGCGATGAAACCAAGCAAATGCAGCTTTCTGACTACTTCATTGCCGAATACAATCCGACCAATGAACTCAAGCTGCGCGCTCGCTTCGGACTGACCCAGACTTCGGCAGAGAACGAACTTTTCTATTCGCCGGACGACACACGTTTTGAAAGTACCGACATCCTCCGTAAAGGCTCATACACCTATACAAACACGAAAACAACATCCTACGAGGGTGAACTAACAGCTATTTATGCCACCGTGCTCAAAGAAAAGCACCGTATAAATGTGGCCGTGGGAGGAAATATAGCAGAAGATAAAACGACCATGCAAGGTTATTCAGCCGAGGGATTCCCCTCTGGTGATTTCACCT
This sequence comes from uncultured Phocaeicola sp., assembly GCA_944321015.1. Taxonomy (GTDB): domain Bacteria; phylum Bacteroidota; class Bacteroidia; order Bacteroidales; family Bacteroidaceae; genus Phocaeicola_A. The sequence goes on along the minus strand of CALUJS010000064.1, from coordinate 8,957 downwards.
ATCCATCTTTTGCCAACGGATACCCTGACGATGAACAACCAGACTACACAGAATCTGTCAGCCGCTCCGTAAGTGCATACCTTACTGGAGGCTATGCTTATAATGACAAATATCTGATGGATGTCAGCTACCGCCTCAATGGTTCATCTGTGTTTGGTTCTAACAAACAATTTATCAACACCTGGTCGCTCGGCCTTGGCTGGAACATCCACAACGAAAGCTTCATCAAGGACAACGCGCCTTGGATTAATTACCTGAAAATCCGCGGCTCCATTGGTAACCCCGGTAATCAGAACTTCGATTCGGCCCTCTCGCTGACCACGTTCCGCTACTTGTACACCTCATACAACTATTTTGGAATGAGTTCCATCCTGCAAACGCTTGGCAACCGCAACTTGGAGTGGCAAACCACACTCGACCGCAACATCGGACTTGATGTGACGCTGTTCGACGAACGTTTCTCCATGACATTGGACTACTACTGGAAGACCACCGACCCGCTGCTCCTTGCCATCGGCCTGCCCAGTTCCTCGGGTATCACCAGCTACAACACCAACTTCGGCAAACAAATCTCCACAGGTTTCACCGGCACGGTGCAATACTACATCTTCCGCGACTTTGACAAACGCCTGACATGGTCGCTGCGTGGAACCATCCGCATGGAAAACAGCGAACTGGACGGCATAGGCAATTCACTCGCCAGCATGAATGAATATAACCAGAGCCGTTCGACCGAACGTTACTACGACGGTGCCGACCCCGACGACATCTGGGCCGTGCGCTCCGCCGGCATTGACCCGGCCACGGGACGTGAAATCTTTATCAAGAAAGACGGCACGTACACGTATGACTTCTCGTATGCCGATGAAGTGATCGTAGGCAACAGCCGTCCAAAAGCTGAAGGAACATTCGGTTCAAGCTTCGGATACAAAGGTTTCACAGCAGGAGTTACCTTCCGTTACCGCTTGGGAGGAGAATCGTTCAACTCGGCTGTACATAATAAGGTGGAAAACATCTCGTCGACCAACCTTAACTACAATCAGGACAAACGCGCATTGTACGACCGCTGGCAACAACCCGGCGACATCGCTCAGTTCAAGAATATCGCCGACCAAACCAGCACGCCCATGTCGTCTCGCTTTGTTCAAAAAGACAATACGTTAACGTTGGAATCGCTTCAATTAGGTTACGAATTCGACCCTGCTTTCGCCCGCAAACTGGGCATCAGCGGACTGCGCATCAATGCCTATATGAACGATATTTTCCGTGTGAGCAGCATCAAGGAAGAACGAGGAACGGATTACCCGTTTGCACGCAGCGTGTCGTTCGCACTGTCATTCACTTTATAAAGCAAACACATTATGAAACTCAAAAAATATCTCTACACCCTGATAGTCCTCTGTACGATGGGGGCTTTCACCGGCTGCTCCGACTGGCTCGACTACACACCCAAAGACAAAGAGACCGAAGACCAGACTTTCAGCAGCAAGCAAGGATTCTATACAGCTGTCAACGGTGTATATAACCGGCTCATTGATGACGTGATGTATGGTAAAAACCTGACCTATGGAATGCTTGACCTCATGGGCAAGCGCTATAACGTACCCGACAGATTGCAATACAGCGTCGGTTCCAGCTCGCTGAATGCGTCCGTCATTGCAGGCTATTCTTATTCCGACATTGACTTTTCGCCCATCATCGAGAGCATTTGGGAAGAAGCCTATTCTACCATTTTGAACATCAACGTCATCCTCGACAACGCCGAACAAAGACGCGGCACTGTGTTGAATGAGGACGACTACAACCTCATCAAAGGCGATTTGCTTGCTTTGCGCGCCTTCCTGCATTTCGACTTGCTCCGTCTCTTCGGCCCGGTCTACAGCCGCAACCCCGACCAACTCTGCATCGTCTACAACGACAGTCGCACGGCGCAGGCTTATTCGCAACTCAGTGCGCGCAGCATCATTTATGACCATTTGATTCCCGACCTGAACGCTGCCGAAGAGTGCCTTGCTGAATATGACCCCGTCGTCACCGAAGGCTCGTTGGCAAGCACAGTTGAGAATGAAGACAACTATGCACGCTATCGTCAGCTGCGCCTGAACTACTATGCCGTGCTTCTGCTCAAAGCCCGTGTTTACCTTTGGGCCGGCGACACTGCCAATGCCTTGGCTGCGGCTCAAAAACTGACTGACGACCCGCAAGTGACTGCATGGTTCCCCTTTGTCAACTCCGACGAATTGCTGGGCGGACAACGGCCCGACCGCACATTCTCCACAGAATGCCTCTTCGGCTTCTACGACAGCGGACGAAACACCATTTATACCAGCTATTTCGACGGTGCCAACCTGACCGCCTCCGTATTGCTCCAACCCCGCAGTGGATATGTCTCAACTCTGTTTGCGAATGGCAACCAAACAAATTTAGGAGATTACCGTTACATGTCACAATGGACAGCCAACACGAATTATTTCATCAAATACCGTGAGATTGAGCTGACCGACGAGGAAATAGAAGAGAGTTCTTACCCGTTCTACACCTATTTCATGCCGCTTATGCATTTGAGCGAGGCCTATTACATCGCAGCAGAATGCTTGCGTGATACAGACCCAGGCAAAGCGCGCGACTATATGGATACCATTATGGCTGCACGTGGCCGCCAACCGCTGGATGCCAACATCACAAGCGATGCCTTGCTGGAAGAAATCAAATTGGAATACTTGCGCGAGACTTATGGCGAAGGCCAGGCTTTCTATATGTTCAAACGTTTCTTCCAGAATATAGGAGGGGCACAAAATGGTCAAAATACCAGTACTTATGCGGCATCTGATGCAAGGTATGTGCTCCCGTTGCCTGAAAGCGAATTAATCAACCGATAAAAACACAAGTTATGAAACTATCAAAAATACTGCTTATAACCATTGCCGCAACCGCGTTTGCTGCTTGTTCGGAAGAAGAGTTCAAGACCTTCGAAGGAGAAGTGTCCGGCATCTACCTGCAAAGGCAAGCCAGTTGGAATCTTGATACAAATGGTAGCCCGCTCTACTACACGTATGCCGACTCCATTGTCGTGTCATTTACTACCAGTGCCGGGCATATCACCCAGCAAGAAGTGGAGCTTCCTGTCCGCATTATGGGAAACACGACAGACTATGACCGCCCCTTCACGCTCACAGTGGACGAAACGCAAAGCAACGCCCAACGCGGTGTACACTACGATTACAATGATGCCGACTGCGTCATAGCAGCCAACACAGCAGAAACAAACCTGCCCATCACCATCTATCGCCATGACGACCTAAAGGCAGCAACCTACCAAGTGGTATTCAGTTTGGAAGACAACAATTACTTCACCACCGAACTGGATGAATATCGCAGCAACGGTGACTGGCAGGCTACGGCAGTTGACACACTTTGCGGCTCTAGCTACAAGGTTATTTTTAGCGAAATCCTTACGCGACCCAGTTCTTGGTCCAATGCAGAGAACTATTTGGGCAAATGGTCTGCTGACAAAGAAACACGAGTAAATGCCCTTGTAGGATGGAGTCATCGCTCTTGGGAAAGATATGGCTATTATGATGGCGTCCGGTTCGGACAACTCGCATACGCAGCCAAACTGCTAAGAAAAGAGTTGCAAGAACTGGCCGATGCCGGCACACCCGTCTACGACGAAGCCAACAACGAATACATGCAACTTGGCGAAGACTTCCAAGTGGACTATTCTGCATATCAGTAATAACTAACTTATAACTTAGATTTTATGAAAACAATAAAATACCTTCTGTTGTCTCTTCTCGCGCTGGGTCTTGCCGCCTGCTACGACGATGAAGGCAACTACAATTACTCCGAAGTCCCGGTAATAGAAGTTGAGGCGAATGTACCGAGCGGCTATCTCAGAGGAGTGGATAATTTTGTGTTTACACCGACGATTACCTCCACACAAGAAGGTGAAATCACGGCAGACAATCCAAACTTCGAATATGCCTGCCGCTTGGACACCAGGCTTGGAAGTTACTTCGACGACGGACAAACCTCACACGACATGAACCCTGAAGGGACACAAAGTTTCACTTATGAATTCGTAGAAAACGCAGGATCGTACGAAGTGGTCTATTCCGTAAAAGACAAACGCACAGACGTCACTACCTACTTTACCTATCCCATCACCCTTTCATCCAGCACTTATGAAGGATGGATGGTGCTTTGCAATGAAGGCGACGACAACCGCGTGCGCTTAGACATGATAACTGTTGTAAGCGGAGAAGACACTATTCCGACGCATAACATCCTGACAACGGCTTTCCCTGAGAATCATAATGCCACAATGATTCTTTATAATAAGGTACAGCAGTTTGTGGATGCCCGTATTTTTATGTGTTCTGAAACTGGTTCTTATGAATTAAGTTGGGAAACATTGACTACTACTGCAGCTGATAATTTGGCAAATTTGTTGTTCCTTAGTGATTTAGGCGATGATGTGCCAGTACGTATGGCTTCTGTTGGATGTGGATGGCCACAAGGCACAGGAGCATTCGCAGCCACCACAAAAAATGGCGATGCTTACATCTATTCCGCAGATTACGACGGTGCAATGTTTGAATCTATTGCCAATGCAACTGAAGAACTTGGGGAAAGGGCTTATCATGTTTCCCCCTATATTGGCAATGGCATGAACCGTACAGGAGTAATGTGGGAAGTAACGTCGTCGGCAGCCCTGTTCTTCGATGTGGACAATCGCCGCTTCATGAAATGGGATAGTGGACAAACTGATAATATTCTCTACAGCGTACCCGAAGATCATGCAGACTTCATTCCGTTTGGAAATGTAGGTCAGGACCTTGTATATATGGAAGGTACTAAATATGACATCGTTTATGCTGTGCTGGATAATGGAGGCTCGCGTTCGGTATTGGCAATCAATTTGACTGGTGACCAATATGTACAGCAAAACTACTATGAGAACATTACGGCAGAGAATTTTAATGTAGCTGAGCATTTTACATTCCATTCGCTTTATCCTTATATGTTCTATAGCTATGGTGATAAGGTTTATACTTATAACTATGCTACCAAATCGCTCCAAAGCATTACTTTGCCGGGTGAAGAAATTACAATGGTTAAGACGGACCTCTTTAAAACACTGTATATTGATAATATTCCAGAAGAAGTCTTTAATGACCAATACTTTGTGATGGTAGGTTCCTATGACCCAAGTACCGGTGATAATAATGGCGGTACTTTCCATCGTTATCGCCTTAATACTTCAACAGGCAACCTCGAACTGGTGGACGAATGGGACGGTTTCGGCAAGATAGTGGATGTAGTTTATCGCGAACGCTGGTAATAACCGAAACTAAAAAATTGTAAGCTCTGGTTATTGAGTTGTCGGAGCTTACTTTTGAGAAAACTTCTCTCTATCTTCTCTCTGATTACCGTATGGGCCGCCGCATGGTCGGCGGTCTGTACGGTAATTTAATTTTGTACATTATTCACATCTGTCCGAATGCATCTTGCATGGCAGCTTTTGGGGAGCAGACCCTGCCCTTACATTGGAATGGTCATAGGATTATAAATATTGAAACTATATTTTGGAAAATTAATATTAAAGGTAATAATTATAGGCTTGTGGTTGTGATTAAGTTCACTATTCAATTTTTTTATATTCGTTTCATTGGTACCCATGCAGAATACGATAAGATAGTTGATGCTCAAAAATTTAAAGCGATGACAAAGATAGAAACCAAAGCCCAATATGACTGGGCAGTGAAAAGGGTGGAAGAATTGTTGCCTTTGGTGACAGATGAGACTCCACTGGATGCCCCGAACAGTATTGAACTGGAATTGCTTTCCAATCTCGTTGCCGATTATTCGGAAGAGCATTTCGCGTTGGGTGAGCCTACACTCGTAGATGTTCTTAAGTTGCGCATGTTTGAAATGGGGTTGAATCAGAAAGCGCTTGCCAAATTGGTTGGGGTTAGTCCTTCCCGACTCAGTGATTATATCTCCGGCAAATGTGAACCGACATTGAAGGTCGCCCGGGAGATAAGTCGCAAGTTGAATATTGATGCCAACATCGTGTTGGGCGTATAAGGCCCTTCACCTGACTTCGTCAACGTATTGTGCCATTGTTCTCTGATGATTTTTTAGTGACACGTTGACGAAGTCAGGATGTCGATCGACATTTTTGCGGCATTTCAGTCGGTACTTTTGCGGTGTTTTCTATCTTCTCTCTGTTAATCCAAACAATTGAGAATTTCGGATGTGGCCCTCGGCTTTTTTGCAGAACTCTTGGATTAGTTTCATCCTTTCGTTTTTCTTGTGGGGGGCCGTCCGCCTTCAAAATATTGCTGCTTTTCTTATGTCTGACATAGAAATTTCTACGTCTGACTTAGGATTTTCTATGTCAGACATAGTTTTTTCTATGTCGGTTATAGGAAAGCCCTTTCGTTTGCACTTGGCGAGTGCAAATTTCGTGCTGCTTTGCACTTGGCGAGTGCAAATCTTTGCTATCTTTGCTGGCAAACAAATGAGCGTATGGATAATCTGGTTAAGATTTACAAGAAACTGCTTCGCGAGACGGATACCTCCTTTTTCCGCTATCTTTATGACGAGATAGATTGGAGCAACCGCATTGTTGGCATTCGCGGCCCGCGCGGTGTGGGCAAGACTACTTTGATGTTGCAGCACATCAAAAAGGACTTGAATCCTGCCGATGTGCTCTATGTCAATGCCGATGATCTGTATTTCGGCAACCATCGTCTGATAGACCTTGCCGAGAAGCTGACGCAGCGCGGGGTGCGTTATCTGTTTATCGACGAAATCCACAAATACAAGGATTGGTCGAAGGAACTGAAGCTGATGTATGATTATTACAGCGAGCTGAAGGTGGTTTTTTCCGGTTCGTCGGTGTTAGACTTGAACAAAGGGGCTTCTGATTTGAGTCGTCGGGTGGTGTTTTATCATCTTTACGGGCTTTCATTCCGGGAATATCTGAGGTTGTTTCAGGGAATTACGATGCCGGTTTTTTCGTTGGACGAGATTGTTGGCGGCGCTCCCGAGGAGATTGAGCTGAAAACTCCCTTGCTCTATTTCGATGATTACCTGAAGCGCGGCTATTATCCTTTTGCCAAAGACAGCAGCTTCGACGAGAAGTTGCGGCAGATTATCAATCTGACGCTGGAGAACGATATTCCGGTTTTTGCAGACATGTCGGCTTCCATGGGGCGGAAGTTCAAGTCGCTTCTTTCCATTATTGCCAAAAGCGTGCCTTTCAAGCCCAACATGAGCAAGTTGGCAGAACTGATTGGGGCGGGACGCAATCAGATGCCCGATTATTTGCGTTACATCGAGGATGCGGGCATGATTGCCCAACTGACCGACGGCACCGGAGGCATCCGGAGCCTGGGCAAGGTGGAGAAGGTATATCTGGATAATCCCAATCTGGTACACGCGTTGGCCGACGGGGAAATAAACGTGGGTAACCTGCGCGAGACCTTTTTCCTGAATCAGATGCGTGTGAGGAATTGGGTCGTGTCGTCTTCCATATCGGACTTCCAGATTGGCCAGCGCACGTTCGAGATTGGCGGGCGGTCGAAAGGGAAGAAGCAGATTGAGAATGCCGCGGAAGGTTATGTGGTGAAGGACGACGTGGAGTATTCTTCCGGCAATGTGCTGCCTTTGTGGTGGTTCGGCTTGAATTATTGACCGGTCTATCCGCCAAGCACTTTTTAACGCTTCTTCCGCAGGCGTATTCCTGTCGATTTGTGTATCTTTGCACGATTTTTTTTCAACGACACATCAATGGCTACTACGAAAGAACTGACGGAGGGCTCGCCGTTTGCGCTCATCTTTAACTTCACGCTGCCCCTGTTGCTGGGCAATCTGCTTCAACAAACTTATTCGCTGGTCGATGCGGCCATCGTGGGCAAATTTCTGGGTATCGACGCGCTGGCTTCGGTGGGAGCCAGCAGCTCGGTCATCTTCCTGATATTGGGTTTCTGCACGGGATGTTGCGGAGGTTTCGGCATCCCCATCGCACAGAAGTTCGGCGCGCACGATTATGTCACGATGCGCCGCTACGTGTGGACCGGGCTGCGTCTGGCGGCGGTCATGTCGGTGGTCATCGCCGTTGTCACGTCGCTGCTCTGCGCGTTCATCCTGCGCAGCATGCGCACGCCGGAGAACATCTTCCATGACGCCTATCTGTATCTGCTCGTCACGTTCATCGGCGTGCCGTGCACGTTCTTCTACAACATGTTTTCCAGCATCATCCGCGCGCTGGGCGACAGCAAGACGCCGTTCTGGTTTCTGCTCTTCTCCACGGTGCTGAACATCGTGCTCGACCTCTTCTGCATCCTCGTGCTGGGCTGGGGAGTGGCCGGAGCTGCCATTGCCACGGTGTTCTCGCAAGGGCTGTCGGCCGTGTTGTGCTATCGCTACATGATGCGCCGCTTCGAGGTGTTGCAAGGCCCCGCTTCCGAGCGGCGCACGAACAGGCGGCTGGCGCTGACGATGCTTGGCATCGGCGTGCCCATGGGACTTCAGTTTTCCATCACCGCCATCGGCAGCATCATGTTGCAGAGCGCCAACAACGCGCTGGGCACGGCTTGCGTGGCGGCGTTCACCTCGGCCATGCGCATCAAGATGTTTTTCCTTTGTCCGCTGGACAGTCTGGGCATGGCCATGGCCACTTATTGCGGGCAGAACTACGGGGCGGGCAAGCCGGAGCGCATCTGGCAGGGCGTGAAGGCCAGCTTCCGGATGATGTGCATTTACGTGGTGTTGAACTTCCTCGTGCTGTGGTTCGGCTCGCGCTACATGGCCCTGCTCTTCGTGGCGCCCACCGAGGTGGAAATCATTGCCGACACGCAGCTCTTCCTGCGCATTTCGGCCAGCTTCTTCCCCATGTTGGGACTGCTGAGCATCTTGCGCTACAGCATTCAGGGCGTGGGCTATAC
>CALUJS010000063.1 GCA_944321015.1 uncultured Phocaeicola sp. | reverse complement strand
TAAGTTTCTCATATCTCTATTTTTTTCTAAATTTGCAAAAGGAAAAGAGTTACTTGAAAAGTAATATAACGCAGACCGCAGCAACATGAACGGTTGCCAAATCATTACCACAAAACGTGATAATTCTTCTAACTCTCTTGATTTCAAAGAGGTATATTCCTTATACAGATTTACGAAAATTAATTGGGATTTCGTATGTTTGAGCGTACAAACCTATAAAATGTAACATTATGATAGTTGGTATTCCCAAAGAGATCAAAAACAATGAAAACCGCGTATCAATGACTCCGGCCGGAGTACGCGAATTGACCCAACGAGGCCACACCGTATATGTACAACACACCGCAGGCGAAAATAGCGGATTCCCCGATGCCGAGTACGAACGTGCAGGAGCACAAATTCTTCCTACGATAGAAGACGTTTATGCTGCCGCAGAAATGATAGTCAAGGTAAAAGAGCCCATTGAACCCGAATATAAACTTGTACGTCGGGGACAGCTGGTGTTCACTTACTTCCACTTCGCCTGCGACCGTATCCTGACAGAGGCCATGTTACAAAGCGGAGCCACCTGTCTAGCCTATGAAACCGTGGTTGACAAGCACGGCACATTGCCTTTGCTAATCCCCATGAGCGAAGTGGCAGGGCGCATGTCGGTGCAGGAAGGAGCACGCTTCCTTGAAAAACCACAAGGCGGCAAAGGCATCCTGCTGGGAGGCGTTCCGGGTGTAAAACCGGCCAAAGTGCTCGTATTGGGCGGCGGTGTCGTGGGCACACAGGCCGCATTGATGGCCGCCGGACTGGGAGCCGATGTGACCGTGTGCGACATCTCCCTGCCGCGCCTGCGCCAACTGGCCGAATTCATGCCGAAGAACGTAAAGACAATGTTCTCCTCTACTTACAATATAGAGCAAGAATTACCCACTACCGACTTGGTTATCGGCGCTGTGCTCATACCGGGAGCAAAAGCTCCACACCTTATTACCCGCGAAATGATCGGACTGATGAAAAAAGGTTCGGTAATGGTAGATGTGGCCATCGACCAAGGCGGATGCTTCGAGACTTCGCATCCCACAACACATGCCGAACCGGTATATGAAGTAGATGGCATTGTACATTACTGCGTGGCCAACATACCGGGAGCAGTCCCCTTCACTTCTACCCTTGCCCTGACTAACGCCACACTGCCTTATGCCATCCGTTTGGCAGACAAAGGATGGAAACAAGCTTGTACCGAAGACCCGGGACTGAAGCTTGGCCTAAACATTGTAGACGGTAAAATAACCTTCCCCGGAGTAGCCGAAGCCTTCGGCATGGAGTTACATACCGTATAAGGATAAAACAATCTCACAGAAAGAGCATATTCCCAAGACGTAATCCGGGAGTATGCTCTTTGCTTATACACCCCACCCATCCAAAACCTGCGACACGTTTTCCAAGACCTCTAATATGACAAAAAGAAGGGTGCATCGCTTCTCACGACACACCCTCTATGAGGTTGTTCAAGCATATTCTTAAGAATATACGTCCGCCCCTTCCAGGGGAAAACAAATAGAACTTTCTTATTTCTTAAAGAAGTCTTGCACCTTATCGTTCGGAACCATTTGTTCATCAAAAACATAAGCTCCGGTCTTGGGCGACTTGACCATCTTGATCACTTTAGTATAAGAGCGACCTTCCTTACCTGTTTGCAGGGTTGCTACTGTTTTCTTTGCCATAGAATTCTATTATTTAATTTCTTTGTGAACTGTTACTCGCTTCAAGATCGGATTGTATTTTTTCAGTTCCAATCTCTCAGGTGTATTCTTTCTATTCTTTGTAGTAATGTAACGAGATGTTCCCGGCATACCACTTGCCTTATGTTCGGTGCATTCAAGTATTACTTGCACTCTGTTACCTTTTGCCTTCTTTGCCATAATATATATCCCCTAAATTAACCAATTACTTTAATGGTTTTCCAATCACAATAACCTTTGGCCACAGCCTCATTCAGCGCTGCATCCAATCCTTTCTTATTAATTACGCGAAGACCAGCAGCACAAATGTTCAAGCTAATCCAGCAATCTTGCTCTACATAGTAGAACTTCTTTGTAAACAAGTTCACATCAAAAACTCTCTTGGTTCTTCTCTTTGAGTGCGAAACATTGTTGCCAATCATGGCTTTCTTTCCGGTAATTTGACAAATTTTCGACATTGCTATCTTATTTTTATAGTTTCCTTTTTGTTTATCTCAAACAGCGTGCAAAATTAAAGTATTTATTCCTAATAAACAAGCTGTTTAGCCAAAAATGTGGTTTTATCATTCGTTATTTTCATTCTCACGAATCAGATTCAGCAATAGCGACAAAGCAGCCTGGGTAGCTCTGGCGATATTGATTTCACGGCCATAGTCTCCCTCCAATTTCTGAGTCAGCACCTTATTCTTGTTGCCGGCTGCGACCCAAATCAATCCTACCGGCTTTTCCGGAGAGCCTCCGCCCGGTCCTGCAATACCCGATGTTGCCACAGCAAAATCGGTTTTGAGCACATTCATGGCTCCTTTTATCATTTCCGTGATAGTCTCCTCGCTGACCGCTCCATACGCTTCCAACGTCTCATGGCTTACATGCAGCATGTTTTCCTTCACTTCATTGGAATAGCCTACCACTCCACCTTTGTAAAACTGCGAACTGCCGGGAACAGACGTTATGGCCGCAGCAACATTGCCGGCCGTGCAACTCTCCGCGGTAGAAAGTGTTGAGCCGTTTTTCCACATCAGTTCATTGATTTCTCTACTTATAAATTTTGTTTCTAGTGACATAATCTTATCTTTTTTTACAAACCAACTCGTGAATAAGCAGGCTTGTCAATGGAACAAAAATCTTTATCTAAATATTTGAAGTATCCCGTTATGGCAATCATGGCCGCATTGTCTGTGGTATAACCAAACTTAGGTATATAAATATTCCACTTGTAGCGTTCGGCATATTCATGAAAGGCGTTACGCAGACCCGTATTTGCCGACACGCCACCGGCCACGGCCACTTCCCTGATATGCAAATCTTTGGTAACTTTAAGAAGTTTGCTCATCAGAATATCCACAATGGTAGCCTCCAATGATGCTGCCAGATCTTCCTTGTGGTGTTCTATGAAATCGGCGTCGTCCTTGAGCCAATCGCGAAGTGAATACAAAAAGGATGTCTTCAGCCCGCTGAAGCTATAATCATAACCCGCGATATGAGGCTTGCTGAACGTATAGGCCTTCGGATTTCCCTGACGGGCCAACCGGTCGATAATCGGGCCACCCGGATAACCCAGCCCCATTATTTTCGAGCACTTGTCGATGGCTTCGCCGGCTGCATCGTCTATCGTCTGCCCCAACACCTCCATATCCTTGTATGACTTCACCAAAATAATCTGTGAGTTGCCGCCGGAAACCAGCAGGCAAACAAACGGGAACTTGGGCTGACGGGCCTCGCCATCCGCTTCTTTGATGAAGTGAGCCAACACATGACCCTGCAGATGATTCACATCAATCATCGGAATATTCAGGGAACGTGCCATCCCTTTTGCAAAGGAAACGCCAACCAGCAACGACCCCATCAGTCCGGGGCCACGGGTAAAGGCAATGGCACTCAACTGCTCTTTGGTCACTCCGGCGCGCTTCAAAGCCTCATGCACCACCGGAACCACATTCTGCTGGTGGGCTCGCGATGCCAACTCCGGCACCACCCCGCCATAAGCCTCATGCACGGCCTGACCGGCCACAACATTTGACAACAGGATGCCGTTCTTTATCACTGCCGCCGATGTGTCATCACACGATGACTCTATGCCCAATATTATTGTATCCATAACTTTTAACAATCCGTGCAAAGGTAATGCTTTTGATTTATTTCCAAGGCTTTTAATAAGTCAAAATTTCCAAACCTTGTTCGGTCATCACAAAGGTGTGTTCCCATTGCGCCGAGGGGAGTTCGTCTTCTGTCACCACAGTCCACCCGTCTTCTTCATCAATAAACACCTCCCACGTGCCCATATTTATCATGGGTTCAATGGTGAACACCATTCCGGGCACCAGCAACATGCCAGTCCCTTTCTTTCCATAATGCTCCACATCCGGCTCTTCATGGAACTCCAGCCCTACACCGTGGCCGCAGAGATCGCGCACGACAGAAAAGCCGTTTTTGCGGGCATGACGGTCGATAGCATGACCCAAGTCGCCCACAAAGCAATACGGCTTTGCCGTCTGCATGCCTATTTCCAAGCATTCTTTGGCCACCTTCACCAGCTTTTCTTTCTCAGGGGTTGTCTGTCCGATGATGAACATGCGCGAGGCGTCGGCATAATATCCGTCGAGTATGGTCGTACAGTCCACGTTCACGATGTCGCCCTCTTCCAATATCTCGCATTCATTCGGTATCCCATGGCAAACGACTTCGTTTACGGACACGCAACAACTCTTGGGGAAGCCTTCGTAGCCCAGCGTTGCCGGAACGGCATGATGGTCCAAAGTATATTCATACACCAGCTTATCAATGGCGGCCGTGCTCATGCCTGCATGGATTTCCCGGCCGACCAAGTCGAGCACTCCGGTGTTGACCACACCGCTTCGACGGGTACCTTCGATTTGCTCCGGAGTCTTGATGAGTTTCCGGGTCGGCACCAGATGACCTTTATGCTGATAAAACAAGATTTTTTTGTCCATCTCGGTCATCTCTTGTCCTTTGGGGACAAACCACCGATTCATTCTCTTTCCAGCCATATTTGTTTTCTCAATTAAAGCGTTTATTCTTCAAACAGCGTGTCCAAGCCCTCCGGCGACGAGGTGCCGGAATAGCCTTCGGCTCCCGGCTCCCCACAGGGGTCAAAACCTTCGGGAATCTCAAACTTCTCATCCTGAGAGTAGCCCAGACTCTTGTCTGCATATACCTTATTCATATAAATGGCCCATACGGGAAGCGCCATGGAGGCACCCTGCCCGTAGTACATGGTGTCGAAATGGATATCGCGATCTTCTCCGCCGACCCACACGCCGGAGACAAGCGAAGGAGTAAAGCCCATAAACCAGCCGTCGGAATTATTGTTGGTCGTGCCGGTCTTGCCGCCCATGTCGGCCTGTATGCCATAGCGGAAACGTACGCGTCCGCCCGTACCCTCGTTGATGACGGCACGCAACATAATCAGCATCTTGTAGGCGCTGGACTCGCTGATGACTTCCTGCATCATGGGCGAAAATTCGGCCAGCACGTTGCCATCGCCATCCTCAATCCGGCTGACAAACAAGGGAGCGGTGCGGATGCCTTTGTTGGCAAAGGCGGTATAGGCGCTCACCATCTCGCCCACCGAGATTTCGCAAGGCCCGAGGCAGAGCGAGGGAGTAGGCTGGATATCCTTGTTCAACACGCCGAAATTGTGAATCAGGCGAACCAGCGCATAAGGATTCAGCTTGCTCATCAGGTAAGCAGAAATCCAGTTGTTCGAGTTGGCCAGTCCCCATTTCAGCGTCACCATTTCGCCATAGCGTTTGTTTGAGGAATTGCGCGGAGTCCAGGTCTCGCCCGTCTCAGTTATCAGGGTCTGCTCCACGTTGCGCACCTCGTCACACGGCGAAAAGCCGTTCTCCATGGCCAGCGTATATAAATAAGGTTTAATGGTCGAACCTATCTGCCGACGGCCCATCATGGCCATGTCATACTGGAAGTGAGTATAGTCCGGCCCTCCAACGTAGGCCTTCACATAACCCGTATGCGGGTCCATCGACATGAAGCCCACGCGAAGGAAATGCTTGTAGTAGCGTATGGAGTCCATGGGCGACATCAACGTGTCGATATCGCCCTGATAGGAAAAGACGGTCATCTCCTGCTTGCGGTTGAACGCCTCGCGGATGTCGTCCTCGCCATATCCGGCCTTCTTCATGATGCGATAGCGGTCGCTTTGCCGCATGGCGCGATCGAGAATCTTGTTCACCTCGTCGGCACTGATTTGGGTCGTGTATGGAGCCGTTTTCCGTCCCTTTTTCTCCTTGAAGAAATGGGGTTGCAGATACATGGCAACATGTTCGTGCACGGCCTCCTCGGCATAACGTTGCATGCGCGAGTCGATGGTGGTGTAAATCTTCAGCCCGTCGGTATAGAGGTTGTAGGGCTTGCCGTCCTTCTTCATGTTCTTGTTGCACCAGCCGTAAAGGGGATTGGTTTCCCATGCCAGCGAATCCTCGTAATACTGCTGCATCTGCCACCCGCGATAATTGGCGATGTCCGGCTTCTTGGCCGTCATCATGCGGCGGAGATACTCGCGAAAATATGTTCCTCGCCCCTCCTTGTGGTCCACGCGCCGATAGCGCAACTTCAGCGGCAACGCCTTCAGCGAATCGGCTTCCGCCTCGGTCAGGTGTCCGGCCTTGCACATCTGGTCAATCACCACATTGCGGCGACCGCGCGCCCGCTCATTGTGGCGCACGGGGTTGAAATAGGACGGATTTTTGCACATTCCGACCAACGTGGCAGCTTCCTCCACCTTCAAATCCTTGGGTTCCTTGGAGAAATAGGTGTTTGAAGCCGTCTTGATGCCCACCGCATTGTTCAGGAAGTCGAAATAGTTCAAGTAGAGCGTCAGTATCTCTTCTTTCGTATAGAAACGTTCCAGATTGACGGCTATCACCCACTCGATGGGCTTCTGGAAAAGACGTTGCAGGGTGTTCTCGGCCACGTCGGAATAGAGTTGCTTGGCCAGCTGTTGCGTGATGGTGCTTCCGCCGCCGGCATTAGCCTGCATCAAAATGCCGCGCTTTATGATGGCACGAAACAAAGCGCGGGCATCAATGCCCGAATGTTCCTGAAAACGAATGTCCTCCGTATCAATCAAGGCATGCACCAGATGGGGAGACAATTCGTCGTAGCCCACAAACACGCGGTTGTCCTTGCTGTAAGAATAGGTGCCCAACATCTTGCCGTCGGCCGTAACGACCTCGGAGGCAAATTTATTGATGGGATTTTCCAGTTCTTCCACCGGAGGCATATAGCCAATCCATCCTTTGGCTATGGCGAAAAACACGGCCGCTCCGGCCAGCGTAAGTATCACCAGGCCCGTCCACATGGTAATGATTATCTTTCTTCTCATTCGCTTTCCTGTTTGTAGTCTTCAATTGAAGCCACAAAAATACAACAAAAGGCCGACAAAGCCTTGTTATTTTAAGAAGTTTATCAATGTATGCCCTCCGCGCGCACTGTTGCGGCCCGGCAAGTCACAAAAAGAGCCGTTTGAGCGACCATATGTCCGCTCACGAGCCGCCATATGGTTGCCCGCAAGCGGACATATCCCCGCCCGCGTCCCGGCATATTCCCGCACAACGGGCCCGACAATGCCCTTCCGCCGGCAACGGACTTTCGGCCGGAAAGGAACACGAAAAAGCGGAAGAGCGAAAAAGTTCCGCAAGAAATGCACCACACTCTTGTTTTTTTTGCCTACCTTTACATCTTGATAATCGTAACATCTTAATCATCGATATGGAAAATAGAAGTTTTGTAACCATCGCGGGACATTCCAAGGAAAAAATCCTCTATCTGTTGGAAATGGCCAAAGAGTTTGAGAAGTGCCCCAACCGGAAGATTCTGGACGGGAAAGTAGTGGCAACCCTGTTCTTTGAACCCTCAACGCGCACCCGTCTGAGTTTCGAGACAGCCGTCAACCGACTGGGAGGGCGCGTGATAGGCTTCACCGATGCCGCCACGACCAGCTCGTCAAAAGGAGAAACGCTGAAGGACACCATCCTGATGGTAAGCAACTATGCCGACCTCATCGTCATGCGACACTACTTGGAAGGAGCCGCCCGCTATGCCAGCGAAATAGCCCCCATCCCCATCATCAACGCCGGCGACGGCGCCAACCAGCACCCCTCGCAAACGATGCTCGACCTGTATTCCATCCGGAAAACACAGGGCACGCTGGAAAACCTCAACATCTACATGGTGGGCGACCTCAAATACGGACGCACCGTGCACTCCCTGCTGATGGCCATGCGCCACTTCAACCCTACTTTCCATTTCATTGCGCCCAAAGAACTGGCCATGCCGGAAGAATACAAACTCTACTGCCGGCAACACAATATTAAATATGTGGAACACGAAGACTTCAACGAAGACGTCATCGCCGGAGCCGACATTCTCTACATGACCCGCGTGCAACGCGAACGCTTCACCGACTTGATGGAATACGAGCGCGTGAAGGATGTCTACATCCTGCGTGCCAACATGCTGAGAAAGGCAAAGGACAACATGAAGATACTCCACCCCCTGCCCCGCGTGAACGAAATAGCCTACGACGTAGATACCGACCCGCACGCGTACTACATACAACAGGCACGCAACGGCCTCTTTGCACGTCAGGCCATCATCTGCGACGTGCTAGGCATCACTTTAGACGAAATCAAACAATAAAGCATCCACAACATCATGAACAACAATAAACAAGCGCTTCAGGTGGCCGCACTCAAAGACGGCACCGTCATCGACCACATACCGTCCGACAAACTGTTTCAAGTCGTGTCGCTGCTCGGCATCGAACACATGGATACCAACGTGACCATCGGCTTCAACCTCGACAGCAAGAAACTGGGCAAGAAAGGCATCATCAAGCTGGCCGACAAGTTCTTCAGCGACGAAGAAATCAGCCGCCTCTCCGTAGTGGCTCCCAACGTGAAACTCAACATCATCCACGATTATGAAGTGGTGGAGAAAAAAGAAGTACACATGCCCGACGAGCTGCGCGGCATCGTAAAATGTCCGAATCCGAAGTGCATCACCAACAACGAACCCATGCAAACGTGGTTCCACGTGGCGGACAAAGAGCAAGGCATCCTGAAATGCCACTACTGCGAGAAGGAACAGCACAAGGAAAACATCAAACTGCTTTAACCACCGCCCATGAAACAAGACTGGAAACCCGGAACAATGATCTATCCGCTGCCGGCCGTGCTTGTCAGTTGCGGAAGCTGTGAGGAAGAATACAACCTGATTACCGTGGCCTGGACGGGAACACTCTGCACCAACCCGCCCATCTGCTATGTTTCCATACGGCCCGAACGCCACTCCTACGACATCATCAAGCGGAACATGGAGTTCGTCATCAACCTCACGACGGAAGACATGGCCTATGCGACCGACTGGTGTGGCGTGCGCTCAGGACGCGACTATAACAAGTTCGAGGAAATGCACCTCACCCCCGGCAAAGCCTCCGTGGTCAACGCTCCGGTGGTGGAGGAGTCGCCCCTGTGCATCGAATGCCGGGTGAAGGAAATCGTGTCACTGGGCTCACACCACATGTTTGTGGCCGACGTAGTCAATGTGCGCGCCGACGAAAAACTGCTCAACCCCGAAACGGGGAAATTCGAACTGGACGAAAGCCACCCCCTCGTCTACCTGCACGGCGCCTACTACGGGCTGGGCAAAAAGATTGGCAAATTCGGATGGTCGGTCCAAAAAAAACAGTAGATTTGCAACATCGACAAACCAATTTTTATTCCATAAACCTTACACATAAGTAAACATGAAAAGAGACGAACAGATTTTCGACATCATCGAAAAAGAACACCAGCGCCAGCTGAAAGGCATCGAACTGATTGCCTCGGAAAACTTCGTAAGCGAAGAAGTAATGAAAGCCATGGGCTCATGCCTCACCAACAAATACGCCGAGGGATACCCCGGCAAGAGATATTACGGAGGTTGCGAGGTGGTGGACCAAAGCGAACAACTGGCCATCGACCGCCTGAAGAAAATCTTCGGCGCCGAATGGGCAAACGTGCAACCGCACTCGGGCGCACAGGCCAATGCTGCCGTATTCCTCGCCGTGCTCAACCCCGGCGACAAATTCATGGGACTCAACCTGGCTCACGGCGGACACCTGTCACACGGCTCGCTGGTAAACACCTCTGGCATCATCTACACTCCTTGTGAATATAACGTCAACCGGGAAACAGGACGTGTGGACTACGACGAAATGGAAGAAATCGCCCTGCGCGAACATCCGAAATTGATCATCGGAGGCGGCTCGGCCTACTCCCGCGAATGGGACTACAAACGAATGCGCGAAATTGCCGACAAGGTAGGCGCCATCTTTATGGTAGACATGGCCCACCCCGCCGGACTCATCGCTGCCGGACTGCTGGACAACCCCGTGAAATATGCACACATCGTAACCTCCACTACCCATAAGACCCTGCGCGGCCCGCGTGGCGGTGTCATCATGATGGGCAAGGACTTTGAAAACCCTTGGG
>CALUJS010000062.1 GCA_944321015.1 uncultured Phocaeicola sp. | reverse complement strand
TCCCATATCGCTATCTTTTTGTCAGAGTAGAAATATGGGGCATTCCCGGACGATTTCCAAATGCTCCGACAAAAAAAATGCAGACTAATCAACCTAAAATCAATCGAGTAGAATGGAATTTAACAAAACTTTTGGGACAGCCGTGCGGCGGCGCCACGTCTCTACTGTGAAAAAATCGAGTTTTGATACACCTCCGATTGCATGATGGAGGATGCGCGGCCTGATCGTTTGTCTTTGAGTTAAAAGATTTTGTATAGGAAGAGGATGGTTCGGGCAAAAAGACGTAACTTTGCAGTATGAACTATAATACAACATATTATGGCATTAGAAATTAAAGCAATCCCCACGTTGAGAGGCAAGGAAGCCGAACGCTTTGTGAAAGAGGCGGACAAGGCTTACCGGAACAAGAATAAGACGGATTTCAGCAAGCAGGTGAAGACGGCCCGTGCCATATTGAAGAAAGCCAATATGTTGTAAACTGCATGACAATCAGTCGGCAGTTATGCCTAATGAATCAGTGCCTCCAAATCACTGCTCAGAAAATCTTTCAATGATACGCCAGATGTTCCCACAACAAACGAAAGCTTCGGGTGGAAAGCTTTTACAAACTTGGGAAGCCCGCTGTTCATTCCTCTTCTGCCGCTTTTAACTTCAATGGCAATGCTTTCTCCGTCGTTCGCTATGATAAAATTCACTTCATCATCGCCTTCGCGCCAATAATACAATTGATAACCCAATTCCTCGGCCATGCCCAGCAGATAGGCTCCGACTGCACTTTCCACCCATCTGCCCCAAATCTTTGGGTCTATCCGGTCTTTTTCAAAGGTTCGTCCTTTATAGGCTGTCATCAAAGCGTTGTTATACACCTGATACTTGGGTATCGAGTTGTATTTGCGGGCATCATCCTTGGCATACTTCTGCAAAGCGGCCAACAAAGAACATTGGTTTAAAATCTCCAAGTATCCGGCCAATGTTGTCACATTTCCGGCATCCTGCAATTGCCCGATCAATTTAGTCAATGACAAAACTTCGGCAGAATATCCACATCCCAACTCAAAAAGTCGCTTCATCAGCGCAGGCTTATAGATATTCGAAGTCATAATAACATCTTTCTCGATAGCGGGAGCCACAAGTGAATCCTTCACATATTTCTTCCAACGCCGCTCGTCTCTTATCAAGTGTGCCGGGCCGGGATAGCCCCCAAAATATATATATTCGTCCAATGTAAAGCCGAATGCGTCCTGCATCTCCTGATAACTCCAATGCCCCAACCTTATCAATTCATATCTGCCTGCCAGGGATTCTGTCAGACCTTTCTTCAGCAACAGGCGCGAACTGCCTAAAAGCACCACTTTCAGGTTTATTACTTTTCGGGTATCTTCATCCCATTCTTTTTTTACGGCCTCACTCCAATTGGCTATCTTTTGGATTTCGTCGATGACCAGCAGATGCTCTTTCTCCTTACGGAATAGCATGGCAGTACGGGCGGAATCCCACACCCGCCTTATCCAATCCGTATCTTTGGCATCAACCCCATCGGCTACTTCCATCGTATAAGCGAACTCAATCTGTCTGAGTACCTGGTTAATCAAGGTAGTCTTCCCTACTTGCCGAGGTCCGGCAATGACCTGTATGAATTTACGGGGTTCTTCAATTCGTTCTTTTAGCGTATTATATTGGCTCCTAACATATTCTATCATATAAATACTTTAAAATATACGGTTTAAATGTTCAAAATCAGCATCGGAAATGTTCAAATCTCATGCCAAAAATACGCAAATGTCGCTATATGTCAAAGCCTCCGGATAGGAAAATCACACTCCCCCGTAATCTTTCTCCAAATGCTGTAAGATTCGTTTTTAACCAATGATTCGCAAGATGGGAAGATGGGTAGGTCACGCCGTCTTGTTCCGTTGTTTCCAATAACAGAGGAGCGCATGGATGAAAATCTCCATCCGGGTGGGCATTTCAAACGTGCGTGCCGCAAATATGGCTCCGACGACCTTGCCGCCTTTCTTCTCGACTTCCTCCTTAAAGGCTTGCAGGCTCTTGCCTGTCGTCAGAAGGTCGTCCACGATGATGACTTCCCGGTCTTTCAGATTCCCGGTCAGCTCGTAATTCCGTTCCAATTGTATATTCGCCCTTCCTTTTTGCAGGTGCAGGCTTTGCCGCTCTCCCGTATATTTCAGATAGGAAATGCCGTCGGTCAAGTCCGGGCATTGGTGCCGAATGTGGTTCGATATGCCTTTGAAGCGTTTCCGGTATTTCCACTCTGCGCTGCATGGCATGAACAGGACGACCGTTTCGGGATTGGGGGCCAGCAGGCTTATGCCCGAATTGAAGAAATCCACGCCGTCTGCCTGGCCGTCTTTGAAGTCGAGCACATTCTGGCAGGCAAGGCGTTGCTTCCGGTTCAGGTATCTCTCGTAGCGTTTGGGGTAGTAATAATGGCCGAACACGCAACGGACGCCTTTCTGCCTGAATGGCTTATGAGGATGTCGCGGGGAAAACTCCTCCGGTTGCATGAGGGCATATAGCCCGGCGGCATTTTTGTTTCCTGCAAGCACGCCGCGCATGGCGAGTTCCTTCTTCTCTTTGTCGCAGGAGTTCTGCACTGCGGAGTAATAATAAGCTTTTCCGGCCCTTCGTCTCCAGAATCCGGCGTAAGCCAGCAGGAGTATCGACCAGCCGAGAAAGAGCAGCCTCACTGCGTTGAATGTTGTTTCATCCATAACCTGTTTGGTGGTGTCTATATAGATTGAGCCCAAATCGGTCATTAGACCGCATTAGGAACATATTACTGCTCCGGGGTGAGGCTCTTTAGGCATCTTACTCACTTCTGTCAGCATTTTGCTTTCCGTGCCGCCTCGACGTAGCCCGCTACGCCTTCGGCGATGCGGAAAGCAATCTGCAAGACATAAGCAAGCAATCTGCCTAAAGTCGAATGACCGATTTGGGTTGAAAGAATGGCAGGTTGCAGATGGTAATCTGCTGCCATTTGTTCGCAAAAATAGGAATAAATGACCATATATAGCCACTCCGGCACGTCATTTTGCGATTGCTTTTTATCGCATCGTCCGTCCATATGCACAGGCTTGTCCGTCCATATTTCCGCTCGCGGGCGTAGATATGGAGGGACGTGGGCGGACATATCCACGCTTGGAGGCGCACATGCAACCCCGGAAACCGTTTGATAACGTTGCGGATAGCTTTTGCCATTTTGTACGGTGCGAGAGAGGGTATCCCATGAAAAATGAAGCCGAGGCTAAACAAATTGCTAGTTTTCTATCTCCATATTCAAAATAATATCTATATTTGGAGCGGAAAAGCGAAGGATACGATGAAATATGTAGACTTGCCTGAAAAGATGGAGCAACGCCTCCCGTTCTACTTGGCGATGGAGGAGTATGTGGCGCGCCACTTGGATGAAGACGAGTGCTTCTTCATGTGGCAGGTGGAGCCTACGGTGATTTTTGGACGGAATCAGCTCATCGAAAGCGAGGTGAATCTGGACTATTGCCGCCGGCATGGCATACAGACTTATCGTCGCAAGAGTGGGGGAGGCTGTGTGTATGCCGACAAGGACAATATCATGTTCTCCTACATCGTGCGGGCCGATAACGTAAATTTCACCTTTGACCGCTATCTGCGCATGGTGGCCTTCGTGTTGCGCAAGCTGGGCGTGCCGGCCGAGGCCTCGGGACGAAACGATATTCTGATTGACGGGCGCAAAGTGTCGGGTAACGCGTTTTATCATCTGCCGGGCAAGAGCATTGTGCACGGAACCATGTTGTTTGATACCGACATGGAGCATCTGATACGGGCCATCACTCCTTCCGATGAGAAGCTGGTGAGCAAAGGCATTCGTTCGGTCAGGCAGCGGGTGGTCAATTTGCGCGAATTTGTGGATATCGACATTGAAGCGTTCAAACGCTTTGTCCGCGAACAGTTGTGCAACGACACCATTTGTCTCAGCCAGGCTGACGTGGAAGGCATCAAAGAGCTTGAAAAGGAATATCTGGACGAGGCGTTTATCTACGGCCGCAATCCGCGATATGCGTTGACACGCCGTGGCAAGGTGCCTGCGGCAGGCGAATTGGAGGTGCGCCTGGAACTGAAAGGCGGCGTGGTGAAGAAGATAAACCTGCTGGGCGATTATTTCCTGTTGGGCGATTTGGACAACGCCTTGCTGAAGCCTTTGATCGGCTTGCCTTTCCGGGAAGAGGAGTTCCGGCATGTGCTGACAGCCATCAGGCCGGAGACGGTGGTGCGCAATCTCGACACGGAACATCTGCTCGACATCTTGTTTGAACATTAAAACATGCGAGACAATATAAAGACTTAAACATAAAAAAAAATTAAAGACCATGGAAAGTAATTTGAAAAGAACGTGTCTGTATGACAAGCATGTGGCATTGGGTGCTCAAATGAGCCCGTTTGCAGGTTTCGACATGCCTATCCAATACACCTCAATCATTGAAGAACATAATGCCGTGCGCCATGCGTGTGGCATATTTGACGTGTCCCACATGGGTGAAGTGCTCATCAGCGGTCCCGACGCCGAGCGTCTGGTGGGTCATCTGTTCACCAACGACGTGCGCGAGATGACGCCGGGCAAAGTGCTCTATGGCATGATGCTCTATCCGAACGGCGGCGTGGTAGACGACCTGTTGGTCTACAAAAAAGGCGACGAGGAGTTTTTCCTGGTCATCAATGCGGCCAACATTGATAAAGATGTGGCGTGGATGCAGGAGAACTGCGCGGGCTTCAATGCGAAAGTGGAAAACCAGTCGGAAGCATACGCCCAGGTGGCCGTGCAAGGTCCCAAGGCCGAGGAACTGGTGGAGAAGTTGCTTCACGTCACCGTGTCCGACTTGGAGTTCTACACGTTCAAGGAGTTGGAGATTGATGGCAAGAAGGCCATCTTCAGCCGCACGGGCTATACGGGTGAAGATGGCTTTGAAATCTATGGCGACGCCGCCTATATAAATAAGGTATGGGATACGCTGGTAGGTTCCGGCGAAGTGCTTCCTTGCGGACTTGGTTGCCGCGACACGTTGCGCTTCGAAGTTGCCCTTCCGCTTTACGGCCATGAACTCAGTCAGGATATTACCCCCATTGAAGCCGGTCTGGGCATGTTTGTGAAGATGGACAAGCCCGAGTTTATCGGCAAGGAGGCCATCGCCCGCCAGAAGGAGGAAGGCGTGAAGCAGAAAGTGGTGGGCATCGAACTCCATGAGAAAGCCGTTCCCCGCAACGGCTACGACGTAGAGGCCGAAGGCACGCGCATCGGTTATGTGACCACGGGCTATCAGTCGATTTCCACAGGAAAGAGCGTGTGCATGGCGCTCATCGACAGCCGCTACGCAGCTCTGGGCACGGAGGTTGACGTGCGCATCCGCAAGAAACTGTTCAAAGGCACCGTGTGCAAGAAGCGTTTCTATCAGAAGAACTATAAGAAGTAATCATATCGAGTATTAATCATAAAAACAGAACAAAAATGAGCAAAGTAATTGAAGGTCTGTATTATTCAGAATCACACGAATGGGTTAAAGTGGAAGGCGCTTACGGCTATATAGGCATCACCGACTATGCACAACATGCGCTGGGCAATATCGTTTATGTCGACATGCCCGACGTGGACGACGAGGTTGAGAAAGATGCCGAATTTGGCGCCGTTGAAAGCGTAAAGGCCGCCAGCGATTTGATTTCGCCCGTAAGCGGCAAGGTGGTTGAGGTGAACGAGGTGCTGGAAGACCAACCCGAGTTGCTGAACCAGGACGCTTATGCCAATTGGATTATCAAGGTAGAACTTACCGACACAACCGACTTGGACAGCCTCATGGATGCCAAGGCTTACGAGGCAACTTGCAAGGAATAACTTACAATCGAGAAAAACTGAATGCACACGGGCAATGTCCTTTCCCTTCTTACTTGTGATGAAAGCATTGCTTGTGTGCTTCACATTTAAAAAAGACAGCTTACCATGAATTATAAATATTTTCCACATACGGAGGCCGATATCCGTCACATGCTGGAGCGCATCGGGGTACGTTCGTTGGACGAATTGTATGCCGATGTCCCCGAAAGCGTATTGTTGAAGCGTGATTACGATCTGCCTTCCTCTTTATCGGAAACCGAAATCCGCGACTATTTCCGTCGTCTGGGCGAGAAGAACCGGTCGCTCACCATATTTGCCGGAGCAGGCGCCTACGACCACTATGCTCCTTCGGTCATTTCGCAACTGATTTCGCGTGCCGAGTTCCTGACTGCCTACACGCCTTATCAGCCGGAAATATCCCAGGGCACGTTGCAATATATATTTGAGTTCCAAAGCATGATTTCCGAGCTTACCGGACTGGAGTGCACAAACGCTTCCATGTATGACGGTACGACCGCTGCGGCGGAGGCCATGCTGATGGCGGTGGCTGCGGGAAAGAAGAAGAACCGTGTGCTGATATCGGCTACCGTGCATCCCAATACGCTGGAGGTGGTGAGCACGTATGCAAAATTCCACGGCGTGCAGCTGGATGTCATTCCGGCCTGCGACGGCGTGACCGACAAAGGCGCCATGGAGCAGATGCTTGAAGCGGGCGATGTGGCCGGTGTCATTGTTTGCTCGCCCAATAAATATGGCATCATCGAGGACTTTACGGGATTTGCCGATGCCATCCATGCAAAGAAGGGCTTGTTTATCGTGCTGGCAGACCCGTCGGCTCTGGCTGTGCTGAAAACGCCGGCCGAATGGGGAGCCGACATTGCGTGTGGCGACGGCCAGACTTTGGGCATGCCGTTGAATTACGGCGGTCCGTACGTGGGTTATCTGTCGTGTACGAAGGACCTAGTTCGCAAGTTGCCGGGACGCATCGTGGGCGCCACGACCGATGTGGACGGCAAGCGTGCTTTTGTGCTCACGCTTCAGGCTCGCGAGCAACACATCCGCCGCGAAAAGGCCAACAGCAATATTTGCTCCAACCAGTCGCTGATGGCGCTTTACGTGACTATCTATATGGCTTTGATGGGCAAACAAGGATTGCGTGAGGTGAACGAGATGTCGTATAGCGGCGCGCATTATTTGTATGAACGTTTGTTGGGCACGGGCAAGTTTGAAGTGCTCTACGACCGTCCGTTCTTAAAAGAATTCACGCTTCGTTCGTTGCTTCCCGTGGAGGCCGTTCAGCAGAAATTGCTGGACAACGGTATTTTTGGAGGCATTGAGGTCGAGAAAGGATGCTTGTCGTTCTGTGTCACCGAAAAACGTACGAAAGAAGAAATTGATAAACTAGTTGCAGTTATAGAGGAGGTATAGGCTATGAAATATTATGATAAATTGATATTTGAACTCTCCAAAGAAGGACGCAAGGGTTATACGCTCCCGGAAAACCGAATGAAGGAATATGCACTCACGGCTCTTCCCGACGGATTGAAACGTGCCGATGTTCCCGAATTGCCGGAAGTCAGCGAGTTTGATGTGGTGCGCCACTACACAAATATTTCCAACAAGAATTTTGGCGTGGATACGGGCTTTTATCCTTTGGGTAGCTGCACGATGAAATATAACCCGAAAATCAACGAGGAGATTTGCAGCCTTCCGGCGTTTACGGGTTTGCATCCCTTGCAGCCCGCAGTCACGGCTCAAGGCGCATTGGAGGTGTATTATAACTTGTCCCGTGCCTTGGCTGAAATAGCCGGCCTGGCAGAGTTTACGTTGAATCCGTTCGCCGGTGCGCATGGCGAGTTGACGGGTCTGATGATTATGCGTCAGTATCACATCAAACGTGGCGATTTGAAACGTACCAAGGTCATTGTGCCCGACAGTGCGCATGGCACCAATCCCGCCAGTGCGGCGGTGTGCGGCCTGACGGTGGTCGAAGTGAAATCGAAGCCGGACGGACGGATTGACGTGGACGACCTGAAGCCTTTGCTCGACGACACGATTGCCGGCATCATGATGACCAACCCGAACACACTCGGACTGTTTGAGACGGAAGTTCTGGAGATAGCCAAGCTGGTACACGGTTGCGGCGGTTTGCTTTACTATGACGGAGCCAACCTGAATCCGTTGTTGGGCAAATGCCGTCCGGGCGACATGGGCTTCGACATCATGCACATCAACCTGCACAAGACATTCTCTACTCCTCACGGAGGTGGCGGACCGGGTTCCGGCCCCGTAGGCGTAGCCAAGGCATTGGTGGACTATCTGCCTAATCCTCAGGTGCGCAAGGCTGATGACGGGACGTTCTATCTGCATCGTTCGGAGGACTCTTTGGGACGAATTTCCGGCTTTATCGGCAACTTCGGCGTCATGATGCGTGCTTACACGTACATCTTGTCTTTGGGTAAGGAATATATTAAATATGTCGGTCCTTTGGCTACGTTGAATGCCAACTACATCAAGGAGTCTTTGAAGGATTGCTATTATTTGCCTATTGAAAGTGTTTGCAAGCATGAGTTCGTGTTTGATGGTTTGAAGGACAAATCCACCGGAGTGACTACGCTTGATGTGGCCAAGCGTCTGTTGGATTACGGTTATCATGCACCGACCATTTATTTCCCGCTGTTGTTCCATCAGTCCATCATGATAGAGCCTACCGAGACGGAATCGCTGGAAACGCTCGACGAGTTTATCGAAGTTATGCGCAAAGTGGCCAAGGAAGCCATTGAATGCCCCGACGAGGTAAAGACGGCGCCGCATAATACGCCCGTCCGTCGTCTGGATGAGACCACGGCGGCCAAGCATCCGATTCTTCGTTACCGGGATTTGGCTCATTAAAACGTTGAGTGGCTTATGACGACAAGTGATATTATCATCATCGGAGCCGGCCCCGGAGGTTACGAGACAGCCTTGCTTGCAGCCAAGAAAGGTTGTACGGTAACCATAGTCGAAGCTGCCAAAGTGGGAGGTACCTGCCTGAACGAAGGGTGCATCCCGACGAAAGCTTTTTGTCGGAACGCAGCCGTGCTGGACGATTTGAAGGAAGCGGAAATCTATGGCATTACGCAGTGCAATTATACTTTTGATTTCGCGAAAGCGCTGGAACGTAAGAATCAGGTTGTTTCCACCTTGCAAGCAGGGGTGGAGACTCTGTTGAAGCATAAGAACATTCGTCTGGTGTATGGAAAGGCTTCCTTTTGCGACGATCATACCGTGGAGGTCAATGGCGAGCAATATGCGGCAAAGCATATCATCATAGCCACCGGGTCGGTGACCAAGTATCTGCCGATCGATGGATTGCATCAGCCGGGAGTGTTGACATCCAAAGAGATGTTGGACATCGATCACGTGCCGCAGCGGTTATGCATCATCGGCGCGGGTGTGATAGGCATGGAGTTTGCTTCGATTTTCAACAGTTTCGGCAGCCGGGTGACCGTAGTGGAATTCATGAAGGAAATCCTGCCCAATTTTGATACCGATATAGCCAAGCGTTTGAAGCAGTCTCTTTCGAAGAAAGGCATTGAGATTATCAATCAGGCCGGTGTGAAGTCTGTGGAAAGACGCGACGACGGTACAATGGTGGTAAACTACGAGCTGAAGGGTACGCTGAAGAGCTGTGAGGCCGATACCGTATTGCTGGCCGTAGGACGTGCCGCCAATGTCGATTCGCTCAATCTGGCTGATATCGGCATCGATTACACTCCCAAAGGCATTCAGGTAAATGATGACATGCAGACGAACATTCCTCATATATATGCTATCGGTGACGTGAATGGCCGGTGTATGTTGGCTCATGCCGCCACATTCCAGGGCATGCGTGCGCTACATCATATTTTGGGCGAACAAGACGCTATTCGTTTGGATATTGTTCCGGCCGCAGTGTTTACTTCGCCTGAAGCGGCAATGGTTGGCCTCACGGAAGAGCAATGCAAAGCGCAGGGTCTGGATTTCAGTGCAAAGAAGGCGTTTTTCCGTGCAAACGGAAAAGCTGTCAGCATGAACGAAACAGACGGCATTTGCAAGGTGTTGGCTGACAAGGAAGGACATATCCTGGGCTGTCATCTGTTCGGAGCCCATGCTGCCGATTTGGTGCAGGAGGTTTGCGCCTTGATGAACCGTAATGCTACCGTATCAGACTTCAAGTCGATTATTCATGCTCATCCGACGTTGGGTGAAGTGATTCAGTCGGCGGTGCACGAGTTCTGAGAGGGGCAGGCATATAGAGTTATACTTAGTTAAAGAAGGGCATGTCGGCAAACGGCATGTCCTTCTTTGATGGTTCGCATGTCGCGAACGCATACAGGCGGGTGAATTTTATTTTGAAAAGTAGTATGGATGCAATATTGTCCTAAATAAAGATGAAGAAATAAAGAAAGGAAGTAGCCACTAAGGAGCAAAATGTCTATCTTAGT
>CALUJS010000061.1 GCA_944321015.1 uncultured Phocaeicola sp. | reverse complement strand
TTCATACCCTCCAAACAGTCTCTTTTAACAAGACCGTTCGGCTCTTGTACTACTTGTCTGTTCTTCATCATTTCAAGCTTCTCAACTCCTCTTCAGGAGGCTTTCCTTATCGAAAGCGGATGCAAAGGTAGAGTGTTTTTCATTACGCTCCAAATATTCCTGCAACTTTTTTAAAGACATTTTTAGCTAATTCGCGTAAACGACTGTAAGACACACGCGTATACGAGCAAGTTTTTTTGTGCCTTTTCTCATTCCTGTGACAAAACACACGACGAATGAACGGAAAAAGCCCCGGATGCTTTCCTTGCTCACAGCATCCGAGGCTTCTTTTCCTATATATATTATATGTCAATTCCACACGGGACCGGTCTCTCCCACTGCCCAGACGCGACACAAAGCCACATCGAAAATGAGAACCGAATAAGCCGGAATGTCATCGCTGTCCGACGTGCCGTAACCCAACTGATAAGGGATATAGATTTCCCATCTGTCACCTTTATATAACCAATCGGCCAAACGATGGTCACCTTCATGCATTTTCAGCAAGGCCGTAGTGAAACCGTTTATCAAACCTCCCACCGCAAACTTGGACGGCGTGGTGATTTCATAATCCAGGTCGGAAGTAAACGTGCCGTCGAAGACTGTACCGTTAATCAGACTACCTTTATAATGTACGTACACCGAATCGGTGAACAACGCCCCGCGACATTCGGCATTGCCCTCACCCAATTCCGCCTCGGCCAACGCCGTGGCATCCTGAATGACCTTTACATATATATAGTCGCCCGTTTCGCCCTGCGAAGGGAGCAAATCGCCCGAGCCGGTCTCGTAGTCCTGCGAATAGGCGCGGAAGATTTTCCACTCGCCCGTGATGTTGGCATGCGCCACATCGGCTATGGAGTCCAGATAGCGCTCATTGCGCACTTCCCAATTGGCATAGGGGTCGGAACCTGTCGTTTCATCGCACGAGGCAAACATCCCCATGCCCAACAACAGAATGCCCACTAACAGGTAAATACCTTTCTTCATATACACGAATCTATTTAAACCAGTTTCTTCAGCAAGCTTGTGATGCTTACCTTATCGGCAATAATCTTATTCAAATCGGCAATGGCCACACGCTCTTGCTCCATCGTGTCACGGTTGCGCAGCGTCACGCAGTTGTCCTCCAGCGTCTGATGGTCGACGGTGATGCAGTAGGGCGTGCCGATGGCATCTTGACGGCGGTAACGCTTGCCGATGGAGTCCTTCTCGTCATACTGGCAGTTGAAATGGAAGCGCAGGTCGCTGATGATTTCGCGTGCCTTTTCGGGCAGACCATCCTTCTTCACGAGCGGCAGGACGGCCAGCTTCACCGGCGCCAGGGCGGCAGGCAGCTTGAGCACCACGCGCGTCTCGCCATTTTCCAGTTTCTCTTCCTTATAAGAAGCACACATCACGCTCAGGAACATGCGGTCTACGCCGATGGACGTCTCGATGACGTAGGGCGTGTACGACTCGTTCAGTTCGGGATCGAAATACTTGATGCTCTTTCCGCTGAACTTCTCGTGCTGCGAAAGGTCGAAGTCGGTGCGCGAGTGGATGCCCTCCACTTCCTTGAAGCCGAACGGCATCTGAAACTCGATGTCGGTGGCTGCGTTGGCATAGTGGGCCAGCTTTTCGTGATCGTGATAGCGGTAGTGGTCGTCGCCGAAGCCGAGAGCCTCGTGCCATTTCAAGCGCGTTTCCTTCCACTTCTTGAACCAGTCCAGCTCGGTGCCGGGGCGCACGAAGAACTGCATTTCCATCTGCTCGAACTCGCGCATGCGGAAGATGAACTGGCGGGCCACGATTTCGTTGCGGAACGCCTTGCCAATCTGGGCTATGCCGAAGGGCACTTTCATGCGGCCCGTTTTCTGCACGTTGAGGAAGTTGACGAAGATGCCCTGGGCCGTCTCCGGACGGAGATAGACCTTCATCGCGCCGTCGGCCGTGGAACCCATTTCGGTGGCAAACATCAGATTGAACTGGCGCACCTCCGTCCAGTTCTTCGTGCCCGAGATGGGGCAGACGATTTCCTCGTCGAGGATGATTTGACGCAGCTCGTTCAGGTCGTTGGCGTTCATGGCCTTCGAATAGCGTTCGTGCAAAGCGTCGCGCTTGGCCTGATGTTCCAGCACGCGCGGATTGGTCGAGCGGAACTTCGCCTCGTCAAAGGCTTCGCCGAAACGCTTGGCCGCCTTGGCCACTTCCTTGTCAATCTTCTCGTCATATTTGGCTATCTGATCCTCAATCAGGACATCGGCACGATAGCGCTTCTTCGAATCGCGGTTGTCTATCAAGGGGTCATTGAAAGCATCCACGTGGCCGGAGGCCTTCCAAATCGTGGGATGCATGAAAATGGCAGAATCGAGGCCCACGATGTTCTCGTGCAGCAACACCATGCTCTGCCACCAATATTGCTTGATGTTGTTTTTCAACTCCACACCCATCTGGCCGTAGTCGTAGACTGCGCCCAGCCCGTCATAGATGTCGCTCGAGGGGAACACAAAACCGTATTCCTTGCAGTGCGACACGATTTTCTTAAATACATCTTCTTGTTGTGCCATGTGTAATATGTTTTTTCGTCATTCTATGGAACAGAGCGCAAAGTAAACGATTTTTTTCGTATCGGCTCCTATCCGGCGCAAAGCGTTATTATTCTTTCACAAAGCAGCCGGAACAACCCATGCTCCGACAGCGACAGATTACCCCCGCGAGCGTCCATATTGCGGCGCACGAGCGTCCATATGCCCGCCCGCGTCCCGGCATATCCCCGCTCACGAGCCGCAATATGGACGCTCGCGGACGGGATATATACGCATCCGAAAGCTCATACGCCGCCGACTGTTTGCCACATCGGCAGAAAAGCCTTACCTTTGCCCCAAACTCGTAACAAAAGCACTATGAAAAAGACTTTTATCCTACTCTCCATGCTGATGGCCGTGTGCACGGCTTTCGCGCAGACCATGGAGGAAGCATTCAAGCAAGCTGACCAAATCGTACAAAACATTAAAAAGACGCAATTCCCCGACCGCACGTTCCGCATCACGGACTTCGGCGCCGTGGCCGGCAATCAGGAAAAGCTCAACCACGAAGCCATCAACCTGGCCATCCTGGCCTGCAACCAGGCGGGAGGCGGCACGGTCATCGTCCCGGCAGGCGACTTCTACACCGGCCCCATCACGCTGAAAAGCAACGTCAACCTGCATCTTGAAGAGGGCGCAACGCTGAAGTTCACCACCGACCCGGAATATTACTTCCCCGCCGTCATCACCCGCTGGGAAGGCATCGACTGCTACAACGCGCATCCGCTGATTTACGCATACGGCGAGACGAACATCGCCCTCACCGGAAAGGGAACGGTGGACGGACAAGGCTCGCCGGACGACTGGTGGTTCATGAAGGGAGGCAAATGGACGAAGGAAGGCCGACGCACACAGCTGATGGGCGGACGCGACCGCCTGTTCGGACTGGCCGAAACGTTCGCTCCCATCGACCAGCGCGTCATGACGCCGGAAGACGCCCTGCGTCCGCAACTGGTGAACTTCTACCGTTGCAACTCGGTGCTCATCGAGGGCGTGACGCTGAAGAACTCGCCTTTCTGGGTCATCCATCCGTTGTTTTGCCAGAACCTCATCGTGCGCGGCGTGACCATCGACGGACTCGGACCGAACAACGACGGTTGCGACCCCGAATCGTGCAAGAACGTGCTGATAGAAAACTGTTCGTTCAACACGGGCGACGACTGCATAGCCATCAAGTCGGGCCGCAATGCCGACGGACGCCGCTGGGGCACGCCGAGCGAGAACATCGTGGTGCGCGGATGCAGGATGCAGAACGGACACGGCGGCGTGGTCATCGGCAGTGAAATATCCGGCGGCTACCGCAACCTCTACGTGGAAAACTGCGTGATGAACAGTCCGCAACTCGACCGCGTGGTCCGCATCAAGACGAGCAACTGCCGCGGAGGCCTCATCGAGAATATCTTCGTGCGCAACATCAACGTGGGCGTCTGCAACGAGGCCGTCATGCGCATCAACCTGCAATATGAATATAAGGAGAAATGCGACCGCAGCTTCCCGCCCGTCGTGCGCAACGTCAATCTGGAGAACATCGTTTGCAACAAGAGCAAGTTCGGCATCCTGGTCAACGGACTGGATGACGACAACAACATCTATGACATCAACGTCACGAACTGCATTTTCAACAACGTACAGTCCAACGGCAACAAGCTGACGGGCAAATACCACGACATCAACTGCAAGAACCTGCTCATCAACGGACGCCCGGTGAAGAAAATCGAATCGGACGCGGAAGGCGACTTTGAGATATTCTGACGATGAAACGCTACATCCCCGTACTCAGCATCGCCGGAAGCGACTGTAGCGGCGGCGCAGGCATCCAGGCCGACATGAAAACCATCTCGGCCCTGGGCGGCTATGCCGCTACGGCCATCACGGCCGTAACCGTGCAAAACACTTGCGGCGTGCGCGCCATCCATCCCGTGCCGGCCGACATCGTGAGCGGACAGATTGCCGCCGTGATGGAGGACATCCGTCCGCAAGCCGTCAAGATAGGCATGGTGAACGACGTGGCCGTCATCCGCGCCATCGTCCAAGCATTACGCGCCTGCCGTCCGCCCGTAGTGTTCGACCCGGTCATGGTGTCGACCAGCGGGCACAGGCTCATCGAGGACGAAGCCATCAGCCTCATCACCGCCGAGCTGATGCCTTTGGCCGACCTCATCACGCCCAACCTGAAGGAAGCCGAAGTGCTTTGCGGAATGCCGGTCCGCACGGTGGCCGACATGCAGGAAGCTGCCGCACGGCTCCTCCGCTACGGTTGCCGCGCCGTGCTGCTGAAAGGCGGTCATCTGGAAGGCGGCGACATGACCGACCTGCTGCTCATGGCCGGCGAGCCGTCGCCCCGTCTGTACACAAGCCCGAGAGTGGAAAGCCGCAACACACACGGCACGGGCTGCACGCTGTCATCGGCCATCGCCACCCTGCTGGCACAAGGAGAACCGCTGCCCGAAGCCGTAGAGAAAGCCAAGGAATACGTGTGGCAAGGCATCCTCCACGGGAAAGAGGTGGAAATCGGCACCGGACACGGGCCGCTCAACCACTTCTTCGCACCTATCCCCATGAAAATAAAAGAATAAGCCTTGCGGGAACAGGCAAAATGCCTACCTTTGCGGGCGAAAAAGACAAAGCATCAAATCACTAAAACCAAATAAACAATATGAAAGCATTTGTATTTCCCGGACAGGGAGCACAATTTGTAGGAATGGGTAAAGAACTCTATGACACAAACCCACTCGCCAAGGAACTGTTTGAAAAAGCCAATGATATCCTCGGTTTCCGCATCACCGACATCATGTTTGAAGGTACCGACGAAGACCTCCGCCAGACGAAAGTGACCCAACCGGCCGTATACCTCCACTCGGTCATCTCCGCACTCTGCATGGGCGAAGATTTTAAGCCCGAAATGACCGCCGGACACTCGCTGGGCGAGTTCTCCGCGCTTGTTGCTGCCGGTGCTTTGAGTTTCGAAGACGGCCTGAAGCTGGTCTACGCACGTGCCATGGCCATGCAAAAGGCTTGCGAGGCTGCTCCTTCCACAATGGCAGCCATCATTGCCCTCCCCGACGAGAAGGTGGAAGAAATCTGTGCACAAGTAATGAAAGAAACCGGCGAAGTGGTGGTTGCCGCCAACTACAATTGCCCGGGCCAGGTGGTTATCTCCGGTTCCATCGAAGGCATCAATAAGGCTTGCGAGCTGATGAAGGCCGCCGGCGCCAAACGCGCATTGCCGCTGAAAGTGGGCGGAGCTTTCCACTCGCCGCTGATGAACCCGGCCAAAATTGAGCTGGAAGCCGCCATTCGCGCCACCGAGATTCACCAGCCTCAATGCCCCGTTTATCAAAACGTAGACGCACTGCCCCACACTTCTCCCGCTGAAATCAAGGCCAATCTCGTGGCTCAACTCACGGCATCCGTGCGCTGGACACAGACGGTGAAGAACATGATAGCCGACGGCGCCGATGAATTTATCGAATGCGGACCGGGTGCCGTGCTCCAAGGACTTATCAAGAAAATAGACAAGGAAGCCAACGCACACGGAATTGCCTAACCCCACACTCGAAAACGCATGAACAAGTCTAAAATCATCATCTACCAAGTTTTCACGCGACTGTTCGGCAACTCTCAGATGCCGACCACCCCAAACGGCACAATCAAGGAAAACGGATGTGGAAAGATGGCGGACTTTACCATAAGAGCTCTCAACGAAATCAAGAAGTTGGGAGCTTCTTATATTTGGTACACCGGCATCATCGAGCACGCCACACAGACCAATTATACACGCTACTACATCCGACCGGACCATCCGGCCGTAGTAAAAGGGAAAGCAGGCTCGCCATACGCCATCAAGGACTACTACGACATCGACCCGGACCTGGCCGTCAGCGTGCCGGGACGAATGAAGGAATTCACCCAACTGGTAGACCGCACACACCGTGCCGGACTGAAAGTCATCATCGACTTCGTGCCCAACCATGTGGCACGCCAATACAGTTCGGATGCCAAGCCAGAAGGGGTCAGAGACCTGGGCGAGAATGACGATACGCAGAAAGCCTTCGACCCGCAAAACAATTTCTACTACATACCCGGCACTCCGCTTGCCGCCTCGTTCGACATGAAGGGCAGTGCCGAGGAACCCTATGTGGAAAACCCCGCCAAGGCCACCGGCAATGACCGTTTCGACGCGTCTCCCAACATCACCGACTGGTATGAGACGGTAAAACTGAACTACGGCGTGGATTACCTCAACGGACGCGCCTGCCACTTCGACCCCGTGCCCGACACATGGCTGAAGATGCGCGACATCCTCCTGTTCTGGGCGGCCAAAAAGATTGACGGCTTCCGCTGCGATATGGCCGAAATGGTGCCCGTAGAGTTCTGGGGATGGGTCATTCCGCAAGTGAAGGAACAATATCCGCACCTCATCTTCATAGCCGAGGTCTACAATCCTGCGGAATATCGCAACTACATTTTCAACGGACACTTTGACTATCTGTATGACAAAGTGGGGCTGTATGACACTCTGCGCGGAGTCATTTGCGGTTACACGCCGGCATCTGCCATCACGGGCTGCTGGCAAAGTCTGGAAGGCATCGCCGACCACATGCTCAACTTCCTGGAAAACCACGACGAACAACGCATCGCATCGGACTTCTTTGCCGGAAACGGCCGCAAAGGAAAGCCGGGCATGATTGTTTCGGCCTGCATGAACACCAATCCCGTAATGCTCTACTTCGGACAGGAATTCGGCGAAAGGGGAATGCAAAGCGAAGGTTTCAGCGGACGCGACGGACGCACCACCATTTTCGACTATTGGAATGTGGACACCATCGCCCGCTGGCGCCACAAGAACAAATTCGACGGCACCTTGCTCCACAAGGAGGAAACGGAACTGTATCGCTTCTACACCCGCCTGATGACCATCTGCACACAGGAAAAAGCCATCACCCAAGGCCGGTTCTTCGACCTCATGTATGTGAACCACGAAAACTGGAACTTCAACTCCGCCCGGCAATACGCCTTCCTGCGCAAACAGGACAACGAAGTGCTGCTCATCATTGCCAATTTCGACGAAATATCCGCACATGTTTCCGTCAACATCCCGGCTCACGCGTTTGAATATCTCGACATTCCTCCCATGACATGCCGCCAGGCCATCGACCTGCTCACGGGCGAAGCCGAACAACTGGACTTCACGCCCGACAAGGCCACACAAGTGTACGTGGACGGATTCGGAGGAAAAATTCTAAAGTTTACCTTCTAAGCGGCCACGCTCGTCTCAAACAATAATCCTTTGCATGAACACGTCGGTTTGTTTCATGCAAAGGATTATTCTTTTTCCACCCATGCCCATCGGGCCGGGCATAAAAAAAGGGTCAACGCCTTGACCCAATCTTTACTTAACCTTAAATCTAATACTATGAAAAACACGCTGCAAAGATACGGCGAATCTTGCTCACTGCAAACTTTCCACACGAAATCGCCCATCTTACAACATTATTTAACTTATGCCGATTAAACCCCGGGGTTACAATCCTGTGTCATCGCGACCAAGACAACAATGGAAAGCCCCGGCAACAAGACTTCAAATCATATGCCCCGACAAAACGACTGTTGGAAATCCTGCACTTATCGCGTACCTTTGCAGCCGTCAAAACGCGAGATTACCAACATCATACACAAACTTCTAAATAAAACAACCAATGATTTCAGAAAAAAGAGCCAGCACCCTGCACGGTGTACTCCTCATCGTGCTTTTCTCTTGTTCGGCATTCTACATTGCCGAGATACCGTTTGTCCAAAGCCTGTCGTTCAGCCCGCTCATCGTGGGCATCATCCTAGGCATGCTCTACGCCAACAGCCTGCGCAACCAGCTCCCCGAAACGTGGGTGCCGGGCATCAAGCTGTGCACCAAGCAGATATTGCGCACGGGCATCGTGCTCTACGGCTTCCGCCTCACCTTTCAGCAAGTACTGGAAATCGGACTCCCGGCCGTGGTCATCGACGCGATTGTCATCTTCGTCACCATTGCGCTCGGCGTCGTGGCCGGGCGTGTGCTGAAGATGGACGAGAAAACGGCCCTCATGACCTCCACCGGAAGCGCCATCTGCGGGGCCGCAGCCGTGCTCGGAGCCGAACCGGTGGTGAAATGCGCCCCCTACAAAACAGCCATCGCCGTGTCGACGGTGGTCATCTTCGGCACCATCTCGATGTTCCTCTACCCCATCATGTATCGCACCGGACTGCTCGGCCTCGACCCGCAGGCCATGGCCATCTATACCGGCTCCACGCTCCATGAAGTGGCCCACGTCGTAGGCGCAGGCAACGCCATGGATGCCACGGGGGCGCTCCATCTGGCCGACCAAGCCACCATCACCAAGATGATTCGCGTCATGATGCTTGCCCCGGTGCTACTCATCATGAGCTACATCATTGCCCGCGTGCGCCGCCATCGCCACACCGACGTAACAAGCGACGGGAAGAGCAAAATCAGCGTGCCTTGGTTTGCCTTCGGATTCATTCTTGTCATCGGCATCAATTCGCTGCTGCAAGAATGCAGCTTCATCCCCGCCGACACGCTGCAGAGCGGACTCGACGCCATCACCACGCTGGACAACTTCCTGCTCACCATGGCCATGACGGCCCTCGGCGCGGAGACCAGCATCGACAAGTTCAAGCAGGCCGGCGCCAAACCGTTCGTCCTGGCTTTCATCCTCTACGTCTGGCTGTTGGGCGGAGGTTATCTGATGGCCAGATACCTTGCTCCGGCATTGGCCTGACGCAACAGGCTCCATCGCGGCGGATTGTTCCCCGACCTTCACACCCGGCCTTGCCCATGCAAGGCACAGCGCGTGAAGACGGAGGGCAATCCGCCGTCGTATATCCGCGTCGGCGGAAGAAACCATGCCTCCAGCCGTTACTCCAGCTCATCGGGACGCACGCCCAAAGCATGAAGCAAGGGAAATCCCAGATTGCAATGCGCAAACGGGTAGCGTCCGGCATCCTGCGGGTCAAAGGAAAACAAACTGACCTCACGCTCCTTGGCCTCGCGCAAAGCACGGACCGCCTCGTCGCCATAAGCCGACAGGTCGCCCACCAGAACAAGCCGCGCGGTACCCTTCGACACGGACAACGCCTGAGAAAAGTCGGCAAACATCGACTCATGCGTTGCCAACGCCTCCGTGGAATACGAACTAAAGGAAAATTCGCCCAAATTGCTGCGGAACGCCACCCCGTGCAAGTCCTCCGACAAATCATCGGGTTCAAAACAAGTAAAGCGCTTCATCTCGCGCGGATAAATAAAAATCACCTGCACCCGGTGTTCTCCCGGACGAAGGCCCGCATCAAGGGCCACGCTTTCCGCCCAGGCGGGCAAATCAGCCTTGGGCAGGCTGCGCTTCACCACGTGGCTGAAATAATCCCGGGCCTGCCGGCCAACCTCGTCCAGATATTTGGCATCGACCAGGATAACGGTTTCTTCTGTCTCCAATATTTCTTTCATAGCTGCAAATTATCGGCTAAAATTAGCATTTTCAATCATCATCTCCAAACGTTTGTCTCCCCAAATCGAAGAACCGGACTTCGGAACCGGTCCCGGCAACCGGAAGGCCGGGAAGCGGGAAACAAGGATAATCATCTATCCGTTAGCTAATTACATCACAACTCACAACGGCCGCTCTCTCGGGGTTGAGCCAGAATATGGACGCCCGCGAGCCGATATATGGACGCTCACGTCCGGGGATATGGAC
>CALUJS010000060.1 GCA_944321015.1 uncultured Phocaeicola sp. | reverse complement strand
GAGCTGGCCGAGCTGACAACCTACTTCATGAATCTGGTAACCGTGTCGCGCCTGCAGCGCAACCCCACGGTGAAGACCGAAATACAGATGCGCAATTTCGAGACGAGCATCCCCGTGGGATTCTTCTGCTACCCCATCAGCCAGGCGGCCGACATCACCGCCTTCAAGTCGACCATCGTTCCGGTCGGGGAAGACCAGGAGCCGATGCTGGAGCAGACGCGTGAAATCGTGCGCCGCTTCAATGCCATCTATGGAGAGACCCTCGTCGAGCCGCAAATCATGCTCCCGGAGAACCGTGTGTGCATGCGTCTGCCGGGCACCGACGGCAAAGCCAAGATGAGTAAGTCGCTCGGCAACTGCATCTACCTGTCCGACTCGGAGAAGGAGGTGCAGGCCAAGGTGCGCAGCATGTACACCGACCCCACGCACATCAAGGTGAGCGACCCCGGAAAGCTGGAGGGCAACACGGTGTTTACCTATCTTGACGCCTTCTGCCGTCCCGAACATTTCGAACGCTATCTGCCCGAATATCCGAATCTGGACGAGCTGAAGGCCCACTATCAGCGCGGAGGTCTGGGCGACGTGAAGGTGAAGAAGTTCCTCAACGCCATTCTGGAAGAGTTCCTGGCCCCGATACGCGCCCGCCGGAAAGAGGTGGAGCAGGACATCCCCGAGGTCTATCGCATCCTGAAGGCGGGCAGCGAGCGTGCCCGTGAGGTGGCAGCCCAGACCCTGGTCGAGGTGCGCCGCGCCATGCGGATTGACTATTTCGACGACATGGAGCTCATCAACGAGCAGGCCCGCCGCTTCAAGGGCGAGTGAGTTCGCCGTTCCCCCATCCGCCTCTGCGACCGTGACGACTCATGGCCGCAGAGGCGGCATCGTTTATGAAAACGATTGACAAACGGCGATGCCGGACGGCTCTCACGCGAGTAACCCCTCGGGAGAGACGTGTGTCACAAGGGAAGAGACACGTGTGTCACCCCCGATGAGAGACGTGTCTCCCGACGGGTAACGCACGTCTCTCCCGAGACGCTTTGTAAGTGCTTGATTGTCAATCTTGATGCAGACGCCTATGCGGCCTGCGCGCGGGAATGCGCCGGATGCGAAATATCGTGACAAACGGATGGGTCAGCACCAGCTCTCGAGCAGGATGACATGTCCGCGCGGGACGATGCGCACCGTCCTCATGCAGGCGGGGACGAGCACCGTTTCTCCTCGGGCTATGCGCAGGGTGCAGCCCGTGTCGGTCGTCAGCTCGGCTTCGCCCTCGGTGCAGACGTATATGATGAAGGTGTCCCTCGCGGAGTAGTCGCACGTCGTCTCTTCCGTCAGGTCATAGAGCGAGGTGGTGAAGTGGGGCGACGCAATCAGCTCCACGGGCTTGTTCGGGCAGGGGGTGTAGTGCGTGCGGTAGTCGGACTCCGCGCGATAGTCGATGGTGTCCTTGGCCCATTCGGTGTGGAGTTCGCGCAGCTGTCCGTTGTCGTCGCGGCGGTTGTAGTCGTAGATGCGATAGGTGATGTCGCTCGTCTGCTGTATCTCGGCGATGAAGGCTCCCGCGCCGATGCTGTGTATCCGTCCGGCCGGGATGTGGAACACGTCGCCCGCGTGCAGCTCGTGGAAGCAAAGCACGTCTTCGAAGCTCCCGTCGGCCACGCGGCGTTCGTATTCGTCGGCATCGATGGGGCGGTTCAGCCCGGCGCAGAGGCGCGCTCCCGGTTCGGCCCCGATGACATACCACATTTCGCTCTTTCCCGGACAGCCGTGGCGCCGGCGTGCGGTCTCGTCGTCGGGATGCACCTGTATGGAGAGGTCGAGGCGTGCGTCGATGAATTTCACGAGCAGGGGGAACATGTTGCCGAAGCGTTCGTGGTTGCGCCTTCCCACCAGCGCGTCTCCCAGCCGGTCGATGAGGTCGGGCAGGAGGGTGCCCTTCCACTCGCCGTTGGCCACGACGGACTCATGGCCCGGTATGCCGGACAGTTCCCAGCTTTCGCCTATGTGCGTCAGTGAGTTGTGCAGATGCTTGTATGCATTGATTTTGTCTCCTCCCCAGAGCGTGTGCTTCAGGATGGGGTCGAATTTGAGCAGATACATGTCGCGAAAACAATCTTTCATATTTGGTATACGGCTGCAAAGGTAGGCATAGATTTCATATGCGAAGTACAAAAAGCGGGAATTATTTCTCTGCCTTGCCCCGTTGGCGGACGGCGGCTGAAAGATTCGGGTCCGATTGTTTGTTTATCTGGCAGAATATGTTTTCCTTTGGCCCAATCAATAGAGACAAAAGCTACAATAAGATGAAAAAGATAGCATTGATTTCAGGCATCACCGGCCAGGACGGTTCTTTCCTGGCCGAGTTTCTGTTAGAGAAAGGATACGAAGTGCACGGCATTCTGCGCCGCTCTTCGTCGTTCAACACCGGACGCATCGAGCACCTCTATCTGGACGAATGGGTGCGCGACATGAAGAAGAGCCGTCTGGTCAACCTTCATTGGGGCGACATGACCGATTCCAGCTCGCTCATACGTATCATTGCCCAGGTGAAGCCCGATGAAATCTATAACCTGGCGGCGCAAAGCCACGTAAAGGTGAGCTTCGACGTGCCCGAATACACTGCCGAGGCCGACGCGCTGGGCACGCTCCGCCTGCT
The DNA here is from genome assembly GCA_944321015.1 of uncultured Phocaeicola sp. GTDB lineage: Bacteria > Bacteroidota > Bacteroidia > Bacteroidales > Bacteroidaceae > Phocaeicola_A. Next base: position 8,640 of record CALUJS010000060.1, on the reverse strand, counting down.
GGAGGCCGTGCGCATCTGCGGCTTGGACAAGACGTGCCGCATCTATCAGGCTTCCACCTCCGAACTGTTTGGCAAGGTGCAGGAAGTGCCCCAGCGCGAGACGACGCCGTTCTATCCCCGTTCGCCCTACGGCGTGGCCAAGCAATACGGCTTCTGGATAACGAAGAACTACCGTGAGAGCTACGGCATGTATGCCGTCAACGGCATCCTGTTCAATCACGAGAGCGAGCGTCGCGGCGAGAACTTCGTCACCCGCAAAATCACCTTGGCGGCCGCCCGCATCGCGCAAGGTTTTCAAGACAAGCTCTATCTGGGCAACATGGATGCCCGTCGCGATTGGGGCTATGCGAAGGATTACGTGGAATGCATGTGGATGATTCTCCAACATCCCGCGCCCGAAGACTTTGTCATTGCCACGGGCGAGATGCACACCGTGCGCGAGTTTTGCACGTTGGCCTTTCATGAGGCGGGCATCGACCTGCGCTGGGAGGGCGAGGGTGTCGGTGAGAAAGGCGTCGATACGGCCACGGGCCGCGTGCTGGTGGAAGTCGACCCGAAATACTTCCGTCCCTGTGAGGTGGAACAACTGTTGGGCGACCCGACCAAGGCAAAGACGCTCCTGGGCTGGAATCCGCAGAAGACTTCGTTTGAGGAACTCGTGCACATCATGGTGGCCCACGACATGCGCTTTGTGAAGAAGCTTCATATGAAAGCTGACATGGACTAGATTCTGACTATGGACAAGCATACAAAGATATATGTGGCCGGTCATCGCGGACTGGTGGGGTCGGCCATTTGGAACAATCTGAAACAGAAAGGATACTCCTGCCTGGTAGGCCGCACGCATGCCGAGCTGGATTTGCTCGACGGCGTGGCCGTGCGCCGCTTTTTCGATGAGGAGCGCCCCGGAGCGGTCATCCTGGCGGCAGCGCATGTGGGTGGCATCATGGCCAATCTGACCCATCGGGCGGACTTCATCTGGCAGAACCTTCAGATACAGCAGAACGTCATCGGGGAGAGCTATCGCCACGGCGTGCAGAAGCTCGTCTTCCTGGGCAGCACCTGCATCTATCCGCGCGAGGCGCCTCAGCCCATGAAGGAGGATGCCCTCCTGACTTCGCCCCTGGAATACACCAACGAGCCTTATGCCATTGCCAAGATTGCAGGCCTGAAGATGTGCGAGAGCTTCAACCTGCAATATGGCACGAACTACATCGCCGTGATGCCTACCAACCTCTATGGGCCCAACGACAACTTCCATCTGGAGAACAGCCACGTCCTGCCGGCCATGATGAGGAAGATACACCTCGCCAAGTGCCTGGACGAAGGCGATTGGACGGCTGTGAGGCGCGACCTGGACCGTCGCCCCGTGCAGGGAGTCGACGGCTCGGTCGGTGAAGCCGACATGCTTGCCGTGCTCTCGCGCTACGGCATCGGGCCGGGCGTGGTCACGCTTTGGGGCACGGGCACACCGTTGCGCGAGTTTCTTTGGAGCGAGGAGATGGCCGATGCCACCGTCTTCGTTATGGAGCATGTGGACTTCCGCGACACCTTTGCTCCCGGCACGAAGGAAGTGCGCAACTGTCACATCAATATCGGCACGGGCAAGGAAATCACCATCCGCCGCCTGGCCGAGCTGATAGCCGACACCGTAGGCTTCCGGGGCGAAATCCGTTGGGACGCCTCGAAGCCCGACGGCACGATGCGCAAGCTCACCGACGTGAGCAAGCTTCACGCCCTGGGCTGGCATCACCGCATCGAGGTGGAGGAAGGCGTGCGCCGCCTGTACGAATGGTATCAATCTTAACTCCGAATCGGCCGTAAGCATGCGGCAACAGCATTATCCCGCCGCTTGCCGATGTCAATTCTTTTTCCTCCGGATAAACGTGTCTGCGAGGGCACATATCTTCCGGTTTGACGCGGGATATGGACGGAGACGAGCGTCCATATCCCGCGTCGCGTCTGTCCATATCCCGGGACGCGGGCGATGACGTGTAGCCTTCCTCGCCGAACGGATGCCTTGAAACAGAGCGGGTTATGCCTGACACCTTTTGCCGTGCATGACCTGGCGCGCATACGTGCCGATGTACGCATTTTTCCGAAACGGGCGTTCCCGGCGTCGCCATCCGGCTTTCATTTTGATAAATTGTGTACGCGGAGAGTAAAAAAATGGCGTTTTCTTTTTGGTATATCAAATAAACCGTTACTTTTGCATCCGTAAAACAAGAAATAATGATGATACAACACACGCTGCATATTCTATCGCTGAACATTTCCATTATTCTACTGGCAGGGTCCGGCGGAAGTGAGTGTTGCGCGTAAATATATGTATGACGTTGACGATATATGAAAGCCTTTCTCACTTCCCGGTGCGAGAGGCTTTCTTTTTAGCATGGATTTAAAAAACAATACGAATAAACTGAAACGATATGAGCGACAGACTTTTTATTTTCGACACGACGCTTCGCGATGGCGAGCAAGTGCCCGGTTGCCAGTTGAACACAGTGGAAAAGATTCAGGTGGCACGCCAGTTGGAGGCTTTGGGCGTGGATGTCATAGAAGCGGGTTTCCCCATTTCCAGCCCCGGTGATTTTAATTCAGTGGTAGAAATATCGAAAGCCGTGACGTGGCCCACCATCTGCGCCCTGACACGTGCGGTGGAAAAGGATATCGACGTGGCGGCCGAGGCGTTGAAATACGCCAAGCGCAAGCGCATCCACACGGGCATCGGTACGTCTGACGAGCACATCCGCTACAAGTTCAACTCCAACCGCGAGGAAATCATCGAGCGCGCCGTGGCAGCCGTGAAATATGCCCGCCGCTATGTGGACGACGTGGAATTTTACGCCGAGGATGCCGGACGCACGGACAACGAGTATCTGGCTCGCGTGGTCGAGGCCGTCATCAAGGCCGGCGCCACGGTGGTCAACATTCCCGACACGACAGGTTATTGCCTGCCTGCCGAGTATGGCGCCAAAATCAGGTATCTGATGGAGCATGTCGACGGCATCGACCGGGCCGTCATCTCCACCCACTGCCACAACGACCTCGGCATGGCCACGGCCAACACCATGAGCGGCGTGCTCAACGGGGCGCGCCAGGTGGAGGTGACCATCAACGGCATTGGCGAACGTGCGGGCAACACGTCGCTCGAAGAGGTGGCCATGATTGTGAAGTGCCACAAAGACATCAACATCGAGACCAACATCAATACGCAGAAGATATACCCCACGAGCCGCATGGTCTCCAGTCTGATGAACATGCCCGTGCAGCCCAACAAGGCCATCGTGGGACGCAACGCCTTCGCCCACTCGTCGGGCATCCATCAGGACGGCGTGTTGAAGAACGTGCAGACCTACGAGATTATCGACCCGAAAGACGTGGGCATCGACGACAACGCCATCGTGCTCACGGCCCGCAGCGGACGTGCCGCCCTGAAACACCGCCTTCAGGTGCTCGGTGTGGAGATGAGCCAGGAAAAGCTGGACAAGGTGTATGACGCATTCCTGAAGCTGGCCGACAAGAAGAAGGAAATCAACGACGACGATGTGCTCATGCTGGCCGGAGCCGACCGTGCGGAGAACCACCACATCAAGCTGGATTACCTGCAAGTGACGAGCGGCGTGGGCGTGCGCTCCGTGGCCAGCCTGGGGCTGAACATCGCCGGAGAGAAGTTTGAGGCAGCCGCCACGGGCAACGGTCCGGTGGATGCCGCCATCAAGGCCCTGAAAAAGATTATCGACCGCCAGATGGTGTTGAAGGAGTTCACCATTCAGGCCATCAGCAAGGGCAGCGACGACGTGGGCAAGGTACACATGCAGGTGGAATATGACAATCATGTGTATTATGGCTTCGGCGCCAATACCGACATCGTGGCGGCATCGGTGGAGGCCTATATTGACTGTATCAACAAATTCAAACATTAAAATATCCAATGAACACACTATTTGATAAGATATGGGACGCGCACGTGGTGCAGCAAATCAACGAAGGTCCCACGCAGCTTTACATTGACCGTCTCTATTGTCACGAAGTCACCAGTCCGCAGGCTTTTGCCGGACTTCGGGCACGCGGGCTGAAGTGTTTCCGCCCTGACCACATCTATTGCATGCCCGACCATAACACGCCGACGCATGACCAGGACAAACCCATTGCCGACCCGGTGTCGCGTGCGCAGGTGGACACCTTGGCCAAGAATGCGGCCGACTTCGGCCTGACGCACTTCGGCATGATGAATCCCAAGAACGGTATTATCCATGTGGTGGGGCCTGAGCGCGGCCTGACGCTCCCGGGCATGACCATCGTCTGCGGCGACTCGCACACGTCTACCCACGGCGCATTGGGAGCCGTGGCGTTTGGCATCGGCACCAGCGAGGTGGAGATGGTGCTCGCCTCGCAGTGCATCCTCCAGACGCATCCCAAGACCATGCGCATTACGGTCGACGGACGTCTGGGCCGTGGCGTGACGGCAAAAGACTTGGCTCTCTACATGATGTCGAAGATGACGACTAGCGGCGCCACGGGCTACTTTGTGGAATATGCCGGAGAGGCCGTGCGCAGTCTGTCGATGGAAGGCCGGCTGACGCTCTGCAACCTCTCCATTGAGATGGGCGCGCGCGGTGGCATGGTGGCTCCCGACGAAACGACGTTTGCCTATATCAAAGGACGAGAGTATGCTCCGAAGGGAGCCGATTGGGATAAGGCTGTGGCCTATTGGCGCACGCTCCGCAGCGACGACGATGCCGTGTTCGACAAGGAAGTGCGCTTCGACGCGGCCGACATCGAGCCGATGATTACCTACGGAACAAATCCCGGCATGGGAATGGGCATCACAGGCCACATCCCCACCACCGATGCCATGAGCGAGGCGGAGAAAGTGTCTTTTGAGAAGTCGATGCACTACATGGGATTCCGTCCGGGCGAACAGCTTCTGGGCAAGCCGGTGGACTATGTGTTCCTGGGTGCCTGCACCAACGGCCGCATTGAGGACTTCCGCGCTTTTGCCTCGTTGGTGAAGGGGCGTCGCAAGGCCGACCACATCACGGCCTGGCTCGTGCCCGGCTCATGGATGGTCGACGCGCAAATCCGCGAGGAAGGGCTCGACAAGGTGCTCGGGGAAGCCGGGTTTGCCATTCGTCAGCCGGGGTGTTCGGCTTGTCTGGCGATGAACGACGACAAGATTCCGGCAGGCAAGTATGCCGTGTCTACCAGCAACCGTAACTTTGAGGGACGGCAAGGCCCGGGTTCGCGCACGTTGTTGGCCAGTCCGTTGGTGGCTGCCGCTGCGGCCGTGACAGGCGTTATCACCGACCCGCGCGAATTGCTTTAACTTAAACTCTCAAAACCCAGAACAACGATGAAACAGAAATTCAACATACTGACAAGCACCTGTGTGCCTCTCCCGTTGGAGAATGTCGATACCGACCAGATTATTCCTGCCCGTTTCCTCAAGGCCACTACCCGCGAAGGTTTCGGGGAGAACCTTTTCCGCGACTGGCGTTACCGTGCCGACGGCACGCCCAATCCGGATTTTGTGCTGAACAATCCCACCTATGGCGGACAAATTCTTGTGGCCGGCAAGAACTTCGGTTCGGGCTCCAGTCGCGAACATGCCGCTTGGGCCATTGCCGACTATGGCTTCCGCGTGGTGGTGTCGAGCTTCTTTGCCGATATCCACAAGAATAACGAGTTGAACAACTTCGTCCTCCCCGTAGTGGTGAGCGAGCCTTTTTTGCAGGAGCTGTTCGACAGCATCTATGCCAATCCGAAGATGGAAGTCGAAGTGGATCTTCCCCGTCAGATTATCACCAACAAGGCGACAGGCCGTAGCGAGTCGTTTGAAATCAATGCGTATAAAAAGCATTGCCTGATGAACGGCTTGGACGACATTGATTTCCTGGTGGAGAACAAGGACAAGATAGAAGCTTGGGAGAAGAAACAGTAAACCGACATACATGGAAAATCACCCTCAAATAGAAATTATGGACACGACGCTGCGCGACGGCGAGCAGACCAGCGGCGTGTCCTTCATGCCGCATGAGAAACTGATGATAGCGCGGTTGCTGCTTGAAGACGTGAAGGTAGACCGTGTGGAAGTGGCTTCGGCCCGTGTGTCCGATGGCGAAATGAAAGCCGTGAGTGGCATTTGCGAGTGGGCTGCACGCCATGGCAAGCTCGACCGCGTGGAGGTGCTTGGCTTTGTGGATGGCGGCACGTCATTACGCTGGATTCAGCAAGCCGGAGGACGCGTCATTAATCTGCTTACCAAAGGCTCGCTGAAGCATTGTCGCGAGCAACTGCATAAGACACCCGAAGAGCACATAGCCGACATACGTGCCGTGGTCAGGATGGCTGACGAGATGGGCATATCCGTCAATGTCTATCTGGAAGACTGGAGTAACGGCATGAAAGACTCGCCCGACTATGTGTTCCGGTTGATGGACGGCATCGTGGATTGCCCCATCCGCCGCTTTATGCTGCCCGACACGTTGGGCATCCTCAATCCCTTGCAGGTCATTGAATACTTTCGCAAGATGAAGAAGCGTTACCCTGACTTGCATTTTGACTTTCATGCCCACAATGATTATGACTTGGCGGTGAGCAATGTGCTGGCTGCCGTGCTGAGCGGGGCAAAAGGACTGCATACCACCATCAACGGTCTTGGCGAGCGGGCCGGCAATGCGCCGCTGGCCAGCGTACAGGCTATCTTGAAGGACCACTTCAGTGCCGTCACGAACATCAACGAAGAGAAACTCAATGATGTGAGCCGCGTGGTGGAGTCGTATTCGGGCATTTCCATTCCGGCCAACCAACCCATCGTGGGCGAGAATGTCTTTACCCAGGTGGCTGGTGTGCATGCCGATGGCGACAACAAGAACAACCTCTACTGCAATGACCTCCTGCCTGAACGTTTCGGGCGCAAGCGCGAGTACGCCTTGGGCAAGACAAGCGGCAAGGCGAACATCCGCAAAAACCTGGAGGACTTAGGGCTGGAGTTGGACGAAGAGTCTATGCGGCGTGTGACGGAACGCATCATCGAGCTGGGCGACAAGAAGGAATTGGTGACGCAGGAAGACTTGCCCTATATCGTGAGCGATGTGCTGAAGCACGGTGTGAAGAGCGACCGCGTGAAGCTGAAAAGCTACATCGTGAACCTGGCATACGGCCTGAAACCGATGGCCACCATCAAGATGGAGATTGACGGCCATGAATACGAAGAAAACTCCAGTGGCGACGGCCAGTATGACGCGTTCGTGCGTGCCTTGCGCAAGATATACAAAGTGACGCTGGGGCGAAAATTTCCCATGCTGACCAACTACGCCGTGAGCATCCCGCCCGGAGGGCGTACGGATGCGTTTGTGCAGACGGTCATCACCTGGCGTTATAACGACAAGGTGTTTCGCACGCGCGGCTTTGATGCCGATCAGACCGAGGCTGCCATCAAAGCCACCATCAAGATGTTGAACATCATAGAAGAATAATAACCCCAATAAACAAGACTGATAACACTATGGATTTACGAATAGCAGTATTGCCCGGCGACGGCATCGGCCCTGAGATATCTGTGCAGGGCGTGAACGTGATGACCGCCGTATGCGAGAAATTCGGGCACAATGTGAGTTATGAATACGCCCTTTGTGGCGCCGATGCCATTGACAAGGTGGGCGACCCGTTTCCGGAAGCGACGTATGAGATTTGCCGGAATGCCGACGCCGTTCTCTTCTCGGCTGTAGGCGATCCGAAGTTTGACAACGACCCCACTGCAAAGGTGCGTCCGGAACAAGGCTTGCTGGCCATGCGCAAGAAGCTTGGTCTTTTTGCCAACATTCGTCCCGTGCAGACCTTCAAATGCCTGCTCCATAAGTCGCCGTTGCGTCCGGAGTTGGTTGAGGGAGCCGACTTCATTTGCATCCGCGAACTCACCGGAGGCATGTATTTCGGCGAGAAGTATCAGGACAACGACAAGGCCTATGACACCAACATGTACACCCGTCCTGAAATAGAGCGCATTTTGCGCGTCGGTTTCGAGTATGCGCGGAAGCGTCGCCGCCATCTCACCGTGGTGGACAAGGCCAACGTGCTGGCATCCTCCCGTCTGTGGCGTCAGATAGCGCAGGAGATGGCGCCCGCCTATCCGGACGTGACCACCGACTATATGTATGTGGACAATGCCGCCATGCGCATGATTCAGGAACCCACGTTCTTCGATGTGATGGTGACCGAGAACACTTTCGGCGACATCCTGACCGATGAGGGCTCTGTCATCAGCGGTTCCATGGGGCTGCTTCCTTCCGCCTCCACGGGCGAAGGCACGCCGGTGTTTGAGCCCATCCACGGTTCGTGGCCGCAGGCCAAGGGCATGAACATAGCCAATCCGCTGGCGCAAATCCTCTCCGTGGCCATGCTTTTCGAGCATTTCGACCTGCGGGAGGAAGGTGCGCTCATCCGTCGCGCTGTCGATGCTTCGCTCGATGCCAATGTGCGTACGCCCGAAATACAGGTAGAGGGAGGTGCCCGCTACGGCACGAAGGAAGTCGGCGAGTGGATAGCGGACTACATCCGTAAGGCTTGAATCAAAGCAAGACTACCGTCAAGTTAGAAGTGCAACTCCGCCACCGCCTTCCTCCGTCCTTGGAGCGT
>CALUJS010000059.1 GCA_944321015.1 uncultured Phocaeicola sp. | reverse complement strand
GCCTTGTCATACAGAATGGGATTGTCCCGGCGGCTTTCCTTGGCTCTCATATATAGCGGAATAAGCAGTGTTTCCGCTACGATGCTCTTAAACTCATGTTTCATCTTTATGCTATATTTAATAGTGAACGTTTCGATTAAGTGAGAGCAAAGCGAGTTTACTTGCTTTGCCGAACGTGAGAAAGGTGCGCAATAGCGAACGATATTCAGATTTGTTCATAAAAAAAGGAGGAAACCTCCGTGAAGATTTCCTCCCTGCCAGCCGTCCTGACGCGGCTGATTGTCTGTATGTGCGTCGCTTGTATCTCATATCTTGATGATTGCCCTCCAACCTTGAATTTCAAACAGAATGTAATCGTGCAGAATAGCCTCCATTTCCTGCCGGGGCACGGAGTGCATCAGCAGTTCTTCGAACATCGTGAACATCCATACCGTATGCAGGTGGATGATAAAATCGGACACCGCCGTATTGATTTCGGGATGCTTCCGCTGCATGGACGCGAACCACGTCTTGACCAATTCCGTAGAACGGTCGGTATAATTCTCGCGGAAGCGTTCCAACGAAGAGCCTTGCGCACGGAACAACAGGATTCCCATCAGTGCGCGGTGCTTGTCAATCAGCGAAACATATTCGTCTATGCAGGATTTCAGGTATGTTTCCGACCGCATCATCATTATATCCTCGCCCCGTATGCCGTGGTGTTCTTGCAGCATGGCTTCCATAGCGCACAAGACAGGACGGACTACCTCACGAAACAGTTCGTCTTTGTTCGTGAAGTAGTTGTAGATATTCCCGACACCAACACCTGACAACTCTGCTATTTCGCGCATGGAAGTCTTGGAATAGCCTTTCCTCTCGAATTGCTGTCCGGCTACCGACAATATCCGACCTCGTATGTCCTCTTTCAGCACTTGCATGGATAATAAACAGTGTTCCCGATTTTTATCTTTGCAAAGATACGGGGCCGGAAATTGTCGGGCAATACCTATTTTTAGGGAATTTGCAACACTCAGGTCTGGTTCCTTGAGTACCTTCTCACAGTTCGTCCAGCTCCTCGCCGCTGCGCTCCATGATGGCGGCTGCCAGGCTGTCGGCGGACTGGATGATGGGCACCAGCGGATAGAGCTTGCGCGACGTGTCGTAGCAACGCTCGTCCTCCAGGCTGTTCATGTTGATGCCCCATGCGCCCATGTGCCAGCGGATGGCCAGCATTTCGTCGTCGGTCATTTCCAAACCATTGCAGAGCAACAGAATGACCGACTTCTCGCCGTGCCCCATGGGGAAGTTCTTATAGGACACCTTGTAGCCTTCGGAATCTTCCCAAATGCCCAGCGCATTCTTGCGCCGCTTCACGGAGCGACGGTAAATGTCACTCTTGCACACATCGTGCAGCAGGCTGGCAATGATGACACTGTCGCGCCGCACCTCCCGTTCCAGTCCCGGTTCCAGTGTCTTCATGCCTTCCCAAATCATCAGGGCGGCATGGCACGTGTTGAGCGAATGTTGCAACAGTCCGCCCTCGGTATTGAGGTGATGGTTTGACGAGGCAGGCGCCGTGAAGAAACCCATCTCCTCCAGGCCCTCTATCACATCGTCCACACCTTCGCGTCCGGTGGAACGGAGCAATTCGATAAACTCTTCCTTATTCTTTACTGAATCCATGATTGATTGTTTTTTAGTTGACGAGGAGACGAGTTGACGAGGAGACAAGGGTTTTCCTTGTCAACTTGTTCCCTGAGCCCTTGTCAACTCGTCCCCCGAAACCTCGTCCACTCGTCACCTTGTTTCCTTATTCAATATCACCAACGCGGCTATCACTCCGGGCACCCATCCGCATACAGTCAGCAGGAGCACGATGAGAACAGAGCCGCAGCCTTTGTCCAAAACAGCCAGCGGCGGGAAAATGATGGATAAGATTACACGCCATACAGACATAGTTCACTCCTTTTAAATGGTTTATACGTAGACAAAGATACGGATTTTAACCGTATCGCCACACAACCGGCCGTTCTTTAGTCGGCAAATGCTTCCTCGATGGGACGACCCACACAACCGCTGGGCATCTGGATGTGCAACAATGCGGCCACGGTGGCGGCAATGTCCGTCATGTGCACTTCACGTCGTGTCTTGCCCGGACGAACGCCCCACCCCATGAAGAGGAGCGGCAGATGGGAATCGTAGGCGCACCACACGCCATGGTTGACACGGCCGAACGCGGCATCGTACCATCCGGGATGAAGCACAACCTGGAGGTCGCCGCTGCGTTCGCGGTGATAGCCGTTCACGATGCGCTCACGGATGGACTGCGGCACCAGCGAGAGCGAGGCGCCATTGTCCAAATCGACCACATAGGCCACCTCCGGACGGGTGCGCAGATAGTCGGCCAACGCCTCCTTCATCGGCGCATAAATATTCAACGAATCAAGCTTCGCCCGGCGGAGCAACACTTGATAGCTGGCTATGCCCTGCACCACGGCGTCCACTCCGAAACGGACGCGCGCCACCGAGTCGAGCGCGGCAACAACCTCTTTCGCGTTCCACTCGCCTGCCGGGATGCCATGCTCCTGCAGGAAACGCGCATGGTGCGGGCCGCCGTGGTCGGCAGTGAGGAACACGGTGTATTGTCCCTGCCCCACATGTTCATCCAGATAAGCAAGGAAGTCCGCCAGGTCACGGTCCAAACGCAAGTAAGTATCCTCTATCTCCACCGCATTCACGCCCAACAGATGTCCCAAAGCATCGGTCGATGAGAAGCTCACCGTCAGAAAGTCAGTCTCCGTGCCCTGTCCCAAGCGTTCATGCTCCAGCACTTGCTTGGCCACCTCCACGGTCATGGTGTTGCCAAAGGGCGTATTCGTCACCACGCCATATCCTTCCCTGTCCAGCAGCGCGGCGGTGTCGAAGGGGAAAGCCGGACGGATGCCTTTGCCGATGGGCAGCTCGTAAGGCTGGTCATCGGCCGCGCTCTGTGTATATCGGCTGATGGGAAGAAGCGTGTTCCACCCTCCCGCCAGCAGACGACGCGCCGGGTCGGTACGGTTATATGCTTCCAGCCAGGAGGGCAACTGCTCCATGTAATAGGAACTGGTCACCCAGCGTCCCGTTTTGGAGTCAAACCAATAGGCGGCATTGGCCGTATGACCTGCGGGCAAGATGGCGGCGCGGTCTTTCTGCGCCACGCCCACCACACGCGAGCGGAAATTCGTGGCCAGACGCAGCTCGTCGGTCACTGTGGTGACCATCATGCGGCGTGGCGAGCGTTCGCCCGAATGGCTTGTGCTGCCCACGGTGTGTTCGCGGTCGTCGCCCACGCAGTTCACCGTCTGCCCCGTGGAGCGCAGGGTGAAGCTGTTGCCCGTGATGCCGTGTATGGAAGGCACCGTGCCGGTAAATATGCTGGTATGCCCCACTGCGGTAATGGTGGGCAGATAGTCTATCATCAGGTTTTCGCAGCTGAAACCGTCGCGCATCAGGCGGCGGAAGCCTCCTTCTCCGAATTTGTCATAATAACGGTACAGGTAGTCCCAGCGCATCTGGTCCACCACCAGGCCGACCACCAGCCGGGGCCTGCCCGCTTCATCGGGCCCGGAGGCCCTCATCCCTGCCGGATGCAGCAACAATGCCGCCAGCAGGACCAACATCCAGTTCCTCATTTGCATGTGTATTGTTTTTAGATTATGTGTTTTTCCAGATGCAAATGTAACGCATTTCATCCACAATCTTTTGCAACGGGGCAAAAGAAACCGCGTCCGGAGAAGAATCAAGGCCGCGCAGCCTTCATATGCCCGCTCGCGTCCGTCCATATTCACGCTCGCGAGCGCGGATATGCCGGCTGACGGCCGTGCATATTGCCGCTCAATCTCCCCGAAATCTTCGTCCGTTAGCAAAGAAATCACTACTTTTGCCAATCATGTACACGACCCCGTCACCCGAAACCCTCGACTTCATCCGCCGCCACCGCACGGACGATGTGAACGCGCTCGCCCTCCGCGCCGCGCACTACCCCGACATAGACTTTCCCTTCGCCCTCAGACAGATAGCCGGATGGCAGACGGCATGCCGCAAACTCCCCCGCTGGAGCGCCACCGAAGGCTTGCTCTATCCGCCCCATCTGTCGCTGGAACAGTGTTCTTCGGAAGCCACGGCGCGGTTCAAGGCCGGCGTGCTGGGCGGGGGCGACTCCATGGCCGACCTTACGGGCGGCATGGGCGTGGACTGCTCCTACGTGGCGCGCAATTACAACCGCGCCGCTTATGTGGAGCGAAACGCGGAGCTTTGCGCCTTGGCAGCGCACAACTTCCCCCTGCTGGACTGCGCCCATGTGCAGGTGCACTGCGCCGAGGCGGAAGACTATCTGGACCGCATGGAACCGGTAGACCTCATCTACCTTGACCCGGCCCGACGCGACGCGCACGGAGGACGCACGGTGGCCATTGCCGACTGCGCCCCCGACGTGGCCTCGCTCCTCCCCCGGCTGATGCAGAAGGCACAGTGCGTGGCCGTGAAGCTGTCGCCCATGCTGGACATTGCCCGGGCGCTGCAAGCCCTGCCCACGGTGGGGCAGGTGTTCGTCATCTCGGTGCAGGGCGAATGCAAGGAACTGCTCCTGCTGTTAAGCCCGTCGGCACAGAGCGCACATGCCGTATTCCACTGCATCGACCTGCGCGGCTCCGTCAGCCGGTTCAGCTTCACGGCCGACGAGGAACGGCGCGCGGTGTGCCCGTTCGCGTCGTCGCTCCGCACCTACCTCTACGAACCGAACGCCTCGCTGCTGAAAGCCGGCGCGTTCCGCCTGCCCGCCGAACGCGCCGGACTGGAAAAACTGCACCCCAACAGCCATCTCTACACGTCGGACGCCTTTCTGCCGGGATTCCCCGGGCGCGTGTTTGCCATCGAAGGCGTATGCGGATTCGGCAAACGGGAACTGAAGACGCTGACCGCCGACCTGGAACAGGCCAACCTCACCGTGCGCAACTTCCCTGCCACGGTGGCCGAACTGCGCAAGCGGCTCCGCCTGCGCGAAGGCGGCAGCACCTACCTCTTCGCCACCACCCTGGCCGACGGACGGAAAGTGCTTCTGAAATGCATAAAAGCTCCTAATTCTTCCCCTGAAACCTGCGACGAATGAGGCAGATTCGCTATCTTTGCGCATTCAAAACGCAGTGAATACGAAGAAGAATGGCTATAACTATCAAGAAAGTAACCACACAACGGGAACTGAAAACCTTCATACGGTTCAACTACGAACTCTACAAGAACAACCCCTATTCCGTGCCCGACCTGCTGGACGACATGCTCCGCACGTTCAACCCCGCGAAGAACGCCGCGTTTGAGTTCTGCGAGGCCGACTACTTCCTGGCCTACCGCGACGGGGAGCTTGTGGGACGCGTGGCCGCCATCATCAACCGGCGCGCCAACGAGAAGTGGAACACGAAAACCGTGCGCTTCGGATGGATTGACTTCGTGGACGACCGCGATGTGTCCGCCGCCCTGCTCCGCACCGTGGAGGACTGGGGACGCGCGCGCGGCATGGACACCCTGTGCGGCCCGTTGGGCTTCACCGACATGGATGCAGAAGGCATGCTCATCGAGGGGTTCGACCGGCTGAGCACCATGGCCACCATCTATAATTATCCTTACTACCCCGCCCACATGGAATCCTACGGACTGGAGAAGGATGCCGACTGGGTGGAATATCTCATCCGCGTGCCGGAGGAAGAACCGGACAAACACCGCCGCATAGCCGCCCTGGTGCAACAGAAATACGGCCTGCAAATCAAGAAGTACACGTCAGCCAAAAAGATAGCCCGCGAGTACGGACAGAAGATATTCGAACTGGTCAACGAAGCCTATGCGCCGCTCTACGGCTACTCGCCGCTGAGCCAGGGACAGATTGACCAGTACGTGAAGATGTACCTCCCCATCCTCGACCTCGACATGGTGACCCTCGTCACCGATGCCGAAGGCGAACTGATAGCCGTAGGAGTGACCATGCCTTCGCTCTCGCGCGCCTTGCAGCGGGCCAAGGGCAAGATGTTCCCCTTCGGCTGGGCGCACATGCTCAAGGCGCTGTTCTGGAAACATCCCGACACGCTCGACCTGCTGCTCATTGCCGTAAAGCCGGAATACCAGAACAAGGGCGTCAACGGGCTGCTCTTCTCCGACCTCATCAAGGTCTATAACCGCAAGGGCTACAAATGGGCCGAGAGCAACCCCGAACTGGAGCTGAACGAAGCCGTGCAACGCCAGTGGGACTACTTCGAACACACGCAGCACAAACGCCGCCGGGCATACAAGAAGCAATTGACAATGGACAATTAACAACGGACAATTAATGGAAGAAGAGAAACAGATTACCGAATATACCGATGAAAACATACGCCACCTGAGCGACATGGAGCACGTCCGCACCCGTCCGGGCATGTACATCGGCAAGCTGGGCGACGGCAGCTTCCCGGAGGACGGCATCTACGTCCTTCTCAAGGAAGTTATCGACAACAGCATTGACGAGTTCAAGATGCACGCCGGGAAGAAGATTGAAATCCGGGTGGAGGACAATCTGCGCGTCAGCGTGCGCGACTACGGGCGCGGCATTCCCCAAGGCAAGCTCATCGAGGCCGTCAGCGTGCTCAACACCGGAGGCAAATACGACAGCAAGGCCTTCAAGAAGAGCGTGGGCCTCAACGGTGTGGGCGTGAAGGCCGTCAACGCGCTCAGCACACGGTTCGTGGTGCGCAGCTACCGCGACGGCAAGGTGCGCGAGGCCGTCTTTGCCAAAGGCGTCCTGCTGACCGACACGACCTCCGACACCGACGAACCTACGGGCACCTACATCTTCTTCGAACCGGACGACACGCTCTTCGAACACTATGCCTTCCGTCCGGAATACATCGAGACCATGTTGCGCAACTACACCTACCTCAACACGGGGCTGGCCATCGTGTACAACGGACGCCGCATCGTGTCGCGCAACGGGCTGGTGGACTTGCTCAACGATACCATGACCTCCACCCCGCTCTACCCCATCGTGCACCTGCAGGGGGAAGACATCGAGATTGCCTTTACCCACACCAACCAGTACGGCGAGGAATACCACTCCTTCGTCAACGGGCAGCACACCACGCAAGGCGGTACGCACCAAAGCGCATTCAAGGAGCATCTGGCACGCACCATCAAGGAATATTTCAACAAAAACCTCGACTATGCCGACATCCGCAACGGACTGGTAGGCGCCATTGCCATCAACGTGCAGGAGCCGGTGTTCGAAAGCCAGACCAAAGTGAAGCTCGGTTCGCTGAAGATGGCTCCCGACGGCCCGAACCTCAATAAGTTCATCGGCGACTTCATCAAGACCGAGGTAGACAACTACCTGCACATCCAGACCGACGTGGCCGATGTCATGTATCAGAAGATACAGGAGTCGGAAAAGGAACGCAAGGCCATTGCCGGAGTTACCAAACTGGCCCGCGAACGCGCCAAGAAAGCCAACCTCCACAACCGCAAGCTGCGCGACTGCCGCATCCACCTCAACGATGCAAAAGGCGACAAAACGGAGGAAAGCTGCATCTTCATCACCGAGGGCGACTCGGCCAGCGGCTCCATCACCAAAAGCCGCGACGTGAACACGCAGGCCGTGTTCAGCTTGCGGGGCAAGCCGCTCAACTCCTACGGCCTCACCAAGAAAGTAGTCTACGAAAACGAGGAGTTCAACCTCCTGCAAGCCGCGCTCAACATCGAAGACGGCATCGACGGACTGCGCTACAACAAGGTCATCGTGGCGACCGATGCCGATGTGGACGGCATGCACATCCGCCTGCTGATGATTACTTTCTTCCTGCAATTCTTCCCCGACCTTATCAAGAAAGGCCACGTCTACATCCTCCAGACGCCGCTCTTCCGTGTGCGCAACAAGGTAAAGAAAGGCGGCAAGGGCAAGTCGGACTACGAAACCATCTACTGCTACTCGGAGGAAGAACGCATCGCCGCCATACGCAAGCTCAGCCCCAATCCGGAAATCACCCGGTTCAAGGGATTGGGCGAAATATCGCCCGATGAATTCAAGCACTTCATCGGCAAGGACATGCGCCTGGAGCAAGTCACCCTGCGCAAGACCGACACCGTGAAGGAACTGCTGGAGTTCTACATGGGCAAAAACACCATGGAGCGCCAGAACTTCATCATCAACAACTTGGTGGTGGAGGAAGACGTTCCAAATGATTACAGTTAACAAAGGGACGAGTCGACAAGGAGACAAGGAACCTCGTCGAACTGAACCCTAAAACCTCGTCAACTAAATAAGAACAATGAAAAAGGCCATATTCCCGGGCACATTCGACCCGTTCACCATCGGACACTATTCCGTTGTCAGGCGGGCGCTCACCTTCATGGACGAAGTCGTCATCGGCATCGGCATCAACGAGAACAAACGCACATGGTTCACCACCGAGAAACGCATCGACATGGTGCGCCGCCTCTATCGCGACGAGCCGCGCGTAAGCGTGGAAGCATACGACGACCTCACCATCGACTTCGCCCAACGCATGGGCGCACGCTTCATCGTGCGCGGCATCCGCACGGTGAAGGACTTTGAATACGAGGAAACCATCGCCGACATCAACCGACAGCTGTCCGGCATCGAAACCATCCTGCTCTTCACCGAACCGGAACTGACCAGCGTCAGCTCCAGCGTGGTGCGCGAGCTGCTCAGCTTCGGCAAGGACGTCAGCCGCTTTCTGCCCGAAGGCATGGAAATATAAACCTAACAGATCCAATCAGATGAGAACCATTCTTTCACTCTGCCTGCTCCTGCTCGCCATCGCCACGCAGGCACAACAGAACAAATTCAGCCAGGCGCGCAAGCTCCAGATTGCCGAATTTGCCATCCAACAACTCTACGTGGACACCGTCAACGAAGAACGGCTCGTCGAAAGCGCCATCGTCGAAATGCTCCGACAGCTCGACCCACACTCCACATACGCCAACGCCGAAGAGGTGAAACGCCTCAACGAACCCCTGCAAGGAAACTTCGACGGCATCGGCATACAGTTTAACATGAACGAGGATACGCTCATGGTCATCCAGCCCGTGTCGGGCGGCCCATCCGAGAAAGCGGGCATCCTGGCCGGCGACCGCATCATCACCGTCAACGACACCACCATAGCGGGCGTGAAGATGAGCACGGAGGAAATCATGCGCCGCCTGCGCGGTCCCAAGGGCACCAACGTCGACCTGGGCGTGCTGCGCCGGGGCATCGGCGAAATGCTGCGCTTCACCGTGACGCGCGACAAGATTCCCGTACACAGCATAGACGCCGTCTACATGTATCCCGACCACGTGGGCTACGTGCGCATCAACAACTTCGGAGCCACCACCGTCGATGAGTTTGCCGACGCCCTGAAACGCCTGAAACGCCAAGGCATGCGCGACCTCGTGCTCGACCTTCAGGGCAACGGCGGAGGCTACCTCAACGCCGCCGTGGGCCTGGCCAACGAATTTCTGGAAAAGGGCGAAATGATTGTCTACACCGAAGGACGGCGCGCCCCGCGCAACGAATTCCGCGCTCTGGGCAACGGACGCATGCGACGGGGAAGGCTCGTGGTGCTCGTGGACGACTTCACGGCCTCGGCCTCGGAAATTGTCACCGGAGCCGTGCAGGATTGGGACCGCGCCCTCGTCGTAGGCCGCCGCACGTTCGGCAAGGGACTCGTGCAACGCCCCATCGAACTGCCCGACGGTTCCATGATACGCCTCACCATCGCCCGCTATTACAGCCCCTCGGGACGTTGCATACAGAAGCCTTATGACAACCCCGACAACTACAACGCCGACCTCATCAACCGCTACAACCGGGGCGAGATGACCAATGCCGACAGCATCCACTTCCCCGAATCGCAACGCCATGCCACCCTGAAACGGGGGCGCACCGTCTACGGCGGCGGAGGCATCATGCCCGACTACTTCGTGCCGCTGGACACCACGCGCTACACCCCCTACCACCGCCAGCTCGTGGCCAAGGGAGCCGTCATCAAAGCCACGCTCGACTATGTGGACCGGCATCGCGCCGAGTTGCTCCGGACGTATAAGAAGTTCGACAATTACCTGCACGAGTTCACCGTCTCCGAAGAGCTCAGCAACCGGCTCATAGCCGACGGCAACGAAGCCGGCGTGAAATACAACGAGGCCGAATACGCAAAATCCAAACCCGTCATCGACCTGCAGCTGAAAGCCCTCATCGCCCGCGACCTGTGGGACATGAGCGCCTATTACCGGATTATCAACGAAGGCGATCCCGTGGTGCAGAAAGCGCTGGAGCTGCTGAAAACCATGCCCTGAACGCCTCATATTCTCCCCCAAACGCAGACATATCCCCGCTCATGCCCGTCCATATGGACAGACGCGAGCGGAGATATGGACAGACACGAGCCGCAATATGGAGCGTCACGGCTCATTCACCGATGACCACGGTCTTGCAATCGGCGTCGGTACGCTTGAAGAGCCGGGTAAACTTCTCCGAAACATATTCCCAAAAACGATTGAGACTTTCGCGCACACGACGGATGAAATCGTTCTGCGAGAAGAAGGCGATAACCTTGTCATACGTTTCGCCCAATCCGTTCAGAATGGGTTCGGCCACCTCCTTGTAGAGCCATCCCAAAGCCTTGTACATGGCAAAACTTCCGATGACGATGCCGGCCACGATGCCTATGGTGGCCGAGCCTACCAAGGCCGCTATCAGAGTGCTGGTCAGCCCCACGCCGAAAAGGAAGATGTGCAGGCCCACCCATGCGAAGAGCACCATGAGGAGTGCGCCGCCCAGGAGCTTGAGCAGAGAGAAGGCTTTCTCCCAGGTGATGCGTCCGGTCGTGGCGCCGGTGATGATTTTGGCGCGTTCCACTCCGGCAGCCACTCCGGCGCCCAGCAGCTCGGCATTCAGTTCGTCGGGCATGGAGGGCAGTTGCCCCTTGCGGTAGGCGATGTAAGCGGCCAGCGCGGCATAGGCCTTATAGTCCAGGTCGGCAAACCCCTTTTCGGCCAGCGTCCTGGCCAGCGCGGGGTCGGCATCGAGCGTGCCGATGAGGGCTTTCATCTGCTCGTCGCCGGCGATGCAGAGCGAACTGTTGTCGATGGCGTCGCGCAACTGTTCGCGCAGCTCGGCCAGCTGTTCGTCGCTGATGTCCTCGGCAATCTGCGGATTGAGCGACTTGAAAGCCTCGAAGCGGGCCAGCACGTCAGCGTCGGCATCGGCCAGCAGAGTGCCCAGCACGGTGGTATCGAGCGTCTTGAGCAAGGCGATGAAGTTGACGATGCAGGCGGCCTGCTCCTGAGGCGTACGATCTTTAATGACTTCCATGCAACGTTCGTAGAGGTTGTTGTCGGCATCCTGCCCCTTGCAGAGTTCCTCAAAG
This sequence comes from uncultured Phocaeicola sp., assembly GCA_944321015.1. Taxonomy (GTDB): domain Bacteria; phylum Bacteroidota; class Bacteroidia; order Bacteroidales; family Bacteroidaceae; genus Phocaeicola_A. Next base: position 1,381 of record CALUJS010000059.1, on the reverse strand, counting down.
CGGTCGGTGAAATCGGTGACACCCTTCAGCAGGTCGGCCACCACGCTTGCGGCCGTGCCTTCGGTGAGCGACGGCACGCGTGTCTGCAACATGGCCACGAGATTATCTTTGGTCGATTTTGAAGAGTCGGCGTTCTGCACGAGTTCCTGAGTCAGCGAAGTGATGACCTTCATCTCTTCGGCGGAAAAATTAAAGTTTGCGTTCATAGTGTTTCGTTTTTATTGTTTGTTCCACATTGTTTTCTTCACCACTAATACGGCGGAAGAACGATTTGTGACAAACGGAGAAAAACTTTTTTTTGCTGATGCCCGGTATGCACTCCGCAGACAATCATATAATCCATATCTTTGTAAGATGATTCAAGAGAACAACGGAATGAAAGAAGTAAATCCCAAAGAAACGACCCGTGCCTACGCATTCGAGATGTGGATGAATGCGCCCATGCCCATGCTTACCTTTTTCAAGACGGTAGATGTAACCCGCCTTGTCCGCATCAGCAAACGGACTGGATTAAAGTTCAATATGCTGATGTGCTGGTGCATCGGGCGGGCGGCAAGCAGCATCAAAGAGTTCTATATGCTTCCTGTCGGCAAGAAGTTGATGCAATACGATAATCTTGCCGTTTGCACCATTGTAGCCAATCGGGAGGATGAAGTCAGTTCCTGCGATGTCCCTTTCTCCGATAATTTGCAGCAGTTCAATACCGATTACCTAAGGCTGACGAAGCAAGTTGCCGAAAGCTGCCAAAACCATGACTTGACGGACAGCATGGTGATTGGTACGTCTGCCCTCGCACAATATGATATAGATGGAGCGGTAGGTATGTATAGCGGTGTGTTCAACAATCCGTTTCTGATTTGGGGCAAATACAAACGCTTTCTCTGGAAGCGGACGCTGACTGTTTCCTTTCAGTTCCACCATACACAGATGGACGGCGCACATGCTTCCCGTTTTTTGGAAAACCTGCAAAGAGAGATCAGAGACTTGAAAGTATAATCAAGAACAAATACTATCTTTGCGGAACTAACAGAAACAATAGAATTGTTCAACCCTTATGAAATGGCAAGTGTGCATATAGCTGCGCTCAACGGATAGCATTGTAATCGAGCTATTCAGCAACGGACAGGCTTATAACAGGTTTGTCCTTTCTTGTTTTGCCATTATTCCAAATTCATAATCATGCGATGTGTCATGCCGCCTTGTGCAGCAGGACTTGTTGCATCATATCAAGTTGAACAATGAACTATACATATAAGAATATTTGGCTCATCAACTTTCCCGTAATGATGAGCATCCTTATCGAGCAACTTATCAATATCACCGATGCCATTTTCTTGGGGCATGTGGGAGAAATAGAATTGGGCGCATCCGCCCTTGCCGG
>CALUJS010000058.1 GCA_944321015.1 uncultured Phocaeicola sp. | reverse complement strand
TTTTCACCGAAGTCGGACGTTATCCGTCGGAACAGCTCATGCAGGGGTTGCGGTGTGTCGCTTGTTTTCATCCGGTAGTCCTATTATGTTTTTCTTATTCTTTGTCAGATTTGTCTTCCGGCTCGAACTTGGCTTCGCGGATGCTTTTGGCAGCCTCTTCGTCGTGTTCCATCATGGAGGCGATCCTTTCACTCATCTTTTGCTTCCGTGATGCCTCGCGTGCCGCAAGATATGCTTCCTTGCAGCGCTCCCAAAGCAATTTTTCTTCGGTTTCATATTGGTTGCCGACAGCCAACAACTGTTTGTAGTCGGCTTCGAGGATGGCTTTCTTTGCCTTCGCTCCTTGCTGCCAGTCTTGGTATGTGGCTTTGGCTTCTTGCAATGTCTTTTCGGCTTCGCTCACGTCAGTTTGGCTTTGTTGCAGTTGGCCAATGCGTTCTTCTTGCTTTTTGCACTCGCCGAGCAAAGCATTCAGTTCGCGTTGCTTTTGGTATACGGCCGTTCCGGCTGCTATGGCGTTCATGTCGATAATGCCGGCCATCGACATGTCATCGCGGCTTCCTTTTTCGCTCAGGCGTGGCAGATATTCCTTCATTTCCTTAATGGTCTTTTCTTCCTTCAGCTCGTTGAAGATGCTGAGAGTCTGCGAGTAGAAGTTCGTAAGGTTCTCCATCGTACACCACGAATCGTCCAACCCGTCGGAACCCATAATGACGGCTGCCGGAAATTCGCCTTTGCCATTGAAGGCATAGCGGAATGAATGCAGAGGCTCTTTGGCACAAAGGGATGTGGTCATGTTCAGGAAGCAATTGCAATCCCAAGGCACAGGCTCGCGCCATCGGAAGTTCGTGTCGCAGCAAAGCATCCTGCCGTCGCCGATGTGGAAGGCAAACCAATAGAGCGGAGTCCGTACAAATGCCATCAGGGTGGTACCGTATGCCTTGGCGAGGCGTGCGCTGCCCAGTTGAGCCTTCTCCTGATCGGTGAACGGGTCATTCTGTGCATCCTGTTCGATGGCATCAAGCCACTGTATGTAGATGGCGGCGAAAAGTCGCTGCATCAATTGGTCTTGCTCACGTATCGGTGCTACGGCTGCATAGAAACAGCGGTCCTGCCTTGCTTGTTGCACACGACAATCCTCTTCGTCGGCATTGTCCGGCAAAGGTTCGGAATATGTTTCCTTCAGCGGATGGAAGATGTCGTCTTCCTCCTCCGGGCGGGCAGTTACGGCTCCTTCCTTGTCGAGAAACGAGTCGGGCGACACGCAATCGACCATGTTGCGGATGCATCGCAAGGCAATCTCCGCAGCCAATCTGGCGCCACGGTCGCTGCGGACGTAAGTGTCGCCTCCGTGTCCGTCGCAGACGATAGCCACGTGGGTGGTTTTGTCTTCCGACTGCCAACTTAATGAGTAGTCCTGGCAAGGCTTACCTTTCTTCACGTGACTTGCACCCAGGCAAGTCACGTGAAAAGTTATTATTCGCCCCATGATGTTCTTTTTATTGCATTACCAGCCATCACCCCATGCATTGGTTCCTTTGGCTACGTCGGTGCCACTTTCTACGTCTTGCAATTCTTTGTCGTTCTTGAGCGCTTCCTTGATTTTCTCAATGTTTTCCTCTTGCTTCGTCTCAGGAGCGTCCTTGCCTACGGAAGAGTGCGAACTGGCCACCTGCGAAGCTGTCACAGATACGAATTTGATGATTTTCTTCAGCTGCTCTTTGTTGCGCACCGTGAGCACGGCTTCTTTGCTGTTTGTAAATTCGGCCAGAATGTTTTGGTTGGCATCGTCGCCGATGGCTATGGCTACCTTGATGGCGGATTTAAACCATTGGTTGTTTTTCAGTTTCTCCAGTCCGCGTTTGTAGTCGTCGGTCGGTTCTCCGTCCGAGAAAAGAATAATGGCCGGAGCAAACGAGCCGGCAGCTTCCTGCATGAATCCGTGTGAGACGGAAAGTTTGTCATTCAGTTCCGTGAAAGCCTCGCCCAGGCAGGTCAATCCGCCGGCTTCCAAGTCTCTCCACACAAACCCCTCCACATCCATGGGTTGGGGATACATCCATTCTGTGCCGGATGAAAACTCAAGGGCAGAAATCTTAATTTGTGCGTCGGCGTTTGATGCGGATATGTCGTTGACGTAGGGCAGGGTTTCCTGTATGGCAACGTTCAGGCTGCTGATTTTTTCCCCTTCCATACTGCCGGATGTATCCACGATGAAAAACAACACCATCGTTCTGCGTGGAACAACGTCCACTTTTTCGTCAAAAACTCCCATAATATGCTTGTATGTTTTTATTGGTTATTGTAATAAGTTAAATGATTTCTCCGTTTCCTTCTTTGGTGAAGCGAATCTTCAGGCCGGGTTGTGCCGGCATGCCGCTGCCGTTTTCCACCAGTCTCACTTCGCCTGTCGGAAGTTGCACGGTCCATTGCACGCCGGACTCGTTGCGGAGTCCCCACAGAGACGGGTTCTTGGTGTTGCGTATTACGGTGCTTACGGCCTTGGTATAGTCGTCGGACAGTGCTACTTGCGAAAGATAGATGCGCTGGCCGGGTACGAGCGGGATGGCGTAGTGTCCGATTTTCAGTGTGGCAGGTTTGCTTATTGTCTTGCCACACTCGCTACAGACATTGTTTTCGCCCGGTTCGACAAACGTTTTCTTGCCGCAATGCGGGCAGGGAACATATTGCGAACGCACCTGTGTAAACAGTTCCTGCCACTGACGGTCCATGATGCGCTTCTGTGGAGTGATGATGGCTTCATGGCTGAACGTTTTGATAAACGCGTTGCGCAGAATTTTGGGCGCATAGGGCCAGCGGCGGAGCACATTGGTGTGGAGTCCTTTCACCGGAGCATTCGAGCGGTCGGTCGGGTCCATGATGAATACGCAGTTCTTGCCGTTCAGTATTCTTTCGGCCGATTCGTTCAGGCAAGGGCACGAAATGGCTTTCGCTCCCTCAAAGGGACGGTTCATGAAAAACAGGAGAAACAGAATGACCGATTGCGAGAAATAATCCGTATAGCGGTTGGGCATTGTCTCTTTCTCCACAATCTCCGGTGCCATGTAGCCGCTCTTGCCGGCGATGCCCATGTTTACACCATTGGGTGCCACGTTGTCGTTGTCGCAAATGAGCACGTGTCCCGTGTTGGGGTTGATGAAAAAGTTGCCGTCGTTCATGTCCTGATAACTGTAGCCCAGCGCGTGGAGCTGTTGGAAAGCCGTGCATATCTGCAGGCAGGCGTCAATCATGATGTCGACATTGGCAAACCGGGCCTTGGCCAGCAAAAAGGCGCCTACCTCTTCGTAACCCTTCGGACGTAACTTCATCAGATAGCCGAAACTGCCGAATTGACGTTCGGTGATGGCCTCGGGCCACAGGAAAGATGGGCTGGGCGCTCCTTTATTCACGTTTCGTTCCAAATTGTCGTAGAACGCTGAGCCGTATTCCAGAATATACCATTTCAAAGCATATTCCCCGCCTTTGTAGTCGACAAGATAAACTATGCCTTGGCCGCCCCGGCCCAATTCTTTCTTGATGGTGCAAGTGGTGTTGTTGCGCAGGCGCACTTGTGTCCCAATACTTAATTCTGCCATGGTGTGTTTTATTGTTTGTTTCTGATTATGATTTTCTTACATGTCTCCTCCGCTCAGGTCGAAACTGTCGGCCACGGACACCTCTCCTTCGTTTCCGCATATGGGGCAGCGCACGATCTTCTGCTCCGGTCGCATACAGACAAATCGTTTGCACTTGCCGCATTGGAACCACGTGGTGGCTCCGCAGTGCGGACAACCGGGGTAGGTGCTGGCGTTGTAGATATTGCCGCTCACCTTGTTACGGTCGAAGCCTTCTCGTTTGGCCGAACTTTTGCTAATCTTGAATGCCCAGTTGAATTCATATTCTTTTCCAACTCGGCGGACTGTGATGCCGAATGGCAGTCTGCTTTGTTGGCAGGTGGCTATGACCACCATATCATCTCTCTTAGGATGTTTCATATGCTTTGCAATGGTTCTAGAGTTAAGTATATGCATCCGCCGGTTGTCAGAAATATTGGCAGTCGTAAATTCGTGCTTCTGTCTGCTTCCTGATAAAAAGCGGATGATGTTCACAAAGATAAACGAAAAAACATAAATAAAAGAATTTGAACCGAAAAAATGAATTAGCACTGTTCTTGCGGGCTAAGTGTAGGCTCGGTTGTTTATAAGCCGTACTTTTCCGGTTTATGGCCATTCCAAAGAAAAGGCACAGACCCAACCGCCTGTTTTTGCGGGGTAGTCTGTGCCTTTCCTTATATTATAGTATTGTTGAGCCTTTATTCGTGTACGTAGAGCTCCCAGCCCAGATAGCTGTCGATAGCTTCTTGCAGGATGTCCACCACATCAGTGCGAACCATGGCCACGTGGTGTTCGAAGCCATTCTTGCAGATGTATTTCATGAGCTTCTGCAGGTTGTCCACCTGAGTGACAGCGATGCAACCATCCATGCCGTAGGGATCGTTCGTCAGGCGGCCTTTGCCCAGATAGCTCTTGATGCAGCCCAGCGTGTCATCGGTAGAAATGCGGAAGAAAGTGAAGTCGCCTTCCGTGCATTTGGCGTAGACGGCGCCGAAGGTGTTGACTTTGCCGAGTGTGCGGCCAAGTACGCCCAAGGGGCCGAGTTTGAGGTCGCCTCCGGCAAAGCTCTTCGGGAAGTTGCCGCAGTGGGTGCAGACACATTTGTTGCGGTCGTCGGCGAAGTTGTTGTTCCAGTCGCTCAAGGCTGAGGGGTGTCCGGCAGCCAGGCTCAGGGCGTACATGGACACGGCTCCGGCCACGTCGGTCTCGCAAGCGCAGGGGATGAGTTTCTCGCCGAGCATACTCATGGTGACGCAGGCGGCACATCCGTAGTTCTGTTCCAGAGAGTCCCAGCACTGGATGGCGGCGGCATCCACTTCGTTGGCTTCAATCCATTGCTCAACGGCGAGACCGAACTTGGCTTGCAGGGCGAGTTTCTCACGATAAGCTTCGGGCACGTGGGCATAGTCGCTGATAGCTTCCATTTTCTGGCGCAGGGCGGCACATTGGTCGTCGATCTTGCGGGCGTTGAAGATGATTTCGCTCATGTCGACGGGCACAACGGTGATGCCGGTAGCCTGAAGCAGTTTCTCGCTGTAGCGGCAGGTGTTGAAGCCCAGCGGGCGGGTGCCGATTTGGCCGATGCGTGCATGGGTCAGTTTGCGCACCACGCGGCAGATGGCTGCAAACTTATTGATGTCCTGCATCAGCAGCGGGCTGTGTATGGAGTAAGTGTGCAGGGTGGTGTCGGTGAAAGGTATGCCACACTGATAGAGGTTGTTGCAGACGGATATCTTGCCACAGAATGCATCGCGGCGGTGGTCGAGGTCTACTTTGTCATTGTCGTCGTCGCAAGCCTGTACCAGCACGGGCACGCCCAGTTCGGCGCGGCTGATGGCGTTGATGATGCCTACTTCGAAGCCGAAGTTGGGCAGGGAGACGATGATGCCGTCGATTTCCTCACGGTGCGCGCGGAAAAGTGCGGCACATTTCTTGCCGTCTTCCACAGTCTCCATGGAGCCTCCGGTGGGGGTGTCGCATTCGTCGAGGATGACATAGCCGTAGCCGGCCTTTTCGAGTTCTTCAAGAAGCGTCTTGCGTACGTCGATGGCCAGGTCGGAGTTGAAGTAGGCGCGTGTGCCGATGATGAGTCCGAAAGTTTCCTTTCCGTTTTTTGCTTGTTTTATCATAGTCGTAATAAGTTAATTAGTAAATATCTCAGTGCTATTTGTTGACGGTGTGTATGGCGGCGGTCCATCCGGCGTAGAGGCGGTCGCGCTCTTCTGCTTTCATGCCGGGCAGGATGCGGTTGTCGGTGGTGCGCAAGGCGGCCACTTCGTCCAGTGTTTTCCATACGCCGCGTGCCAGTCCGTTCATGACAACGGCTCCCATGGCGGAGGCTTCTTCCACATCGGAACGGTTGATGCAGGCGCCGAGCATGTCTGCCTGGAACTGCATGAGCAGCTTGTTCTTGGTTGGGCCGCCGTCTACGCGGAGTTCCTTGAGGGTGATTCCGGCGTGATGGGTCATGAGGTCGATGAGGTCTTTTATCTGGTAGGCGATGGCTTCGAGGGCGGCACGGCATACGTGTCCGCGCTCCGTGCCGAGTGTCATGCCGCAAATCATGGCTTTGGCATGTGGGTTCCACCACGGTGCGCCCAGACCGGCGAAGGCCGGCACGAGGTAGACACCGCCATTGTCGGGTACGCTCAGTGCCAGTTCTTCTATGACTGCGGGGCTTTCGATGAGTTTCAGGTTGTCGGCCATCCACTTGATGGTGGCACCCGTGCAGTGGATGTTGCCCTCGAAAGCGTAGAATACCTTGCCTTGTGCGGCAAAGCCCACGGAAGTCACCAGTCCTTCAGGCGCCTTGATGGCATCTTCGCCGATGTTTACCATGACGGAGGAACCTGTGCCGTAGGTAGCCTTTCCCATGCCCGGCTCGAAGCACATCTGTCCGGCCAGCGCGCCGTGTGAGTCGCCCAGCACGCCGGCTATGGCGACAGGATTGGCAAAGATGCCTTCCACGGTGGTCTCGCCAAAGAGCGAGTCGCAGGGTTTGGGTTCGGCCATCATGTTGCGGGGAATGGTGAAGAGTGAGAGCAGTTCTTCGTCCCAATCGAGGGTGTGTATGTTGAAGAGCAGCGTGCGTGAGGCGTTTGTATAGTCGGTGGCGTGCACCTTGCCTCCGGTGAGCTTCCAGATGAGCCACGTGTCGATGGTGCCCATGAGGAGTTCGCCCCGTTCGGCTGCCTGACGTGCGCCGTCCACATTGTCCAGTATCCATTTGGCGCCGCTGGCGGCAAAATAGGGGTCAATGAGCAGTCCGCTGCGTTCTTGAATGAACTCGGTGTAGCCGCGTTGGCGCAGGTCGTCGCAAATGGCGGCTCCGCGCTGGCATTGCCACACCACGGCGTGGCAAATGGGGCGGCCGGTGAAGCGGTTCCACACCACCACCGTTTCACGCTGGTTGGTGATGGCCAATGTGTAGGTCGCATCATCGTCCCGGCTGGCATTCACCACTTCGCGGATGGCTTCCACGGTGTTGCGGTAGATTTCCTCCGCATCGTGCTCCACCCATCCCGGTTGGGGATAATATTGTTTGTGAGGCACGTTCTTGCGGCAGATGAGCTGGCATTGTTCGTTGAACAGCACAGCCTTGGTGGCCGATGTGCTTTGGTCGATGGCTATGATGTATTTCATGATTTAATCAGTTAACGAGGTTTTTCCCTAGGGACAAGGAGATAAGTTGACGAGTGAACAAGGAGGGGTTCCCTTGTCAACTTGTCTCTCGTCAACTTGTTAACTTGTTAACTTGTCCCCTCGTCCCTAAAAAGAATATACTTACTTCACGAAGTCCTTTGCCGTGGCATAGATGCCGTCGGCATCGAGCTTGTAATAGTGGAAGATTTCCAACGGTTTGCCGTGGATGGCGTTTTCGTCGGGGATGCCCAGAATGCGCATGGGCACGGGGCACGACTGTGTTACGGTTTCGGCCACGATGGCGCCCAAGCCGCCATACATGCTGTGTTCTTCCACGGTGATGATGCGTCCTGTTTCGCGGGCGGCGTTCACGATGGCTTCCGTGTCGGCCGGTTTCAGGGTGTGCATGTCGATGACGCGGGTGCTGATGCCTTCGGCTTCCAGACGTTTGCCTGCTTCGAGTGCATGGTACACGGTCTCGCCCGTGGCGATAATGGTCAGGTCCTTACCGTCCTGCAGTTGGATGGATTTGCCAATCTCGTAATCGAAATCGTCGTTCTCGTATACATCGGGCACGGCATTGCGTCCCACGCGGACATATACCGGATGCGGGTAGTCCACGAGTTGTTCCACGAGCTTGCGGGTCTGGCGCGCGTCGCAGGGCAACACGACTTGCATGCCGGGGAAGGTGCGCAACACGGCGATGTCGTGCAGGCTGTGGTGGGTAGCTCCCAGCGCGCCGTAAGCCACGCCGCCGCTCACGCCCAGAATTTTCACCGGCTGATTGGAGTAGGCCACGTCCACTTTCACCTGTTCCAGACTGCGGGCCACATAGAAACAAGCCGGGCCGCAGACAAATACTTTCTTGCCGCATGATGCCAATCCGGCAGCAATGCCCACGGCATCCTGTTCGGCAATGCCGCACTCTACGAATTGTTCAGGCAGCTGGTTGGCAAAGTCGGTCAGCGTCACGGAACCGCGTGCGTCGGTGGTGACAGCTACAATGTTTTTATCTTTTTTGCCGAGTTCCACTAAAGCATCTGTAAAACTCTTACGGCAGGCAACACTCTTGATTTCCATGATTAGCAGTTCTTTTTAAGTTCTTCAATGCGGTTTGTTATCTCGGCAATGGCTTTTTCGTATTCCTCGGCCGTGGGTACGCCGTGGTGCCACTTCAGGATGTTCTCCATGAGTGACACGTGGAAGCCCTTGGTGGTGCGGAGAACGACGAGGTGGGGTTTGCCGTTGTGGTAATCGATGCTTTCAAGCGTATTGACGATGGCGCCCATGTCGTTCCCGTCGATGTCATATACATCCCATCCGAAAGCCTCCCAGCGTGCGCGGATGGGCTCGATGGGCATCACGTCCTCAGTCGGGGCGCTGATTTGAAGTCCGTTGCGGTCAATCATGGCCACCAGGTTGTCCAGTTTATACTTGTTGCCGGCCATGGCAGCTTCGTAGATGGAGCCTTCGCCCTGCTCGCCGTCGCCCATCAGCACGAATGTGCGATAGGGCTTGTTGTCCATTTTTGCGGCGATGGCGCAACCCACGCCGATGGAGAGCCCGTGGCCCAGTGCGCCGCTGTTGAACTCAATGCCCGGCACTTCGATGGTGGGGTGCCCGGCCAGAATGGACAGATATTCCCCGTAAGTGTCCACCAGTTCCTTGGTGATGAATCCCTTGGCTTCGAGCACGGAGTAGAGCGCCTCCACACAGTGTCCCTTGCTCATGATGAAGCGGTCGCGGCCCTCCATCTTCGGGTTCTCGGGGTCAACATTCATGATGCGGAAATAGAGCGCCGTTAAGGCGTTGAGCGAAGAAAGGTCGCCGCCGATGTGTCCGGCTTTGGCTTTGTAAACCACTTCGACCAGTCGTTTTCTGATTTGTTCGCATTTCAGGGTCAGTTCCGGAATGCTTGGAAGATTATTCATAGTACTATATAATTAATTGATATTTTAAAATCTCTTTTAGTTTATATCATTGCCGAGCAAAGTTACTGTTTATTTGTACAGTGCCCAAACATTGCTTTTCCTTTGTTGAAAAAAAGTTCGTTAAGGAGGATAAACATTGGTTGGCTGATATGTTTTCGTGATGCTTAAGTTTTATTCTTTATTGTTCATCTCATTGTCTTTGGGTAAATTGAAAACAATTCCGTTTTTTGCATTGAGAGGGCTGATGACTGCTTTCCCCGTTTTCTGCTCTAATTCCAAGCGGGCATTACGGGCCACTTCGCCTCCGGCTTTTGCTATGTTGATATGTTCGTTAAATGTTTCAGGTTGTTTGCTTTCTGAGATTTCTTTAGTTGATAGCTCTGCAAGCATATTGAGTACCAGCTCTTTGTTGGTCATATTGTCTCGCAGATTTTCCTTTTTTAATCCTTTGAACTTTTTGTATTCTTTGGCAGTCATGTCACTCCATGCCTGATAGATGGCGTCCGTAAGTGTGGCAAACTGTATGCCTTCTCGCAATCCATGCCGTTTCCATTCGTCTGTCAGATCTTTGCGTATTTCTATTGATTTGAGCCTTTGGTTTATCCAATTATCCGAATAGCCTAATCGTTTATAGTCTGTTAAGGCTTGGTTGATGGAAAGTTCGGGGTCTTGCATCTGGTCAAGACGTTCGGCTGCCACTTGTGCCATCCATAACTTGAATGGTTCGGCTTTGGGGGATGGAATGGATTGTATGAGGCGGAAAAGTTCTTGTGTGTCAGCTACATCAGTAAGGTACATTTTTCCGTCAGCTGCTTTCATTTTCAGTTGACTACAATTTGTAGCCAACTCGTTTCCTTCTTTTTTGAGACGTGTTTTTAATACACTCCAATATTTTCGCGGGTTAGGGCTGTCTGTCAAAACAGCTACTACATCTACTATTGAGAAGTACCATTTTTCGTCTTCATCATCCCAAATGGCACGAACATTTTTTTCTTCAAACAGTTTAATCGTGTTATGTTGAGTCATGTTATCTTGTGTGTATGATTTCTTATGTCTTGTTACCTGAAGATAGGTTGCTATGTATTGTTTCTAGCAAGTTCAAAAGTACAAAATATAATTTAGTGCCCATTGGGTTATTATAGAAAAATGATTGTAAGCGGCCGGACTTTTATCCCGGCTGTGGTGTTTGTCTCGGGCTTACTCAGGGGAAAGAGACCGCCTAATGCTTGTTATCTCTCGGTTTTTGAATTATTTTTGTCGGAGTGTAACCAGTAAAAACAAATATCAATGAACACCGAAACTGCAATTTTTGCCGGAGGATGCTTCTGGGGCGTGGAGTACTACATGAAGCAACTGCCCGGCATCGTCTCCATAGAGCCGGGATACATCGGCGGACATGTGGAACATCCTTCCTACAAAGAGGTAAAGGCGCACGGTACGGGGCACGCCGAGGCAGTGCGCATCGTCTTCGACCCCTCACAAGTGGATTATGAGACACTTGCCAAACGCTTCTTCGAGATACATGACCCTACGCAGGTCGGAGGACAGGGCACGGACATCGGGCCGCAATACCGCTCGGAGATATTCTACACGACCGAAAGCCAGCATGAGATTGCCCGGCGCCTGATTGAAGTGCTTCGTGCCAAAGGGCTGGACGTGGCGACGCGTCTCACGCCGGCAGCTACCTTTTGGCCTGCGGAGGACTATCATCACGACTATTTCGGAAAGAACGGCGGCGAGCCCGACTGCCATCGCTACGTGAAGCGTTTCTGACGGAGCCGGGCTCGCCGCTCGTTGGCGGAAGCCGTCTTGTGCGGCGTGTCCGGCTCAGGCCTTATTGGGCTTGTTTGCTTTTCTGTCCTTTACGCCGCTTTACGCGCTCCACGGCTTCCGAAACGATGGGCCGGCCGGCAAAGCGTTGTGCGTAACTGGTATAGTCCGGATGGATGCGTTCGTAAGTCGGGTCGGTGAAGAGCGGGCTGGTGATGATGTGGTCGGCTGTGGAGCGGTTGCAGCAGAACACGATGTTCTCCACGCCTGCCAGCCGGGTGAGCGCCTTCACGTCGGTGTCGTGCGGTTGCAGGGTCATCGGGTCGGTGAAGAAGAACAGGTAGTCAATCTCTCCCTCCACGATGCGCGAGCCTATCTGTTGGTCGCCTCCCAGCGGACCCGATTTCAGTAGCGTGATGTCCCATTCGATGTCGGGGTGCTTCTCTTCCAGTGCTTTCTTGATGAGCATACCCGTGGTGCCGGTGCAGTAGAACTTGTGGCCGATGAGGCGTTCGGAGTTCCACAGCACCCATTCAATCATGTCTTTCTTCATGGCGTCGTGCGCCACCAAGCCGATTTTGCGAATCACTTTTGTCATAACTGTTTCAGTTTTAAGATTCTTGCTTCACAAAGGTAATGAAACGTTGGCGAAACGGCAAAAACTGTCACGATAATCTTTTGCGGGATTTCCGGAAAGTGTGAATTGGTTTGCTAAAGTCCCGGTGGAGGAAAATATAGGGTGGCCTGCTGCGTTTATATCGAAGGTATGTCTTGTTTTGTTTGGAATGGATGTTGTGATGTTTGTCATGAAAAATAATCGGATAGAGGAGGCGGGAACCTATGTCCGACTTAGGAAAACGTACGTCGGATATAGAAAAATCCAAGTCAGACATAGGTTCTCCTACATCCGATATAGAAAAAGCCCGATGCTGAATCTTTTTCAACATCGGGCTTTTACGCATCTCTATGCGGGCATATAGGCATTGTTGTTTTGCTTTCTTTGTCGGGTCTGTCAGTCTCGGAAAGAAATGAATAGCCTCACGTGACGGCTATTAACCGTTGTGGATGATGCGCGTGTAATTATTTTTGTGCTTGTTTCCATGTTTTTGTTGTTGATATGTTTTTAGTTTGTCCTGTCGGATTTATGCGGATTTCCCTTGCAAAAATACGGATTGTCTGTCAAAACCCCAAGTTTTTTTCCGGTGTAGCGTTCACGTCTTTTCTCGTGGCGAGGCGACGGTTGTGCCTAATAAATATTCCATCCAACCATCCAAAATACGAAGTTCTTCCCTCCGTCAGATTCATACCTCACAAGAAACTCATTCACCACATCCGTTTCATAGATTATCACCTTACCCATACCTACCTCCATTTCCTTAACCAATTTGCAAGAGTCAAGGTAAGACAGAACTTCACCCCATATCTCGTCATTCATGTCAACCGTATAGGAAATGCACGAGCCTATGGGCGAAGTTCTACGGATTCGGTAAGAAGGTTCATATTCTATTGGATTGATAGGATATGTATTGCGACAAATAAAAGCACGTATTAATGAAAATTTAACATTTGAAATGCAATTTCCGCGCGGTTGCGAGTATAATTCTATTGAATTATAAATCACGATTACATGGCAACATTTCACTCATTACTCCAGATGATTGCAGAGTATATCTGGAGAATATGCGGTGGAATGGAGAGCCGATTTGTCCGCATTGTGGTTCTATTTCTGCGGAGCATTCACACCAACGGAGGAATATTGGAGCATTCTCAAACGTGGTATCAGAGGCATTTATCATCTTTTGAATGCAAGACACTTGTTTCTAAATTTGTGTGGCAGTCTGCGATATTGTCTGCAAATCTTTGTCTTTCTCGAATTTTATCCGTTACTTTGTAACTGAACCAAAGTAAAAAGGAGGTTAAGAAACAGACATAAGAAATTAAAGACATATTGCAAGCGACTTGTAGACAAGTTA
>CALUJS010000057.1 GCA_944321015.1 uncultured Phocaeicola sp. | reverse complement strand
CTCTTGACTCTGTAGAGCTGATCATGGAATTTGAAAAGGAATTTGGCATTTCAATTCCCGACGACCAGGCAGAGAAGATTACTACCGTAGGTGATGCAGTTTCTTATATCGAAGCTAACGCGAAGTAATCAGCGTCTGATACGGAATTATTTATGGAATTAAAAAGAGTAGTAGTAACAGGCCTTGGCGCATTGACTCCGGTTGGTAACACCGCCCCCGAGACGTGGGCGAATCTGGTTGCCGGAGTGAGTGGGGCAGGGCCTATTACTCATTTCGACGCGTCTCTGTTTAAGACCCGTTTTGCCTGTGAGGTGAAGAACTTCAATCCGAACGACTTCATCGACCGCAAGGAAGCCCGCAAGATGGACCTTTATACCCAGTACGCCATCGTGGCGGCCAAGGAAGCCGTGACCGATTCGGGCTTGGATGTGGAACGCGAAGACTTGAACAAGATTGGCGTGATTTTCGGTGTCGGCATCGGTGGCATGCACACCTTTGAAGAGGAGACCGGAAACTACGCACTGCATAAAGACCAGGGTCCGAAGTACAACCCGTTCTTCATCCCCAAGATGATTGCCGACATCTGTGCGGGACAGATTTCCATCATGTATGGATTCCATGGTCCCAACTACGTCACTTCGTCGGCCTGTGCTTCGTCGACCAACGCGCTGGCCGATGCGTTCAACCTCATCCGTCTGGGCAAGGCCAACGTCATCGTGGCCGGTGGCGCCGAGGCTGCCATCTTCCCCTGCGGCATTGGCGGATTCAACGCGATGCACGCCATCTCGACCCGCAACGATGACCCGCAGACGGCCAGCCGTCCCTTCAGCGCAAGCCGCGACGGCTTCGTGATGGGCGAGGGCGCAGGCTGCTTGATTCTGGAAGAGCTGGAGCATGCCAAGGCTCGCGGCGCCAAGATTTACGCCGAAGTGGCCGGAGCAGGCATGAGCGCCGACGCACACCACCTCACCGCTTCCCATCCCGAAGGACTGGGCGCCAAGCTGGTGATGATGAATGCGCTGGAAGATGCCGGCATGCAACCGGAGGACATCGACTACATCAATGTGCACGGCACGTCGACTCCCGTGGGCGACATCTCGGAAGTGAAGGCCATCAAGGCGCTCTTTGGCGAGCACGCCTATAAGCTCAACATCAGCTCCACGAAGTCCATGACCGGTCACCTGCTCGGTGCCGCCGGAGCCGTGGAGGCACTTGCCAGCGTATTGGCCGTGAAGAACGACGTGGTACCTCCCACCATCAACCATGCCGAAGACGACAACGACGAGGAAATCGATTACAATCTGAACTTTACATTCAACAAAGCCCAGAAACGTACGGTCAACGCCGCCTTGTCGAACACGTTCGGATTTGGTGGACACAATGCATGTATAATCGTTAAGAAATACGCTGAGTAAGCGCCGTGTTTCAGAAACTAACTATACTACATAGGATAAGGCTTCTTTTCTCCAAGGAAAAGGAGTCTTATTTTGCATTGTACCGCATCCTGGGATTCTTTCCCCGGAAAATCGATTACTATAAGGAAGCGCTGCTCCACAAGTCATCGACCGTACGCAGCGCGAAGGGCTATAAGCTCAACAACGAACGCTTGGAGTTTCTGGGCGATGCCATCCTCGACGCCATTGTGGCCGACATCGTGTACCGCCATTTTGAAGGCAAGCGCGAAGGATTCCTCACCAACACCCGCTCGAAGATTGTGCAGCGCGAGACACTCAATAAGCTCGCCGTGGAGATAGGGTTGGACAAACTCATCAAGTCCAACTCCCATTCAAGCAACCACAACAGTTACATGTGCGGCAATGCCTTCGAGGCTCTTGTGGGCGCCATCTACCTTGACCGGGGCTATGATGCCTGCATGCGCTTCATGCAGGAACGCATCCTTCACCGCCTTATCAACATCGACAAGGTGGCCTACAAAGAGGTCAATTTCAAGTCGAAACTCATCGAATGGTCGCAGAAGAACAAGGTGGCGGTTGAATTCCGCCTGGTGGAGCAGACACAGGAAACGGGAAGCCCCGTGTTCCAGTCGGACGCATTGCTGGAAGGCTTTGTGGGCGGCACGGGCACCGGCTATTCCAAAAAGGAGAGCCAGCAGCTGGCGGCCAAGCAAGCCCTCACCCGGCTGAAGAAAGACGCCGAGTTTCTCGACGCGGTATTTGCCGCCAAGAAGGCGCGCAGCGTGACGGTGGAGGTGGCCGATGCCACTTCGGTCGTGCTCGACGAGACGCCGCTGCCCGTCTATACCGAAGGGCCTGAAGAAAACCCTGCGCGCGACGAGGAAGACATGATGCCCGTTGCCGACGCCGACGAGGTGGAGCGCATCATTGCCGCCGCCGAAGAAGAGGCTTTCCGCCAACAAAAAGACTGACAGGCGCTTGTCGCGCCTTCCCTCCCAAAGTCGGCAAGTATATTTTTGCCACTAAAAACATTTTCGGAAGATATGCTTTACAAATCCTTCCTTCGCCCCTTTCTGTTCCGTCTGGAACCCGAACAAGCCCATCGCATCACGTTCGCTCTGTTGCGTCTGACCAATTACATACCCCTCTTTCGTGCCGCCATGCGCAACCGCTATCAGTATGAGGAAGAGCGGTTGATATGCCGGGGCATCGTGTGCAAGAACCGCATCGGCCTTTCTGCCGGGATGGACAAGGGCGCCGAGGTGGTTGACGAACTGAGCGATTACGGCTTCGGTTTCATCGAGGTCGGAACCGTGACGCCCGATCCTTGTGCGGGCAATCCCCGTCCGCGCATATTCCGTCTGCCCAAATATCAGTCGCTCATATCCCGCACGGGATTCAACAATCCGGGTCTGAAGGTGGTCAGGGAACGTCTGGCGCGTGTGCGTGCCGGGCGCGTGACCGTGGGTGTGAACATCAACAAAAATCCGCAGTCCGCCGGCCGGCAGGCCGTGGACGATTTTGTGCGCATGTATGACGGGCTGTATACCGTGGCCGATTATTTCACGATAAACTGGGGCTCCGTCGACGACGCTCTTATGGAAGAAGTGCTTTCCGCTTTGACGGCCCGTCGCGACGCGAAGCCCGTGCGCCGTCCCATCTTGTTGAAATTGCCGGCCGACATCACGACCGAAGGCATGGACACCGTGCTCGCGGCCATTGCGCGTCACGGGCTGGACGGCGTGGTGGCCACCGGCCCCACCACGGACCGTTCGCAGGTGCGCCGTTACACGCAGGCGGAGCTGGCAGCCATCGGCGCAGGCAGTGTGAGCGGCAAGGGCATGGGGTTGAAATCCTACATGGCCGTGGACTATCTGCGCCGTCACGGAGGTTCCGACCTGCTCATCATCGGTGCGGGCGGCGTGATGACCCCTTCCGACGCGGAGCGCATGATTCGCATGGGAGCCGACTTCGTGCAGATTTATTCCGCCTTCATCTACGAAGGGCCGGGCATCGTGCCCGAGATGATTATCCGTGTGGCAGAGATGGAGTGACGGATATTGTGTATCTTTGTGCCCGAAATAAGATAAAAACCAATAAACTGAATCAGAATATGGCAAACGAATTGTTTTCTGCGCTGCCCTACAAAGTGGCAGACATATCCCTGGCGGAGTTTGGCCGTCAGGAAATCGACATGGCCGAAAAGGAAATGCCCGGCCTGATGGCGCTCCGTGAGAAATATGGAGAGTCGAAGCCGTTAAAGGGCGCCCGCGTGATGGGTTCGCTTCACATGACCATCCAGACGGCCGTGCTCATCAAGACCCTGGTCGCATTGGGAGCCGAAGTGCGTTGGGCTTCCTGCAACATCTATTCCACGCAAGACCATGCCGCTGCCGCCATTGCCGAGATGGGCGTGCCCGTGTTTGCCTGGAAGGGCGAGACGCTGGCCGACTATTGGTGGTGCACGCTCCAGGCGATGAACTTCCCCGGCGGCAAAGGCCCGAACATGATTGTCGATGACGGCGGCGACGCCACGCTGATGATTCACAAGGGCGTGGAGGCCGAACATGACGCTTCGGTGCTCGACGCGGAGAGCCACGCCGAGGACGAGATAGAGCTTTTCGCCATCCTGAAGCGCGTGCTGGTCGAACGTCCGGGTTATTGGCAGGCTGTGGCATCCGAAGTGCGCGGCGTGTCGGAAGAAACCACGACCGGCGTACACCGCCTCTATCAGATGAAAGAAGAGGGCAAGCTGCTTTTCCCGGCTTTCAACGTGAACGATTCGGTGACGAAGAGCAAGTTTGACAATCTCTACGGTTGCCGCGAGTCGCTGGCCGACGGCATCAAGCGCGCCACCGACGTGATGATAGCCGGCAAGGTGGTCGTTGTGGCCGGATATGGCGACGTGGGCAAAGGCTGCGCGCACTCCATGCGTTCCTACGGCGCCCGTGTGCTCGTGACCGAGATTGACCCTATCTGTGCCCTTCAGGCTGCGATGGAAGGCTTCCAGGTGGTGACCATGGAAGAGGCCTGCACGCAAGGCAACATCTTCGTGACCACGACGGGCAACATCGACATCATCCGCATCGACCATCTGGAGCAGATGCCCGACCAGGCCATCGTCTGCAACATCGGCCACTTCGACAATGAGATTCAAGTGGATGCCCTCAAACACTATCCCGGCATCCGCCGCGTGAACGTGAAGCCGCAGGTTGACCGTTACTATTTCCCCGATGGACACTCCGTCATCCTCTTGGCCGACGGTCGTCTGGTGAACCTCGGTTGCGCCACCGGCCATCCCTCGTTCGTGATGAGCAACTCGTTCACCAACCAGACGCTGGCGCAAATCGAACTGTTCAACCATCCGTATGCCATCGACGTTTACCGCCTGCCGAAGAAGCTCGATGAGGAAGTGGCCCGCCTGCACCTGGAGCGCATCGGCGTGCACCTCTCCAAGCTGACTCCCGCACAGGCCGCCTATATCGGCGTGTCGGTGGATGGTCCCTATAAAGCAGAACATTACAGATACTAAGCAATGAATAAGCATATCAAGCTATTATTGCCCGACGTGATGGCCATCGTGGTTTTCGTGCTGCTCTCCTTTGCCTATTTCTTTCCGGCCGTGTTCGAAGGGCGTGTGCTGGCCCAGCATGATGCCGTGGCCGGCATTGGTTCGGGCGTGGAGATGCAGGAATACATGGAGCGCACGGGCGAGCGCACCCGCTGGACAAACTCCCTGTTCGGCGGTATGCCCACCTATCAGATGGCGCCGAGTTATGACTCCAGTGATTTGCTGAAGACTGTGGGCAATGTCTATCGTCTCTATCTGCCCGGCAGTGTGTGGCTGGTGTTCATCATGCTGTTGGGCTTCTACATCCTGCTTCGCGCTTTCGATTTCCGCGTGTGGATGGCTGCGCTGGGCGCGGTGTTGTGGGCGTTCTCGTCCTACTACTTCATTATCATTGCCGCCGGCCACATCTGGAAGTTCGTCACTCTGGCCTACATTCCGCCCACGATAGCGGGCCTTGTGCTGGCCTATCGCGGACGTTACCTCTGGGGCGGCATTCTCACGGCCTTGTTCCTGGCTCTGCAGATTCAGTCCAATCACGTCCAGATGAGCTATTACTTCTGTTTCGTGATGCTCTTCATGGCCATTGCCTTCGGCGTGGACGCGTGGAGGAAAAAAGAGATGCCCCGTTTCCTGAAAGCCACCGCCACGCTGGTGTTGGCTGCGGCCATCGGCGCGTGTGTCAACCTTTCCAATCTTTACCACACGTGGCAATACAGCAAGGAGTCCATGCGTGGCAAGAGCGAGCTGGTGAAGCCTGATGACGGCAACCAGACGAGCAGCGGACTCGACCGCGACTATATCACCGCTTGGAGCTACGGCATCGGCGAGACGTGGTCGCTCCTCGTGCCCAACGTGAAGGGCGGCGCCAGCAACCGGGGCGACAAGCCCATGCTGATGAGCGACAACCCGACCGCCATGGAGAAGGCCGACCCGCAACTTGCTCCGCTCTACAGCCAGCTGACGCAGTATTGGGGCGAGCAGCCCGGCACGTCCGGCCCGGTCTATGTGGGCGCTTTCGTGCTGATGCTCTTCGTGTTGGGATGTTTCATCGTGAAAGGCCCCATGAAGTGGGCCTTGCTGGCCGCCACGGTGCTCTCCGTCCTGCTGTCGTGGGGACGGAACTTCATGTGGTTTACCGACCTTTTCATCGACTACGTGCCCATGTATGCCAAGTTCCGCACGGTGGCTTCCATCCTCGTGATAGCCGAGTTCACCATTCCTTTGCTGGCCATGATGGCGTTGCGGGAGATCATTCTCCGTCCGCAAATCGTTCGCGAGCAACGGCGTGCGTTTATCGTCAGTTTCGTGCTGACGGGCGGCGTGGCTCTCCTTTTTGCCATTATGCCCACGACGTTTTTCTCGTCGTTCATTTCGTCGGCCGAGATGGGTGCGCTGCAGCAAGGGCTTCCTTCGGAATACCTTGTCGCTGTCATCTCCAACCTGACGGATATGCGCGTGGCCATGTTCACGGCCGATGCGTGGCGCAGCTTTATCGTTGTGCTGATAGGCACGCTCTTGTTGCTGTTCTTCGCCATGGGCCGTCTGAAAGCCAAGGCGACGTTGGCGTTGGTGGCCGTGCTTTGCCTCATCGACCTCTGGTCGGTGGACAAACGCTATCTGTGCGATGAGATGTATGTCGAGAAGCAGGATGTGGCTCACAGCAACCTGTTCCAGCCCTCGGTTGCCGACAAGGTGATTCTTTCCGACAAGTCGTTGGATTACCGTGTGCTGAACCTCGCTTCCAACACATTCAACGAAAACGAAACCTCTTATTTCCACAAGAGCATCGGCGGCTACAACGCTGCCAAGCTGCGCCGCTATCAGGAGATGATAGAAGAACACATCGCGCCGGAGATGAAGGAACTCTATGAGGAGATTGCTGCAGCGGGGGGCGACATGACGCAGGTGAACGACTCTGTTTTCTCCGTTATCAACATGCTCAATACCCGCTGGTTCATCCTTCCCGGTGCCGACGGGCAGACGCTTCCGTTGCAGAATCCTTACGCCTATGGCAATGCTTGGTTCGTGAGCGAAGTGCAGGAGGCGGCCAATGCCAACGAGGAGATTGCCGCCCTGCATCATATTGACCCGCGCCGCACGGCCGTGGTCGACAAACGCTTCATGTCCGTCGTGGGGCAGGCGCATCCCGTTGATTCTGCCTGCACGGTGAAGATGACCTCCTACGACGCCAACCGCCTCACTTACGAAGTCAATTCTCCGAAAGGCGGCGTGGTGGTGTTCTCCGAAATATACTATCCCGGCTGGCAAGCCTTTATCGATGGGGAAGAAGTCGAGGTGGGCCGTGCCGACTACATCCTGCGTGCTCTCCAAGTGCCCGCCGGAAAGCACGAGGTGCTGATGACGTTCGACCCCGTGTCGCTCCACACCACCGAAACCATAGCCTACATTGCCCTGGCCCTCCTCCTGCTGGGCATCGTGGCCGGAGTGGTGCTGCATGTGCGGCGCAGTCCGGGGAAGTAAGGGCGTACAGGATTTGAATATAGAGCCACAAAGACACAGCGTGCTGAAAGGTTTCTCTGCGTCTTTGTGGCTTATCTTTTTTTGATTAATCCCTTGTCAACTTGTTCACTTGTCCTCTCGTCAACTAATCTTCAATCCTCCACAATAACATCTTCAATCACCGCTCCGCGGCGGGCCTTGCGCACGGGTTTTACCTGGAACGAACCGATGCGCCAGTTCAGGCGGATGTAAACGGGGACGGCTTTGGTGCGGCTGGTCAGGTGCTGGTCGAAGGCGGCCGTGTGGAGCTCCTGTTCCGTCTTGAAGCGGAAGTTCGTCAGGTTGCTGCATCCGGCCTCCAGCTCCATGCGACCTTTGAAGAGCGACCAGCGGGTGAACAGGTTCATGCTGAACGGGCGCATGGTGTTGCTGCTCGTGCCGCTGAAGCGGTAATCCGTGTAGTAGGCGGCCAGGTTGATGGTGCCGCTTTTGCCGATGCTGAGCGTGGTTTGCAGGGTCAGGCTGGTTCGCAGGCATTCCGTGCGCTGTCCGGCTGTGCGGGTGTAGGTGTACAGCTCGTTCAGCATGGCGGAGAGCAAGAGGCGTTTGATGGGGAGCATGTAGTTCATGTTCAGTCCCGCCGAACGGAATGTTCCGTTGTTGGCATAGGTATTCACCACGCGTCCTTGCCCGTCGGTATAATAATAAGGTGCGATGTCGTTGCCCGAATACTGCCCGTAGAGGGTGAGGCTGGGTCCTTTCCGGATGTGGAAGTCGAAGCTCAGGTGGTGCATGTCTTCGTCGTCGAGCGCGGGGTTTCCGGTGCGGATGTAGTTGGGGTTGGAGTAGTCGGTCTGGGTGCTCATCATGCGGATGTTGGGGCGTTGCTTCGTCCAGCGGTAGTTCACGCCGATGCGGTCGACCCACTTGTCGCGCAGCAGGAAGGACACCTGCGCGTTCGGCGTGAAGGCGAATCCCGTCTGTGAGATGTATTCCGGCGCGTCCGTGCCTTGCGTGATGCGCGTGCCGTGCCCGTCGTTGAGGTACTCGCCTTTCAGACTGATCGAGCCGCTCACCAGTTTGGACGTGTAGCGCAGGTTGAGGTAGGCGTTCATCAGGTGTTTCTCGCTCTCCATGGCGTAATAGCTTTCGGGCAGTTCGCGCCCTTCATTGTCGGTGTATCGACTGGTGGTGCGGTAGTCGCGGAAGATGTAGCCCAGCCCGCTTTCCAGCATGAACGCCTTGGAGAGTGGGTCGCTGTAGTGTGCCTGCACGGTGTGCTGCTCGTTTCGCGAGCGTCCCTGCTGCCAGGGCGGCACGATGTCCGGGTCGTAATCGCCCGTGAAGCGCAGGTCGTTGTCCTGTTTGCCGGGGTTGTGGGCGAAGTTGTACACCACGTTGAGCACGCGGTTCGGCTTGGCGAAGTCGTATTGGTAGTTCACGTAGCCGTTGAGGCTGTAGCCCGTGTTGCGGTTTCTCGTCCACGAGGTGTAAGCCGACGTGCCTTCCGGCGTGGTGTTGCTCACGGCCAAATCCTCGTAGTTGCGGTCGCGCATGTTCGAGTATGCGATGCGTGCGGTGACGAAGTGCTGTGTCCCCAGGTCGTAGCTGGCCATGGCCGAGCCTCCGAAGCTCTCCCCGTTGCGGTGCGTGCGCCCGTACTGAGCGAGGGTGGAGCCGTCGTCGTGGAAAGCCTGCGTCAGGGTTTGCTCCGTCTCCGGACTGTTTGCGTTGCGGAAGTCTACTCCGGCGTTCATGCGCAGACGGTCGAAGCTGGTCATGATGCCCGACATCAGGCGCAGTTCCCCGTTGTTTGCCTCGTAGGTGTCATAGTTCTGGTTGACTACGCCATAAAGGCGGTTCACTTCGTCGGCATCGATGCTGAGCACATACTTGTAGTCCCCGTATCGGCTTTCGGGCATGAGCTTCAGCGTCACCTTCTGGAACGCTTTGGCGGGCAGGGCCTTCAGCGTCTGGTCAATCATCTCTTTGTTGCCGAAGAGCGCGTCCTCCCGTCCGTTGCGCACGATGAGGAAGGGCGTGTCGGGATTGTCCACATAGAGCCGTCCGTCTGGCGTGCGCTCCACCATGGGCACCTTGTCGAGTATCTCGTGCAGGTTCATCGTTTCCCTGTCGGGGTCTTGCGCCAGGTTGTAGACGATTTCGGAAGAAGAGACATCGACGAGGGGTTTGACAATAACCTCTGCCAGATGCTGGGTAGTGGCCAGCATTTTGATTTGTCCCAACGAGACGGGTTCATTCTTTCCGTCGAGCGTGCTGCACGAACGTAAGGTGGGGCGATACCCGATGGATGAAAAGTGGATGAGGTAGTTCCCTTCTCCGATGATGCATTCAAACCGTCCTTCCTCGTCAGCTATGGCCGTATGCAGAATGGTTTGAATCATGGGTTTCAGTGCGGCTCCCACAGTCACGTATGGCACGGGCTTGCCCGTCTGTTCGTCGACGATTTGGCCTGTCACGGTGATGCTCTTTTGCGCATGAGATGGACAACAGAGCAGCCATAGCATGATGGCAAGGAACAGATAGAGTTTAGTTGTTTTCATGGAGTTCTTGGATTAAGTTTGCATTTATGAATTGGATATTAGCCGTTGGGTTGATTTTTTGATTCTTCGGTTCGCACCATATGTCCGGTCGCGAGCACCCATATTTCCGCTCGCAAGCGGGCATATGTTCAGCCGCGAGCGTCCATATGTTCGTATCGTTCGTTTCCTATGTCAGACATAAGATTTCCTATGTCCGATGTAGTTTTTTCTATGTCGGTTATAGAAATTTCTATGTCTGACATAGGAAACGGATGAAACAGAGGCCTCATTCCGGCTTTATGTCGTCGATAACGGCACCCCGGCGGGCCTGGCGCACGGGTTTCACCTTGAAGTTGCCGAGCGTCCAGCGGAGTTTCAGTTCCACGGGAAGCATGTGGGAGCGTGTGACCAGAGTCTGGTCGAACTCCGCCGTGTGAACCTCGTGCCGCGACTTGCTGCGGAACCCGGCCAGGTCGGAAATCCTCAATTCCGCTTCCAGACGCTTTTTGAAGAACTTCCAGTTGGTGTTGATCATGAAGCTGAACGGGCGGGTGTCCATATGTTCCATGCCGCTGCTGTGCGTATCCATGTAACCGGCTAGCAGGCCGATGGACCCGTTGCGGGCAACAGTCAGCGTGGTCTGTACGGATATGTGGCTGTCCAGACGCTCCGTGCGTTGGCGGTCTGCGGTCCGGCTGTAGTGGTAGCTTTCGCTCCACATGAATGCCAGCCACAGTTTCTTGAATACCAGCGTGTAGTTGGTGCTGAGGCTGATTCCGTGATATGTGCCGTCGTTGTTGTAGGTCTGTACCACCCGGTCTTGCTCGTCCTTGTACCAATAGGGGGAGATGCGGTTGCCCGAATAGTCGCCCGTGATGGTGATGTTGGGGCCTTTGGGCACTTGCAGGCGTATGCCCAAAACGTGTATGTCCTCATCGTCGAGGCGCGGGTTGCCGGTGGTGAGCATGTTGGGGTTGGCATAGTCTATGCGTGTGGTGAGCACGGACAGCCCGGGACGGTATTTGTTCCACTGATAGAACAGGTTGATGTAGTTTATCCATCTTTCTTTTTTCAGCAGGAAAGACAGGTCGGCTTGCGGGGTAAGGAAGAATCCGCTTTGCGAGATGTGTTCCGGCGCATCCGTCCCTTGGGCGATGAGTGTGCCGCGCCCGTCGTCGAGGTATTCTCCTTTCAGCTTCACCTGCCCGCTGACGCGTTTCGATTGATAGCGCAGGTTGAGGTAAGCGTTGAAAAGATGCTTGCGGCTCTCCATTTCATAGCGTTGCGAGGCCATCTCTTGTCGGTCTTGGTCGTAATAGTCGCTCAGGCTGTTGTAGTCGCGATAGATGTAGCCTAGGCCGCTTTCCAGTGTCCACTTGCCGGAGAGTGGGTCGCAGTAGTGTGCCTGCACGGTGTGTTGTCGCGAGAGCGAGTTGCCCTGCAGGTAGGGCGGAATGATGTCCGGGTCGTAAGTGCCTTCAAACCGATAGTCGTTGTCCTGCTTGCCCGATTGGTGCGAAACGTCGTACACCACGTTGAGCACGCGCTTGGGTTTGGCAAAGTCGTACTGATAGTTCACCGAGCCGGACAGGCTGTAGCCCGTGTTGCGGTCCATGCTTCGGCTGGTGTAGGCCGAGGTGCCGTTGGCGTCCTGTCGGTTGACGGACAAATTTTCGTAGTTTCGCGAACGGTTGTTGCCGTAGCTGAAGCGCGACGTGACGAAATGGCGGGGAGCGATGTCGTAGCTGAATGCCCCGCCTGCGCTGAAGGTTTCGCCGTTTTGGTGCGTTTTTCCTTCCTGCCGGAGTTGTGAGCCGTCATCGTGGAAACGTTGTTCCAAGGTTTGCTTGCTGCGGGGGCTGTTGGTGTTGCTGAAACTTCCTCCCACCTGCATTCGCAAGCGGTCATAACTGGCCAGCACGGCAGTACCGATGTCCAGTTTTCCGTCGTTGGTGTTGTAAGAATCTTGATGATTGTTGATGGCGCCAAAGAGACGGTTGGTTTTGTCGGCGTCGATGCTGAGCACATAGCGGTAGTTGCCATAGCGGCTTTCGGGCATGAGCTTTACGGTCACCTTTTCAAAGGCTTTGGCAGGCAGGGTGCGGAGCGTCTGGTCCAGCATGTCGGGGTTGTCGAAGAGGACATCCTTCTTCCCGTTGCGCACCACGAGAAACGTGCTGCCGGGTTCGTTCACATAGAGTTTGCCGTCGGGCGTGATGTCTACCATGGGCACCTTGTCGAGTATCTCGTGCAGGTTCATCTTTTCCCGGTCGGGGTCTTGCGCCAGGTTGTAGGTGATTTCGGAGGAAGTGATTTGCACCATTGGTTCGACTACCACCATCGGCAGCTCTTCCGCCTTCGAACTTAGTTTGATTTTTCCCACTTCCAACG
Organism: uncultured Phocaeicola sp.; assembly: GCA_944321015.1. Lineage (GTDB taxonomy): Bacteria > Bacteroidota > Bacteroidia > Bacteroidales > Bacteroidaceae > Phocaeicola_A. Next base: position 681 of record CALUJS010000057.1, on the reverse strand, counting down.
TGGCTTTCGTGGCATCCTTGTTGAACAGCATCTGGCTGCTGTAGCCTATGGATGAGATTTGCAAATCGTAAGTTCCTTGTGGAACGGAATAAGAAAAATGTCCGTTCTCATCAGCCACAGTGACATAGAGCACCTTTATATAAGCAGGCATTTGCGAGAATCCTATGGTAGCATAAGGCACAGGCTCGCCCGTTTCTTGGTTGACTATTTGCCCCGTGACGGTGCAGGCTTGTGGCTTTTTGTCTTGTGCCGTTGCGGTTATGGAAAAGCATACAAAGATGATTGTCCATAGGATGAATTTAGTCGTTTTCATAGTATTATAATATGTAAAGAGGTTCTCTCTTTCCTTCTTATTCTCTCTCCACTGCACATTTCTCTCGTTGTCAATAAGAAGGGGTTGTGTATCTTGGTTGTTACCCGGTTCGACCTCATTCGAGGTCGCTTCCTTTTTTCTTGGGAACCGCAGGTAGCACTTCGCGCCACCAGTCGGTTAAGCATAGTGGAACGGTTTCACCGTTCTTCTGTGGGAGACGAGTTGTTTTCACCTTGGTTGTTCTTTTAAATTAGTCGTTTGTTGTTAACTGTTTTGGTCGTGAGGGGCGCGGTAGGTGTTGCAAAACCCCTCGCTTATCTCCCGTCGAGAATTGAATATTTCAGGCAAAAAATATTTTTGAGGAATTC
>CALUJS010000056.1 GCA_944321015.1 uncultured Phocaeicola sp. | reverse complement strand
ATGGACATTAGAAAGTCTCAGCTTGTGAAAGTTGAGACTTTTGTGCTTTTAGGTAGGGGCGGTTTTGCAACACCCACAACAATGCTTAACCGCTGTGTGGCGCGAAGTGGCACCTGCGGTGAAATCGGGAAAGGAGACGACCTTGAAGAGGTCGAATTTCACAAGTCGTTTTGCCAGCACTTCCGGTTCGACCTCCTTCGAGGTCGCTTCCTTTTTTCTTGGAAGCCGCAGGTAGCGCTATTCGCGCCACCAGTCGGTTAAGCATAGTGGAACGGTTTCACCGTTCTTTTGTGGGAGACGAGTTGACGAGTAGACAAGGGATGGCCTTGTCTACTCGTTCACTTGTCAACTTGTTTCCTCGTCAACTAAATTCACTTCTTCAGCGTGGCGTCAAGCAAGGCCTTGATTTCGCCCGAAGAGGGACGGGGTGCATCGGCGTTGACCACGCGGCCATCTTTGCCAAAGAGCATGAAGCGGGGAATGCCGGTGATTTTATACGGTTTCATGATTTCGTCGCTGCGGTCGCCCGAGAAGAGTTGAACGCCGCCCATACCCTTGTCTGTGAGCATCTTTTTCCACTTCTCGAAGTCCTTCTGCTTGTCGACCGACACGCTCATGAACACGATGTTCGGATTGTTGTGGTAGGCTTCCTCCAGCTTGATGAGGTGGGGAATCTCGGCGTTGCACGGTCCGCACCACGTGGCCCACACGTCCACATAGACCACCTTGCCTTTGAAATCGGACAGGGCCACTTGCTTGCCGTTTACATCCTGGAAACGGAAGTCGATGGCTTCGTGTCCGGCGGAATTGTCGTCGTACTTGGCCACGATTTCGCGGAAACGTTGCTGCTGGTTGGGGGTGACGAGCAGGTGTTCGTACTTCTGCTTGTAGTCCATGATGCCCGGATAGGTCTGGACATTTTGCGTGGCAGCCAGCATGAACTCGCCGCGCACCGTGTCGTTCAAGATGGTGTTGTCCGTAAGTAGGGATTCCTTGGCGTGGCGCATCTTCAAGATGAAGTCGTCTTCGCTCAGCGATGTATCGGCACGAAGCGGGTTGAGGTAGCTGTTTTCAATCACGTCCAGTCCGCGCGGATAGTCGAGGATGGCAGTGGTCGAGGTCAGTTCGGGCAGATAATTCTGTTTGTAGTAGGCAATGAAGTCGGCTGCCTGTGGATGCTCGGTGCGCGGTGTCTGGAGTAGCATGTTGGCTATTTCGGCCAGATTGAACCGCTTGTAGTTTTCGAACGAGGCGTTGAAGCGTGCGTTGGGCGTGTCGGCTTTGGGGAACGCCTTGATTTGCGGGAGCATTTGTTCCAGTTGCGGGAAGAAGTCGCGGAAAGTGCTAATCTTACCCATAAAGTAGATGGACTTGGCTTCGAGCGGATGCACGAGGTCTTGCCAGGCGGCGATGGCGCGGTTTTCCGGTGTGTTGGTAATGCCGTCCAGGTCGGTCAGCGTGTAGTCGTCGCCGTCGATGCTGAAGCTCAGGTCGTCGCCCGGCTTCAGATAGAAGGTGTAGCGGTACATCGACGACATGGGGTGTTTGGCAATGGCGTAGTAACCTTCTTTGTCCGGATGGAAGGCAAAGGCAAGCTTTTCGTTGATGACTTGTGATGTGGCGATGGGCACCAGCGCGCAGTTTTCTACTTTGTACAGTCCCATTTCTTTGGCTTGGGGCTCGCTCCATTGCACGCTGATGGTCGACAGGGCGTCGGCCTGCGTTTGTGCGTTTGCGGCAGCACCGCCAAGCAGTGCCACGGCAAAGAGTGTTTGTAGCTTTTTCATATTGTGTTTGTTTAGGAGTTTTAGGATAGAAAAAAGCACGTGCCCTAACCTGCCAGCCCGGGTAGAGCTGGCAGGTTATGCCTATTGGCACGTGCGGGGGTATCACTACGAGAGAAGTTTACGTTTTTTAGTAAGAACGATAGAGTAAGTAGCGTGCTGTGCCTGTACCGTCATATTCCAACACAGGAGTTTCGTTGAGGTCGGGCGTACTTTCGCCTTTTAAGGCGTAGACGCGTAGTTTCCAGTTGTTTCCTAGCGAAGTAAGCACGGCGAGGGCTTCGGTGGTCGATTCATCGGGCAACTCAAATCCAGATATGTAGGTCATATAGGTGATGGTCTCGCCGGGGAAGGAGAGCCGTTCGCGCTCGCGTTGTTCCAATGGCGTGTCTTTGGATAAGACATAAGAATAAATGCTATTCTCATATAGAAAATAGAAGAAACTGGGAGCTGCAGCTTGTGTCATAAGTGTTGTGGATAAGACTTTACTATTGGAAGGTATTGCTTGAATTGCTGTCCATTCTGTCTTGTATGTCCAATTTTCTGGATCATAAATACCCTGTACTTGCATCAGCAAGCAACTGTTGTCTGTGCGATCTTTTATAATGACTGTGCCAATAAGATCGTTTTCATTGCATCCGGCACATAGTAAATCATAATTTGTGTTTTGCAAAGACAAAGTGTAAGCATCAGCTGATACTGTTTCAATAGGGAGCAGGCTTGTGCTATTGTAATTGATTTCAAAAAAGCTACGGGTGGTGCAGTCAAACACCATATAGTTCCCATAGCTGCCATAGGGTATCATATCGCCGGATAAATCGTAAAACCCGGAATATGGAGCACCGAATTTGCCAATATTGGGAGACATGGTGTAAATACGATGTAATTTTCCATCATTTATGAGATACACATTAGGAGAAGCATATGTGACATATTGTGGACGACAATTTTCCGGTGCAGAATAAAATTCGTCTTCGTAAGTTTTATAGAGCGTGAAGTCTTTGGCGTCATATGTTCGGATATCTTCTGAGGTTAGTATATGGTATACAGAAAGTCCGTTCTTTTGTGTGACAGTTCCATCTTCATTTTCTACGTTATGCGTATACTGGGAATATTGGTATGCCATAGCAACGCCTGTTCCGGGGATGCTTTCGCTGTAAGTAGCCAGTATATCATTATTGCGTTCACCTTTAAGGCCAATGTAGTCTATATCTGTTTGATTGCCGTCGTCTTTTAAAACATACAATCCGAGATCAGTCGGAACGGCTGTGATGTTGACTATCATCTCGTGACGAGTGTAGATATCAAGTTTATCGTCTTTGATACGGAATTCAAGTCGGTATAATGCCGGGTCAAGCGAGACTTCCCATTTTAAGTCCTTCTCTTCTCCCAACTCCCATTGTCTGGGAATGAAACCACCGGCTGTGTAGTCCATGATATACCAACTGTAGGAATAGCGTGATGGGTCATCATTAAGGATGATGGGTGAAAGTTCCAAAATACTTCCTTTGAGGACCGTTGTGTCTGCTACCAAGCCATCGATTACTACGGGGAATAAGCTTTCTTCGTCTATATAGGTATAGTTGCCCGTGTCATCAATGCATGAATGTAGGCAAAACAAGCAGACTAGTAAGTTGAAATATAAAATAATCTTTTTCATAATAGACAGGGGTTAATTAGTTATCAAAAGAAACTGGTGTGCCGTCGGCCTCTTGTAACCATTCTTCTTCCGGACGTTCAGCATTGTATTCCAATAAGGCTTGCTTAGCTGTGTCGCCAAGCCAAGTGGTGTATGAATAATCATCAGGTTGTGTATCAAAATCAGTAAGGCCTGTCACCTGAATGATGAAGCGCATTTTCACGGGCCCCCAGCTTTCTCCAAAGTAGTATTTCCAATAAGAATCCCAAATTTTGGGTTTTACAGCAGTATCACTGGTTGTCACTAGGAAATTACGCCATTCGTCAATGCCTTGGCGGAAGTGTTCGTTGGCTTCCAACGTTAACTCCAGACGTGCGGTTTCAGTAGTCAGGCTTTCATCGCGTAAGAGTACGATAGGAATGAAGCGGCTTACTTCTCCGGCCGGGATGCTGAACGAATCAACCAAAGCAGGGTCGTCGAAGGGGATATAGTGTGTACCGGCAATGGCTGCATCGGGTTGTCCGATGTTGGTCTGTGTCAGTTTGAAAGGGCGATCGTAATCTGTAGGATTACCCATGATGCGAACCAATATGTGAACGGTGTCTTGTTTCACATCTTCTCCATAAATAAAGAAACTGTGGTTGATGCTGTCGTTTTGTACACTGTAGTATACAGAGAGCCGTTCATTTGCAAAATATATGGCAGGATCGTCCTCATAGTGCATCATGTCCTGTTCTTGGCAACTTATGCAGGTGAACAGTACGGCAAATAGGCCATATATAAAGGTATATCTTTTCATATTCCGTTTTATGTGTTTAAGGGTTGTATCGGGTTATTCAAAGTTGGTGATGCCTTTGGGCATGGGTACGATAAGGGCGTCGGCAGGCAGTTCTATCTTGGACGGCCAAGTGAAGTTTGTATAATGGTGCTTTTTGTAGAAGCAGAACATTTGCCCTTCGCCCCAAAATTCTTTACGCCATTCTTTTTCAAGTTGGGCCAGTCGGGAACTTTCCGACGCAAACATACTGCTGGCCATGTTCTCGTCTAATCCTCGTGCCAAGCGGTAAGTCTCAAAATAGGTTTCAGCCTCACCCAATGGTAAATCTTCAATAAGGATGAGGAACATTTCTGCGTAACGTAATAAAGGTACACGGTAATCAGAAATGGTCTGTTCATTGCCAATATATTTGCAAAATACATTAGTTGTGGCACCATTGGTATAAGTATGGCTTTTCCAATATCGGTTAGCGCGAATATCTCCAGGTTGAAGGGTGGTTTCGTATGCTGTTTCGACAGATCTTTCAGCTTGTGTGAAGGATGCGTTTTCCGAATCAAAGTCGGCTTCGATGTCGGTCAACATGTTGATATTGTCTGTTCCAAAGAGATATTCGGGCTTTAACGTCCAGGTGATGGTTGAGGAAGTGCAGAGTTTGAATTTCTCGTCGTCGATAACCATTTTGGCATATTTCACTGCATTCTCTGTGTCGCCTATCCAGTGATAGAAGCGTGCTTTGGTGCCCAATACCGCATAGTAATTGAATCGTGCCTGGCGTTGTGTCTGCCATTCGTCTTTGGGCATTGTGCCTTTTCCTACATAATAGGATGGGGCATAGGTGCTGTTCAGACTGTCCACGTCGGCATAGATGTAGGGGTCAACCTCGCTAAGTATGCTTTCGGCTTCGTTGAGGTCATTTTCGATGAGGCTTACCACTTCGTCCCACGTTTTGGAACGGAGTTTGGAGACATCGTTGGTCATTTCCGTCACATAAGGAATAGCCGTCTCGCTGCCCGATACGTTGTCGGGATACGGCCCCCATTGGCGGAGCACATCCAAATGAAGAAACGCGCGCAGACCGACTAATTCACCGCGAATGAATTTGTCATTGTCATAAGTGAAATGTATGTCTGTGTTATTCAGGTTCTCCAATATGTCATTGCATTGAGCGATGGCGTTGTAGTAGGCGGATAAAGTTTCTTCGTTGAGGTCCTCGGCTCCGCTCTCCGTAAAGTCATAGTTGGCCACGCTGTACATGGTGAGATTGGCGTTTTGAGTGGGCACTGTCCACATGCGGGCCATAGTTTCCGGAATGTACATGTTGGCATTCTTGCCATAAAGGTCGGTCTGTGCCAGGCGGATGTAGACACCGTTGGTGGCTTGCTTGAATCCGTCCTCGGTCTCGAAGAGCACTTCGGACTTGATTTGTGAACGCGGGTTCACGTCCAGCCAGTCGTTGCAACTGCTCAACGGCAGTGCCAAGAGCAGGCTAAGCAGGTAATATATCTTGTTCATAGTCAAATCAGAATCTAACAGTTAGTGATAAGGAGAAATTGCGGGCAAACGGATAGTCGGTACCGCGTTCGCGCTTGATGGTCGAGGTGTAGAAGAGGTCTTCCAGATAGCCGTTGAGTGCCAGGTAGGAGATGCCCAAGTGGCTCTTCAGCCATTCGGTGGGGAACTCGTAGCCGATGTTCATGCTGGAGGCATAGAAGGCATCGTCGTCGAACACGAAACGCGAGGTAGCATAGGTGTCGCTGAAGTCGGTTACCCGCTTGAAGGTGGCTTGGTCGCCCGGCTGTTTCCAACGGTCGTAGAGCACGCGGCGGTCAGCATTGTCAAAGGGATAGATGTTTTCCACCTTATTGGCTAATGTGCTGTTGTAGGCCTGACCGCCGAATTTGTAACCGAAGATGAGGTTTACGGAGAAGCCTTTCCAGCGGACGTTGGTGTTGATGGTGCCTTGCAGTTTGGGTTCGGCCACGCCGCAGGGCACTTGGTCTTCGGCATCCCATTCAAAAGTTTCCGTGCCGTCACGTTTCACGAAGATTTCCTGTCCCGTGGCCGGGTCGATGCCTTTGGAAGGCACAGCATAGATGGTGTTCATCGATTCGCCCTCGCGGTATTGGAAGCTGGGATTGTAGGCATCTTGCGACGAGAGCTGGTCGTTCAGTTCCTGCAAGGAGTTGGAGATTTCCTTTACTTTGTTTTCGTTGTGAGCGGCTTTTACGCCGACCGTCCAACGGAAATCACGCTCCACGTCGCGGATGAGCTGTGCCTGAAGGGAGATTTCGTAACCACGGTTCTGCACCTTGCCCACGTTGGCCTTGTAGCTGCTGAATCCGCTGGAGATGGGCAAGTTGATGTCGGCCAGCAGGTCGTTGGTGATTTTGTTGTACCAGTCGAAGCTGACGTTGAGGCGGCGGTTGAACATCTCCAAATCCATGCCGACGTTCAGTTGGCCGGTCTTTTGCCATTTCAGGTCGGGGTTACCGTAAGCCATCAGGTAGGCTCCATACCAGCCTTGGGTACTTTGGCCTCCGTAGTCCTGATAGGTGCGGATGGAGAGGTAAGATGAGTAGTTTTGCGAACCGGTGATGCCGTAAGAGAGGCGCAGACGGGCGATGTTGACCAATTGTTGGTTCATCATGAACTTCTCGTTGTGGATGTTCCAGCCGGCACCGGTCGACCAGAAGGGGGCGAAGTGGTTGTTGGAGCCGAATTGCGATGAACCGTCGTACTTACCGTTCAGGTCGAAATAGTAGCGATTGTCGTAGGTGTATTGGAAGTTGAACACGCCGCCGATGCTGCGGGTGATGGATTCGCTGCCGCTGGGACGGCCGTCTTTCAGGTATTGGCTGGCCATGCCGAGGAAGTCCATGTTGAGCACGGAGATGCCTTCGGCCACGATGGAATAGGATTCGCTTTCGGTGTTGTCGATGGTAAAGCCCAAGCCGCCAAAAATCTGGTGTTTCCCGCCGAAGGTCTTCGAGTAGTTCAACGTGGCTTGTCCGTAGTAGTCGAGCGAGTTGCCGGTGCCGTAGGTGTAGCGTCCCTTGCGACGATAGTCGTCGCCGGTGAAGTCTTCAAACATGGTGTTGTCGGCCGACACATAGACGTCGGAGCGGTTGGTCTGTTTGGTCACAGAGAACTGGCCGCGGAAGAACAGTTCCGGCAGGATGTGCCACTCAACGGCAAAATTGTTGGTGATTTCGGTATATTCACTTTCGTTCTTTTGCGGAAGGTAGGCGTTGTATAGAGGATTATATACGGTGTTATATCGGTTGATGCTGGCATAGTAATATTGGTCCTCTAACATGTACTGTATGTTCCCTTCTTCGTCGTAGGGAGTGAAATATGCGTTCATTTTGGCATAATCGCTGAATGAGCCATAAGGCGAATTGTGGGCCTTGTTGTTGGTGATGGTCAGGCGATTTTGGAACGTTACATTCTTGAAGTTGTAAAGCAGAAACATTTCGCCGGTCAGCGTGTTGCGGTCGGAACCTTTCATGGCTCCTTCCACATTGTTGTAGCTCAGGCTGGCGCCGTAGCGCAGGCTTTCGTTTCCTCCTTCCACGGAGACATTGTGACGTTGTCCGATGCCGGTGCGTACAGGGTATTTCAGCCAATAGGTGTCCACTCCGCGTTCGACGGCGAGCTTGCGTTGGTTGTAGAGGTCTTGCAGGCTTTGGTTAAGGACTGCGCTTTCAGTGTTGTAAAGTCCGGCCGCCTTTTCATATTCCAGCTTTTCGCGTGCGTTCATCAAGTCGTAGGAAGTCAAGTCCGGCGCTTCGATTTGCAACGTGCCCTTGTAGCTGAAGCGGAGCTTGCCCGGTTCGATAGCCTTGCTGGTGATGACCACTACGCCGTTGGAACCCTTGGAACCATACATGGCCGTGGCATTGGCGTCCTTCAAGAGGGTGATGCTCTCCACCTGGCTTTCGTCCAAGTCCATGAAGCGGGTGAGGGAGATTTCAAAGCCGTCGAGAATGAAGAGCGGCTGGTTGGCCGTGCGCTGGTTGTCGGCGCTCACCTGCATGTCCTGCACGTCGGTCGGCAGGCTGGAGGCGCCACGCACGGTGATGCTCGGCAGGCTGTTCGGGTCGGAACCGATGGAGATGTCGTCCATGATGTTGAAGCTCGGGTCGAGGTTGCGCAACATGGTGGCCAGGTTCTGGTTGCCGGCTGCTTCCAGCTCCTTGCGGGTGAAAGAGGTGGCGGCTCCGGTGTAGCTCTCGCGCGGCTTGTTGAAAATACCCGTCACGACCACTTCATCCAGCTTGGTCTGGTCTTCTTTCAGGATGATGTTGCGGGTCACGTCCTGCTGTCCGGCGGGTATGGACACTTCCAGCGTCTCCATGCCCACGAAAGAGAATACAAGCGTGGTTTTCTTGTCGGTGTAGAGCGGCATGACGTATTCGCCATCGGCACTGGTGATGTTGCCCGACATTTTGCCTTGCGCCATCTCTTCCTTGATGCGGACGCTCACGCCGGGGATGGGCACATTCTGTTCGTCCCACACATAGCCGGTAATCATGCGTTGTTTTGTGGCAGGCAGTGCTTTGCCTGCTTTCCGCAAGCGTTGGATGAGGATGAACTCTCCGGCTTCCTCGTAGCGGAAGGGTTTGCCCTTGAGCACGATGTCGAGCGCTTCGGTTGCGGTCTTATTGTCGACCTTGGCCGTCACGCTGAATCCTTGCACGTCTTCGGTGTTGAAGTTGATTTTGTAGCCCGAGGCGTCGCCCACCTTTTTAAGAACGGTGGCCAGCGGCTCTTGGTTGAAACTGAGGGTGACGCGCCGCCCGGTTTGCGCCTGTGCGGCTACACCCAAGAACATACACAGCAGGAGGAGGCACCATGCGAAGCTGCGTTTCCCGTGTGGCGTGCTCCTTTCCTGATTTGGTAGAGGATAAATTTCTCTCTGCTCCATAAGTGAGGTTTTAAAGATTGAACAATGGCGCCTCCGGCAATCAGAGCGGACAGCCGTCGGCGCGTGGATTATCTCATATATAAATAGTTTGCATAGGTGGTTATCGTATGGTGAGCGTTTCGTCTTCCAATACGGCATTCACTTTGCCCAGGCCGTTGATGAGGCGGAGGGTTTCTTCCGCGCTTCCGGTGCGCCGTGCCCAGAAGGTGAAGTGGTAGCTCATGGCCCGGGTGTTCTCGAAGCGGATGGTCAGGTTGTACCATCGGCCCAGTTCGCGCATGATGTCTTCCAGCGTGGCGTTGTCGAAGTAGAAGTAGCCTTCCGTCCAGGCCGTGTAGTTGCGCGGGTCGACCTGGGTCACGCGGATGGTGCCGTCGGTGTGTATTTGGGCATCGTCGTTGGGACGGAGCGTGACGGAGGTGTTATGTCCGGTGACGAGCACGCGGCCTTCGACGAGTGTCACGTGGGGCGTGCTGTGGTCGTAGTTGCGGAAGTTGAAGCTGGTGCCCAGCACTTGGGTCTCGATGGCGCCGGACTTCACGAAGAACGGACGGGCTTCGTCGCGGGCTACCTTGAAATAGGCTTCGCCGCTCAGTTCCACTACGCGCCGGTCGCCGCTGAAACGCGAGGGGTAGCGCAGGGTGCTTTCGGCGTTGAGCCACACTTCCGTTCCGTCGTGGAGCACGAGCTTGAAGTCTTTTCCTCTGGGAGTGGACAGGGTGTGTTGCGTGGCGGTCTCCTCGGTTGTCCGGTAGGCTATCTCCTGAGCGTCTTCCATTGTCGTGCCCAGGCTGGCCAGCGAGTCGCGGTCGGTCTCTTCGGAGAGGGCGATGTGATGGCCGTCGGCGGTGGTGAGGGTCACTTCCTGTGGGGCAGACCGGTGTTCCATCAACGCCACGGGCTGTTCGGCGGAAGAAAGGCGGTCGGACAGATAGGCGTGCAGGCCTCCGCCAAGGAGGAAGGCCAGCGCGACGGCGGCTGCCATCTGCCACCAAGTGCGCCTTGCAAACGTGTGCGGACGGTGCTTCTCTTTGCGCCCAACTTGTTCGTTGTCAGGCGTTACAGAAACCTCGTGGGGGGGGGGTAAAAATGCCCTTGGCGCGCAGGAAGCGTGCCCATTGCTCCTCGACATCGGGCAGGGGCAGCTCGTTCATGGCCAGTCCGTCGTGGGCGGCCTTGAGGCTGTAGTAAAGTTCCCGGTGGGCATCGTCTTGAATCCACGCTCGGAACTCGTCGCTCAATTCCCGTTCGGGGTGAGCCAGCACGTCGAGTGCGTAGTCGATATCGGAATCTTGGTATGATTGCATAGCCTACTCTTTTCCTGTCGTTCTTTTATTTATAGAACGTAATGCCAGGCGAAAAGGAGTACAACCCAAGGCAATAAAATTTCGCGTTGCGTGCGGAGTGTTTTTAAGGCTCTGGCCATGAGCGTTTTCACGGTGAGCGGGCTGATGCCGAACTCTTCGGCTGCTTCTTTGTAGGTTTTGTGGCGCAGGACGCAGGCAATGAATATGCGGCGCGTCTGGGGCGGGAAACGCCGTATGGCGGCCATGACGCGGGACATCAGTTCCTCATAGCTTGCATAGTCTTCGCGACTGTCCTCGTCGGTTTCTTCCCGGGTGCGGAGGTAGTTTTCGCGTGCCTGGTCGTGGCGCAGGTGGTCGATGCTGAGGCTGCGCACGAAGGTGTAGAGCAGGGAGAGCAACTGGGGCTGGTCGGCATAGCGGTCGAAGTTTTCCCACAGGCGGCAGAAAGCATCGTGCACGATGTCCTTGGCCCATTCCTCGTCGTGCACCCAGCCGTATGCATGCACATAGAGCTGGCGGAAGTGCTGTTTGAACAGGTCTTCAAAAACGAGGTTTTTCTCCGCTTCGCGCATAGTTGTAAGGTTTGTATATCTTGTTTGGCGGCAGAAATAGCAAAAATGTCTGAATGTACGTTATTTCCGTGGCATGTTATCCTCGACGCGTTATTTCCTTCCTATACCTTATTATATATAAGGAAGTGCTTCCGATTGGGGGCTTGAGCGCAGATATGAACGGACGTGAGCGCGGATATGGCGGGACGCGGGCGTCCATATCTGCGGACGTGAGCGGGAATATGGACGGAGAAAGGCGTTGTTGTGGCCGGAAATAACCGTTCCCGTAAACTTTTATTGTGTTTTTATGTTCCATATTATAAAATATGCTAACTTTGCCCGCAGTAAGTATAACATTAATAAAAAAAGTAAGAGTATGAAGCGAGTGAAAAGTAATCTTTGGTGGAAGGGCGTCGTGCTTTCGGCCCTGCTGATGTGGATGGGCGGTGCAGCCCACGCGCAGTTCCTGCGCTCTTCCTATTTCATGGAAGGCAGTCATTACCGTATGCAGCTGAATCCGGCACTCACGCCTTCGCGCGGTTTTGTCAACATTCCCGTGCTCGGCTCCTTGAACGCATCGGTGAGTTCCAGTTCATTGGGCTATCAGGACATCATGGACGTGATTGACGACGATGGCAATTTCTATAACAACCCCGAGTTCCTGGGACGGCTGGACAACAACAACCACGTGAACCTGAGCATCAACACCGACATCATTTCGGCCGGATGGTTCCGCGGACGCAACTTCTGGTCGTTCAACATCGGGCTGCGTACCGACGTGGGCGTGAAGCTGACCAAGTCGATGTTCACCTTCCTTAGCGAGATGGACCAGATAGAGGATAATTGGCGTACCGGCAATTACGACATCAGCGGTCAGGAATTGAACGTGAATGCCTACACGGAGCTGGGCGTGGGTTATGCGCGCCAGATAAACGACCGCCTCACGGTGGGCGGCCGCGTGAAGGTGCTTCTCGGCCTGGGCAACCTCGACCTGAAGTTCAACCGCGTGAGCCTGAATGCCAATCTGCCCAGCAATGCGCAGATTCAGAAATGGCAAAGTATGACTTCCGTCGATGCCGCTGACATTGCCGCGTTGAAGAGCGAGCTCGAAAGCTATCATGCCGACCTGGTGCTGGATGCCCGGTTGGAAAGCTCGTTCAAGGGGCTGGAACTGGTGGAGACGAACGGCTACATTGACGATTTGGATTTCGATGCCGGCGAAATGGGCATTGCCGGATATGGTTTCGGAATAGACCTCGGCGCGTCCTATCGTCTGCTGGATAACCTCACCGTGTCGGCGGCCGTGCTCGATTTGGGCTTCATCTCGTGGAGCAAGGGAAGCACCCAGATTGCCACCACCGGCAACTCCGGCCTCAGTGTCAGGGGCTCGGACTATACGGCGGGAATTGATCCGAATGACCCCGCGGGAAGCCTTGTCGCCCTGCAGGATAATCTGAACCGCTTTCAAACGGAGATGGACAACTATATGAACCGTGTGAGCGGCGGCGACGTGCTCGACTATGAGTTGCTGGAGCTTCGCAAGGAGGATGTCAGCGAATCGCGTCGTTCGCGTCTGGCGTCGACCGTGGTCTTGGGCGCCGAGTACGGCTTTTTCAACAATGCCCTGTCGGTGGGCCTGCTTTCCACCACCCGCTTTGTGGAACCCAAGGCGCTGACCGAACTCACGCTGTCGGCCAACTATCGTCCCAAGAACTGGCTGAACCTCTCCATGAGCTACTCGGCCATTCAGTCGTTGGGCAAATCGTTTGGCTTGGGATTGAAGCTGGGCCCTGTGTTCGTGGGTACGGACTATATGTTCCTTGGCAAGAATTCCAATTCCGTGAATGCCTTCGTAGGTTTCTCGGTGCCGTTGGGGAAGAAGCGGGTCGCTTGTTGTAATAGAATGTAAACGTCAGTTAACGATTGTATATTCACAAGGCCATTCCGGCGCGGCGGCAGCCCGCTGCGACCTGAAATCCGCCTGTCGGGCCGCCGGCAGGCGGATTTTATGTTTAGAAACCATGTTCTATAACATATTATTTGCTAGCGCGTTAGCCAGACTGCTAAAAATTTCTCGAAAAAATGTGGCGAAAAAGTTTGGAGGGAACGCGCAAACGCTCTACCTTTGCATCCGC
>CALUJS010000055.1 GCA_944321015.1 uncultured Phocaeicola sp. | reverse complement strand
AGGAAATATCAAACGTGCTTTTTCGACCGAATTATGCTCACAAATTCAATGTATTCAAATTTTTGTCATGTACTTAGTGGGAGACCTAAAGAAAAACTACGTTTTCACATTGGTGATGTGGTAGAATATAGAGGGGAGTTATGTATTGTGATATCAGTTCCAGAGGAACATTATGACAGAATGTTGGATGACAGTGATGATAGTTATTGTGTTCTCTTTTTAGACCAAGACTTTGACAGCTGTGAGTTTTACCATAGCCACCCCGGATGCATTGAGGTTATGCCACCAAGATTTCCCATTTCGCAAAAGGTACAAGACCAAATAAACCGTGTCAAAGACTGGTACGCCAAATGTCAAAGAGAATTTGAAAAGGAACAAGATTCACGTAGCGGCTATTAATCGTTGTGGATGATTGTATGTAATCATTTTTTTTGTTTTTTTATGGCTTTTCTGAGAGTCGCATCGCTCTCACACGGATTCCTTTTGCAAAATACAGATTGTCTGTCAAAATCACAAGCTTTTTTCTGGGTGTTGCGTTCATGTCTTTTCTCGTGGCGAGGCGACGGTTGTGCCTGTGATGCTCCGACAAGTGCAGTTGTGCGGATGTCATGGCTGTGGTTGTGAGGGGAGTGTTGTGGAATTAGCAGCAGCAGGAAAAATGAGGCGCAAAAGTTTTGATATTGGATTAATATTATTACATTTGCGTCGAAGCGAGGCAACTTGCTTCAGAACATATTGAAATATTTAGAGGCGTTATGTCTTCTTCCTGCGTGTACAAAGCCTAGGAAACTTCAATCACGTGAACAGGAGAAGGTATGATGGTCTCCACGCATATGCGTGGGGCTGTTATTCCCACATCTGTTCATAAAGGTTTTCCTAGCACCTGTACACAAGGACGTGGCCATACAGTTCCACGCTTCTGTGTATTTTTAATATTCTTTGGGGACTGGAGGATTTAAAATTTACGATGATGAAAAGTATATTGTCAATTGTAATGTTATTGCTTTCAGTAGCATTGCATGCTCAAGAGAAGGATGTTACTAAGTTTTTAGGGATTCCTGTTGATGGAACGAAGTCGGAGATGATAAAAAAGTTAAAGGATAAAGGATTTGAAAGTAATAATCCGATAGATAAAAGTATTCTAAGTGGTGAATTTAATGGCAGTGATGTAAATTTATCTGTTACAACAAATAATAATAAGGTTTGCCGTATCATGGTTATTGATGCCTATGGGACAACAGATGTAACAAATATAAAGATACGTTTTAATAGTTTATGCCGACTATTTCAGAATAGTCCTAAATATATAGCAGCATCTGATGTTTCGGATTACATAATTTCTGATGATGAAGATATAGCTTATGAAATGTTGGTGAATAATAAACGATATGAAGCTATTTTTTGTCAATTATCAATTCAAGCAGATTCAATAATTAAAAAATCAAAATCAATTTCGGAAGCTTCTAAAGTAAGAAATGAAATGATAAAAAGTATTTGCGCTTCTGATTCAATAGATATAATAGATATAGATAAGTTGAATATAATGATGGAAGAAAATAATAAGGCTTTAGTATCCACTTTGGAAATATTAAATAGGCCGGTATGGTTTACTATAATTCAAGGGTCTGGTAGATATTATATTAGTCTTTATTATGATAATGAATATAATATGGCTAATGGTGAAGATTTATGAGATAGATGTGAGTTTAATTATGACGAGCATATAGTTCCACGCTTCGTGTTTTTGTCAAATAAACAGGAATTATACTAACTACTTAGAAGATAGAAGCATATGGCAAAAGACGACAGAACAGTCTTCGATTTAAGCAAAGAAGAGTACGAGGATAATGGGAAACATCCTGAAAAATGGGAACAAGTCACGGAAAACAGTAATGAATACGGGAATAATTTGATGTATCCCGATTCTGATACCCGTGATGATTGAGTTATCGTAAGTTGTTTATGACAACTTTATGAAGTAGGGTATTTGTAGCCTTATGAAATGAATTATTCGTGGACGCAAAAGAAGTGCGTTGAATAAAAAAGCCGCTCTCACCTTCCTAGGACAGGAAGGTTGGGAGCGGCTTCAGATTATGATAATCTTGGAAACGAGTCTTTATGCTTTCACGCGGCCTACGTAAGAACCGTCGCGAGTGTCCACCTCGATGTATTCGCCTTGGTTGATGAACAAGGGGACGCGTACAGTGGCGCCGGTTTCTACGGTGGCAGGCTTCAGTGTGTTGGTTGCGGTATCGCCTTTCAGGCCCGGCTCGGTGTAGGTGATTTGGAGTTTCACTTTCACCGGAAGCTCGGCAAAGAGGATGGTCTCGGTCGAGGCGTCGGAAACAACGTCTACCACCATTTCTTCCTTGAGGAAGTCTACGCCTTCGATGAGGTCGTGTGCAATGGGCACTTGTTCGTAAGTCTCCTGATTCATGAAGATGTAGTCTTCGCCTTCCTTATAAAGATACTGGTACGGACGGCGTTCCACACGGACATCTTCCAGCTTTTCGCCGATGTTGAAGCGGCGTTCCAGCACGTAGCCGTTGACAACATCTTTCAGTTTAGTACGCATGAAAGTGTTTCCCTTACCCGGTTTTACATGGAGAAAGTCGATGCAGAAATAGAGTTTGCCATCCATGCGGATTGCAGTTCCGATTTTAATGTCTTGCGCGTTAATCATATCTAATGTGTTATGTTATTGATTATTCTTCTGTGTAAATACTCAAGGTCTTGCGTTTTGCGCTGCAAAAGTAAGCTAAATCATGAGAAAGCGCAAAAGATTTGAGCAAAAATGACTTATCGGCTTGGTATATTTAAAAAAAGTCTCTATTTTTGCAGCCCGAATCGGCATGGATTGAATAATAACATAAAAAGAACATAACAATGAAAAGAACATTCCAACCTTCTAACAGAAAAAGAAAGAACAAACACGGTTTCCGTGAGAGAATGGCTACTGCCAATGGTCGTCGCGTTTTGGCCGCACGTCGTGCCAAGGGTCGCAAGAAGCTGACTGTGTCTGACGAATACAACGGCTGCAAGCGCTAACTTTGTTCGTGGATTAGGACTTACGGAAGAGTGTCTATGCTCTGTGTGAATGAGCATGGATACTCTTTTTGCGTATATATGCGTTTCGTGCGGGCGCACGTAATCATCATAATAAGTATATAAAAGAAAGAAGGACGACCGGACTATTTTAAGGCTGCGGGCTGCAAATAAGCATCCGGATGGGCGCCGCTTCAGTTTTTTCCTCTATCTTTGCGGGGGTAAACATCAAATACGGGACAGTAATGACATTCAAAGACTTTTTTTCTTTCAGTCGCAACCGCATGTTCTGGCTGAACATCGTCGGCATGGTGCTGTTTGTGGTGCTTGTGATTTACGGTGCGTTGAAAGGCATTGATTCATATACGCATCATGGCGAAAGCATCAGTGTGCCCGATGTGCAAGGCATGACGAGCGGGAAAGCACTGAGCGCGTTGACCGCCAGCAAACTGGAGCCTGCGATAGTGGATTCCTGCTATGTGCCCGACATGCCTTCGGGGACTGTGGTCGACCAGAAGCCAGTGCCCGGTGCGCGGGTTAAACAGGGACGTCAGGTGTATCTGACGATTTGTACCAATAAGACCCCGACTCGTGTTATTCCCGATGTGATAGACAACAGTTCGTTGCGTGAAGCCCAAGCCCGTATGTTGGCGGCCGGTTTCCAGCTGACAGAGAACGCATACATTTCCGGTGAGAAAGATTGGGTTTATGGCGTGCGTTATCGCGGCAAAGACCTTGTGACCGGCGCCAAAGTGCCCATAGGAGCTGCGCTGACGTTGGTTGTCGGTGGCGATGTGGATGCTTTTGCGGCCGATTCGTTGGGTGTAGATTCGTTGGGCGCCGTGCCTTCTCAGTCTGTCGTTACCGAACCGATGGATAGCGATGAATCTTGGTTTTAAAGCTGAACTATGACAGAAGAATACCTAGGAGAACTGGACGACTCTCTCGACGACATAGAACCTCTTGATTCCGGCGAGGTCGAGCTTTACGAACATTTTCGTGTAGTGGTAGACAAGGGGCAGTCGCCCGTCAGGATTGACAAGTATCTGTTCGAGCGATTGGTCAACTCGTCAAGAAACCGCATACAGCAGGCTGCCGACCAAGGCTATGTGATGGCCAACGGAAAGCCGGTGAAAAGCAATTACAAGGTAAAGCCGCTGGATGTGTTGACGGTCATGATGGACCGCCCGCGTTACAGCAATGATATTGTCCCTGAAGAAATCCCCTTGAATATTGTTTATGAGGACGATGACCTCCTTGTCGTAAACAAGGTGGCCGGCATGGTGGTGCATCCCGGTTGCGGCAACTATCACGGCACGCTGGTCAATGCCATAGCGTGGCATCTGCGTGACAATCCCCGCTACGACCCCAATGACCCGGCTGTGGGCCTGGTGCATCGTATCGATAAAGATACCTCCGGCCTGTTGGTGGTGGCCAAAACGCCCGATGCCAAAACTCACCTCGGACTTCAATTTTATCACAAGACGACACAGCGGAAATACAATGCGCTGGTGTGGGGCATCGTGGACAAGGACGACGGAACCGTGGAGGGTAACATCATCCGTCATCCGAAGGAACGCATGCTGATGGCCGTTTCGCCGGACCCTTCGGTCGGCAAACATGCCGTGACCCACTATCATGTGTTGGAGCGTTTGGGCTACGTTACCTTTGTGGAATGTGTGCTTGAGACCGGTCGCACACATCAGATACGTGTCCATATGAAACACATCGGTCATCCGCTGTTCAACGATTTGCGCTATGGAGGGAGCGAGATTCTGAAGGGAACTCACTTTAGCAAATACAAGCAGTTCGTGATGAACTGTTTCGAGACTTGCCCGCGTCAGGCATTGCACGCCAAGACGCTGGGTTTTGTGCATCCGCGCACCGGCGAACAGATGTTTTTCACTTCCGAATTGCCAGAAGACATGACCCTGTTGCTCGAAAAGTGGCGTGCCTACATAGGCAACCGCGAAATCTGACAAAAAACTTCAATCGTAGACATACATATACACACTAGGATATTATGAAACGTACAATAGCAATTGTCGCAGGAGGCGACTCTTCGGAGTTTCCTGTTTCCCTTCGCAGCGCGCAAGGGATTCTTTCTTTTATGGATAAGGAAAAATATACCGTCTATATCGTTGAAATGAAAGGGCTGGATTGGGAAGTCGTATTGCCGGACGGCAGCAAGACTCCCATCGACCGCAACGACTTCGGTTTCTCCCATCAGGGCGAGAAGATAACTTTCGACTTCGCCTACATCATCATCCACGGCACGCCGGGCGAGAACGGCATCCTGCAGGGCTATTTCGACTTGTTGCATATCCCTTACTCCACATGTGACGTGCTGGCCTCGGCCTTGACATTCAATAAATTTGCGCTGAATCATTATCTGAAGGGATTCGGCATCCGCATTGCCGAGTCGCTGGTGGTGCGCAAAGGCTTCGAGATTACCGATCGGGAAGTGGTGGACAAGATTGGTTTGCCCTGTTTTATCAAGCCCAACGAAGGCGGTTCCAGTTTCGGTGTGACCAAAGTGAAGACGGCCGACCAGATTCAGCCGGCCATCCGGAAGGCTCTGCATGAGTCGGACGAAGTGATGATAGAGGCCTTTATGCCCGGCACGGAGATTACCTGTGGCTGTTACAAGACGAAAGCCCGTCAGGTGGTGTTCCCCATAACGGAAGTCGTATCGAAGAACGAGTTCTTTGACTATGCGGCAAAATATGACGGCGAGTCGCAGGAAATCACGCCGGCCCGTCTGGACGACGACACGACCGAGCGGGTAAAACTGCTTACGTCGGCCATTTATGACATCTTGGGCTGCGAGGGAATCATCCGCGTGGATTACATCATAACCGAAGGCGGCAAGATAAATCTGCTGGAAGTGAATACTACGCCCGGGATGACTGCCACCAGCTTCATTCCCCAGCAGGTGCGCGCTGCCGGCATGCAAATGAAGGACGTGCTGACCGACATCATAGAAAATAAGTTCTAAACCTGCATTTTTTATGGTCTATAACATAGAGCATGATTTGTCAATAACAAAAAGATTTACGTACTTTGCACCTATACATGCAGCACAAGGGGCGGAGCTTACATTTTGCTCTTTTTGTGCTCTAAAACTTAATATACTATGAATATCCCTGCAGAATTTGACGAAATTCGCCCTTATGCACCGGAGGAACTTCCCCAAGTGTTTGAGGAGCTGATCGCTGATCCCGCATTCCAAATGGTGGTTAACTATCTGTATCCCGACACCCCTTTTGAGTTGATTGCTGCCAAGATGCGGCAATGCAAAACCAATCTGGACTTTCAGATGGCTTTCGGGTACGACTTTGTGAGCGGCATTGCCCAGAAGTATTGCCAAAGTCTGACAATGGATTGCTCGTCGCTTCCCGATAAGAGTCTTGCCTATACCTATATCTCCAATCACCGTGACATCGTGCTCGATGCGGCCTTCTTGTCCGTATTGCTCATAGACAACGGCATGAACACCGTGGAGATAGCCATTGGCGACAACCTGCTGGTATATC
This sequence comes from uncultured Phocaeicola sp., assembly GCA_944321015.1. Lineage (GTDB taxonomy): Bacteria > Bacteroidota > Bacteroidia > Bacteroidales > Bacteroidaceae > Phocaeicola_A. The sequence goes on along the minus strand of CALUJS010000055.1, from coordinate 6,746 downwards.
CTTGGATTAAGAAACTGGTGAGGGTGAACAAGTCGTTTATCGTACAGCGCGCGCTGACCATGCGTCAGATGTTGGAATCCTCCCAACGCATGTCGCGCTACATTCACTATGCCATCAACGAGAAGCATGAGAATGTCTGGATTTCCCAGCGCGAAGGCAGGGCGAAAGACTCCAACGACCGCACGCAGGACAGCGTGCTCAAGATGTTGAGCATGGGCGGACAAGGAGGCTTCGTGGAGAGACTGAAGGAACTGCACATCATGCCCTTGTCCATCTCCTACGAATATGATCCCTGCGATTACCTGAAGGCGCAGGAGTTCCAGTTGAAACGCGATAATCCCGATTATAAGAAAACGCCGCAGGACGACCTGTTGAGCATGCAGACCGGACTTTTCGGACGTAAGGGACGTGTGCACTTCCAGATGACGACTTATCTGAACGATTTCCTCGACACGCTCGACGCCGGTCGTCCGAAGGGCGAGCTGTTTACCTTGGTGTCCGACCAGATAGACCGCAGCATCCACATGAACTATCACTTTTACCCCGGAAATTATGTGGCCTACGACTGGTGGAAGAAGGAGCAGCGTTTTGCCGACCGTTATACGCCCGAACAAAAGCAGGAGTTCGAGGCCTACATCGCCGGTCAGCTGGCCAAGATTGAAGTGCCCGGCAAGGATGAAGCCTTCTTGCTCGACCGCATGTTGGTCATGTATGCCAATCCGTTAATTAATTATTTGGAGGCTCGCAATGAGGCGCGCTGAGTTGGGCCGCAAGTTTCTCCATACAGGCATTGTCCTCCTTGTCGCCTTGTTCTTTGTGCAGTGCGACAAGGAGGACGATTATGTCTATCCCGACGTGCTTACCGATTTTATGGATTTGCACACCAATGACGAGTCGGTGATTGATTACATCCGTCCGGACGTGTCGGGTATGCTGTCGCTGAACCATCGCTTGTCGGGACAGGGCCTGAAGGAGGATACCGTTTATCGTGCCGTGGGCATGTACAGCCTGCCCGATGCCGAAGGGCGGACGTCGGTCTACTCCGTGTCGCTTGTCTATGCCGAGCCGCCCGTCCGTTTGGGCGAAGGGTTGACTCTGCTTGCCGACCCGTTGAACATCGAAAGCGTCTATCGCGGAGGCGATTATCTGAATGTGGTGGCGCAACCGATGATGCAAAGCATCCCTCACAGCTACACTTTTGCGGAAGACAGCCTGGTGAGCAAGGGCGGATGCACGCGCCTCTATCTCAAGCTGGGGCACAGCCGCAACGGCGACCGCGAGTCATTCCCGCGCCGCGTCTATTTATCCGTTCCGTTGAAAGGTTATGCCTTGTCGGCCGGCGACACGATCGTGTTTCGGGCCAATGTGTATGACAAGGGGCTGAAAGAGTGGCGTGTGGCCTATTGATTGCCCAGTTCGGCAATCGTCAGCTCTATGCCCATTTCCTCTATGCGCTTGGCCGTGGCGGGGGGGATGTTGCTGTCGGTTATGATGTGATCGACCTCCTCCATGTCGCCAATCTTGCTGAAGCCTCGCCGGCCGAATTTGGACGAGTCGGCCAGCACGATGGTTTTCTGTGCCGTCTGCATCATGACGCGGTTCAGGTTGGCTTCCATCATGTCGGTGGTGGTGATGCCGAAGTCCAGGTCTATTCCGTCCACTCCCATATAGAGTTTGCTGCACGAAAAGTTGGAAAGCATCTGTTCTGCATATTTTGACACGACCGAAAGGCTGCTGTGGCGCAGCAGTCCGCCCAGCTGGATGATGTCGATGTCCGGGCTTTGCGACAGAATCTCCGACACCTGCAGGGAGGCCGTGATGACGGTCAGATGTTCTTGGGGATGAATCTGACGGGCAAAGTAGTGCATGGTCGTTCCCGAGGCGATGAGGATGGAGTCTTTTACGGTGATGAGTTTCGCTGCGCAAACGCCGATGAGCCTTTTTTCTTCGACGAAGAACTTCTCCTTTTCATTTACGTTTCGGTCATTGATGTAGGGGTTTATCAGGATGGCCCGTCCGTGGTTGCGATACAGCTTTTTTTCCTTTTCCAGTTCGGTCAGGTCTTTCCGTATGGTGACGGACGAAACGTTTAACTTCATGGCAAGTTCGCTCACCAACACAGAGTTGTTCTGCATCAGGTAGTCGAGGATTAGATTATGACGCTCTTCTTTTGTCATGTCGTATGCGCTCTAAAATGGTTATAACAAGAATGTTTGTCGCGGTAATGCGGAGATTGGTTTTCCTCTAGCAAAGAAAAGGCTTTTTGGCGATTTTTTCAAGGACGGGAAAAGCGAATTTTGACAATTTAACCCAAATTGCCACATTCGCGGCGTGAAAAGTCATCCCGTTTCCCCCGCTTTGCTTCGTTGCGGGTGCTCGTGTATTCCCTTGTGTCCGTCCATATTCGCGCTCGCGAGCGTCCATATGTCGGCTTGCGGACGTCCATATTCCGGCTCGTGAGCGCGAATATCCGGCGTTGTCGCAGTCTGCGGGTCTCATGTTTCGACAAGGGGATTGGCGAAAGCATATTATATAAGGTGGGGACTTTCCGGCTTCGATATGTAACCGGAGAGATTGTGTTGTGGCTGTGGTGCAGACGAAAACGAAAGATTTTCTCCTGCTTTATTTTATGTTATAAAACATATGGCCGGAAGCTGTTGTTTTTATATTTCTCTGTTTATTAGGCTGTTGCGTTGCTCTGTCCTCTTTCGTTGCGAAATAAGTGTAAATATATCACTTTCAAAAAACAATAATAAAAGTTTTGTTTTGAAGAAATAATATCTATTTTTGCTTTCGATATAAAAACAAGAAGTCGAAACCATCTAAAAAAGACGTGAATATTATGGGACAGACTCGAAACGAAACGGAATACGATGTCATCATAATAGGTGGCGGTGCCACCGGAGCCGGAACGGCACGCGATTGCGCCATGCGCGGGCTGCGTGTCCTGCTGTTGGAGCGCTTCGACTATACCAACGGGGCGACGGGGCGTAACCACGGCCTGTTGCACAGCGGGGCCCGCTATGCCGTGAACGACAGCGAGTCGGCTGCCGAGTGCATCAAGGAGAACATGATATTGCGGAAGATTGCCGGCCATTGCGTGGAGGAGAACGACGGACTCTTCATCTCGCTTCCCGAAGACGACATGGCCTATCAGGCCAAGTTTATCGAAGCGTGTCGGAACGCCGGAATCCATGCCGAAGCCATCGACCCCAAGGAAGCCATACGGCTGGAGCCTTCGGTCAACCCGTCGCTGATTGGAGCGGTGAGAGTGCCCGACGGTTCGGTGGACCCCTTCCGTCTGACGCTGGCCAACATGCTGGACGCGCGCGCTCACGGCGCGGTGACCAAGACCTATCATGAGGTCATCGGTTTCATCCGCGAGCAGGACCGCATCGTAGGCGTGCAGGCATGCAACGTGAAGACGAAGGAAGTCGTGACCTATCGCGCGCGGGTGGTGGTCAACGCCGCCGGCATTTGGGGACACCACGTGGCCGGGCTGGCCGGAGTGACGGTCAACATGTATCCGGCCAAGGGCGCGTTGCTCGTGTTCGGCCACCGGGTGAACCGGATGGTGTTGAACCGTTGCCGCAAGCCGGCCGACGCCGACATCCTGGTGCCGGGCGACACGATAACCGTCATCGGAACGACTTCGACTCACGTGCCTTATGAAGAGATTGACCACATGCGCGTCACGTCCGACGAGGTCAACCTGTTGCTGACCGAGGGCGAGAAGCTGGCTCCCGCGTTGGCCGACACCCGCATCCTGCGTGCTTATGCGGGCGTGCGTCCGCTGGTGGCTGCCGACGATGATCCCACGGGTCGGAACATCAGCCGCGGCATCGTGTTGCTCGACCATGCTTCGCGTGACGGGCTGGAAGGCTTCCTGACCATCACGGGCGGAAAGCTGATAACCTATCGTCTGATGGCCGAGTGGGCGACCGACCTGGTTTGCCGCAAGCTGGGCGTGAACGCCGTGTGCCGCACGGCGGAAGAAGCGCTGCCCGGTTCGCGTGCGGCCAAGGATGGCGACGAAGCAAGAACAGCGGGCAGTCATGGCGCGCTTCATGCGGCCGAGAGCCGTCATGGAGAACTGACGGCCAAGATTGCGCTGAATGATGAATATGACAACAGCCTGGTGTGTGAGTGCGAGAGCGTGAGCGTGGGCGAGGTGGAGTATGCCATCAAGGAGCTGGACGCCACCGACCTGGTAGCTCTTCGCCGGCGTACCCGTGTGGGCATGGGAACCTGTCAGGGCGAGCTTTGCGCCTGCCGTGCCGCCGGATTGCTGGGCAAGGCCCACAACTGCACGGAGAAGGCCAAGCGGAATCTTGTCGATTTCCTCAACGAGCGCTGGAAGGGCATGTCGCCCGTGGCTTGGGGGGAATGCTTGCGCGAAAGCCAGTTCTCGGCCTGGATATACCAAGGCATGTGCGATTTGAAAACAACTAAAAACGAGGAGGTTGAATCATGAAATTCGATACATTGGTTATAGGTGGCGGTTTGGCCGGACTTGTCTGCGGCATTCGCTTGCAGGAAGCAGGACAGCGGTGTGCCATCGTGTCCACCGGACAAAGCGCCTTGCATTTCTCGTCCGGATCGTTTGACCTGTTGGGCCGTTTGCCCGATGGCACGGAAGTCATGAACCCGCTGGAAGCCGTGGCGCGTCTGGATGCGTCGCATCCTTATGCGCGTATCGGCGCGGAGGCCATCGTACGCTACGACGGAGAATTCCGCCGGATGATGACCCGTGCGGGCATTGCGCTCACGGGCGACGCCGCGCGCAATCACTATCATTTCACCCCGATGGGGACACTGAAAAAGACTTGGCTCACGTTTGAGGACTTTGTGACGCCTGAGGAGCCCGACCGCCTGCCATGGCGTCGTGTGGTCATCGTCAACTTCCCCGGTTTCCTCGATTTCTATACCAAGTTTGTGGCCGACGAGTTTGAGAAGCGTGGAGTGATCTGCACGCTTGAGACCGTGAAACTGCCCTTCATCGAGAAGTTGCGTGTCAACCCCACCGAAATGCGTTCGGCCAACATAGCCCGCACTTTTGACAAGCCCGAACATCTTGAAATGTTGCTCGATGGGCTGGCTCCCCTTTGCCGCGATGTGGATGCGGTGGTGATGCCTGCCGTCTTCGGATTGTCGTCGGCCGGGCCGATGACCACCCTGAAGCAGAAGCTGGGCAAACCGCTCTGTCTGCTGCCCACCATGCCGCCTTCGGTGCCCGGAATCCGGGTGCAACAGCAGCTGACGCGTTACTTCGTCCGTCTGGGCGGCGCCTTCATGCTGGGCGACACCGTGGAGCGGGCCGATAGGGACGGAGGACGGGTGAAAGCCGTCTATACGGTCAATCACGGCGACATCCCCTTGTGTGCCGACAATTACGTGCTGGCCACCGGCAGCTTCTTCAGCCGGGGAATCATTGCCCGTCCGGACTCGGTGTATGAACCGATATTCGACCTCGACGTGCACTACGACGCCGACCGCTCCCGCTGGTATGATGCCGACATGTTTGCTCCGCAACGCTACATGACTTTCGGCGTGCTGACAGACCCCGGTTTCCGGGCGCTCTGCAAGGGAGAAATCCTGTCGAACCTCTATGCCGTGGGTTCGGTGTTGTCGGGACACAATGCGCTGCACGAAGGTTGCGGTGGCGGCGTGTCGGTCATGAGTGCCATGTGTGTGGCTGAAAGTTTGTCAACGCATAAATGATTGTGCCATGAACTTACAACAATATAATATCAGCGAGAACAACTTCGAGCAGTGCATCAAGTGCACGGTGTGTACGGTGTATTGTCCGGTGGTGCCGGTCAATCCGGATTATCCCGGTCCGAAGCATGCCGGTCCGGACGGCGAACGCCTCCGCTTGAAGGACCCGGATTTTTACGATAAGTCTTTGAAATATTGCCTGAACTGCAAGCGGTGTGAAGTGGCTTGTCCGTCGGGTGTGCACATCGGCGACATCATTCAGTCGGCACGCATCAAATACAACACCGACTCGCCCAAACTGCGCGACATGCTGTTGGCCAACACGGATTTTGTGGGCCGCATGTCGTCTCCGCTGGCGCCGTTGGTGAACATGACTCTGGGCTTGAAGCCGGTGAAGATGGTGATGGACTCGGTGCTGAAAATCGACCATCGGCGCACCTTCCCCAAATACTCCTCGCAGACGTTCGAGAGCTGGTACCGCAAGGAGGCTCAGGACCGTCAGGACAGCTACTCCAGGCACGTGAGCTACTTTCATGGTTGCTACGTGAACTACAACTACCCCCAACTGGGAAAGGATTTGGTGAAGATAATGAATTCCGCCGGTTACGGGGTACATCTGTTGCCCAAGGAGAAATGCTGCGGCGTGGCTCTGATTTCCAACGGGCTTATCAAGCAGGCCACCGCCCAGGGCGAGCACAACATGGCCGCCATTCGCCGTTCGGTCGTCGAGCAGGGTTGGCCCGTCGTCGGCACCTCGTCGACCTGCATCTTTACCATCCGCGATGAATATCCTCATCTGCTCCATATCGAGAACGAGGACGTGCGCGACAATGTGGAGTTGGCCACCCGCTTCCTCTTCCGCTTGGTGGATGAAGGGCGCCTGAAGCTGGTGTTCCGTCCGGACTACAAGAAGCGCGTGGCGTATCACACGGCCTGCCACATGCAAAAGTTGGGCTGGAGCATCTATTCCACTTCGTTGTTGCGGAAGATTTCGGGTCTGGACTTCGTGATCCTCGATCCGCACTGCT
>CALUJS010000054.1 GCA_944321015.1 uncultured Phocaeicola sp. | reverse complement strand
TTCTGCGATTATAATGGTGTATTACTTCGCCCTCGCGGGCTAATGTTGGGTTACTAACTGCGTGTATGGTTATGGGGCGTGATGGCCCGCAGTTCGTCCTTGAGCGCATCGCTCACGTTCAGTCCGTCGATAAATTCGCGTATCGATGCCTCGGTGATGGCCTGATTGGTGCGCGTCAACGCCTTCAGCGCCTCATAGGGGTGCGGATAGGCCTCGCGGCGCAGAATGGTCTGGATGGCTTCGGCCACCACGCTCCAACAGTTGTCCAGGTCGCGGTTGATGGCCGGCTGGTTGAGCAACAGCTTGCGAAGGCCCTTCAGCGAACTTTGGATGGCAATCACCGTGTGGCCGAACGGCACGCCCACATTGCGCAACACGGTGGAGTCGGTCAGGTCGCGTTGCAGACGCGACACGGGCAGCTTCGTCGAAAGATGCTCGAAGATGGCGTTTGCCACACCCAGGTTGCCCTCGGCATTCTCGAAGTCGATGGGGTTCACCTTGTGGGGCATGGCGCTCGAGCCCACCTCGCCGGCTTTAATCTTCTGCTTGAAATACTCCATCGAGATGTACTGCCAGAAGTCGCGGTTCATGTCAATCATCACCGTATTGATGCGCTTCATGGCATCGAAGATGGCGCCCAGATTGTCGTAATTGGATATCTGAGTCGTATATTGTTCGCGCTCCAGCCCCAGCTTTTCGGCCACAAAACGGTTGCCGAAGGCTTTCCAGTCGAAAGCCGGATAGGCCACGTGGTGGGCGTTGAAGTTGCCGGTGGCACCGCCGAACTTGGCCGTGACGGGCAAAGCCTTCAGGCCTGCCAACTGGCGTTCCAAGCGATAGACGAACACCATGATTTCCTTGCCCAGACGGGTGGGCGACGCAGGCTGTCCGTGCGTCTTGGCCAGCATGGGGATGTCGGCCCACTCTTCGGCATAGGCGCGAAGCTGGGCGATAAGCTCTTCCAGTTGCGGATAATACACTTCGCGAAGCGCGTCCTTGATGGACAAGGGCACGGAAGTGTTGTTGATATCTTGCGACGTCAGGCCGAAGTGGATAAATTCCTTATATGCCTCCAGCCCGCCGATGCGGTCGAACTGTTCCTTGATGAAATACTCCACAGCCTTCACGTCGTGGTTCGTCACGCTCTCAATCTCCTTCACGCGAGCGGCATCAGCCTCTGAAAAGTTACGATAAATGTTGCGGAAAGTGTCGAACAAACCATGGTCAACTCCCGTCAGCTGAGGCAACGGCAGTTCACAAAGGGTAATGAAGTATTCGATTTCCACCTGCACACGATATTTGATAAGTGCATATTCCGAAAAGTAAGAAGCCAAAGCTCCCGCTTTACTTCTATAACGTCCGTCAATCGGCGAAATCGCCGTGAGAATGTCAAGCTCCATATATTTCTCCAATGATAATTATCAGGCTGCAAAATTACTGTTTTTTATCAGTTTGCATTGTGATATGCCGAGAAACTTTCTTTAAAAAGTCATAACGAGAGCATTGACGACTTTTCCTTCTCCAAACGACTGAAAAAGACGAAAGCAGCCGTTGCGCCGGACACACGCCGCCAACCTGAGCCCGCGATGCGTCCATATCAAGGCTCGTGAGCGAACATATTCCCGCCCGCGAGCGTCCATATATCCGCTCGCGTCCCGACATATGGACGCTCAGGAGCGGCAATAATGACAATTTCCGGCGAAAATTCCGGCGCAAAAATTGGCAGCCGCAAACCCGGCTTTACGAAAGCAATGCCCTCCACACGCATTGGAGCAGCAGGCCCGCACTGAGCAAGAGTCCGAAAAGGAAGATGTTCCGCGCCGTAAGTCCCAGCACGCGGTTGAGCGCGCGTCCGTGGCCGATGGCCGTCATCTGCTGCCAGGCCCGGAGGTGAGGAATGAGATAGAACTGCGGCAGGACGGCCGCCCCCAGATAGCCGTCGGCCACAAGCGAGAGGCAGCCCAGGCACGGCAGAAAGCCGAGCCACAAGTAAGCCATGCTCCCGACACGGGCGCCGAAACGCACCACCACGGTGCGCTTGCCGCTGACCCGGTCCTGGTCGCGGTCGCGGAAGTTATTGACCATGAGGAGCGTGTCGATGACCAGCCCGCAAGCTAGCGCGCACACCACGACGGCCTGCGTCCACGTCCCGGCCTGTATATAATAGGTAAAGCCCACCGGCACCAGACCGAAGAACACCAGCACCAGCACATCACCCCATCCGCGATAGGACAGCCCCAGCGTATACAGAAAAGCGAACACCACGCACACGGCCCCCACCACCAGCAGCGGCCAGCCGCCGTAGAGCAGCAACGGCAATCCGACCAGACAGGCCAGCACGGTGGTCACCCCGATACCCCACAGCATGGCGCGCGGCGTAATCCAACCCTGCGCGCAGGCACGTTCGGGGCCGAGCCGGTCGGCACGGTCGCTGCCGTGGCGGAAATCAAAATAGTCGTTGATGAAATTGGCGTCAATCTGCATGATGAAGGCAAAGAGAAAACACAACACGCAGGGCAATATGCGGAAGTCGGCGCCCAAGTCGGCCGCAGCCAGCGCCGACCCGGCCATGACGGGCACAGCGGCAGCCGTCAGTGTCTTGGGGCGCGCGGCGAGCAGCCAGGCGCGCGGGGAATTGGTTCGTACATCGGTTGTTTCCATATGTCATAGCTTTTGATGTGCAAAAGTAGACATATTTGTACATAAAAAGCGCGGACGCGTCCGGCATTTTGTTTGTCCGGAGCATCCGCGCGGGGAAATACAGTCAATGAAACACTTTACTTATTCGGCCAGCGAAGCCTTCACGCCGTGTTCAAAGTCGTTGGTCGAGTTGTTGGTGTCGGTCAACACGCCATCCACACTCTTGCGGCGCATGGCCTTTCCGTAGCGGGTTTCGTCCTTCGTATTGGCCGCACAGTAGGTGTATCCGGCATCGAGCGCGTCGCAGAAGGGGTTGTACGTAAATCCGACCGTCGTGCCCACGACAACGGCATCGAGCACCCACTCGTTGGGGAAGAACATCGCATTGAAATCCAACGTGAAGTCTTTGCCTGTCGAAGCAACCTTGTAGGACCTCGTCCCCGTCCACAAATAGTCCGGCGAATCGACATATTCGTCCATCGTCAGGCCGGAAGGCAGTGTGGCCAAGAAATATCCCCTGTTCATCTGCGTGTTGAAAATAATCAGGCCCGAGGGCGTGCCTATCCACACATCCATGTTGGGCACATCCGGATTGTCCACACCCTGTCCCGTGCTGGTGTTTTGGGTGTACCATTCGTAATCGGCTCCCGAAAGGTCAAACGAATTCGGATTGGTTGCCTTGTAGTTCTGCGCACGGCTGGCAATCAACAACGATTCGCGCGCCGCCAACGTGTGACGGCCTTTGTCCCCGGGAATCACCATGACGTAATTGAGCGCAGCCACTTCGCCACGGCGATCGGGCTCCCACGTCATGCCCGTCATCGTGGTTCCGTCGGTGGAGATTTCGCTTTCCGCGATGGCTATTCCGCCAATCTCCAGCTCCTCGTCCGTGTTGTTGGTGAGGATGAAATACTGCTCCTGATTCTTGTTGTCCGGCCTTCCGGTGGCTTCCACGATGTTTCCGGTGAGGAAGATTTCCTCGATGAGCAGTTCGCCCGGTTCCACATTGCGCCAGCTTTGCGACACGTTGAGCGTGGCCAGCTTGGAGCCGTCGGCAGCGTTCACGATTACTTCGGCCGTGCGGTATTGGTCGCCTCCTTCATTGGCTGTGGCCGTGAGCACCACGCTGCCCTCCTTCTTCTCTTTCACGCCGAGCCAGGAAGCGTCGGACGGAATCACCACATCGTAGCCCTCATTGGCAGGCAACACGACTTCCTTGTCGCCGCCCTTGGCACGTATCAGAATGTCTTGGTTGGCAGGGTCGGCCGGATTGGAGGTACCGATTTGAGTGATGGCCAGCACGGCCGACGAGCTGCCGCAACGCACGGTGAGGTTGGCGCTGCGCGAGGCGACTTGGGTGGAAGCCTCAGCCTTCACGGTCACTTCGGTGGCGCCGCTGCCCTGCATGGGTGCCACGGTGTACCACGTCTGGCCGTCGGTCTCAATCGTCCAGTCGCCCAAGGTCTGCACGGTGAAAGTGCCCGTGCCACCATCCACTTTCAGGTTCACTTCTCCGGTCGAGAGCACCACTTGGGCGTCGTCATTGTTGTCGCTACAAGCTGCGAAGCCCACCAGAAGGAGCATCAGCAGCCATACGTTCTTCAGTTTGTTCATTGTTCTTTTGGTTTATTTGGTTTACATATTATATATCTGTCGTCAAAAGCACAAGCCCGCGGCCAGTTGAAGCCGACTGTCGGCCAATCCGCCATCGTGAAAGCGACGAACGTAGAGAGCCGATACGAATACGGCAGTTCCGGGCCACATCCTGCGTTGGACGCGCAGTCGGGCCTGTGCCGTCGTCCACGAGCCGGAACGCCGACGATAGGCCTCTTGCTCGTAAGCATGAAGACGCGGGTCGGTATCGTCCGAAGGCAGGTTGAACGTGCCGCTCAGGTTGGCTGTACGCCATCCGCCGACTTCGGCCACCGTCAGCCAATCGCCGCAAAGGCGGGTAAAGTCCGTCGCCATCCCCAGACGGAGAGAAGCCACCTCGACCTTTCGGGCCGGATAAGCATATTCCTCGTTTTCCCGGTCGAATGCCGCCGACGGTTGGAGTGTCCACGTCCCTGCCGGACGTTTCCATGCCAACACGCCTTCCACACAGGCGCCGACCGCATGGCTGTCATACATCGCCTGGGAAGCCAGCGGCAGGTTGTCGCCGGCGTTTCCGCTGCCCAACACATTTTCCATGCCTTGCCGCAAGCCGTAGACAATCGTGGCCGAAACGCCCCAGTCGAAACGGGCCGACGTGGCCCGATAAGACGCCGACGCCGTCAACGTTTGCAACGTAAGCGTTGTGAGGGTCACATTGTTCACGCCGGGTAGCCGGCGGTCTGCGGACAGACGTTCGTAGTCTGCCAAGGCATACCATCCGTCGCGTCGGCGAGGCACAAGCGTCAGGGCCGCACGACAGCCCGTGCCGTCATATTGCACGGAGGTGTAATTCGTTCCGGAATAGCGCTTGAAAAAGGTGCCCAGTCCGGTGAGATGAAGCTCCGAGGTGTTGGCCCCGTTGGGGTCGTAGAAGTCCACGCTCTGCTGCTGTTTGTACACCCTGATGCCGACCGCTGCACCTACCACGTACCGCTCAAGAAGATAACCGCCCGAAAGTTCGGCCGTCAAGTCGGCCGTGATGTTGCGCGGACGAGGGTCTGTCTGACGATACTCCTGACGAGCCCGATAGGCCGCTCCGACACCATAGTTGAAACAGCCGTCCACCCGGCTGTAGCCTCCGTAGAAACGATACTGCTCACATTGCAAGTCTCCTCCGATGGAGTCCGCCAATACGTAAGGCCGCAGCAAGGCATAATCGGAGGTGGAGTTCCAACAAACATTGCGCTGTTGCCCGTTCTCGTAATCGGCTCCGGCAAGAACCGCCGAACGCGGTCCCAAAGGGAGATACGACTCCACGTGAAACGCGCCCCGCAACTCCCCGTCGCCATAAGCCGGCTGAAAAGGGCGTTCCTCCTCACGCCAATCGAGCTGTCCGCTCAACTCGGTGAAAGCCTGCCCGTGCCGAAACAGCGAAGCCGCCACCGAACGCCGGAACACCCGACTGCCGACAACCCGACTCAAGGCCGATGTATAGTCCGCCGTACGGCTATTCACGTCCAAACTGTCAACCTCCGCCCGTGCCTGCAGAGGCAAAGCCACCGCCGACACGAAGGCAAGCAAAGGTACGATAAAATATCCGGTCGTAGACATTGCGTTTCAATTTATTACAGTAAGATTCAGCACCACGGCCTCGACATCGCCCAACAGGTTGACCGCCCGTTCGGCATTGGCGTGTTCCGAACTGCGGACACGCGCCACGGAACCGTCGGAAAAAGTAGCCACGGCATCGAACGAGATGAGATATACTCCCTTTTGCACACGGACGGTGCCGCGATTGTTCACAAAGACAGGAAGAGAGTAATCCATGCGGTTGTTTACATTCCGCAGGTAGGTTCCGCTCAGTGTTTCGTCAGCCTCCATGCGGACGATGGTACGTCCGTCGGGCAAAGCCGTCACGAGAGTAACGTCGCAAAACAGACGGGACTCGCTTTCCTCGCAACCAAGCAGCAGCGGCAAAGCAAATAACAGAGAAATAATCATGCGTAGCTTCATACGGTTCAAAGTTTAAAGTTCAGTTCCATCCCGAAATACGGAGTCACGTCGCGCCTCACCAATGAGCCGTAACGGGTGCGATAGGACGGCGTGTAGTCCAGCAGTTTATTGGCAAACACGGCCAAAGCTATCTTGTCGCGATAGAGCGTCTTGGTGACCTTCAGATTGATGTTCATGCTGAAAGGCACACGATTGTAGTCGTACACGGTGGAGTTATATTCGCGCACCAGCTCGGCCAGAAGAGGATTTCGGGCCGACTCCTCGGTGAAGGGATGGAGCACGTTATGCTTGTCAATATAGGCTATGGGGTAAGGATTCTTCCATTCCGTGCGGCTGCCCGTAAACCACAAGCACTGAAAAGAGCTGGAGAAGATAAGTCCCAGCCGGGGCACCTGCGTGTCGGCAGTGAAATTGGTGTTGAACATCTCGCGCACATAACCGTCCTCGTCCTCATAGTAACCGATGTAGGGATAGGCCTTGCCTCCTATCGTCACCGCAGGTTGATAGTATTCCGACCGGCTGTTGTCGTACAGCGTGCGAAACCATGCGCCGGTGACGGTGAACTTCGTCAGGAGCGGACGGATGCGCGGCGTGACGAGGGTGAACTCAATACCCTGCTTTTGCGTGCGGCTGCCATTGGTTGTGCGCGAGAGTGTCGTAAGCAACGTGTCCGTCACATAAGGCGTTGCGTCGAGCGATGGAGGCCCCGTGAGCGCAGCGCCGTCGATGGCTTCCTCGTCATAATCCTTGTAAACCATCGTCACCGGCTCGCCAGACGAACGAAAGCCCGACTTCATGTCCTCACGAAAGTATGTCACCGAGAGCGAATAACCTTTCCAATCCGCGTCTCCACGTATTTCCCACTTGAAGTTGCGTGCAGCACGCAAGTCGTAGTTCGTCACGTCGAATTTGAACACACGCACATTGATGCGCCGCTTCGACACATCGGTCGACCAGTAATTCAATTGCGTAACATCATAGTACACCGGATCGGGGAAAAGCTGGTCTGTGGTAGGCATCTTGGTGTGCCATCCCGTGCCTCCGGCCAAAGCCAGACGCATCTCGTCACCCAACACTTCGAAACGAGGCAAATCCAGACGCAGGTTAAGACGCGGGTCAAGATAGACTTTGCCCTGCAAGGCGTAACGGCTGCCAAGCCCCATCATGGTTTGAGCACGCAGGCCGGCCATCCACTTCAAACGGAATGCGCCAAGCGGCAGCGTGGAATTGTTTTCCAGGAAAAAGGCGCCCTGATGCAGAGCCGGAATGCTGCTGAACGCCCGTGGCCGCATATTCATGTCGACGCTGAAAGGACGCGCAGGGTCAAACACCGTGCCGTCGCCATAGTTCTTGCTCATCGACCAGTCGGTTCCGGCCTTGAAACCATACACCGACTCGCCGCGTTCCAGCCGGAAAGAAGCCACAGCCTTGCCGTAGCCATAGAACGGACGACCCTCCACGCGCAATCCGGCTTCGTATTCCGTGGGGACTACGGTGACATCCCATTCGCCTTCGTCCAGATTCGTGGACAGTGGCACTTCACCCACCATGGCTACGTATTTCCAACGGTCTATCACGTCGTTTTCCATGGTAGCCGAGAGGGTGATGTCCAGACTGCGAAAGAAACGTTCTTCCCGTGCCGCCATACGGAAACGGGCGCCCATCGCCACGCGATTGTAACTGGACTTATAACGTTCCAACGGTATGTCGCCGTTATCGAGATTCCTATCAGACTTCTCATCGTCAAACGAACCGGTATAGTCCACATTTCCGCCCAATGCATAGTTGAAACGCGATGCGCTCTTCCATTCCTTATCCACACGCAGACTGCCCGTCAGACGGGTATAGTTCTGGCGCGTGTTACGCGGGTCGGACTTGGCATCAAGCCAGTTCAGACTGATGTTGGCCGTGAGCTTGTCTGTTTCGCCCCACTCAAAGCCCTTGCCCGCGTAGAACAGCTTGCTGCTCATGTCGGCCTTGAAACGGGCGTGCAGGTCGTTGCCGCCGCGCTTGCGGTTCACCTTCACCATGCCGCTGGTCAGGTCGCCGTATTCCACGGAAGGGATGCCGCGCACAATCTCCACGGACTCGATGTCGTCCGTCGAAATGGAACGCATGTCCACGCCGCTGTTGACGAACGACGTGCCGTAGTTGCTGTACGTCGGCGTGGCCTGCAGGTTCGCGTCGTTGCTCACGGGCACGCCGTCAATCAGGAACTGCGTGCCCAGTGAAGAAGTCTCGTAGTTGCTGCCTGCGGGAGAGGCCTCGCGCAGACGAATGCTCTGCGGAGCGGAAAAGTCGGGGTCGGACGAGCGTCCGCCGGGAAGAAGCTCCAAGAGGTCGGCGATGCTCGACGGCTGTATGTGGCGGATGGCATCCTGCCCGATGCGAGATGTTGCCGACAATGTTTTCGACTCGGATGCCGTCACCACCACTTCCCCGATGCGCACGGGGTTGAAGTTCACCCGCGTGGCGATGGTACGTTGCGCTTCGTTGCCCACCTCGATGTCGGGCTGACGGAACGTCTGCCCCATATAGAACACCTGCACGCGATAAGTGCCCGGCCGCACATTGCGGAAAGCGCACACGCCTTCTTCGTCGGCCGTCGCCACATAGGCTGCCCCCTCAGCGGGCGTCAGCGAACAGACTGCGTAGGACAGCGGTTCGCCTCCGCCGGTTTCGGTCACCACGATGCGCAGCAACCTTTCCGGCACCCCGGCTTGCTGCCCTCGCGCAGTGCTGCCGCCCCAAAGAGTGGAAACAACCAAGATGAGAGAAAGAATCATTCTATATGCAAACATGCTGTTATGCTCTATTTATTCCTATAAATTCCGCGGCAAAGGTAGACGAATCAAACAGGCGCGTCAATCGCCATTTATTGGTATTTTGCACCCTGAAGACCGTGCCTCGGCGTGGCTCATGTCGTACCGAGGCTGGACATATAAGGCTTTTATTACATACGAATAAGCCTTATAAGACATACGAATAAGGCTTATACAACATGCATATAAGGCTTTAATCCAAACCCTCGTCCGGACTTTGAGGGAACGAAGAGCGTACATAGGCCCCGCTCAGAAGCGGGGACGCACGTACCGGTCGTAGGGCGAGGTGAAGCTCAGGCCGAATATCTCGCCCGAATCCGTGGGAACATCGTAGGTTTTCAACAGTGCGTAGTCGTCGGCACGCAGCGCGTAGTAATGCGTCACGCCGCGCGACGCGATTTTCACCGTCCAGTCGAACATGTTGCCGATGATGGTGAGGTCGTCCCGTTCGGGGTCGTATGCGGGAAGGCCCGTTCGCACGACGGAGCCGTCGGCACGGACGACGTAGAGGCGGTGCTCCGCATCCGTCAGGAAGCCAAGGGCCTTACGGTCGCGAAACTCGGTGAGGAACACGTGTTCGGCCTCCACGCCTTCGGGCAGCGTCAGAGCCTTCACGTAAGGCTGTCCGGCAGTCTGCTTCAGGTGGAAAAGCCGTCCGCGCGCGTCAAGCAGCAGGTAGCCGTTGTCGTAGTCCTTCATCGTCGTTGGGTTGCCGGACACAAGGCGGGGCGGAAAGGCGAAACCTTTCTGCGCAAGCATCCGGGTGAAGCGCGCGCTCTTTTCGGCGTCCGCGGCGTTGGTCTCCATGGTGATGAACTCTATTCCCGCGTGGGTGAAGCGGAACGCGTCGTCCGGCATCTCCAGCTCCACGCGCTTGGGCATGGATTCCAACAAAAAGTATATGCCCGTCTGTGGCGCGTTGACCGCCGAAGGGCGCATGCGGAAGTTGAACGAGGTATTCTGTACTTCGCGCGGACTGACGGGCACGCCGAACAGCGTGTCGGGGAAACGTTCGTCGGCCACCAGCTGGCGCATGTAGAACATCGGGAGCAGGCTGTCGGTCTCGGCCTCGGAGTAAGCGCGTCCGGCAACGTCGCGGCGGACGATGCCATCGCCCTCTTCATAGCGCGTCAGGATGAAGTCGCCGAGCAGCGAGCTGTACATGACGAAACTGTTCGGGGTTGCCTTGGTTGTCAGAAAGGCATAGCACCAAGGCAGTTGCCACACAGCCAGAACGGCCAGCGTGGCGCAGAGGAATATCTTGCAGATGCGTGTCATTGTGAGTGTTTGGGTTCGTTGGTTTTCAGGTTCATGAATTCTTCGGTCCGTCAGTCCTGACATCCGGCCTTGAAGCGCGCCACGGAAATCCACGCGAGGAGCGACAGGGCCAGCGTGTAGAGCGCGAGCCAGGGCAGGAAGTCGTTGTAGGCCCGCGGCACGGGAGCCAGGAAATAGGCGCGCACGATGAGGGCCGCCACCGCAAGATTGAGCACGCGGCGTTTCCACGCGGGTTCAAGGCACACCCAGGCGGCCAGCAGGTATCCGGCCACGCCTGCCAGATACCACGGCGCGGCGGCGGAAAGGACGTTGGTCACCAGCTCGGCGGGCAACACGGCGGAGAGCCAGGCCGTCATCACCGCGAAGTTGACGGCAAAGCATGCCACAAGCATCGCGACGCCGGCCGCCAGCATGGCAAACACCATGCGCTGTTGCGGGCAGGGCAGGTGAAGCGTGAGCTTCAGGCACTTGCGTTGCATTTCGGGCATGAACTGCACCAGAGCGGCCAGAATGCCCGCAAGCAGAGGCACGAACCGGAGGAGGTCGATGAAAACGGCGTCCTTCAGCACCATGACTTCCCAGATGTGTCCCGCTCCCCTCAGCTCGATGGCGCGGTCGGCACGCAGCAGGCAGTATCCCGCCACGGCAGTGGTGACAATGAGGGCCAGCAACATGTACCAGCGGAGTTTAATCCATTCTTTGTAAAATATGGCTTTCAGCATCAGTCTTATGAATTTGCGGGGTTAATACTTTCCGGTCAGGCCGATAAAGGCGTCTTCCAGATTCATGAGTTCCGACGTCAGGTCGGTGCAGGGCACTTGCAGCTCGGCGAAGCGGCGTTCCACGTCGGCAGGCGGGAGGAACGAGCAGGTTTCCATCCGTCCGCGAATCACCGACGGGTGATAGAACTCTTCGGGCAGGTCGGGCACATACTGTTCCGGCACGCGGCAGGTGTAACGCCGCAGGGTGCCTAGCAGGCGCGCCACGGGCTGCTGGGTGAGTATGCGCCCGTAGTCCATGATGATGCAGTCGTCAACGAGACGCTCCATGTCCTGAATGATGTGTGAGGTGAGAAACACCGTTTTGTCCTCGGCCCGGGCGTAGTCGCGCAAATAATCGGAAAAGAGCCGGCGATAACCCGGGTCAAGCCCCAACGAAAAGTCGTCGAGGATGAGCAGCTCGGGGTTCTGTGCCAGAATCAGCCCGAGCGCCACCTGCGAACGCTGCCCGTTCGACATGCGGGCTATCATCTGCCCCGGCGCCACGCGGAGCTTGTTCATCAGCTCGTAGTAGGCTTCGCGCCGCCACTGCCCCGGATAGAAGGCCGAATAGAACTTCTCTATCTGCACGATGTTCATGAACTGGTATTGCACGTGCCCTTCGAGCAACAGCCCGATGCGGCTGCGCATGCTCGGGGCCATGGTCTGTATGTTTTCGCCGAAGATGCGGCATTCCCCGGCGCGGGGTTTCAGATAGCCGCTCAGGATGTTGATGGTCGTGGTCTTGCCCGTGCCGTTCTTGCCCAGCAGGCCGAGTATGCGGCCGCGGGGCACCTCAAAGCTGAGGTCTTCATAGATTTTCCGCTTCCCATAGTAGTGGGTCAGGTGCTTGCATTCTAATATCGCAGTCATCTTTCGTTGTTATTAAATGAAGAATTAAGAATGAAGAATGTAGAACGGCCATGCGGTGTGTGAACTATCGGCGAGAATTCTACATTTCTCATTCTTCATTCTACATTCTTAATTCTTCATTATATTAATAAGAATAGTATCGGTATGAGGATGCCGATTATCAGCTCCACTCCTCCGCGTCCCCATAAGCCTTTCGGTCCCTTCACCATCCATATGCCGGTGAGCGTAATCAGGATGAGGCACACGGCGAATATGTCGGCAAACCAAGTCCACCAGCTTCCGGGATTGAAGTGAAGCTTCACCATGGGCGCTATGAGCGGACGGGGCTTCACCGACTCATAGACGGCCTCGCCCGTGCCGGTATTCACCACCAGACTTGAGCCGCCTTTAAGAAACACTTTGAGCTGTCCCGGCTCGGGGAAATAGAACTGGGTGAAGTTGTCCGCCTCGCCCAGCGGACGGAGCAGGGCGAGCACCCGCTCGCGCGTCATGCCGTCCTTGCCGGGCAGCTTCTCGTCAACCTGATAAACCTTACGGCTCACCACGCAGCTGGGGTCGATGCTGCGGCGATGGTTCATGAACAGCCCCGACAAGGCATAGATGATGACCATGCCCGCAAACAGGTAGGACAACTCGCGGTGCAGCCAGCGGCATGCCCGGCGCACGGCCGCTCCTTTACCGGATGGCATAGCTCCGGGCCTCAACGAAGTAGAACGACAAATAATCTTTTCCGGTCTCGGCCTTGCGTTGGGCTATCTTCGCGCGGAAGTCGGCGATGCGCTCCCCGGGCGTGTTTCCGGTCTCGCCGCGTGCTTTCTTCTCCGAGTCGCATCCGGCTTCACCGTCGCCGTGCGTCTTGCCGGATTGGGCTTTCAGCTGCGCTTCCCAATTTTGCAGGTAAGCCTCGTCGATGCGTTGCTCTTTCAACGTGCCGGTCACCTCCACCATGGAGTTGACGCACTTCGTGTCAAACGCGCCCAGCGCACCGGCTTCCACGCGGATGGTCTTCGTGTCGTCGCTTCCCATCATGAACATTTTCGTTGCGCCGTGCTTGCAGGTGTGGGTGCATACGCCTTGGAAGGTTACCTGCCGTCCGGCAAGCGAGTCGGCATTTGCCAGAAGATCGTCCACCGTCTGCACGGCAGAAGTCTCCTGTCCGGTTGCCTCAGATTGTTTTCCACTGCCCGTGCAGGCTGCAAAGGTCAAGGCCAATACGGCCATTGACGCCATAAAAAAAGATTTCATTCTCATAGGTTGATTGTTTTATGTTTCGGGTTGAACTATTTCAGCGGGCAAAATTAGAGGGGGAAGCCAACCCGCGCAATACCTACTTTTAGGTATTTGCACGCCTGCAATCATCCCCGCAAAAGGGGATAGGCGCACCCTCGCAAGCGTCCATATGCCGGCTCGCGAGCGCCCATATGCACGGAGACGGACGTCCATATGGCGGCTCGCGGCTGTCCATATCCGCGCTCGCGGGGCCTCTATTTCAAATAAAAAAGGAAAAAAGAAGAAAAACATTTCCGTATCTATGAAAGTATGCTTATATTGGCGCACGAAGAAGAAAAACACACCCTAAGACCTCTTTATATGAGAAAGAACAAGATACATTGCGAATATCCTCTGGCAAAGGCTTCGGGCACGGTCATGTGGAACGCCATCAGCACCGGCTCCGGGCTGCAGGGATGGTTTGCCGACAAAGCGGACATCACCCACCGAATCTGTACCTTCCAATGGGGGAAAACGGAAACAAGACAAGCCAGCATCATCTACATACAGCCGGGAACGTGCATCCGCATGCGTTGGAAAGACGAGGATGAACCGGGATGCTATTTCGAGATGAAGCTCGTCCATGACGAACTGACCAACGACCTGATGCTGGAAGTGACCGACTTTGCCGAACCGGGCGAGGAAACGGAACAGAAAGAACTGTGGGACATGCAAATCGATGCCCTGCGACGTGTCTACGGAGCATAGCCGGAAAAGCGGCACGGAACGGGGGCGAACACAATATTGTCCTAAATAAAGATGAAGAAATAAAGAAAGGAAGTAGCCACTAAGGAGCAAAATGTCTATCTTAGTGGA
>CALUJS010000053.1 GCA_944321015.1 uncultured Phocaeicola sp. | reverse complement strand
AAGCGCGTGGCGTATCACACGGCCTGCCACATGCAAAAGTTGGGCTGGAGCATCTATTCCACTTCGTTGTTGCGGATGATTTCGGGTCTGGACTTCGTGATGCTCGATTCGCAATGCTGCGGCATAGCCGGTACCTACGGGTTCAAGAAAGAGAACTACGCAACTTCGCAAGGCATCGGCGAGTCGCTGTTCCGACAGATAGAAGACTTGCATGTGGACTGTGTGGCCACCGACTGCGAAACGTGCAAGTGGCAGATTGAGATGTCCACTTCCGTCCCGGTCATGAATCCGGTGTCCATCCTGGCCGAAGCATTGGACGTGGACGCCACGTTGAAGGCAAACGCCAATGTATAATGTTTGTAATATGAACGAGACTGAAACGTAACGAATCTGTTTTACTTTTGCAATCCAAAATAAAGGAACGAAACATAAACGAAATATTAACCTGTTAAAACAAAACAATACCATGTCATTTTTAACTCCCCCTCCCTACAAGCCCGAGTTGCCAAAGGAGCAAGTCGACGCTAAGTACCGAGCTTTACGCTGGCAAGTATTCATCGGAATCTTTGTTGGTTATGCCGGTTATTATCTGGTTCGTAAGAACTTTACCATGGCCATGCCGCAGTTGGAAGAACTTGGTTACGAACATGCGGCCTTGGGTGTGGCCATCTCGGCCAACGCCATTGCCTATGCTTTCTCCAAGTTCCTGATGGGAAGCGTGTCCGACCGTAGCGATGCGCGCAAGTTCCTTCCGTTGGGCTTGCTGCTTTCGGCCGGCGCCACATTATTGATGGGTACGGCCTTTGGCATCTCGTCATTGGCGATGATGTTCGTGTTGCAGTTCTGCATCGGTTGGTTCCAAGGCATGGGCTGGCCTCCTTGCGGACGTGTCATGACCCACTGGTTCTCCATTAAGGAACGCGGCACGAAAATGTCTATCTGGAACTGTGCGCACAATGTGGGCGGCGCTCTTGTCGGCCCGATGGCGGCCTATGGTCTGATTTGGTTCGGCGGATGGCAGGAAGGCACGTTCTGGTTCCCCGGCATCGTGGCCATTGTCATTGCCATTGTCGCTTATCTGTTGATTCGCGACACGCCGCAGTCCTGCGGATTGCCTTCCATCGAGAAGTATCGCAACGACTATCCGAAGAACTATAGCGCCAAGAGCGAGGAAGTGTTGACCACCAAGGAAATCTTCTTCAAGTACGTGCTGAACAACAAGACGCTTTGGTTCATTGCTTTTGCCAACGCCTTTATCTATATGGTGCGCTACGGCTGTCTGGACTGGGCTCCGACTTACTTGCAGAACGTGAAGGGCTACAATCTGGAGGATGTGGGTTGGGCTTACTTTGCCTACGAGTTTGCCGCCATTCCGGGAACAATCCTCTGCGGTTGGTTGAGCGACAAGGTGTTTAAGGGACGTCGTGCCATTACGACCATGGTCTATATGACGCTGGTTGCCATCTTCGTGGCTATCTATTGGTTCAATCCGGCCGGTCATCCCATGCTCGACATCATTTGCTTGATTCTTATCGGCTTCCTTATCTACGGCCCGGTGATGCTGATTGGCGTTCACGCGCTCGACCTGGCTCCGAAAAACGCAGCCGGAACAGCTGCCGGTCTGACCGGATTCTTCGGCTATTTCTTCGGTACGGCTTTGTTGGCCAACATCTGTGTCGGTTTTGTTGTGGACAACTTCGGATGGAACTGGTACTTTATCATGATGATTGCGGCTTGCGCCCTCTCGTTCCTCTTCGTAAGTTTCACCTATAAGGAAGAACAATATCTTGTGAAGAAGGGTAAATAAATCTCTGTAAACATTGTTATAGATAAACATAGAACAAACATCTAACATTTAAAAATAAACATCTATGAGAACTACTTTTAGAAAGATTAAAAAAGTGTCCCAGGTAGTACTGACCGTATCACTCGGAATGGGATTGTTTGCCTGCGAAGATGATGTCAAGACAGACGCTTTTTCGACCAAAGATGTGCCGGAACTTTTAGAGTTGTCCCAAGCCCAGAAGGATGTTTTGGCTTATCTGCCGACTAACATTATTATTGCTCACCGTGGCACCGAGTTTTGGGCTCCGGAAGAAAGTGAGGCGGCTATGCGTTGGGCGCGCAACATGGGTGCTGACTACATTGAGTGCGACCTGCAGAAAACGGCTGATGGTGTTATCCTAGCTTTGCACGACGAGAGTTTGCTTCGTACAACGAACGTGGAAACCATCTATCCTAATCGTAAGAACGACTATGTGAGTGCTTTTACTTATGACGAGTTGCTTAAGTTGGATATTGGCTCTTGGTTTAATGAAGCCAATCCGGAACAAGCCCGTGAGTCTTTCGTCGGTTTGGATATTCTTACGTTGGATGACGTGTTGATGATTGCCGAAGGTAAGCGCATCAAACGTAATCCAGACGGGACACGTGTTGTTGAACGTGATAGTGAGGGCAAATACGTGCGTACCGTTTACGAGGATGACCCCAATGACAACGGCAACCGTCCCGGTGTGTACATTGAGACTAAATCGCCTTCGCTTTTCCCCAACATGGAGGAAGCCTTGCGTGCCTGCTTGGAAGAGCACGGATGGTATGCAGAGGATATCAATGATTTGAAACCGATTCCTTATAAGAACGGACAAAAAGGAGAAGTTGATATCGCCAATACTCCGGCACGTATCATCTTGCAGACTTTTGAGCCTACGGGACTTGTGAGAATGCACGAAGTGTTTACCCGTCCGATTCCTACGCTTTATCTGTTTGCTGACTTGGTGGCTACGCCTGCATCCTATGCACAGTACATCAACTTTGGCATTGAGAACGGTGCTACCATCATGGGCCCGAACATTGACTACATTGAAGGTTATCCTTCCAGTGTTGAACCGTGGCAACGCGATATGATTCATAGCACAGGCATGCACATCCACTGCTGGTCGTTCAATACCAACGAACAATACATGGAATATTGCGGCCCGTGGCAGGATGCTGCAGGCAAGGGAGGTCCGGAACTGAATGCTGTTGATGGCGGATTTACCAATCTTACGGACTTGGCTCTGCGTTTTTACAAGGAGACACTTCAAGGATATGCTGACCAAGGAAAGAATTATTTCCGTTCCAATGCGCATGTGGGCATGCCCGACAACATCCATGCGGCTAAAACTATGAGAACACCGCAAGATGTGCTTGATGACTTGGGTTATTAAATTCTACGAAGAACAAAAATAAATAAAGACTATTATGAAAAAGAATATATTATTTTTCAGCGCCTGCTTCTGCGCATTTGCAATGTCTGGCTTTGCTCAATCAAGCACAACAACTGCATACGATGGAACTGAAGCCCAGCAGGAACTCAAGGCTTACATGGACGAAGGCCTTCTAAAGTTTGGCACTAAGGACGGAAAAGTATCGTTCCGGGTCGGGGGACGTTTGGTTATGGACGGTGCCCATTATTTGGATGACTATACCGATCGTGGTTCAGGTGCTAAGATTACTTCTGCACGTATTCGCATCATCAGCCAAATTGGTTCAAACCTTGATTTCAAGTTCGATTATGATTTTGCCGACCAATTGTTGAAAGACGCTTATATCCGTTGGCATTCTAATAAGAACGGCTTTGTGAGAGTCGGTAACTTTGCAGAACCTTTCTCGGCCGAGAATATTCAAAGTACGTTCGACTATCCTTTCATTAACAAGTCCGCTACTGTGGGAGCCTTTGGAACTGGCCGTGCCGTTGGTATTTCTTATAGATACTACCATCCGTATTTCTGGGGTGAAGCCGGTGTGTTCTCTCAGAAATATGCAAATGAATATCACGAAGGCGACATGGGATACAGCGCTTCCGCCCGTTTGTTGGGCCGCGTGAGTGGCGAAGATTGGAGCTTCCATGTTGGTGGTTCGGTTAACTTCCGTCGCCCGGATGCCAACGGATATTCCAATGGTTCGGATGATTACAACCGCAGTGTAACTGTTTCTTCCAATCTGGAGTCGAGCATTGACGACAAACGTTTTATCAGCGCAACTCTTAATAATGTGAAGAACGTATTTAAGTTTGGCGTGGAAATGATGGGTAATTATAAGAACCTTTATGTGAAGGGCGAATATATTCAATCGCGTTATTTCCGTGAACGTGACTGGGAATCTACCTGGCAGAGCTACCAAGGTTCGTTGATGGCACCTTATTTCCCCACGGTTGATGCTCTTAAGAGTTTTATGGGAACGGATAAGCATGCTACATTCCACGGCGCAACAGTTGAAGCCGGATGGTTAATCTTGGGTGGCGATTACAGATATAGCAATGTAGAGGCCATGATGAGTCGTCCGAAAGCCAAGAGTCTGGAACTCGTTGCGCGCTTCAACCATACTGATTTGAACTGCATCCAAGATGGAAGCATCTTCTTCAACAATGGATTCTATGACAATGAAAGTATGATGAATTGGGGTATTACCAATCAGACGGTTGTCGGCGGACGTGTAAATACGCTCACTGTTGGTTTGAACTATTATATCACAAACAATATCTACGCTCGTGTGAATTACTCATATCAACATCTGAATAATCCCTTTAACACGACGTATGCGCTTGACAAGGACTTGCATTCGTTCCAGGCACGCTTGGCGTTTGAGTTCTAAACAATCAGTTTATTAGTAAAAAAACACCGTGTCGGCTTTCGGTTGACGGAGGCCGGCACGGTACTCTCAAAAAGATTTTATGGCAATGTTGCCGTGAGGCAATGCGTTTTCAATAGGTAAAGCCATAGGGATAAACGGGCGCGACAACTTTTGACATATCTCTCTCATAATATAATATACTTATACATAACATTCTGCATCTCGCCCGGACTTAGGTAAAGCAGAAGGTGCGCCAGGACATTCAATCGTGGCGCACCTTTATTTTTATGGTGGGGAATGTGTCGAAATAAGACTCGAACACAGAGAACGCAAAAACACACCGCTTTGCTGCAGCTTCGTATTGTGTTACGGTTGTTTTATTGGGTACGTAACAATATCAGGTCGAAATACATCAGTCGAGTGTGTAAGGGTTGTATGGTTGATTTTTCTCCGGTTCTTCTGCCGTGTAAGCATGCCCATTCCTCTTCTTCTGTAGAAAACATGAACTTAAAGCCGTTACGCTGATAGAAATCGAATATCTTTGAATGATTCATGGCATCCACAACGATATAGCGACATCCGGTCTTATTCAGAGGTTCTACGAACCATGCTTTGATGACATCCAATAGCTCGTCGCCGATGTGCAATCCTTTATAGTATTCGCTGACAGCAAGCTGTCCAACTAATACAGCGGGATATTGTGGGCGACGTTTTTCATTGGGTATGTTGCGGTTGAGCTTGTTTCGGCGATTGTTCGGGAGCAAGTCGGCACGAATGCTTGAATTGGCTACGGTGAAAGCGCCGATAATATGTTGTTTTTCCTGTTCCACGAAGCAATAGGACTTACCTAAAAGCTGGTATGCATAGTCGGCATATTCCTTAGTGAAGAATTCGGTTATATCTTTATCTTTGCACGAGAAGCCGCCGCATTCGTTTAGCACTTTTTCATTCAGTTCGCAGAACTCACAATGTTCCAGCATACAGTTTTTATTTTTCTTGATATAGTCTGGAACGTTTTAGGATAGTGCGCATTTTGGCCACTTGCTTCGTGAAGTCTATGGAGCCACGCTTTTCTTTGGCGTTTCTGTCCGCTTCTTCCACGAAACGCAGTGCTACTTTGCCGCGAAGTACCGGAATTGGTTTGATTTCTATTGCCATGATATATTGTCTTTGATTTGTTTGCAAAGGTATATTTTTTGAATAAGAAAACCTAATATATTCATATCTATTATGTTAGATAAGGTGAACCGTTGCATGACATGAGAATGTGTCGAAGTAAGAACCGGCTGAAGAGTTCGCAGAAATACGGAGGTTTTGGGCTCTTGAGTTATAATATATTCCATCTTGCCTCTGCGGATTCTGTGTTTGAATTTTCTATCGTTCTCTCATTCGTGCGGGATGCGGAAGTAGTCCAGCAGGGTTTTGTAGTGGTCTTGCGCCGTGAGGCAGGTGTCGGTCAGGTAACCGTTCAGGTGCCCCCATTGGCTTAGGCCGCGATAGTAGAACATCTTCAGTTCGTCGGTGATGACAAAGGGCACTATCCCGTTGGCCAGGCATTCTTTAAACAGAAGCAGCCGTCCCACTCGTCCGTTGCCGTCCTGAAAAGGATGGATGCGCTCGAAACGCACGTGGAAGTCGAGAATGTCATCGAATGATTTTGTCTTCTTGGCGTTGTATTCCGACAGCAGTTCACGCATGTGCCGGTGCACTTCTTCCGGCGGGCAGGTTTCGTTGCCGCCCACTTCGTTGGGGAGCCGTTTGTAATCGCCCACGGCAAACCACTCTTTCTTTTCGTCGGAGGTATCTGTTTTCAGGATGGCGTGCAACCGCTTGACAAGTGGTTCCGTCAGCCGTGTTTCTGCCAGATCGATGATGAGGTCTATGCAGCGGAAGTGGTTGACTGTCTCCACGATGTCGTTTACGTTTACCGCCTTGTCGGTGATGCCAATCGTGTTGGTCTCAAAGATGTAGCGCGTCTGTTCGTGGGTCAGGCGGCTGCCTTCCATGTGGTTGGAGTTGTAGGTGAGGTCGATTTGTGTGCGGTGGTAGATGCCGCCTTTCAGCCTCATGGCTTTTTCTTCGCGCAGCGTTTTGAGCAGGGGCGACGGAGATGCCTTCCCGGCATTCCGCTGCTTGGGGGGAGTGGCGTCTTCGGGGATGTTCCATGTCTTTCCCGTGAGAAACGCTCCGTCGATTTTCCCCGTTGCGCAGTAGTTGCGCGCCGTGCGTTCCGCGATGCCGTGCTTTTTTGCGAATTGTATGACTGAGATATATCCCATGGTTTTGTCTTTGCTGTGTTTGCAAAGGTAGTCATTTTTGCCGATAACGGCATAAAACTGGGCGGAATCGTTGTCGGATTGTGCCTTGTCCTCTTTCCGGCGGAAGAGGCGGATTACGGGTGTCCGGGCGGGGATATGCAGAGGCTCGGGCGGACATATGGCGGCGCGTGAGCGCGGATATGTCCGGACGGACGCGTCCATATTGGCGCTCACGGGGGTTGATGCGTGTCGTTTTCGGGAGGAGGGTCAATACCACTCGACGTTGCTGCTGTAGCTGCTCCGCTTGTCCCACTTGAGGGCGTCTTTCAGCATGCTGGCGTTGGCGCTGATGGAGAAGTTGTAGGACTGGTAACGGCCGAACACCAGTCCGCAGCTCATGCTGAAGCAGTGGAGGTCGCGGGTGATGTTGACGGTCGACATGGATATTTCCTTGGCCTCGAAGTCGTATCCGCTGGAGAAGTTCACGTTCCAGCCCTCGGACAGCTTGAGGTTGCCCGAGAAGTTGAGGTTTTGTGTGAACTTGTAGGGATAGCGCATGGTCTTCACGTTGATTGGTGCCGAGCGGTCTTCGCTCATGGTGATGCCGTAGGACACGGTGAGCGACCATGGCATCTTGAACTTCAGGTAGCCGTCTTCGTCGACTTCGGCCGCCACTTTTTCCTTCTTGCGGTTGCGTCGCTCTTCGCGTTCGTCCAGGTCGGTGAATTCGTCGTCGTCCTCGTCGTCGCGGTCTTGGTCGGTGTCGTCATCGTCCTTGCCAAACCATTTCTTCCACGTGTTGTTGTCGAAGGTGTACGAGAAGTTCTGGCTCATGCCCGAGAAGCGTCCGAAGCGCCCGTATGACCACTCCGTGCGCTTGCCTTCCACCACCTGGCCGCGCTCGTTGAACTCGTAGGCGTAGGTGGCGAAACTGGCCGAGAGGTTGAACGTCTTGCTCTTGGACAGTTTCAGTCGCAGGGTGATGTCCATGTCGCTCCAGGGCTTTTCCTTGGCCGCCAGGTTGTAGGCCATGCCTATGCGGAACTCGTCGATGAGGCTCAGTTTCTTCACGCCGGTCGAGTCTTTGTCGGACTTCACCTTCATCTCCAGGTTGTTGGAGAGCGAGAAGTTGATGTTGCCCGATCGTCCTTGGGGCGCCGTTCCGTAGAGCATTCCGTCGTAGTAGGAATATTTCCGGGTGTAGACCTCGCCGTCCTCGTCGGTATAGGTGTAGGTGTCGTAGAATCCGTAGCGCGAGCTGCTGAAGTCAGGCGACATGCTGTAGCTGATGCTGGGGGTGATGACGTGGCGTATCATTTCAATCTTGTCGCCGAATATCTTGGTCGACGGCTTGTAGAAGCCGTAGAGCTTCGTGTTGGCCGAGATGCTGAAATCGTAGTTGTAGACGCGGTTGAAGCCGTTGATGGTGTCGCGCACCACGGTCTGCGTGGCGGGGTCCCAGTTTTGTTTCACCTTATAGAGATACCAACGCTCGGTGTAGTTGAACGAGGGGGTGATGTTGATGTAGTTGAACAGCGTGAAGTTGGCCTGAATGGGGATGCGGTGTTGCCATCCGTTGCGCCAATCGCGCGCGAAGTCCGATTTGAGGATGTAGTCTTCCTTGGCGGTGATGGAGTTGCTTATCTGGCCCGTGTACTGGATGGAGATTTTCTCATACCAGCGTTCTTTTCCGGCGGCTTTCTTGCGCTTGAAGGGATAGATGCGGTTGAGGTTGATGTTGAGGTCGGGCAGGGTGAGCGACACCATGGAGTCGCGTGTGCTCTGCGACACGTTGAATGTGCTCGACACTGTGAGGCCGATGTCGGGGAACGTGCGCGAATAGCTCACGCTCGATGTCTTCGTGCTCTGCGCATAGAGGCTGGGGTCGTAGAGGCTGTTGAGGTTGTTGCGGTCGTAGCTTGTCGATGAGTAGTTGATGCTGGCCGAGAAGTTCGAGTTGGGATTGGCCTTGGCGTCCTGACGGTGAGTCCACTGCAGGCGGAAACTGCGCGATTCGGAGTAGTCGGGCATTCCCTTGTCTCCGGTCTTGATGTCCTGATAGTTGAAACTGAAGTTGCCGGAGTATTTGTAGCGTTTGTTGTAGGTCGATGCCGCATTGGCCTCCCACGAGCCTTTGGTGTAGATGCCGCCCGTGAGGCGCAGGTCGATGTTGTCGTTGATGGCGAAGTAGTAGCCGCCGTCGCGCAGGTAGAATCCGCGGGTCGACTCGTCGCCGTAGCTGGGCATGAGGAAGCCCGACGAGTAGCTGCTGCTGAAGGGGAAGAAGCCGAACGGTATGGCCAGCGGCAGAGGCACGTCGGCCAGCACGAGCCACGCCGGGCCGAAGACGACGTTCTTCTTGGGCCTCACCTTGGCACGGCTCAGCGCCAGGTAGAAGTGGGGATGCTCGTGGTCGTCGCACGTGGTGTAGCGGCCGTGTTCCATGTAATATTCCTCGTCGTTGCCCTTTTTGGCGTTCTCGCTGGTGATGTAGCCTTCGCCCTGCTCGGTGGTGATGTTGTTGATGAAGCCGCGTTTCGACTTGAAGTTGTAGCTCATCTTCTCCGACTCATAGGGCGTCTCGCCGTCCTTGAACACGGGTTTGCCCTGCAGGGCGCCGGTGGTGTCGGCCACGCCGTTGGCATGGACGATGCTGCTGTCCATGTTCATGGCCACCACGGCGGCCGTCAGTTCGATGCTTTGGTAATTGATTTTCGCGTTGCCATACATGCGGGCGAAACCGTCGGCGGCCGTCATCACCGTGGAGTCCGACGACGAGAAGGTGACGGGAGCGTCGAGCGCGTCCTTTTTCTTTTCCGTGGTGTCGGCCGGAATGGTGTCGAGGGCAAGCGAGTCTGTTCCGAGCGACAGGGAGTCGCGGCCCAACCGGAGCGAGTCGATGACCAGCGAGTCGGCCGCCGCGTTTTTCCGTGCGCGCCTCCGTTGCGCATCGCTGCTTTGCGGAATGAGCAATAGCGTCAGCAGGAACAGGAACGGTATATATAAACAGTTTCTTAACGATTTCATCAATCCCAATTTACGGTTGGTCGGCAAAATTACACAATTCTGCTTATCTACGTCGGAGTAGTCGCTTACTTTTATTGATTTTTAGGTGTATGCGCGCGGCCTTACCACTCGATGGGCGTTTCGCCGTGGGCCGTCAGGTAGTCGTTGGCCAGGCTGAAGTGGTGGTTGCCGAAGAAGCCGTTGTAGGCCGACAGCGGGGAGGGGTGGGCCGAGGTCAGCACCAGGTGGCGCGTGCGGTCGATGAAAGCCCCCTTGCGCTGGGCGTAGGCTCCCCACAGGATGAACACCAGATGTTCGCGCTCTTCGGCCAGCGTGCGAATGGCGGCGTCGGTAAACTCTTCCCACCCGTGGCGCTGGTGCGAGCCTGCCTGACGGGCGCGCACGGTGAGGGTGGCATTGAGCAGCAACACGCCCTGCCGGGCCCATCGGGTCAGGTTGCCGCTGGCGGGCATGGGTTTGCCCAGGTCGGACTCAATCTCCTTGAAGATGTTCACGAGCGACGGGGGAAAGGCGACGCCGTCGTTTACGGAGAAGCAGAGCCCGTGTGCCTGCCCCGGGCCATGATAGGGGTCTTGCCCGATGATGACCACCTTCACGCGGTCGAACGGACACAGGTTGAAGGCGTTGAAGATGAGCCGGCCCGGCGGATAGACGGTGCCTTGCGCATATTCGCTGCGCACGAAGTCGGTCAGCTTTACGAAGTAGGGTTTGTCGAATTCCGGAGCCAGATGTTGTTTCCAGCTTTCTTCTATCTGTACGTTCATGAGTCGGGCGTGATTGGTTCTAGTCGGTGCAAAAGTACGTCATGTTTTGTTGACAGGCAAATAAACGGGCGGACTTCGGCATAAAAACTGTCGGGCTTCAGTGCCGATATGGGTGTTCGTGAGCCTCCATATGCCTGCTCGCGGGCGGGCATATGGAGGCTCCGCGGAAGATACTTGAATGTTCCGCGGCGGGAATATGTGGGGCGGGCGGAGCCCTATTCCCTATACCTATTAATATATAGGGCTGTCCGGCAAAACTCGATGTCTCTGCCGGAACGAACAGGGATTCCCGTCCGGAGCGGACGGTGAAGCCGTCCTACAACGAGTAACCGCTGTGTGGCGCGAAAAGCGCCACCTGCGGCAATGTGTCGGAAGAGGAAGCGACCTTGAAGAGGTCGAATCGCGGCAAGCCTTGCAGATGATTCTTTGACCGGATGAGGTTCGACCTCTTCAAGGTCGTCTGTCCGGTCGGATATGTCCGCAGGTAGCGCGTTCGCGCTACGCCGCGGTTACACATTGTTCAACGGCTGCGCCGTCTTTGTT
Organism: uncultured Phocaeicola sp.; assembly: GCA_944321015.1. GTDB lineage: Bacteria > Bacteroidota > Bacteroidia > Bacteroidales > Bacteroidaceae > Phocaeicola_A. The sequence continues at coordinate 2,871 of CALUJS010000053.1, read as the reverse complement.
GTGAATCGACCGGATAAGAGAAGTTTTATCGGACGCCATTAATCGATATAAAGGCGTGGCAAGCCGCCGCCCGACGCCGCGCCGTAAAAAAGATGCGCCGAAATTTCCGTTATATAAGGAAATGAAGTACTTTTGCCCTCCGAAAAATAAGTTAATCGGTAAATTAAAAAGTTTCTATACAATGGCAGAACAAAAACACAATCCCAACACTATGGATGTGGAAGAGGCATTGAGCTCTTCGGAAGCATATGTGATTAAGAACAAGAAAACCATCATGGGCGTCATCATCGCGCTGGTGGTCATCGTGGGCGGATGGTTGCTCTACAACCGCTTTGTGTCCACTCCCAAAGAGCAGAAGGCTTCGACGATGCTGGCCAAGGGGCAGGAATATTTCGCCATGCGCCAATATGACGTGGCCCTCAACGGCGACTCGCTCAGCTACCAAGGCTTTGTGAAGATTGCCGCCGAGCAGAGCGGCACCGACGCAGGCAACTTGGCTAACGCCTATGCCGGCATTTGCATGGCCCAGCTCGGCAAGTACGAGGAGGCCATCCCCTACTTGGAGCAGTTCAGCGGCAACGACGTGATGGTGGCTCCCGCCGTGAAAGGCGCGCTGGGCAACTGCTACATCCACAAGGGCGACCTGGAAAAGGGCGCGTCGCTGCTGATTGAGGCCGCCGACGAGAGCGACAGCCAGTCACTCAGCCCCATCTGGCTGCTGCAGGCCGGCGAGGTGTACGAAAAGTTGGGCAAGAACAGCGAGGCCCTGAAGGTATATCAGACCATCAAGGACAAGTACTTCAATTCCTACAACGGAATGAACATTGACAAGTACATCGAGCGCGTGTCGGAATAACTCCGGCGCGCTTGATTGCGTTTGCAGGCGATGGATTTTATCTTCAATTAATAATATCTGTCACATGAAAAAGTTTTTATTCGCAATGCCCGGCGCATTGCTGATGACGCTCGTCCTGCTGTTCGTTGCAGCTTGCAGCGACGACAACGGCCCGAAACAGCTTGAAGTGGCTGACGAGTCGGAATTGGAGCAAACCTTGTCTGGAGACCAACAGACGAGCACCGTTTCTTTCGTAGCCGCGTCCGATTGGACCTCTACGGTGTCTGAAATTACCCCCCCCTCTACCAAGAGCGTAACGTCGTGGGTGAAGCTTGACCCCGACCACGGAGGCGCGGGAAGCTACACGGTTAACATCATTCTCAGTCCGAACGACACGGGCGAGACGCGTTCGGCCGTCATCACGATTATCTGCGGCGACACGCAAATCAAGGTGACCGTCACGCAAGAGGCCGCATCGGGTTCGGTCACGCCTTCCGACCGCTACCTCGTGGAGCAGATTAACATCCTGCGGGAAGCAGTCTACTCAACCGGCGAGACGTTTAAGAACGAAGACATCTACTATTTCGAGTACGACGATGAGGGGCGTGTGATTTCGTTAACTACTGAAGACCCGGAGGCTGACGGCATCTCGACACTGACCTACGGCGATGGCACCATCACCATGCACACCACGGGTGAAGGTGGGTATGAGGAAGATGCTGTTTTCATGCTGAATGAAGCCGGATATGTGGAGAGTTACACAGACAATGTGATTTATGGAGATTCCGGTGAAGAAGAGTCCGGCGAGGGTACGATTGTGTACGACGCGGATGGATATGCGAAGTCCGGCACCCATACCACAGTTTATTCTGGCAGTGAAAGCAGCAAGTGGACCGACACGGCTGAATGGGAAGACGGCAACTTGGTAAGAGCTTGCATGGGTTCGCCCGTAGGTGAGCCGGACAAAACGACAGCAGTGCTGAAGTACGACAATCCGGATTACGTGAACACCCCGACGATTAATCTGGATTTGAGCTATATAATATGTTCCACGGAGTGGCTGGATTGCTTTATGATGAATGGTTTATACTTGAAACCGTTCGGCTACATGGGCAAGCGCAGCGCGCTCTACATGACGGAAGAACACGACATGTATTCGGGCGACTACTACACCTATACTTACGAGTACGACGAGCTGGACCGCCCGGTGAAGATATGTAAAGTGCGTCATACGGACGACACGTACTACGTGAGCGAAGAATATACGTACACGATTACTTATCGGGAATAAGCTTATGAGGCCGTAAGTAGTTGAAAAAACGATATAATAAGGTAGAAGCGGGTGAGGCGGTTCGCATCATCCGTTTCTTTTTATAGAAACAGAAAGGATTTATATAACACAAAAGGATTATGGCAACAAAGTATCACAATCTGTCGGATTACGATGTAAACACCGTGCCCGACGCGAGTGCAATGCGTTTCGGCATCGTGGTGTCGGAGTGGAACAGTAACATTACCGGCGCGCTGCTCGACGGCGCGCTCGCCACGCTCAAGAAGCACGGAGCAAAGGACGAGAACATCCTGGTGCAGACCGTGCCGGGCAGTTTTGAGCTGACATTCGGTTCGGCGCAGATGATTAAGAGCGGACGGGTGGATGCCGTCATCGCGCTGGGTTGCGTGGTGCGTGGCGATACGCCTCACTTCGATTACGTGTGTTCCGGCGCCACGCAGGGCATTACTTACCTGAATGCTACGACCGACGTGCCGGTCATCTACGGGCTCATCACCACCAACAATATGGAGCAGGCCGAGGAGCGTGCAGGCGGCCGTTTGGGCAATAAAGGCGATGAATGTGCGGTAACTGCAATAAAAATGCTCGACTATATTTGCAGGTTAAAAAAATAGTTGTACCTTTGCAGCGCAATTGAGAAAGGAACTCTTTCCAATCGCGTTGCAAACAATGGGCAAATACCAGAGTGGCCAAATGGGGCAGACTGTAAATCTGCTGGCTTACGCCTTCGGTGGTTCGAATCCAT
>CALUJS010000052.1 GCA_944321015.1 uncultured Phocaeicola sp. | reverse complement strand
CATGGGGAACGAGTTCGGTCATCCCGAATGGATAGACTTCCCGCGCGAGGGCAACGGATGGAGCTACAAATATGCCCGTCGTCAGTGGAGCCTGGTGGATAACAAAGACTTGTGCTATCACTATTTGGGTGATTTTGACAAGGCAATGTTGCAGGTGATAAAGGACGTGAAGAACATACAAAAGACAGACGTTGTCGAGATATGGCATAACGATGGCGACCAAGTGTTGGCCTACATGCGTCGCGACTACATCTTTGTGTTCAATTTCAGTCCTACCCGTTCGTTTGCCGATTATGGTTTCTTGGTTCCGCAAGGATCTTATGAAGTCGTGCTCAATACCGATGCCGTAGAGTTTGGCGGCAACGGCCTGGCTGACGACAGCGTACGTCATTTCACCAATTACGACCCGTTGTATGCGAAAGCCAAAAAGGGTTGGTTGAAACTCTACATACCGGCACGCTCGGCTGTTGTACTTAAAAAAATCAAAGAGTAATCCTGTCATAACCTATGGTGAACGACGTTTCCATGAGGAGGAATAAGACCGCACGTAGTATACGCATTGCGTGCGGTCTTCTTTTTATTCTATTCAGCGTGTTCTATCTGCGCTTTCAAAGCCATCTGCTGGAAATGTTGCAAAAAGTGCTTTCCGATGGGCAGACGGCTTATTCCGCCAAGTGGGGAACGTGGATTATCACTCTGGTGCTTTGTCTGATTCAGTTCGGCGTCGGAAAGGCGGCACGGTTGTCCGAGCGTTGTCATGCTTTGACCTATTTGCCCTCGTTGTTGTTGCTGGCCTTCATTGCCGGGTTCGACAAGGGGATTTACACGGGAGTGTCTTTCGGACGTTGGGCCTGGATGTTGCCCGCAGTATTGTCGGGGTTTGTGCTTCTGGTCTGGATTTGTCGTAAGGTGGGCGTGTTGTGGGCTGACATGAGGGGGCAGAGTTGGCAGGAACGGCTGTTCCCCAATTTGCTCATCATGTTTTTCATGTGTGTCGGATGCGTGTCGTTGGGCAACACCGATGAGGTGTTTCATTATGAGACGGCTGTGGACGCCGCCTTGTTGGACAACGACTATGAAAGGGCCTTGTCCATAGGAACCGGTTCTCCCCGCACATCCCGTGAACTGTCCGTCATGCGCGCCTACGCATTGAGCCGTATTGATTCTTTGCCGGAACGCTTGTTTGAATATCCTCAATGTGATGCCTCACGGGGACTTCTTTTCGAGGCCGGCACACCGCAGACCACATGGCTGAAGCATCAGGCCGTTTATGATTATCTGGGCGGAAATCCCCGGGCGGGAGAAAGCGTGACGGCCTATCTGCGTCGCTTGTGCTACACGGAGACCGGCAATGCGCCGGCGCTCGACTATTATTTGTGTGCCCTTTTGCTGCGGAAAGAATTGGATGTTTTTGCGAAGGAGCTGGGTTACTTTTGCTATGTGGAGCCCGGATTGCCCCGGGCCTATCTGGAGGCTCTATTCCTTTATTATGCGAAACATCCCGAGCAGGAACCTCCTTTTGATTTGTCCGCGCTCGGGCGTGACTATCAGCATTACCGGCTTTCGCCGTCTGCCCATGGGCGGAGTTACTGGTCGTACTATGATTATACGACCATCCGCTACGTGAAGTGAACGGCGTGGATGTCTGAAAACGTACAAGGTGTTCGGAAACGGACACCTTTCTTTTTATCCCGTCCTTCATTATCAGTTACTTGCGTTTGTGGCATGTCGTTTGCTTAGCGAAGAGCGGCAATAGTGCCATTGATTTGGTAACAATAAAACGGAAAGGTTTATGGATAGGACAATACCAAAAGAAGTACAGCAGCGGAAGCGTCGTCTTCGTCTGTTGATGTGGGGTGGAGGAATTGCCGGCGTGTTTGCTTTGGTTGTGGCGGGAGCCGTGCTCCTCCGGCCGTCGGTTTCACGTGGCGGCATAACTCTTTCCACGGTCGATGTGGGGACCTTGGAAATCTCCATCAATGCGTCCGGCACCGTGGCGCCCGCTTACGAGGAAATCATCAATTCGCCCATCGACAGCCGTGTGGTGGAAGTTTACAAGAAGGCCGGAGACTCCGTGCAGGCCGGACAACCCGTCTTGAAGCTCGACCTGCAGACGGCTCGCACGGATTACGACAAACTGCTCGATGAGGAGCAGATGCGCATGCACAAGTTCCGCCAGTTGGAGATTAACAACCAGACCAAGCTGAAAGACCTCGCCATGCAAATCCGCGTGTCGGAGATGAAACTCAACCGCATGGCCGTAGAGTTGCGCAACGAGCAGTTCCTCGACAGCCTGGGAGCAGGCACGCCCGACAAGGTGCGCGAGGTGGAGCTGAACTACAAAGTGAGCAGCCTGGAGCACGAGCAGCTATGCCAGCAATACCGCAACGAGCAGCAGGTGATGGCAGCCGAAGAGCAGGTACAGAGGCTCGACCTCAGCATCTTCCGCAAGAGCGTGGCCGAGATGCGGCGCACGCTCGAGGAGGCGCAGGTGTTCGCCCCGCGTGCCGGCGTGCTGACTTTCCTGAACGACCAGATAGGCGTGCGGGTGGCCAAGGGCGAACAGCTTGCCACGGTGGCCGACCTCAGCCGCTTTCAGGTGAAGTGCTCCATTGCCGACTCCTATGTCGACCGTGTGGCGCAGGGGGCGAAGGCCGTTGTGAAGACGGGCGACCTCCGTTGGGAGGGCGTGGTCAATCACGTTGTGCCCACCTCAAAGGAAGGCACCATGGAGTTCACCGTACAGCTTGCCACGGTGGACGACCCCGCGTTGCGTTCCGGCCTGAAGACCGATGTGCACGTGGTCTATGGAGTGAAAGACCGGGTGATGCGCATCGCCAACGACACCTATTACCTCGGTGCCGGGAAGTATGAGCTTTTTGTGCAGACGGCCGACGACCGTCTGGAACGGCGCGAGGTGACCTTGGGTGACAGCAATTGGGACTACGTGGAAGTCGTTTCCGGACTCCGCGAGGGCGACCGCGTGGTGGTGAGCGACATGAATGCGTATAAAAACAACTCTGAATTGAAACTTAAAGACTGAATAATGCTATGATTACCGTAAAAGATTTATCAAAGGTGTATCGCACCGACGAGATTGAGACATTGGCTTTGGAACATGTCAACCTGAGCATCCGCGAAGGCGAGTTTGTCAGCATCATGGGCCCGTCGGGCTGTGGTAAGTCCACCCTGCTCAACATGATAGGACTGCTCGATGCGCCGACAACCGGCACGGTGGAGATTGACGGGCAGGACGTGAGCGGCATGAACGACCGCCGGCTGGCCGCGTTCCGCAACCGCACGCTGGGCTTCGTGTTCCAGAGCTTTCACCTGATACCGTCGCTCAACGTGCTCGACAACGTGGAACTGCCTTTGCTCTACCGCCATGTTCCCGCCCGCGAGCGTCGTGCCGCAGCCGAGGAAGTGTTGTCCCGCGTCGGGCTGACCCACCGCATGAAGCACTTCCCCTCGCAGCTTTCCGGCGGACAGTGTCAGCGCGTGGCCATAGCCCGTGCCATTGTCGGCGAGCCGAAAATCATTCTGGCCGACGAGCCTACGGGAAACCTCGACTCAACGATGGGCGCCGAGGTGATGAACATCCTCCATGCGCTCAACCGGGAAGACGGCCGCACCATCGTCATGGTGACCCACAACGAGGAACAGGCGCGCCAGACATCGCGCATCATCCGTTTCTTCGACGGACATCAAATCAACTAAACGGAGGGACATCGCTATGTGGAAAGTATATTTGCGGCAGATACGCCGCCTGTTGCGCGAAAACAAGTTTTTCAGCGTGGTGTACATCTTGGGCACCGCCCTCAGCGTCACGATGATTATGCTGATACTCATCACCTATTACATTAATACGGGTAATATCGGTGTGGTGGATAAACGGGACCGGATGTTTTTCGTTACCCGTTCCTATACGGTAAAGCCGGGAAAAGACATATCGGGCAACAATTTCTATAAAGCTTTTCAAGGCAGTGCTCCTTTGAGTCACAAAATGTTGGAGAAATACATGTATCCGCTTCAAGTACCGGAAGCCAAATCCATTGTGGGACAAACACAAAGTGCTGTGTACAATAAGAATAAGCAGGTGTATGAAGAAAAGAGCGTGGCATGTGTGGATGCGGATTATTGGAAGATTTTCTCCATGCGTTTCTTGGTCGGAAGACCGTTTACGGAGGCCGAAGTCAAAAGCAAAGCTCCGCAAGTTGTCATTGACGAGTCTACGGCACGTGCCTTATTCGGCAAGATTGATGTGGTGGGCTATCCCGTTGAAATCAATTGGAAAGAATACCGCGTGTGTGGCGTGGTGGAAGACGTTCCTTCCTATTTGAGCGATGCCTATGCACATCTTTGGTATCCTTATACTACCGAATCAAGATGCTTGTTTTCTTCTGATTCAGAGGATTTGAAGGATGTGTATGGGCCGATGAAGATGTACGTGCTGGCACACGACCGTGGCGATCAGGAGCGCATTCGTCAGGAGATGGAACATCAGATACAGCAGATGAATGCGCCTGCAAAGCGGAGCCAATTCGTATTGAATCATCAACCGGACACGGCTTTGGAATCCGTTTTTCGCATGTCGAGCGATCCTTACGAGAAGATATACAGCCGGATGCAAATCGTGTTTATTATCATCGTTGTCCTGTTGGTTTTGCCGGCAATCAATCTGTCGGGCTTGATTGTGGCGCGTATGAAGAAGCGTGCCGGGGAGATAGGTGTGCGCAAAGCCTTCGGCGCATCTGTAGGGGAGCTTATGAGGCAGTTCTTTTGGGAAAATTTTGTGCAGATGCTTATCGGAGGAGTTGTGGGACTTTGCTTGTCTTACGGCATTTTTCAGCTGGTGCGCGAAACGTTGTTGGTATCATATAGGACGATGAACATGGCAGCAAAAGTGGGCCATGTCGACATGCTCAATTTCTTTCATGTGGTCAATATGCACACCATCTGTTACGTATTAGGCATTTGCTTTTTGTTAAACCTGATTTCCACATTGGTTCCGGCGTGGCGTTATGCAAGGATTCCCATTGTGGACGCACTAAATAGAAGATAATTATGTGGTCGCATATGTTTAAATTGATAGCCAACCAATGGCGGAGCAACCTTTGGATTATGGTCGAATTGTTTATGTCATTCGTGTGTATCTGGTTGGTGGCCGACGTGCTTGCATCACTCTTGAGCCGTAAGTTCAAGGACAAAGGTTTTGACCTCGAGCATGTTTACATGGTATCCTATTACACCAAGTCCGGAGATGTGTTTTCCTATGATGCAGGTAGCGTGTCGGAAGACGAGCTGCGCGAACTTGCCGAGCGCATACGTCGTTATCCTGGTGTGGAGGCCGTCGGGTTTGCTTCGGGCGGAGCTTTTCCTTACACGGGAACGGTTAACGGACATGAGTATTTCGGGGATACGGTCAAGGCTTGGGCCGTAGACGGCTTTTTGTCGCCCGACATGGTGCGGGTGTTGCGGTTAACCTCCGCCGAACCGGAACTGGATTTGGAACGGGAAGCCGGGAGAGGCGACATCAGCTTGTTGAGCAAGACATTAATAAAGACGTTGACCCGTTCGGACGCTACCCGTATCCGTTTTTATACGAATGACAAACGAAACAACGCACACATGGGAGTACGTTCCAATTATGTGACTGATGAGTACAACGACACTGGCGAAGAGCGATGCCTTTGGGCTTTCTGGCCGGAGGCTCGCTTGCTGAAAAAACGTCCGCAAGGCAGTGTCGAGATGTTTATTCGGGTTCGTCCCGAAGCCGACCATGGTTTTCACGACACGTTTATGACCACCATGCGGGAGCGGCTGACAGCCGGAAACACGTCGATCGTAGGTCTGACTCCGATGAAAGACTATCGCCACTACATCTTGGGCCTTATGGGAATAAACATGATGTATGGCACAAGTTATTTCCTTTCGGCCTTCTTCCTCGTCTGCGCATTCTTGGGCATCATCGGCACCTTCTGGTTTCGCACGGAGGCCCGTACGTCGGAAATCGGATTGCGCATGGCCCTGGGCGCAACCCGCAGACAGGTGCGCCGACAGATGATAGGCGAGGGGCTGATGCTTTTTGCGTTGGTTTGGATACCGGGATTGGTCGTGGTTTATCTGCTGCGCGATGTGTTTTCCGTCTACGAAGTACCCTTGTCCGCAGGTTGGCTGTTCGTGATTCTCACTGTCATCACCACCCTCGTCATGGCCTTGCTCATCGTGGCCGGAATCTGGGTGCCTGCGCGCCAGGCGTCGCGCATCAATCCCGTGGATGCCTTGCGTTATGAGTGAAGGAGCCTTCATATTCCCGCTTGCGAGCGCCCATATCTCCGGCCGTGAGCCTTCATATGGGCGCTTGCGGGCCTCCATATGCCCGCTTAAGGGCATCCGTTTCTTCCGCCGGATGAGGGCGTGATGAACGATTTTTTTGAATTATGGTGTCCGATGAACCGGCACGTATTTTTTCTTGCAAATAGTTTTATGTCATGAGGAAACTTCTTTTTGTGTTGTTGCTTCTTTTGGGCGTGTCCGTGCAGGCCCGCCGCCAGCTCACCTTGGCCGAGGCCGTCGCGCTGGCCCGCCGCCAGAGCGTGGATGCGGCCGTGGCGCTCAACGAGTTGAGCGCGGCCTATTGGGAATATCGCACCTACCGGGCCGACCTGTTGCCCGAGGTGAACTTCTCCGCCACGCTGCCTTCGTTTAACAAGAGCTACAACCGTTATCAGCAGAGCGACGGCTCTTATACGTTTGTGAAAAACAACAATCTGGGGATGGACGGCGAGTTGTCCGTCGACCAGAACCTGTGGTTCACGGGCGGAAAGCTGTCGCTCACCACGTCGCTCTCCTACATCCGTCAGCTGGGCGGAAACCGGGCGGAGCAGTACATGAACGTCCCCCTGTCGCTCACCTTCACCCAGCCCGTATTCGGGGTGAACACGCTGAAGTGGCAGCGGCGCATCGCCCCCGTGCGCTATCGCGAGGCGCGTGCCGATTTCCTGTCGGCCACCGAGGAGGTCACCCGCAAGACGCTGGCCTACTTCTTCGATCTCCTGCTGGCGCGTGAGCAGCTGGGCACGGCGCGGCAGAACCTGGAGAACTCCGAGAAACTCTATCGCATAGCCGAAGCCAAGCGCGCCATCGGGCAGCTATCCGAGAACGACCGCCTGCAACTGCGCCTCTCCGTGTTGCAGGCCCGTGCCGCGCTGACCGACAGCGAGAGCAACGTGCGGGCGAAGATGTTTCAGCTCCGCGCTTTCCTAGGGCTGGAGGGAGAGGATGAGCTGGAGCCGGTTGTGCCCGACGGGGTGCCCGATGTGGAGATAGGCTATGCCGACGCGCTGGAAAAGGCTTTGGCCCACAACGCCTTCGCGCACAACATCCGCCGCCGTCGGCTGGAGGCCGACTATGCCGTGGCCGAGGCAAAGGGCAACCTGCGCAGCATCGACCTCTATGCCTGCGTGGGCCTGACGGGGCAGGACGACGGCCTGCGTCGCGTGTACCGCTCGTCCGGCTGGGGCAACAATCAGGTGGTGGAGGTCGGCGTGAAGATTCCCATCCTCGATTGGGGCAAGCGGCGCGGCAAGGTGCGCGTGGCCGAGAGTCAGCGCGAGACGGTGCGCGCCCAGCTCCGCCAGGACGAGATGGACTTCCGTCAGGACATGTTTCTGCTGGTGGAGCATTTCAACAACCAGGCCATGCAGGTGCGCATTGCCGTCGAGGCCGATTCGGTGGCGCAACGGCGTTATGACACCAACGTGCAGGCCTTCCTGATAGGCCAAATCAGCACGCTCGACCTGAACGACTCGCAGTCGGCCAAGGACGAAGCCCGCCAGACGCGCATCACCGAGCTGTACAACTATTGGAACTATTTCTATCAGATTCGCAGTCTGACCCTCTGGGACTACGTGCGCGACGAGGAGCTGACGGCGGACTTTGAAGAAGTGATTAAGTGATTGACGACGGACAATTGACGGTTGACAGTTTCTTCCGTGTGTCGGCTTATTCGTAACTTTGCAGGCTGAACCCTGAGACCTTGTCAACTAACCCCTGAATTCCCTTGTCAACTAAAACCCTGAAACCCTAGTCACCTAAAAAATATGATACTGATTATAGACGATGACAGTTCGGTGCGCGCTTCGCTCAGTCTGTTGCTGAGGCGGGCCGGATATGAGGTCGGGGCCGTGCCCGGCCCGGAAGAAGCCTTGCGCCTGGTGCGTGCCGAAACGTTTGAACTGATATTGATGGACATGAACTTCTCGCTCGCCACCACCGGCGAGGAAGGTCTGGTGCTGTTGCGTCAGGTGAAGATATTCCAGCCGCAGACGCCCGTCGTTCTGATAACGGCGTGGGGCAGCATCCGGCTGGCCGTGCAGGGCATGCGTGCCGGAGCCTTCGACTTCGTGACCAAGCCGTGGGACAACCGTGCCTTGCTGCGTATTGTCCGCACGGCCTTGGAACTCCATGCGGAGCAGGAGACTTCCCGACAGGCGGATGTCCTGCAAGACATGTCGGGCAAGATAGTGGGCCGTTCGGCGGCATTGCAGGACGTGCTCCGGCTGGCGGCCCGCATCGCGCCGACCAATGCGCCGGTGCTGATATTGGGCGAGAGCGGCACGGGCAAGGAGCTGATTGCCGAAGCCATCCATGAGGGCAGCCCGCGCCGGGATGCTCCTTTCGTGAAGGTCAACCTGGGCGGCGTGTCGCAGACGTTGTTCGAGAGCGAGATGTTCGGCCACCGGAAGGGAGCGTTCACCGATGCTTTTGCCGACCGTGTGGGCCGCTTTGAGATGGCCGACCACGGGACAATCTTCCTCGACGAGATTGGCGAGCTGGACTTGGCGTGTCAGGTCAAGCTGTTGCGCGTGTTGCAGGACCAGACGTTCGAGCCCTTGGGCGACAGTCGTCCCCGCAAGGTCGATGTGCGCATCGTGAGCGCCACCAACCGCGACCTGGCCCAGATGGTGTCGGCACATGCTTTCCGCGAGGATTTGTTCTATCGCATCAACCTGATAACCATCCATCTGCCGGCCCTGCGCGAGCGGCGCGAGGACATCCCTTTGCTGGTGAACCATTTCATCCGCCGTCAGGCCGGGCTGAACGGCCTTGCTCCGGCGGAAGTCTCTTCGGAAGCAATGGAGTATCTGCAACGCCTGCCTTACAGCGGCAACATCCGTGAACTGAAGAATCTGGTGGAGCGCACCATGCTGGTGTCGGGACATGACTGCTTGACGGCGGCCGACTTTGAGGCCAATTACCGTCCGGCACAGGCTCAGGCAGATGCGGCCGTTCCGGCATCCGGACTGACCTTGGAAGAGATGGAACGGCAGACCATCGTGCAGGCGTTGCGCCGGCATGGAGGCAATGTGTCGCAGGCGGCTATGCAGCTGGGCCTGACCCGCGCGTCCCTCTACCGGCGTATGGAGAAGTACGGCATTCGGCTTTAACGGACGGGAGGATAGGAATATGCGTGTGCGTACTTACTTCATCGTGTTCACGGTGCTGCTGGCGTTGAATCTGTTGCTGGGGCAATGTCCGTCGGGGCTTCCGGAGCCTTGGGACAGTTGGCTGCGGTGGACGGCCGGAGTGTTGTCTTTGGTGTGTCTGGTCTTGTTTTACCGAAAGGTGATGAAGCCGTTCCGCCTGATAGAGACCGGCATGACGCTCCTGAAGGAACAGGACTTCGGTTCGCGTCTGCATCCGGTGGGCCAACACGATGCCGACCGCATCGTGCATCTGTTTAACCGCATGATGGAACAGCTGAAGCGGGAGCGTCTGCACGTGCGGGAGCAGAACCAGCTGTTCGACCTGATATTTCAGGCTTCGCCTACGGGCATTCTCATCTTGGACCTGGACGGGCGGGTCGCTTCCATGAATCCGTCGGCCGTGCATTTGCTGGGCAAGCCGCTCGATGAGTTGCAGGGCAGGCGGCTGGATGAATGCACTTTCGACTTGTGCGATGCGCTACGGACGCTGGCCATGGACGAGGTGCGGAGTGTCCGGCTCAATGACTCCGGCATCTATCGTTGCAGCTGCTTGTCGTTTCTGGACAATGGATTCCGTCGTAAGTTCTATCTCATAGAACCGCTGACCCGCGAGGTGATGATGGCTGAAAAGAAAGCGTATGAGAAAGTCATCCGCATGATAGCGCATGAGGTGAACAACACGGTGGCGGGCGTGGCCTCTACGCTCGACACGGTGGACATGGCGTTGGAAGAGAGGGGTGGAGACGACGAACTGCGCGAGGCCGTATGTGTCTGCACAGACCGCTGTTACAACCTGAGCCGCTTTATCACCCGCTTTGCCGATGTGGTGAAGTTGCCCGACCCCGTTCTGGTGCGCTCCGACCTGAATGAGGTGGTCCGCACGAATCTGCAATTTATGGAAGCCATGTGTGCGGAGCATCATATAGCGCTCCTGTCGGATTTGGCCGTCGGGCCCGTGTGGGTTGATTTGGACATGGTGCTGTTTCAGCAAGTGCTGATCAATGTGTTTAAGAATGCCGCAGAGAGCATTGGCTGCGATGGCAGGATTGTCATCAGGACAACGGCCGGGTCGCCCGTGTTGGAAGTGACGGACAATGGGCCGGGCATTGACAAGGATACGGCCTCCAAACTCTTCTCGCCCTTCTTTTCCACAAAACCCAACGGGCAAGGCATCGGCTTGATGTTGGTACGCGAAGTGTTGCTGAAGCACCATTGTACTTTCTCCCTGCGCACCGGGGAGGATGGGCTGACGCGCTTTCGCATATGTTTCCCTACGGGTGCTTGTTAGAATACGTGTGGGACAAACTCCGATAGGTTGTCGGTTATTTCTTGTGTGTTCTCCCGTATGCCGATGCCGGCCGGTTCTCCGCCGATGACCCATGAGCCGATGATGGGATAACGGCCTTGATAGGAAGTCGGCTTGACGTAGGCCTGATAGACGAAGCCTTCTTCGCCATAATCGCCTTCGGTTTCGGCTATGCGGGTTTGTTCGTTCCAGTCTTGCACCTCGACAATGCTGACGTTGTGTCCTTCGCGCGAGTAGACGGGCTTCTTGCAGAAGATGCCGAACTGCGGACGCGAGAGGAAAGACGGGAGCACATAGGGCGAGTTGGGGAATAGCTCGTAGAGCACGGTGAGTATGGCTTTGTTGGACATCACGGCTTTCCAGATGGGCTCAATCCATTGTATGTCGGCCAGGCAGCCTACTTCGCTTTCGTTAATCATCCATTCCCATGGATAGAGTTTGAAACAGTCGGTGACGCGCTCCCTGCCGGGGTCGTAGAAGTGGCCTTCGTCCAAGTTCATGTCGGCAATGTCCATGACGCGTGTCGAGAGTCCGGCTTCCATGGCCGGGCAGGCCAGATATTGCAAGGTGGCAGTGTCTTCACTGTTTCCCAGTGCGCCTACGAAGTGTATGTTGCTGTGGGGCTTGTACATGTCTTTCCATGACTGTACCAAAGCCTCGTGTATGCTGTTATATTGGTCGCGATGAGCGAAAAGCTCTTCTTTCCATTGCCATTGGATGAGCGATGCTTCGAGTAGTGAGGTGGGCGTGTCGGCATTGAATTCTAATATTTTGGGCATACCGTCGGGGGCGATAAGGAAGTCAAAGCGGCCGTAGAGGCTTGGTTCATCCTGTTCCCATGCATACCTGATGCGTCGGCAGATGTGAGGTGGAATCTTCAGTATCTGTTCCATCCATTGCGGACGTTCTTCGATAATGACGCGGGCGGCTTCGCACATCATCCGGTATGCTTCCGTTGTGGCTTGTTCGAGCCGGTTTACCTCATCGGTGCGTAATCGGTAGTAGGCTTCTTCTTTCCAATACGATGCGTGAAAGTCGAAGCCGAGTTGTTCTATTTTCTCTCGATAGTCGGGACGGGGAGTGACGGGTATTCTTTCCATAAGTGTTTGCTTTTAGGCGTTGATGCTGCGTGAACGACCGGTGTTGCCAAAGACGGAACCTTTAGTCTTGGAGGATGCCGGGGTGTTGACTCTCACATTCGCAGGCGGGTCGACGGTGGCTCCCTGTGCGTTGCGCCAAGTACCTGTGCCGGGATAGTAATAGTGTGTGGTCGACAGACCGTTGGCGATGGAAGGCATCAGTGCCCAGCGCATGAGCATGGCGTTGTATATCCATTGGTTGCCTTGTGCGTCTTGGTATTCTTCCTTGTCTTTGGGGTTTTCGGGGAGTTCAGTCTTTTGTGTGCAGCCGGAAAGGGCCATCATGCACATGGCTGCCATGAGAAAGGTTTTCTTGTCCATTGAGTGTCCGTGGTTGAGTTCGGCGTAAAATTACAAACTTTCCGCCTATGCCGGCCATCTTTCATTCGTAAAAAAGCATAAGTCCCCAATGCGCGGGCGGATTTGTATGCGCCATGGTAAAGAAAGAACGGCTGCATCGAGCTTGTTTCCTTGCTTTGATGCAGCCGTTCTTTTCGTTTTGTTTCGTCCGGTCGGGTTATTTCATTTCCATTTCTTCCTTCATGTCGATCTCTTCTCCGTTGGAATCGTAGAATTCATATTGAAGAAGAGCCAGCTTCTGGTTGGGAATAACCTTAATGCCGAATCCATATTTCAGTTGCCACTGGCGTTTCAGGGAGACCAGTCCCTGGTTAACGTAGGCGGCCACGTAGGGATGGATGTGGAGCTTGAATTTCTTAATGCCTAGTTTGTTGACCAGATAGTCAATTTTACTCTCAAGCGTATCGGTAAACAAGATGGATGGTTTGATGGTGCCTTTGCCGAAGCAAGTCGGACAGGTCTCGGCCGTATTCACGTCCATGGCCGGACGGACTCTTTGGCGCGTGATTTGCATCAGCCCGAATTTGCTTAGGGGAAGGATGTTGTGCTTTGCCCGGTCCTTTTGCATGTTGTGACACATGCGTTCGTAGAGCTTCTGTCGGTTTTCTGCCAGGCTCATGTCGATGAAGTCGACCACGATGATACCTCCCATGTCGCGCAGACGCAATTGTCGTGCCAGTTCGTCGGCAGCGCCCAGGTTTACATCCAGAGCATTGGCTTCCTGCCCGTTGTTGACCTTGGAGCGGTTGCCGCTGTTTACGTCTACCACGTGCAGCGCTTCGGTGTGTTCGATGATGAGGTATGCGCCATTTTTGTAGGAGATAGTCTTTCCGAACGAAGACTTGATTTGCTTGGTAATGGCGAAGTTGTCGAAGATGGGAAGCTGTCCGGTGTATAGTTTGACGATGTTTGCCTGTTCGGGCGCGATGAGCGACACGTAGTCTTTTACTTCGTGGAACACCCGCTCGTTGTTCACATAGATGTTTGTAAACGACGGGCTGAACAGGTCGCGCAGCAGGGCTACGGTGCGGCTGGTCTCTTCGTAGGCCAGCTGGGGAAGTTTGCCGGACTTTTGTACGTGGGTAATGCAGTCTTCCCAATGTTTCAGCAGGATTTTGAGCTCGGCATCGAGTTCGGCCACGCGCTTTCCTTCGGCCACCGTGCGCACAATGATGCCGAAGTTTTTTGGCTTGATGCTTTGCAGCAGTTGTTTCAGCCGGGCGCGTTCTTCACCCGATTTAATCTTTTGCGATACTGACACCTTGTCGTTGAAAGGAATCAGCACGAGGTAGCGTCCGGCAAACGACAGTTCGCAGGTCAGTCTGGGCCCTTTGGTCGAGATGGGCTCCTTGACGATCTGCACCATGACTTCCTGTCCCACCTGGAGCACATTGGATATGCTGCCGTCTTTTTCAATGTCGGGGAGTGATGAGGCCCGTGAGATGGGATACAGTTTCTTCCGGTCGCTTAATACTTGTTTAAGATACTTTTGATAAGAGTGGAATTGAGGTCCTAAGTCCAGGTAATGTAAGAAGGCATCGCGTTCATACCCGACGTCCACGAAACAAGCGTTCAATCCCGGCATGAGTTTCTTGACTCGTGCCAAGTAAATGTTGCCCACCGAGAAAGAGAGATTGCGTCCCTCTTTTTGAAATTCCACCAGGTTCTTGTCCTCCAACAAGGCGATGGAAATCTCTTTCGGCTGTACGTCTACTACTAATTCGCTTGTCATGTTTACTGTTTTAATTAGAAAAACCTCAGTTAAACAAAGAACAAACCCCAAAGGCCAGCTTTGCAAGTTTGTTCTTTATTCAGTCGTGACAGACTAAAAGTTATTTGCTTTTATGTCTGTTCTTTCTTAGTCTTTTTTTCCGCTTGTGGGTAGACATTTTATGTCTTTTCTTTTTCTTTCCGCTTGGCATAGCTTCAATAATTTAAAAGTTAATACTATATGTTTGTTTCGTTTGTGTTTTCCTTATTTCTTCACCTGGATGGTAAAGGTCTTGGCGGGCTTGAATGCCGGAATGTTGTGTTCCGGGATGATGATGGTTGTATTCTTAGAGATGTTGCGAGCAGTTTTTTGCGCTCTTTTCTTCACGATAAAGCTACCGAAGCCACGGAGGTATACGTTTTCTTCATTGGCTAACGAATCTTTGACAGACTCCATGAAAGCCTCAACTGTGGCCAATACGGTTGCTTTGTCAACACCGGTCTTTTTGGCAATTTCGTTTACGATATCTGCTTTAGTCATCTTGATAAGTAATTATAGTTACACGTTATCTTAAATTTTTGGTCTGCAAATATATAGCTTTTCTGTTTCTCTGGAAAATATATTCCGAACTATTTTATAAAAAATAGCGCGGCCCCTATTGGAGGCAGCTTCTTCTTGTCTAAATTTGCACGCGAACAATGATTTTTGACTGTTGGATATGGAACGTTTTGCCGACATGATAGAGGCGTGGTATGAACAGCACGGGCGCGATTTGCCTTGGAGAAATACGGACAATCCTTATCGGATATGGATTTCGGAAGTGATATTGCAACAGACGCGCGTGGCTCAGGGGTATGATTATTTCCTGCGTTTCGTGGAGCGTTTTCCCACGGTGCAGGCTCTGGCCGGGGCGTCCGAGGACGAGGTGATGAGGATGTGGCAGGGGCTGGGCTATTACTCCCGCGCGCGCCATCTTCATGCGGCGGCACGCGCCATCGTGCGCCGGGGCGGAACGTTTCCCGAGACCTACGAAGGCGTGCGCGCCTTGCCGGGCATTGGCGACTACACGGCGGCGGCCATTTGCGCGTTTGCATACGGGTTGCCTCGTGCGGTGGTCGACGGCAACGTCTATCGGGTGCTGGCCCGCTGGGCGGGCATCGGCGAGCCGACCGACACGGCGAAGGGGAAGAGGCTGTTTGCCGACTTGGCCGGAGAGCTGCTCGACAAGGAGCGTCCGGCGGCATACAATCAGGCCATCATGGACTTTGGCGCCTTGCAGTGCACGCCGCGTTTGCCCGACTGTCCTTCGTGTCCGCTGGCCGGCACGTGCGTGGCCTATGCCGAAGGACGTGTGGCCGAACTGCCCGTGCGGGCGCATAAGACGAAGGTGACCGACCGTTACTTCAATTATATATATGTTCGTGCGGGCGCGTCCATATTAATAAGGAGAAGGACGGGCAACGACATTTGGAAGGGGCTTTACGAGTTTCCCCTGATTGAGAGCCCCGGGGAGTGGGGCGAGGAGGCTTTTTATGCGTCCGGGGCTTTGCGCGAGCTGCTTGCCGGAGGCGAAAGTCCGCTGTTCCGCTGCTTGTGGCGCGGGGTGAGACATGTGTTGTCGCATCAGGTGATTCATGCCACGTTCTATGAAGCCGTTCTGCCGGACGATGCCGATTCTTTCCCCGGTTATGTGCGCGTGTCCCCGGACGAGGTTGACCGTTATGCGCTGCCCCGTCTGCTGCATCAGTTCCTGGAGCGTTTCGCCTGACGCCCGTTTTCAGGGGCATCCGAGCCTCCATATTGTCGCTCGCGGCTGTCCATATTGCGGCTCGTGAGCGTCCATATTGCCGCTTGCGGGCGGAGATATTCACGCTCGGGAAGGGGGTGTGGGTCTGCCGCTTCCGATTGGGCTAAAGCCAATATTGTCCTAAATAAAATTAGGGAATGATGTAACTTGCGGCATTGCAGCATGTCGCAAATACAATTACGCTTT
>CALUJS010000051.1 GCA_944321015.1 uncultured Phocaeicola sp. | reverse complement strand
CGCAAAACGGAAAGTAGCGCAGTTGGTAGCGCACTACGTTCGGGACGTAGGGGTCGGGCGTTCGAGTCGCCTCTTTCCGACACGAAAGCGAAGATTGAAGCAATTCAGTCTTCGCTTTTGTTTTTACCATCCCCCATCCACGTCCCATAGGGATGGCGCGAGAGGTAGGCGTTGTAATAGCGCACGTCGCCCGTGACTTCTTTTCCCAGAAACGAAGGAGGCAGAAATGCCTCGGCCTCATCGCTCAACTCAATTTCGGCCAACACCAGGCCTTCGTTGTCGCCATGAAACTCGTCGACCTCCACCGTGTGGGCACCGCTGCGTATCAGGTAGCGGGTCTTCTCAATGCGGCCCGGCTCGCACAGGCGCATCAGCTCGCGGGCTTCGCCGAGCGGAATCTCGCGCTCCCACTCGTAGCGGCTCAGCCCGGAGGCATCGGACGCGCCCTTGATGGTAAGGAAGCCCTTGCCGTCGCTGATGCGCACACGCACGCACCGCTCGGGAGAGCTGCAAAGATAGCCCTGCGCCACCTCACGGGCGGCATAGGCTAGGCTTCGGAACTCTCCCGACACGAGAAATTTGCGTTCTATCTCTTGCGGCATGGCGTCTATCCCAGCATGGAATAAGCAATCATGGCGATAACGGCCAAGGCTATCAGCGAGATGAAGATGCCTTTTACCACGCGATCGGCTTTCTGCTCTTCGCGGCGTTCGTGCGCCGCATGCTTTTGTTGATTCTTCTGGCTCATGGTATTTTTGTTTTTAAGTTCTTGAAATTTCCGGTTGCTTGTTTCTCCTGAGGAGGGAGACTTCGGGCCTGCGGCAGGTTTGTCCGTCAGGCTTCGCTGTCGCCGAACTCCATCAGATAGGCTTTGATGAAGCCGTCGATTTTGCCGTCCATCACGCCGTTCACATCCGACGTCTGATAGTTCGTGCGGTGGTCCTTCACGCGGCGGTCGTCGAACACATAGCTGCGTATCTGTGAGCCCCACTCGATTTTCTTCTTGCCGGCTTCAATCTTGGCCTGTTCGGCCATGCGGTGCTTCATCTCCTTTTCGTAGAGGATGGAGCGCAACTGGCGCATGGCGTTTTCCTTGTTCTTCGGCTGGTCGCGCGTCTCGGTGTTTTCAATGAGGATTTCCTCCTCCTCGCCCGTGTAGGGGTCTTTGTACTGATAGCGCAAACGCACGCCGGATTCCACCTTGTTGACGTTCTGACCGCCGGCGCCGCCGCTTCGGAAGGTATCCCACGAGATGCAGGCGGGCTGGATGTCGACCTCGATGGTGTCGTCGACCAGCGGCGTGACGAATACTGACGCAAACGAGGTCATGCGCTTACCCTGAGCATTGTAGGGCGACACGCGCACCAGGCGGTGCACTCCGTTCTCCCCTTTCAGGTATCCGTAGGCATAGGGACCCTGGATTTCCATCGTCACGGTCTTGATGCCGGCCTCGTCGCCTTCCTGCAGGTTGGCTATGGCCACCTTGTATTTATTGGCTTCGGCCCAGCGCATGTACATGCGCATGAGCATCGAGGCCCAGTCCTGACTCTCCGTGCCGCCGGCGCCAGAGTTTATCTTCAGCACACAGTCCATCTGGTCGGCTTCCTGGCGAAGCATGTTCTTCAGTTCGAGCGCCTCGATGGCCTCGATGGCCTTGGCATAGGCCTCGTCCAGTTCGGTTTCGCTCACCAGTCCGTCCTTGCAGAAGTCAAAGGCCAGTTCGGCCTCATCGGCCAGATTTTTCACTTCTTTATACCCGTCAAGCCACGCCTGAAGGCTTTTCACCTTCTTCATCTGCGCCTCCGCCTTTTTGGCGTCGTCCCAAAATCCGGGAGCCTGCGTGCGCAGCTGCTCTTCCTCCACCTGAATCAGCTTCGCGTCGATGTCCAGGTAGCGTCGGAGCGCTTCGGCACGTTCCTTGACGTCTTTCAGTTGCTCTGCGGTTATCATTCTTTCTTCTCGATTTTTTTCGTTTCGTGCAAAGATAAACAGAAAATTGCGAATAGTGAAGCAACCAAACGCCGGATGCGTCATAAAAGATGTCCCGCCCGGCAAACAGACTCCCGTCAGGAGCCCTCGAAAGGCGGACGGCTCCGACCTGCCGCCGTTCTGCCGCGAAGGAGGAACATCATGAAAAAGACGGACACGCGGCGTTGATTCCCCGCCCGGACGCGCCGCGACGTCAGCAGCCGACAACACGCTGTGTATCAGCAGAAACGCCATCGGCACGGATGCCACATATGCAGAGACGCGAGCCGGAATATGGCGGCTCGCGAGCGGACATATGCTCAGGCCCGGGCGGACATATCCGCGCTCGTGAGCCGCCATATCCGGACCGGTGACGGCGAACGTCCACAGCGAAAACCATCAACAAACGGCCTTTCAAATGCAAAAGAGGGCGCACCCCGCCGGGCGCAACCCTCCTTCAGATATTCATGAGCAATTCAAGTTGTTTACGACAAGAGAGAACCGGTCAGCGGCGAATCCACGCCTTGTTCAGGTTCCAGTTGGCATCGCCTTCCTTCACGGCGCCGCAGTAGTCGGCGGTGATGAAGAAGCTGTCGGACAGCGTGGCCGCACCGTTCTCGATGACGCCTACAAAGTCGTCGGCTGCGAAGGCCGGAATGGCAGTGGACGATACTTGGTTGTGGTTGTCGGCAGTCAGGAACAGGCTCTCGGTATAGATGCTTTCTTTCGTATCAAAGCCCCCGCCCAGGATGACATATTGCAGTTTGGAAGTGCCGTCTACCAAAGAGTTTTCCGTTCCGGGTGTCTCCACCGTCAGGCTCTTGGACTTGCCGGTCACGATGGAGTTGTAGATTTCGGCCTGAGTGCCTTCGCGCAAGCGGATGCCGCGGTTGCCCTCGGCGCTGTTGTTGCCTATCAGGGTCATGTTGGCCAGAACGGGGTGTGCCACCGGAGTTGCCGCATTGTCGTCGCCGTTGTTGTCGGCCTCAATCAGGCAATCGCCGTTGTCCTTGGCTCCCGATGTGCCCCGCTGGTCGGCCACGAGGAACTGTGCCTTGCCGTTCCATCCCTCGGTCCAGTCGAACGAGTCGTCCTCGCAATCGGTGGCAATGAGATATTTGGCGTTGACCGAACCGCCGAAGAACTCAAATCCGTCGTCGGCTCCGCGATACACCTGCACGTGGTCGATGGTCGTACCGCTGCCCACGCCGTAGAGGGTCAGTCCGTTGGCTTCCTTCTCCGAAGTGAAGGCATAGCCCGCGCACTCCAGACGGACGTAGCGGATGATGCCGGAATTGTCGTTGTCGTTGGCCGTGCTGGTGCCCGAACCGTAGGGGAAGTTTCCTATCTCCGACAGGGTTCCGTTGCCTTTGTTCGTGTGGGCCTTTCCGCAGATGTGCACGCCACACCATCCCATCTTGCCCAGCGAGCTTCCCTCGGCCGGCATCTCTTCCACGGTCATCACGATGGGTTTGTCGGGCGTACCCTGCGCGTCGATTTTACCACCCATGGCCACCATGATGTAGTCGTTCTTCTGCGTGGCGCCCTCGTCGTTGTTCTGGGCCTTGATGGTCACGCCCGGCTCGATTTTCAGCAGGCCGCCGTCCTCCACCACGTATTCGCCCGAGAGTTTGAACGAATAGCCTTCCTTCAGCACCACGGTCTGTCCGCTGCGGATGACGCCCGACAGCGTGGCTCCGTTCTCCGGTTCCACAACGGTGACATCATCATCGCCACCGTCGCCGTTGCCGTCGTCATCGCTGCAGGCAGCGGTAAAAAGTCCCATACCCATCAATGCGGCGAGAGCCCATACATTGACATTTGTTCCAAAAAGATTCAGTTTCATAATCGTTTTCAATTAAGTGTTTGTTCGTTCTGTTATATGTTGGTTGGTGTCAGAGCGTGTAGCTGATGCCTATTTCGGCATTCGTCCCCGGCTTATAGGATTCCACGGTGACTTTCCGGCCCGTGTCGGGCACTTTCTGGCGGAAGCGGGCGGTGCTGCCCAGCAGGTCGTTCACCTTCCACTTCAGCGTGAGATGCCGGTTGAAGCTGAAGCTGCCCACGAAGTTGAGCGTATGGAGGGCATCCTGCTTCACATCGCCCAGTCCGAAGATGCCCACGGTGTGGATGCGCGGCCCCTGCATGTTGTAGACCAGGGCGAGCGCCAAACGGCGGTCTTCTCCCCAACCCGGAGAGTAGCTCACGTCGGCATTGGCCAGATAGGGCGACGCGCCTTGCAAAGCCCGTTGGTTCTCAGTGTAGACGCCTTCGTTGCCGGCCAGTTTCACATTGGTATACATGTATGACCCGTTGACGCCCACGCGGAAGTCCTTAAACAGTTCTTTGCGCAACTCCACTTCAATGCCGGCCGCCATGCCGTTGTCCGCATTGCGGAAGGAGTAGACGGCATCGCCGCCCTCGGCCTGCTGTATGCGCTCGATGGGGTCTTGGAGATACTTGAAGTAGGCCGTGACCGAAAACATGTCGGCGGAGTTCTCGGGGAAGAAATCATAGCGCAGGTCGACGTTGTAGTTGTATCCGTTTTGAATGTTCTCGTTACCCCGGAGCGTAGGGCTTCCGTAGGTGGGCTGATAGCGGAAAGGGGCCATCTCGACGAACGCCGGACGCGTCACCGTGCGCGACAAGGCAAAGCGGAGACTTTGCTCCGGAGTGAGGTCGTATTTGATATTGAGTGCGGGGAAGAGGTCGGTCTTGTTCAGTTCCGCAGCCTTCGGTGTTCCGCCGTCAGTGAAGTAATCCACGCTCTGGCGCGAATGTTCCACACGCAGTCCCACGTTGAACATCCAGTCGTCCCACAAGCGCAGGTCGACCTCGGCAAAGGCGGCCACGATGCTGTGGGCGGCCTCATAGGTGTTGTATGCCTGCATATTGCGGTCAATCAGGATGCTGCCGTTTTGCACATTGGCATAGTTCAGGTAGCCGTCGGTGTCGTATATGGTCGTGACATCGGCATTCAGGTTGTCGAGGTTGTAGTAGAAGTTGATGTTTCGGAAGTCGCGCTTCTTGTTCTTGTAGCCGGCTCCGAAGCGCACTTGGTCTTCCTCGTTCCAGCGGTAGCTGCCTCGCAGGTCGCCCACCAGTTCGTCCTCTTCCAGCTCGCCGAAGTAGCGCATGGTCTCTTGCTGGTTCAGCAGGAAGAGGCGGGTCGGTTCGTTCGTTTCCGGGTCGCGGCGGAACATCACCTGACGGCGGTCCGGCTCGTCGCTGCGGGTCATGCTGTAGGATGCGGCCCAGTTCAAATCCCATCGATCGGTCAAGGCATGATGTCCGGCCAGCTGGTTGTTGAGCAGGCTGTAGGCATGGAAGATGCTGTTGCTTCCCCACAGCGCATTGTCCTCCGGGTCTACGCCGCTGCGGCTCAAATACCGGTCTTCGGCGTTGCGGGCATAGAGCATGGTGTAGGAGATGTTGTCCGACTGCCGGAACGAGTAACCCAGGTTAAGCAACCCGGCCAGGTTCAAGTGTGAGGTGTAACTGTCGTAATCGAAATCGTAGCGGACGTCTCCCTGTTTGTTCAGCGTCTTCATATTGGCGCCGTCCAACGTCTGCGAGCTGTGGCTTGCGCTGAGCGAAGCCATCAGGTTCAGCGCATCGCCATTGCCGAAAAGCCAACGTTTGGCTCCCGACAGCGCGCCTCCGAAGTCGGGCAGAGCCGTCTTCCTGTCAATGGCAAACGACGTTCCGAAAGGGTCCCGTTGCAATATATCGCGGTCGAAAGTGGAAGAATTCATTCCCCAATAGCGCTCATCGAGATTTCCGGTCTTGAACAACGTTCCGCGGCGATCGCTCCGATAGAAATCCTTGCCCACCGTGTTGAAGGCGCCGCCCATGTTGAAATCCACGGTGAAGAAGTCGCGACCCACATTCTCCTTCGTACCTATATCTATATGCGCGCCCGAATAGTCGGCAAACGAACTTGCCTCATACACCTTGCTCACGGTGATGTTCTGCACGGTGGCCGTGGGGAATATGTCGAGCGGGATGAGTTTGTTGTCGGGATTGGGGGAGGCAATGGGCAGCCCGTTGAGGGTCGTGGTGCTGTAGCGGTCGCCCAGGCCGCGCACGATGAGTTGGCCCGCGTCGGCCACCGAGATGCCCGTTATCTTGGTCAGTCCCTCCTGCACGTTGCCCACGCCTTTCAGGCTCATTTCCTTGGCGCCCATGTTCTCGATGGCGAAGGACGCTTTTTGGCGTTCCATCATCAGCGCACGTTCCGACTCCAGATTCTTGCGTGCCACCACGGTGACCTCGCCCAGTTCCTGCGCGGCGCCGTCCATCTTCAAGTCAAGGGTGAGTTCCTTGCCGGCGACCTGCACATCGGTTACTTGCATGGATGCATATCCTATGTAAGTCACTTCCAACGTATAGATGCCGGGGGCGATTCCCTTTATGAGATAATTTCCATCGGCATCGGTCACGGCTCCTTGTGACGAGCCGGCCACTTTCACCAGTGCGCCAACCAGCGGTTCACCGGTCTGTTTGTCCAAGATTCGTCCTTTGATGTTCTCGGCTTGGAGTACCGCTGCGCTCAGGCTCAGCCCAACGACACACAAGCTTCTTGCAAATGTTTTCAACTCCATGTAATCTATTCCGTTTTTGTCGCTGCAAAGGTGAGACTATCCCGTTACAAGGTCACTACATCCGTCTTACATTTGGTTGGCAAAGAAAAGACAATCGTGTGACAGCACGGCAACCGGCCCGGTTCTCTGTTTTACAACATCTTTCCGTCAAAAAGTAAGATAATTCCTTGGGCAGCGGCGGAATACTCCTTATTTTAGCTCCACAAACCTTAATTATTACGTATATGGAATTACCTTTTGCTGAATCATGGAAAATCAAGATGGTGGAACCCATCCGGAAAAGTACGCGCGAGGAGCGTGAACAATGGCTGAAAGCAGCCCACTACAACGTATTCCAACTCCGGGCCGAACACGTGTATATCGACCTCATCACCGACTCGGGCACCGGCGCCATGAGCGACCGTCAATGGGCGGGCATGATGCTGGGCGACGAGAGTTACGCAGGAGCCACCTCGTTCTTCAAACTCAAGGACACCATCACCCGCCTGACGGGCTTCAAGTACGTCATTCCCACCCATCAGGGACGCGCTGCCGAGAATGTGCTCTTCTCTTACCTGGTGCACGAGGGCGACATCGTGCCGGGCAACTCTCACTTCGACACCACCAAGGGACACATTGAAGGCCGCAAGGCCATCGCGCTGGACTGCACCATCGACGAGGCAAAAGACACCCAGCTGGAACATCCCTTCAAGGGCAACGTCGACCCGCGCAAACTGGAGAAAGCGCTTCAGGAACATGCCGACCGCATCCCCTTCATCATCGTGACCATCACCAACAACACGGCGGGAGGCCAGCCGGTGTCCATGCAAAACCTGCGCGAGGTGCGCGTCCTGGCCGACAAGTATGGCAAGCCCGTGGTGTTCGACTCGGCCCGCTTTGCCGAAAACGCCTACTTCATCAAGACCCGCGAGGAAGGCTATGCCGACAAGACCATCAAGGAAATCACCCGCGAGATGTTCGCCCTGGCCGACGGCATGACGATGAGCGCCAAAAAGGACGGCATCGTGAACATGGGCGGATTCATCGCCACCAACCGCGAAGACTGGTATGACGGCGCCAAGGGTTACTGCATCCAGTTCGAAGGCTATCTGACCTATGGCGGAATGAACGGCCGCGACATGAACGCGCTGGCCATCGGCCTGGACGAGAACACGGAGTTTGACAACCTGGAGACCCGCATCCGCCAGGTGCAGTATCTGGCCGCGCGGCTCGATGAGTTCGGCATCCCCTATCAGCGTCCGGCCGGCGGACATGCCATCTTCGTGGATGCCACCAAGATACTTACCCGCGTGCCCAAGGAAGAATTCCCCGCCCAGACACTCACCGTGGAATTGTATCTGGAAGCCGGCATACGCGGTTGCGAGATTGGCTACATTCTGGCCGACCGCGACCCGGTGACGCGCGAGAACCGTTTCGGCGGACTTGACCTGCTTCGCCTTGCCATCCCGCGCCGCGTGTACACCAACAACCACATGGACGTGATAGCCGTAGCGTTGAAAAACGTGTACGACCGTCGCGAAAGCATCACCCGCGGCGTGCGCATCACGTGGGAAGCTCCCTTGATGCGCCACTTCACCGTGCAGCTCGAACGTCTCTAAGGCTTGAGCCTGCATATTCGCGCTCACGAGCGGCCATATCACGGCTCGCGGCTACCCATATGGCCGCCCGAACGCCGCAATATGGCCGCTTACGCCGATTGCGCATGAGCGTGTATTCCAACAACACTCCCCGGGCGGCGGAGTGTTTTTTTTGTAACCGTTTCGTAACATGTTTTTCATTTCCTTGCAACATCGGCCGCCTATTTTTGCAGCGTCAAAACAAAGAGACGACGCAACTGCATGAATAAAAAAGGAATATTAGCAGCTTTGGCCTGCGCACTCTGCCTGCCTGTTGCCGCCCAAGACGGCAACGACGGGAAACAAGCCGGCGGAAAAGCCATCATCGCCATCTACACCGACCTGCATTCCGGATTCGGAAGCCGAAACAACGACAGAGGATTCACGCTCGACCGCAGCTATCTGGGCTATCAATACTCACTAAAAAACGGACTGGAATTCAAAGCCGTCATGGATGTGGGGCAGTCGGATGACGTGCACGACTATGAGCGCATTGCCTACATCAAGAACGCCCAGGTGACGTGGCGTCACAAGGGACTCACCCTGAGCAGCGGCCTCATCAGCACCACACAGTTCAAAACGCAGGAATCCTTTTGGGGAAAACGCTACGTCATGCGTTCCTTTCAGGACGAATACAAGTTCGGCAGCAGCGCCGACATGGGCATCTCCGTCGCCTACAAGTTCACCCCGTGGCTCTCGGCCGATGTCATCGTGGCCAACGGCGAGGGCTACAAGAAAGTGCAGGTGAACGACGGACTGCAATATGGCGCAGGCGTGACGGTCACGCCGCTGGAAGGGCTGACGTTGCGGGCTTATGCCTCTTACAACGAGGCGGCTACCGACGAGGGCGAAGGCATCACCAACTGGAACGTCTTTGCCGGATATGCGCATCGGTCGTTCAGCATCGGTGCGGAATACAATGCACAGACCAATGCGAAAAGCATTAAGGGACAAGACCAAAGCGGATGTTCGGTCTACTCTACCATAGGGCTCGACAAAAAAGGCGACATCAGCATCTTCGGACGTTGGGACTACCTGACTTCCAAAGAACATTGGAACAACGAAGCCGACGGCATGGCCGGCGTGCTGGGTGCCGAGTTCAAGATAGGAAAGTATATCAAGCTGGCGCCCAACGTGCGCATCTGGTCGCCCAAGGCCGACAACGCGAGCAACAGCTATTATGCCTATCTGAACTGTTCGTTTTCCATCTAATTTCAACTAACTTACTAATATATAACGATTATGAAGAAAATGTATGCTTTGGTTGCAGGCGTGCTGGCTTTGACGATGGCTGCCTGTGGCGGACAAAAATCGAACACTGTGAACGGCCGTGAAGCCGTGGAACTCACCGGCGCAGGCGCTACATTCCCCCTGCCTTTCTATACGATGACTTTTAACACCTACAATGAAAAAGGAGGCGACAACGTGTCATACGGCGGCATCGGCAGCGGCGGAGGCGTGCGCAACCTCAAGGACGGCATCGTGGACTTCTGCGGCAGCGACGCTTACCTGACCGACGAAGAGATGAAGGAAATGAACGCCGTGGTGCACGTGCCGACCTGCATGGGCGCCGTGGTGCTGGCTTACAACCTCCCCGGCGTGGAGAAGCTCAATCTTGCCGGTGACGTGATTGCCGACATTTTTGCCGGAAAGATTACCCGCTGGGACGATGCCCGCCTGAAGGAACTCAACCCCGACGTGAAACTTCCCGCCGAAGCCATCATGCCCGTGTACCGTTCCGACGGCAGCGGCACCACCTTCATCTTCACCGACTACCTGAGCAAGGTGAGCGAGAACTGGAAGAACGCCTACGGCGCAGCCAAATCCGTGAACTTCCCCGTGGGACAGGCAGCCAAGGGAAATCCGGGCGTAGCCGGCATCATCGGCAACACGCCGAACACCATCGGTTACATCGGCTCTGAATATGCCTTTGCACAGAAGATTGCCTATGCCAACGTGAAGAACAAACGCGGCGAGCTCATCACCCCGAGCACCGAGAGCATTTCGGCCGCAGCCGGCGACATTCCGCAGGATACCCGCTGCTCCATCACCGACGCTGACGCCGAGGGCGCATACCCCATCAGCTGCTTCACCTGGATTATCATCTACAAAGAGCAGAACTACTCCGGACGTTCCAAGGCACAGGCTCAGGCTACGCTCGACCTGCTCGACTACATGCTCAGCGACAGCGTGCAGGCTTCTACCGCCACCGTACACTATGCGCCGCTGCCCAAACAGGCCGTTGACCTCAGCCTCCAGAACCTGAAGACCGTGACCTACGACGGACAGGCCATCCGCCAATAAACGTACCTTTAGACTGTAACATTACATCACACGCAAAATGCAAGACAAAATATTCAGGTTCGTCCTTATATTGTCGGCTGTGGTGATACCAATCATCGGTGGGGGAATCATCTATTCCCTCACCAATGATGCTGCCAGCGCCTTCAAGCAGTTTGGCTTCTGGGAGTTCATCTTTTCCGATGACTGGAACTATACGCCCGGCAACGAGAGCTACGGCGCGCTGCCTTTCATCACCGGCACGCTGCTCACCACCCTGCTGGCTCTCATCTTCTGCATTCCCTTCTCCCTGCCCGTGGCCCTCTTCGTGGGCGAATATTTCCGTGGCAGGAAGGTAGCCACCATCCTGAGCACGGTGACCGACCTGCTGGCCGGTATCCCCTCCATCATCTACGGCCTTTGGGGATTCTACACGCTGCGCCCCATCTTTATGGAGCTTAACCTCTCCCCGCAAGGTTCCGGCATTCTGACCGCTTCCTTCGTGCTGGCCATCATGATTGTGCCCTATGCCGCTTCGCTGAGCGCCGAGTTCATCAAGATGGTTCCCGCCGACCTTAAGGAAGGCGCTTATGCCATGGGAGCCACCCGTGCCGAAGTCATCCGCCGCGTGGTGTTCCCCACCGCCGGTTCCGGTGTGTTCTCGGCCTACATCCTGGCCATCGGCCGCGCTTTGGGCGAGACCATGACCGTGACGATGCTTATCGGAAACACCAACCAGATACCCACCAGCCTCACCACGACCGGCAACACCATGGCCAGCATCATCGCCAACCAGTTCGGCGAGGCCGACGGACTGAAACTTTCCGCCCTCATCGCCATCGGACTTATCCTGTTCCTCATCACGGCTATCATCAACCTCATCGGCAAGATACTCATCCGCCGTGCGCAACACGTATAAACACACACAGTTATGGTAAGAGATAAAAACCTGCAAATACGCATCTTCAAGAACCGCCTCCTCTACATCGTGGTGTGCGTGTTCTCCGCACTCACGGCCATTCCCCTGCTGGCCATTCTGGGCGAGGTGCTGGTTCGCGGCTGGAAACAGCTTTCGTGGACGTTCCTCACCGAGGCCACGCCCAACGCTTTCGAGGCCATGATGGCCATGTCGGCGGGCGACCCCATGCCGGGCGGCATTGCCAACGGCATCGTGGGTACTTTCGTCATGCTTCTCGTGGCGGCAGTCATAGCCATTCCCGTGGGCATCTTCTGCGGCATCTGCCTGTCGGAGTTCAAAGGCAACTGGTTTGCCACCGTGGTGAGCTACATCACCGACTTGCTTCAGGGCACGCCCTCCATCATCATCGGCATCATTGTCTACATCTGGGTAGTAGTCCCCATGAAAGGTTACTCCGGCTTTGCCGGCAGCGTGGCCCTGTTCATCATGATGTTGCCCCTCATCATCCGCTCCACCGAGGAGACCATGAACATCTTGCCCGAGACGCTCAAGGAAGCCGGACTGGCCCTGGGCGGAAGCTATTGGCGCGTGATGCTCCAGGTCATGGTGCCGTCGGCCTTCGGCAGTATCTTTACGGGTATCCTGCTGGCCATCTCGCGCGTCATTGGCGAAACGGCGCCCCTTATGTTCACCGCCCTTGGCGGCGCGGCCATCAGCTGGAACATCAGCCGGCCCATGTCGGCCGTGCCCCTCATGATTTGGGAATTCTTCAACGACCCCAACCTGCAGAGCCTCATCTGGGGAGCATCGCTCTTCCTGCTCACCTTCGTATTATGCCTCAACCTCTTAGCTAAAAGAATTCAAAAGAAATGGAAAGTATAAAAGACCCTATCCTGCAAATCAAGGACGTTTCGATAGCCTACGGCAACAACAAGCGCGCCGTGAAGAACGTCACGGCCGACGTGGCCAAAAACACCATCACCGCCATCATGGGCCCTTCGGGCTGCGGCAAGAGCACCTTGCTGCGCGCCATCAACCGTATGCACGAACTCTATAAAGCCATCCACGTGACGGGCGAAATCCTGCTCAACGGCGAGAACGTGCTCCTCATGCCGCCCACCGAAGAACGCCGGCGCATCGGCATGGTGTTCCAACGTCCGAACCCGTTCCCCACGATGAACATCTATGACAATGTGCTGGCGGGATACATCCTCAACGGCATCAAGCTTTCGCGCGCCGAGAAGGACGAGATTGTGGAGCGCAACCTGCGCAACGTCATGCTGTGGGACGAGGTGAAAGACTCGCTTACCAAGCGCGGCACTTTCCTTTCCGGCGGACAGCAGCAACGCCTCTGCATTGCCCGTTCGCTGGCCCTGCAACCCGACATCCTGCTCATGGACGAGCCGACATCGGCACTCGACCCCATCGCCACGAAGTATATCGAAGACCTGCTTGTGCAACTCAAGAACGAGGTGACCATCATGATTGTGACCCACAACATGTCGCAGGCCAAGCGCATCTCGGACTACTCCATGTTCATGTATTTGGGCGAACTGATTGAGTATGATGACTCCAGCGTGATGTTCACCAACCCCAAGGACGAACGCACACGCTCATACCTCACGGGAAAGATGGGCTAAGCACACACATCTCCACACTCACATCCGGCTCCGACCATATCCGCACATCACAACAGCGGTATGGCCGGAGCCGACGCTTTTTATCCGTACCCACGGAAGGATATAATCCCCAATCGGTTATTTCAGTTATGTTGAGCACGATATTCCTTAGGCGTACATCCCACTTCTTTCTTAAACATACGAATGAAATGTTGTGCATATTGAAAACCGAGCGTGTCGGCTATCTGCGTGATTGATTGGTTGGTGCCAAGCAGCAAACGTTTAGACAAATCAATCACCTTCAACTGTATATACTCCCGTGCCGTCTTACCGGTCTCTTTCTTTATTAAATCTCCAAAGTAGTTGGGTGAAAGACAAGCCTTCTCCGCAAAATATCGAACAGAAGGCAATCCCTGCACGTGACCGCTTTGAAAATAGCGATTCAGCTCATACTCAAACTGCCGGAGGACATCATTGTTCACCTTGCTGCGAGTACAAAACTGGCGGTCGTAAAACCGCAGACAGTAATCAAGAAACAGCTCGATATAGACGCATAGCAAGTCACGGCTATGTTGGTCCACTGGATGTTCCGTTTCCATCTGCATGTTACGCAAGCATTGCGTCAGCATTTGCAATTCCTGTTCAGACAAATGAAGTGCCTCGCATTGTTCGTAGCTGAAAAAGGAATATTTGCTCATTTTATCGGCAAGTGAAGTTCCGTAAATAAGGTCTGGATGAAAAAGTAATCCGCTGACATCCTGACTCATCTCTTCATCTTCTATATCCACTTGAACCAATTGCCCGGAGGCAAAACTTACGACCGTTCCTTTCTGATAGTCATAATCTTGTCGGCCATAACGCAATTTACAACTGACACCGTGCTTGATAAAAAGCGCATACACGCCATAATTCATCCGCACATGATTTGCCATTTGTCGCGCTTTTGTCAAGTCCACTATCGTCACAAGCGGATGCAAGGTCGGCAAACCGTAGAGTTCATTATATGCCTTGATGCTGTCTAATTCGATGATTTCATTCATGACAATACCGTTTATATCGCAAAGTTAGCGATAGTCATTTGACTTTAAAGCAATTGATTTGACAATCAGTAATTATGGTTATAAATTCCATAATCCGTGTTATTTGTTCTGCAAGAAACATCTGCACAATACATGCAATCCGTAATCATGGTTATTCTTACCGAAATCCATCTACCAAGTCAGTAAATAAAAGCCCGTAATTTTGCATCATGAATAAAAATAAGTATATATGGATATAATAGAAAGAATGAGAGCCGGGGAACTTATCCTCGAAACAGACCCCGACTATCCGCTACTATATGCGGAATTCGAGAAAACGATGCAACAGGTAGCTCGGCTTAATAACGGATACCATACACCAGAAGAGATACGCAACCTGCTTAGCCAAATTTGGGGACAACCACTGGATGAATCAGTACGCATGTTTCCGCCATTTCATACAGCCTTCGGCAAATTTACACAAGTTGGCAAGGGAGTATTCATCAACTTCGGATGCACCTTTCTTGACCGAGGCGGAATCACATTGGAAGAAGATGTGTTTGTCGGGCCGAATGTACAGTTGATTACGGAGAACCATCCGGAGCAACCTTCCGTGAGGCATAACGTTTACGCCAAACCTATTGTTGTCAAGCGCGATGCTTGGATAGGTGCAGGAGCTATTGTATTGCCAGGCATCACAATCGGAGAACATTCTATTGTAGGTGCAGGAGCCGTAGTGACAAAAGATGTACCAGACAAAGTCATAGTTGCAGGAAATCCGGCTCGCACCATCAGAAGCATAAAAGTCGATTAACCATAACATCAAAAGAAATTGTATGAACATCAAAACTATCATTGCAACAGGTCTGTTAGCCGCCAGCGCAACAGCCTTTGCACAAAACGGACAACAAGAAATGAAGTTTCAAGAAGAACAACTGAACTTGACGATGGGATGGGACAAGACTTTCCCGCAGAGCGACAAGGTGAAACACAGTAAGATAACTTTTCATAACCGCTACGGCATCACGCTTGCCGCCGACTTGTATATTCCCAAGAACACGGAAGGCAAACTCCCGGCGATTGCCATAAGCGGCCCGTTCGGTGCGGTGAAAGAACAATCATCGGGGCTGTATGCCCAAACATTGGCAGAGCGTGGTTTCCTGACTATTGCCTTTGACCCATCGTTTACTGGTGAGAGCGGTGGACAACCGCGCAGCGTAGCTTCGCCCGACATCAATACGGAAGATTTCAGTGCGGCGGTGGACTATCTTTCCACACGCGACGATGTGGACGCAGAGCGTATCGGCATTCTCGGTATTTGTGGTTTCGGTGGATTTGCCATCAATGCGGCGGCAATGGATACACGCATCAAGGCTACGGTAGCTTCCACGATGTACGACATCAGCCGAAATTCAGCCAATGGATATTTTGATGCCAACGACAATGCAGATGCCCGCTATGAAATGCGCAGGCAGATGAACGCCCAACGCACCGAAGATTACCGCGACGGTATCTACAAGCGCACCGTAATGAATCCTAAACCCGCTGATGACGCGCCACAATTCCTGAAGGACTATTATGATTATTACAAGACCCAGCGCGGTTATCATCACCGTTCCATCAACTCCGGCTTGGGCTGGAATGTCACTTCCTCGTTGTCTTTCATCAATATGCCCATCCTGTCGTATGCAGACGAAATTCGCAGTGCGGTCTTGATAGTGCACGGCGAGAAAGCCCATTCACGTTATTTCGGAGAAGATGCTTTCAAGAAACTGAAAGGCGACAACAAGGAATTGCTTATCGTGCCTGGTGCTGTGCATACCGACCTTTATGACAACTTGGATAAGATACCGTTCGACAAGATTGAGCAGTTCTTCCGTGCGTATTTGAAATAATCCTTTAAAATGTACGTTATGGTGAAGCATTTATTAAACATATTGGTCATCCTTCTTTTTTCTTTTACGGCAAATACACTTGTTGCCTGTTCGGATAATGACCCGGTAGAAGAAATGACAG
>CALUJS010000050.1 GCA_944321015.1 uncultured Phocaeicola sp. | reverse complement strand
TTCCCGAAAGCCCAAAGGGTGATTGACCGTTTCCACATACAGAAACTGGCCTGTGACGCCGTGCAGGAAATCCGTGTGGCACACCGCTGGGACGCCTTGCAGCAAGCCAACGACGAAATGGAAGAGTGCAAACATGCCGGCAAGCCCTATGCGCCGTTCCGCTTTTCCAATGGAGACACGCGTCCGGAATTGCTTATCAGAAGCCGCTATCTCCTGTTCAAATCAGCAGACAAGTGGACGGAAAAACAAAAGGAAAGGGCTAAAATCCTCTTCGAGGAGTATCCCGACATCAAAATGGCTTATGGCCTGTCCCACTCATTAAGACTGATATTCTCAAAGAATACCATCAAGGATGCCGCACGGTTGAGCATGGCCAAATGGTACAACAAGGTGGATGATTCAAGGATGAAACAGTTTAATGTCATTGCTGCAACATTCTATGAGCATTATGACGAAATCCTGAACTTCTACAACAACCGCTCATCAAATGCGGTTGCCGAATCATTCAATGCCAAAATCAAACTTTTCAGGGCGAATCTACACGGAGTTACCGACAAAAAGTTCTTTCTCTTCAGAATCGCAAAACTGTATGGTTATCCCCACTGATTTTCTACTGCTCCCGGAAAGGGAATGCCGAGTGTGACGCAAATACTATAAAAATGCCCGTTTTTATTGCACAATGAGGATTCTTCTGTGCTGTGTCGCGATAAAATCAGGGGAGAGCTTCTTTTTTTCTTCCTCAATGAATCCGATATGCGAAAGATACATTATTTTTGCAACGATTTATGGATAAGGACAAAATATGGCAGCCGATTCGCAGTTTTTGATAGACATAGACCAGATATTGCGTGCAAAAGCAGGGGGGAAAGCCAAGTATGTTCCCCGTTTTGTTGTGTCTTATCTGAAGCGCATCGTGCATCAGGATGAAGTCAATGGTTTTCTGCTTCAGGTGGGAGATAAATCCGGGGTGGACTTTCTGGAGGAAGCCATGCGGTTTCTTGACACGAAGCTGGAGGTACACGGCTTGGAAAATCTGCCGGACGATCATCGCCTTTATACTTTTGTGAGCAATCATCCCTTGGGGGGACAGGATGGTGTTGCCTTGGGCTATTTGCTGGGCAAGCACTACGACGGCAAGATAAAGTATCTGGTCAATGACCTTTTGATGAATCTCAAAGGCTTGGCTCCTCTTTGTATCCCAATCAACAAGACCGGCTCTCAGGCCAGGGATTTTCCCTTAATGGTGGAAGCCGGGTTCAATTCCGACAATCATATTATCATGTTTCCTGCCGGTTTGTGTTCTCGCAGACAGCGGGGCGTCATTCGCGATTTGGAGTGGAAGAAGGCCTTTGTCGTGAAGAGCGTGCAACATCAGCGTGACGTCGTGCCCATCCATTTCGAGGGACGTAACTCTGATTTTTTCTACAATCTGGCCAATGCGTGCAAGACGTTGGGCATTAAGTTCAACGTCGCGATGCTCTATTTGGCCGACGAGATGTTTAAGAACCGGCACAAGACTTTCCGTGTCACCATTGGGAAGCCCATTCCCTGGCAGACTTTCGATAAGACAAAAACGCCTGCCGAGTGGGCCGAATATGTGAAAAACATCGTGTATGGACTGTAACAGTAAAGCAAATAAAAATATATCATGGAAGAAATCATCGCACCGATAGCGAAAGAAGTTCTGAAATCGGAGCTGACGGAAGACAAGCGTCTCCGCTTTACCAATAAGAGTAATAACGAAATCTATATAGTGACCTATCAGGATTCGCCCAACGTGGTGCGTGAGATTGGCCGCTTGCGCGAGATTGCCTTTCGCATGGCCGGAGGAGGCACGGGGCTTTCGCTTGACCTCGACGAATATGACACCATGGAGAATCCTTACAAGCAATTGGTGGTGTGGAACCCCGAGGCCGAGGAGATTCTGGGCGGATATCGTTATTTGAGAGGCACCGACGTGCAATATGACGACAACGGACAACCCAAGTTGGCCACGGCCCACATGTTTCACTTCTCCGATGAATTCCTGAAAAACTATCTGCCTACCACCATCGAGTTGGGACGTTCCTTTGTCACCCTCGAATATCAGTCGACGCGGGCCGGTTCAAAAGGCTTGTTCGCTCTCGATAATTTGTGGGACGGCTTGGGCGCCCTCACGGTGGTGATGCCCGAAGTGAAATATTTCTTCGGCAAGGTGACCATGTATCCTTCCTACAACCGTTTCGGGCGCGACATGATTTTGTATTTCCTCAACAAGCATTTCGGCGACAAGGACAATCTCATCACTCCCTTCAAGCCGTTGCAGCTGGAGACCGACCCGAAACTGCTGGAAAAGATATTCTGCAAGGAGAGCTTTAAGGAAGACTACAAGATTCTCAATACCGAGGTACGCAAGCTGGGCTACAACATTCCGCCGCTGGTGAATGCCTATATGGGGCTTTCGCCCACGATGCGCATGTTTGGCACGGCAATCAACTACGGTTTTGGCGATGTGGAAGAAACGGGCATACTCATTGCCGTGGATGAGATATTGGAGGAAAAACGCATCCGCCACATCGAGTCCTTTGTCAAGCAACATCCCGAAGCCCTGAAAATCACTTCCGGCGCCAATCGCGTCATCTACGAAGAACATTGCAAATGACCATCGGATAAGACTGCGGCGGGATAAACGCTGTTGAGCGCGAACGACGCGAATGACATGGATGAATGGTGAAGAATCCGTGTCGTTCGCGTCGTTTTTTGTTTGGGCGGCTCCAAGACCTTACACTGCAGGCAGGCTGTTTCCGTTGATTTTCCGGAAGAGGTCAAGCGCATAGATGTCCGTCATGCCCGACAGATAGTCCAACACTGCCTGTATGCGGCCGTAGAGCGTGTCGGCATGGATGTCGTATTGTTCCGACACGCGGTTGATGAGCAGTTGCGAGTAGGCCTTTTCCGGCGACATGACGGCCTCGATGAGCAGGTCGAGCAGCGTCATGATGATTTTGAAACCCGCCAGCTCGATGTCCACCACATCCTTCGAGCGGTAAATCTTCTCATATGCTTTTCGCGAGCAGGCTTCGTAGGCCTCCTTTACCGGTGAGTTGATGTGTTGCGTCAGGCATCCCCGGAACGTGCCGTTCAGCAGTTCTTCTTCGTGGGCCACGAATGCCTGCGTGCATTCCTTCACCAGCGTGCCGATGACGGATGAACGCAGGTAGGCCACCTGTTCGTTCACGTCCTGCACCATGTGACACACCTGCGTGATGTGCTCCCGCTTCGATTCCTCGAAAAAGCCCAGGAACAGTTGCCGGACTTCCTCCGTGCTCACCAGTTTCAGCTTGTGGGCATCTTCCATGTCCATCACCTGATAGCAGATGTCGTCGGCTGCCTCCACCAGATAGACCAGCGGATGGCGCACGTAGCGCAGCGGTTCTCCCTCGCGGCTCAGGCGCACCAGTCCCAGCTCGTCGGCTATGCGGCGGAAGTCGTCGGCCTCGCTGCAGAAGAAGCCGAACTTCGGTTTTTCCTTTGCCAATGCCGACGCATAGGGATATTTCACGATAGAAGCCAGCGTGGAGTAGGTCATGACGAATCCGCCCCGGCGCCGTCCCTTGAATTGGTGCGTGAGCAGGCGGAAGGCATTGGCGTTGCCCTCGAAGTGAATCAAGTCCTGCCATTCGTCCTCCGTCAGCATCTCGCGCAGGCGCAGTCCGTTTCCTTCCGAGAAATACGTGCCTATGGCACGCTCGCCCGAGTGACCGAAAGGCGGGTTGCCCAGGTCGTGTGCCAGACAGGCGGCAGACACGATGGCGCCTATTTCCGACAGGTGGCTGTCGTTCAGCTCCGGATGGAGGGCGAGCAGTTTCTTGGCCGAGTCGTTGCCCAGCGAACGGCCCACGCACGACACCTCGAGACTGTGCGTCAGTCGGTTGTGAACGAAGATGCTGCCCGGCAGCGGGAACACCTGTGTCTTGTTCTGCAGGCGGCGGAAGGGAGCCGAGAAGATTAGCCGGTCGTAGTCGCGCTGAAACTCCGTGCGGTCATCCTTGCGCTTCTCGTGCAGTTCCTCCAGGCCGAACCGCTTGTTGGATAAGAGTTGTCTCCAGTTCATGATAGATTGGTTGGTCTGTGTGCAAAGTTACGATTTTGTCCCGTAAACCGGTAGGTTTTGTTCGTCCGGTTTACGCCCGTGAGCGCGCATATGTACGCTCGTGCCCGTCCATATTCCCGCTTGCGGGCGGGCATATGTCTGCTCGCGGGCGTGCATATGGGTGAATATCGCCGCCGGATTCTCTCCGGCCGGTTGCTTGTTTGCCGGAAAAGATTTATATTTGTGGAACAGAACGTTAAATGATAGGAGGATTCATCATGAGAAAGAATTTTGGAGCAAAACCGTGGACTTATCCGCAGCCGGTGTTCATTGTTGCCACGTATGATGCCGACGGACAGCCCGACGCCATGAATGCCGCCTGGGGCGGTATCGACTATGACGACCGCATCAACCTCTGCCTCAGCGCCGGGCACAAGACGGTGAAGAACCTGCTGGCCACACGTGCTTTCACCGTGAGCATGGGCACGGTCGACCGCCTGACGGCGTGCGACTACGTGGGCATTGTTTCGGCCAACAAGGTGCCCGACAAGTTTGCCCGTGCCGGATTCCATGCCGTGAAGTCGGAGTTTGTCAACGCTCCCCTCATCGAGGAACTGCCCATGGCCGTGGAGTGCGAGTTGGTGTCGTATGACGAAGAAACGTGCCATCTGGTGGGGCGCATCGTAAACGTGTCGGCCGACGAGAGTATTCTGGACGAGCGCGGAAAGATTGACCCGGCCCGCCTGCGTCCCATCGTGTTCGACCCCGTGCACAATGACTATCTGGTTGTCGGCCCGAAGGTGGGCAATGCCTTTCAGGACGGAGCCGCGCTAAGGAAGTGACGCCATGGTACGGGTGATTGACAGCGCGTTGGAGCTGGAACGACAGGTGCTGCAGGACGGTTTCCTGCCGTTCTTCCGTTGCGGCATTCCCGGTTTCTCCATCGAGGAACGCACGGCGCCCGAATATTGGTTTTCCGACGAAGAAGGGCCGTGGGAGTGGAAAGGGCCGGTCATCCGCGAAGGCCATTGCGCCTACGGGAAGTTTTTCAACAAGAAAGCCGGATACGTCAGTCTGGAGTGGCTGCCTCATCTGGCCAACTATCGCCGCTCGCGCCGCTATGCGAAGGATGAGGACACGGCGGCGCTCGACGACGTGGTGTTGCAGACCATTGACGCGGAAGGCGGAGCGACGGTGAAGGAACTGCGCCGTCTGCTGGGCTTTGCCGGTCGGCGGGGACGCCGCCGCGAATCCGGCCTGGTGGACCTCATGCCCGTCGAGGGCAAGATTTCCCTCGACCCCATTCTGACCCGCCTGATGATGGGGATGCGTGTCGTCATTGCCGATTTCGAATATAACGTCGACCGTCACGGCCGTCCCTACGGATGGGGCGTGGCCCGCTACACGGTGCCCGAACGGCTGTATGGCAACCTAGACGCCGGATGCACGCCCGAGGAGTCGCGCGAGAGACTGCTGGCTCATTTCAAGCGTTTGTTGCCCGGCGCGCCGGAGCGGAAAATCGCTCTGCTGATGGGATGATGAAGAAGGGCGTGCTCAGAGCAACCGCCGGCTGAGGTAGCGCACGGGATACCACACGGCCAGAAAACCCACGATGACGACGGTGATGAAGACGAGCACGATGTCGGCGGCATGAACGCTCACCGGATAGGCGTCGACCACGAAACTGTCGGCCGTGGTGCCCAGCGTGAGCAGGCCGAACCGCTGTTGGACGTAGCACAGGGCCAGCCCCAGCACGATGCCGGCCACCGCGCCCAGCAGCGATATCATGCGTCCCTCGAAAAGGAAGATGCGGGTGATGAGCCTGTCGCTTGCGCCCAGATTGCGTAGCGTGGCCACGTCGGCCTTCTTGTCGATGATGAGCATGGAGAGCGAGCCGATGACGTTGAAGCAGGCAATGAGCAGGATAAATGTCAGGAAAAGGTAGGAGATGAACTTCTCTATCTCCATGATGCGGAACACGTCGGCCTGCTGTTCGTAGCGGTCGGCCACGGTGAAGTCCGCGCCCATGATGCGGGCGATTTCCTCTTTGGCATGGCCGATGTCCGTGCCCGGCTTGAGTTTCAGTTCCACGGCCGACACTTCGGTCGTGTAGTCGAACAGCCGCCGGGCGAAGTCGAGCGAGGCTAGGATGTAGCCGTTGTCGTACTTCTGTTGGTTGACGATGAAGGCCACGCCCGGCGAATACAGGTAAAGGCGGTTGAAGCTGGCCGAGGGGTTGGCCATGTTGACCTTGGCATTGCGCTTGGGCGCATAGATTTCCAGCGGGTCGACAAAGGCGATGCCCGTACCCAACACGGCGGTGAGCTGTATGCCGGGAATGCCGTAGTCGGCCACTTCGTCGTGGAGCATGAAATGCCCTCTGCCGTAGAGGATGCTGTCGATGGCCGTCAGTTGCTCGAAGTTGTCCTCCACGCCCTTGAGCGTCACCATGGCCTGCTTGCCGTTGTACTGAATCATGGCGTTTTCTTCGAGCGAGCAGGAATACACCTCTACGTAGGGCAGTTCCTTCACGTGGCGGAGCCGTTCGTCGCCCGAGTCGAACACCTTGCCTTGGCGCACGGTGATTTTCAGTTCCGGGTCGAAGGCGGTGAAGAAGCCGGCCACCAGATCCTGAAAGCCGTTGAACACCGACAGCGTGCATACCAATGCCAGCGTGGCCAGCGCCACGCCACACACCGATATGCCCGATATGATGTTGATGGCATGGTGTGACTTCTTCGAGAAGAGATATCTCTTGGCAATGTAGAAGGGCAGGTTCATTCCTTCAGCAGCTCGTCAATCCTTTCCAGATAGTCCAAAGAGTCGTCGAGGAAGAAACGCAGTTCGGGGATGATGCGCAATTGATGGCGCACCCGGTTGCCCAGCTCGAAGCGGATGCTTTTGACGTGGGCGTTGATGTTGTTCAGTATTTCCTGGCTGCGTGTCGGGGGGAATATGCTCAGGTAGGCCCGCGCCACGCTCAGGTCGGGGCTGACGCGCACCACGCTGACCGACACGAGGACGCCTCCCATGGCTCGGGTCTCTTTCTGAAAGATGTCGCTCAGTTCCTTCTGTATCAGGCGTGCGATTTTGTTTTGTCTGGTCGTTTCCATATGATGTATATAGGTTTATTGTTCTGTTTTTTTGCGGATGATGGTCAGGCCGTCGCGCAGAGGCAGGATGACTTTTTCCACGCGTGTGTCGGCGGCTACAAGGTCGTTGAATGCCTGTATGCCTTGTGTCTGTTGGTCGGCAGGTGCGGCATGTTCCAGCACGTGCCCGTCCCACAGGGTGTTGTCGGCCAATATGTAGCCTCCCGGGGAGAGCCGTGGCAGAATCATTTGGTAGTAGTCGATGTAGTTGCGCTTGTTGCCGTCCATGAACGCCATGTCGAAGTGCAAGTCCATGCGGGGCACCAGTTCAAGTGCGTCGCCTATGTAGAACTTTATTTTTTCGGCATGGGGCGAACCTTCCAGCCACGGGCGTGTGAAGTCTTCCTGCTCATCGTTGATTTCGAAGGTGTACACCGTGCCCCCTTCTTCCAACCCTTCGGCCATGCAGAGCGCCGAATAGCCACTGTATGTGCCGATTTCCAGTATTCGTTGCGGCCGAATCATGCGGACAAACATCTTGAGCATGCGTCCTTGCAGATGCCCGGAGGCCATGCGAGGGTAAAGCAGCTTCACGTGCGTGTCTCGATAGAGTGCGCGCAGGTAGTCGCCTTCGTCGTCAATGTGGCGCAGGATGTAGTCGTCTATGGATTCGGTCTCTTGCATGGCAGATGGTCGGTTACAGGTATCGGTTGCGGTTGGGCAGGATGTATTCGTCGTCGTTGGCATACTTCAGCACGTCGCTCACCTGGTTGATTTCCAGGAAGGAAGTGTGCGTGCCTTGTTTGCCGCCGCTCAGGTAGGCCACCATCTCGTTTTCATGGATGACGCCGTCGCGGAGCAGTTTGTGCAGGGCGGCGAAGTAGTAGGCTTGCCCGTTGGGCAGTTCCGGCATGTAGATGGCTTCCACGCCGTAGGACAGCGCCAGGTGGCGCATGGTGTGCTCGTTGTAGCAGATGGCCAGCACGGGGTTCTTGCCACGGAAGGCGGCGAGGTTGCGTGCGGTGTATCCGCTGAAGCTGTCGGTGATGATGGCGCGTATGTTCATCTTGTCGGTAGCCTTGACGGCCTGTTTGGCCAGAAATTCGGTCACGCTGCAGTTGTCTTCCAGCGGGATGTGGATGTCGTTTTCCGCCAGCTTGTCTGTCTCTGCCTGGGCGGCAATCTTGGTCATGGTCCTTACGGCTTCCACCGGATATTTGCCGTAGGCCGTCTCGCCGCTCAGCATCAGCGCGTCGGTGCGGTAGTAAATGGCGTTGGCAATGTCGGTCACCTCGGCACGGGTCGGACGCGGATTCTGTATCATGGTGTGGAGCATTTGTGTGGCCACGATGACCGGCTTGCGCGCTCTGACGCATTTGCGGATGAGGAGACGCTGG
Organism: uncultured Phocaeicola sp.; assembly: GCA_944321015.1. Taxonomy (GTDB): domain Bacteria; phylum Bacteroidota; class Bacteroidia; order Bacteroidales; family Bacteroidaceae; genus Phocaeicola_A. The sequence goes on along the minus strand of CALUJS010000050.1, from coordinate 7,949 downwards.
ATGCCGGGGATGCGTTCCTGCGGCACTTCGATGCCCAGGTCGCCGCGTGCCACCATGATGCCGTCGGCCACGCTCAGGATTTCGTCGATGTTGTCCACACCCTCCTGATTCTCAATCTTGGCTATGATTTTGATGGTGCTGTGATGCTCGTCCAGAATCTTGCGGATGTCGAGCACGTCTTGTTTGTTGCGCACGAAGGAGTGGGCAATGAAGTCGATGTCCTTCTCGATGGCGTAGAGTATGTTGTTGCGATCCTTTTCGGTCAGCGAAGGCAGGTTGATGCGCACACCCGGCACGTTCACGCTCTTGTGGTTGCCCAGTGTGGCTTCGTTGCGTACCTCGCAGGTCAGTTCGTTGGCGGCTTCGTCTTTGCCGATGACAGCCAGCTCCAGGTCGCCGTCGTCGATGAGGATGGTTTCACCCACCTTCAAATCGCGCACGAAGTTGGGATAGGACACGGCAATGCATTCGCGGCAAGTCTCCTGTTGCGGATTGCCGGTTACTTTTACGCTGTCTCCCGTGTAGAAGTCGATGGGTTGTCCTCCGGCCAGGTCGGTGGTGCGCACCTCCGGGCCTTTGGTGTCCATCAGGATGGCTATGCGGTTGGATACCTTGCGTACGTTGGCGATGAGTTTCTCGAATCCTTCGCGGCTGGCATGGGCCGTATTCATGCGCACGACGTTCATGCCGGCTTCAAACAGTTCTCTGATAAATTCTTCTTCGCAGTGCAGGTCAGATATGGACGCTACGATTTTTGTCTTTTTAAGCATCATAGGCTTTAACGGGTTGTATAGTTGTGTTGTATGTTATTTCTTCGCGGGGATAGCTTGGCGCAGGGCTTCCACGGCCAGGCGGTAGGAGTCGAGTCCGAAACCGCAGATGACGCCCATGCAGGCGCACGCAATCATTGACCGGTGGCGAAACTCTTCACGACGGTGTACGTTGGAAATGTGTACCTCGATGACCGGGGCCGTGATGGCGCGTATGGCGTCTTGTAAGGCTATGGACGTGTGGGTGTAGGCGCCGGCGTTGAGCACGATGCCGTCATACTCGAATCCCACTTCATGAAGTTTGTTGATGAGTTCCCCTTCCACGTTGGATTGGTAATAGTCCAGTTTGATGTCGGGGTAGGAGGAGCGCAGGTTTTCCAGATAAGAGTCAAATGAAACCGCGCCGTAAATCGAAGGCTCACGTTTGCCCAGCAGGTTGATATTGGGGCCGTTGACGATTTGTATTTTCATTGCCTTGTTCGCTTTGGAAGTTTTGTTCTACCTTTGCAGGAAGAAATTTGGGTACAAAGGTAGGAAAAAGAAATGGAACGCACGATGAAAACGGACAAGAAGGAGCAAAACGAGGTCCTTCTTAGGAAATATAAACAGTATTTGCGGCTTGAGAAGTCTCTTTCGGCAAATACGGTGGATGCTTATCTGACGGATTTGGATAAGTTGTTGGCCTATCTGACGCTGGAAGGCATACATGTGTTCGATGTGACGCTTGACGACCTGCATAACTTTGCTGCCGGGCTGAAGGACATTGGCATCCATCCGCGCTCGCAGGCCCGCATCTTGTCCGGCATACGTTCGTTTTATCGCTTCTTGATACTCGAAGACTATCTGGAAGATGATCCTACCGCTTTGCTCGAGTCGCCCCAATTGGGGATGCATCTGCCCGATGTGCTTACCGTGGAGGAGATTGACCGGATTATTGCGTCTGTTGATATGAGCAAGGTCGAGGGACAGCGCAATCGGGCCATAATCGAAACTCTTTACAGTTGCGGCCTTCGTGTGTCGGAGTTATGCAATCTGCATATGTCCGATCTTTATCTGGAGGAAGGATTCATGCGTGTGGAAGGCAAGGGTAGCAAGCAGCGTTTGGTTCCCGTGTCGCCTCGTGCCGTGAACGAATTGCAAACCTATTTCCAGCAGCGTATGGCGATGAGCAACATCAAGCCGGGGCATGAAGACTATGTGTTTCTCAGCTTTCGTCGCGGAACCAAACTGTCGCGCATCATGGTGTTTCATTTCATCAAGGAACTGGTGGAACTGGCCGGCATTCAAAAGACGGTGAGTCCGCACACGTTTCGTCACTCCTTTGCCACACACCTGCTTGAAGGTGGTGCCAACCTGCGCGCCATCCAGATGATGCTTGGGCACGAATCCATTGGTACGACAGAAATCTATACGCACATAGACCGCACGATGTTGCGTGAAGCCATTCTGGAACACCATCCTCGTAATATTCATCGCGATTAAGACTTTTAAGGTTTATTATTAACATGAGGCGGTAAAAGAGGAAAAAATGCATCTTGTTTTTTTCCGTTCCTCTGTGGAATGTATATCTTTGCAGTGTTAGTATTATGAATTCTACTAAATAAATATTTAAGTTAAGTGCTATGATTAAAAAGCTTTATTTGCCATTCCTAATGGCATTGGTTTTTGCGCTCTCCTCATGTAGCAGCAAAATGGGTGAATTGTCTTCCGACTATTTTACGACAACGCCTCAGGTATTGGAGGCTGTGGGCGGTAAGGTAGATGTTACCATCAACGGGAAGTTCCCGGAGAAGTATTTCAAGAAGAAAGCCGTGGTCACGGTTACTCCGGTGCTTCGTTGGGAAGGCGGCGAGGCCAGAGGCGAGTCGATGACTTTCCAGGGCGAGAAAGTGCAAGGAAACAACCAGACAATCTATTACAAGGCCGGTGGAAACTATTCCATGCCCGCTTCTTTCGACTATGTTCCCGAAATGGCCAAGTCGGAACTCTATCTGGAGTTTGACGCTAGAGTAGGCAAGAAGGGCAAATCTGTGGCCATTCCCGCAGTGAAGGTAGCCGACGGCGTGATTGCCACTTCCGAGTTGGTTAAGAACACATTGGCCAATGCCAATACCGCCAATGCCGAAGACGCTTTCCAGCGTGTCATTCAGCAGGCAAAGAGTGCCAACATCATGTTCCTTATTCAGCAGGCCAACCTCCGTGCCAGCGAGTTGAATTCCGATTCCATTAAAGCATTCAACGAGTTTGTTAAGAATGTGAATGCCGACCAGAAAGGCAAATTGATGGAGAATATCGAGATTTCGGCCTATGCTTCTCCCGACGGCGGTATTGACCTGAATGACAAACTGGCTGCCAGACGTCAGGAAAACACCGAGAAGTATGTGAACAAGCAACTCAAGAAAGAAGAGATCGTAACCAACGTCGATGCCAAATATACGGCTCAAGACTGGGAAGGATTCCAAGAACTTGTTTCCAAATCGAACATTCAAGACAAGGATCTCATTCTGCGTGTGCTTTCCATGTATCAGGATCCGGAGCAACGCGAGGCTGAAATCAAGAACATTTCTTCCGTATACAAGAATCTGGCCGATGAAATTCTGCCTCAGCTGCGTCGTGCACGCCTGACGTTGAACTATCAGCTTATCGGTCGTTCCGACGAAGAAATCTTGGCCGCATTCAAGAGCGAGCCGAAGGTGCTCAATGTGGAAGAACTGCTTTATGCTGCCACATTGGTAAACACGCCGGCCGAGAAGGAAGCCATCTACAAGACTGCTGCCCAGAACTTCCCCGCCGACTATCGCGCGTTCAACAACCTTGGCGAGCTGGCTTATCAGGTCGGAAATTACAATGAGGCTGAAAGCTACTTCAAGACCGCATTGCAAAAGAATCCCTCTTCGGCCGAAGCCAATGTAAACTTGGGACTGATTGCCCTGATTAAGGGTGACAAGGCTGCTGCACAGACTTATCTGGGCAAAGGCGCCGGTTCTGCCGCTTTGAATGAAGCGTTGGGCAACTACTATATTGCTGCCGGACAATATGAGCAAGCCGTTACTTCGTTTGGAGATACCAAGAGCAACAGTGCGGCTTTGGCACAAATCCTGACCAAAGATTATAACAGCGCGAAGGCAACCTTGGAAGGAGTGAAGAATCCTGATGCCTATACGGCTTACCTGTCGGCTATCCTGGGTGCACGCACCAACAATGCAGGCATGGTTATCAGCAACTTGCGTACTGCCGTGTCCAAAGATGCCTCGTTGGCCCAAAAGGCTGCCAAAGACCTTGAGTTTGCCAAATATGCGACCAATGCAGACTTTCAAAGCATTGTGAAGTAATCCTGCTCTTTGATTGATATTGTGAAAAGCGTTGTGCCTCCTTTTTGGGCGCAACGCTTTTTTTGCGTATGTTTGCACATATCTCTGATTGTTTTAGTTACAAATGATATCATTACGCAGAATATATGCCGTTGTCCGTCGTCTGCGCCAGAGTTTGGGATTTGGCGTACATTCGCCCTATGTCTACGCATTGCTGACTGATGTCTTTCGTGAGCGTCTGCCTTATTACGCTTATGGGGAAATCGAGCGTTTGTCGGGTGGCTCCGCGCGGGTGGATAAACTGCTTTTCCGTCTGGTCAATCGTTTCCGTCCGGAGAGTATTGTCGGGCTGGGCGCAGGCAGCGCGCAACGTCTGGAGTGCATGGCGATGGCCAAGCCGGATGTGCGGTGTCACGTGGCCGATGCTTTTTCTTCCGGACTTTTCACCCGTTTGTTGGGCGAAGGAGAAAAGATTGGATTTCTCTACTTGTCTCCTGCGGAAGCGTTGCAGGGAGTGTGCGAGGAGGCTTTGCCGTTGACGGATGAGCGCTCGGTGTTCATTATTGACGGCATACATGCCACAAGCGAAAGGCGTATGGAATGGAAGGCGTTGGAGAACGATCGGCGTACGGGCATCACGTTTGATTTATATGATGTGGGGCTGGTCTTTTTCGACCTTGCACGTTCCCGACGTAATTACAGAATGATGTTCTGAAACACTTTAGCAAACATAAATCCAAAGATGTATGAAAAAAAGCAATGTATATACCAAGACGGGTGACAAGGGAATGACCAGTCTGGTGGGCGGAGTAAGAGTTCCGAAAACACATCCTAGGCTGGAAGCTTATGGCACGGTGGACGAGCTGAATGCCTTCATCGGTCTGTTGATAACCTATGTGACCGATGAGGCCGACCGTGAATTTCTGCTCGGCGTGCAACACAAGCTGTTCTCTGTCGGCTCCTATCTGGCCACCGACCAAGACCATAAGGCTTTGCGTCCGCAGAGCATCATTCATTCGGAGGATGTTGAGGCTGTGGAGCGTGCCATCGACGAGGTAGATGCCGGATTGCCTCCGCTTCGTCTGTTCATCCTGCCTGGGGGTACGCGGGGAGCTGCCGTGTGTCATGTTTGCCGCACCGTTTGCCGCCGGGCCGAGCGCTGCATTCTGGAGTTGGCCGGAACCGGCGTTCCGGTGGACGATAATCTGACGGCTTACGTGAACCGTTTATCCGATTATTTGTTTGTGTTTTCGCGGAAACTGAACAATTTGAACGGAGAACATGAAATTATATGGCAAAAATCTTGTAAGTGATAATATTTATCCTATTTTTGCGCCCGCATTAGGACTAAAAACATATAGCTATGTATTGGACACTGGAATTAGCATCAAAGCTGGAAGACGCACCCTGGCCGGCCACAAAGGACGAGCTGATTGATTACGCAATGCGTTCGGGAGCGCCTCTTGAGGTGATTGAAAACTTGCAGGAAATGGAAGATGAAGGCGAAATATATGAAAGCATAGAGGATATTTGGCCCGACTATCCGAGCAAGGAAGATTTCTTCTTCAACGAGGACGAGTATTAAGCCGATGGTCTTGTAGACCGACGTTCCGCCGTTGTTTGGTGGGGCGGAGATGAAAGGATTTAAAAAAGGATGTAACTCACATGGGCGGGTACATCCTTTTTTTATTGGTTCACTGTTCAAATTTGCGGTATGGAAATATGTTGGTCCTATGAACGATTATCTTTTCCGGCATTTCCTCTAACTCGTCTTTTAGTCTTACCAGCGGGTGGGCAATCACACAGTCCCAATCCCAATCATAAAGTTCTGTTTCCTCATAGGAGAAAGGACCTTCGTCTATTGATGATTTCATAAACTCTTTAGTTATAGGACCTACAATCTCACATGGAACAACGGCGTAGAATCCATCGTTGACGATTGCCAGAACCTTGTCGCCCGGTTTCAGCCAACCCATTTTCTGGAAGTTCTTTTCTCCGGGAAGATGACCGCCCCATTCAAAACTGGTTAGCAATTCGAATTTGAGGTTGTACACATCTTCCCGGAAAGGGAACATGTCTTCTTCCTCTTCTACATCATATCCCAAAAGCCTTTCAGGCGCGTATCTGACTCGTTTCAAAATTTGAAGGGCGTCATCGGAATTTATGAAAGCTCCTATATAGCCGATATCAAGCGACCACCATTCCTGGTTGTCTTCGTTTGAAATCGCAGAGAGGTTTTCTTCTGCAGGCTTGACGGCAATAACGCTTGCCGAGACTGTGTCGAAATATCTTGTGGAGATTGGATTGATTGACTCTCCGTCGTTCAGAAGCACTATCGGCCATTTATCGGAGAATAGTTTGGCGAAAGCCTCCGGTTTGTCCGTGTGAATCGGAATGATGGCTTTGGGGTTCAGCATCTCGAAAAATAGATGAAGGCTCTTCATGTCGCAGTGTCCGCTGGTGTGCATATAGTGAAAATCAGAACCGATGGAATGCGCCAATGTCGGATTAAAGGCCGCGCTGTCGGGATTGAGGTATCCGTTCCACATAGACAGATAGTGTTGCTTGGACTCTCCCGGCAGTTTGGAAATCAGAGCATCAAACCGTGGGTTTGCACGTGCGATGAGAACATAGCCTTTCTCCTCAAGAACCGCCTTGAATTTTTTGTTTATGAGAAATTCCGAACCGCTTACCATCAGTGTCATAGGCTCGTACTCGCGATATCGGTACATACGCGATTTGCCCCATAGCGTATTTCGTTGGGTTGCGATGTCCATAATTTGCTTCTGATACTTGTCGACTATGAAGCAACGCCCGCTCTGCAGCGCGGCATGATAGAGGGAAAAAAGGCGGTCGATATTGGTGGAGGAGAGGTAAACAATATGATATTTGTTTTCTTTGAATGCGGTTGCAAATTCAGCTTGCAACTCATGCTCCGATTTGTTTGTCGCGTCGGGACGGGCAACATTGGTGGCTTCGCAGACCAGATAATCGACTCTGCCGACAAACTTATCAATCACTTTAGGCAGCTTGCCGCTGCGGAAACCATGAGTGCGGAAGTCACCGGTGTGGAACACCTTTACATCATCGACTTCTATTTTGAAGGCATAGGCATCGAATGCTGAATGGTCTATCATGACCGGCATGATGGTGAACGGTCCGAATTTGAACGGCTCTCCGGGTGAAAATGTGTTGATGTCCGGGAGGCGTTGAAGCAATGCCGCGTTTGCTGTATCAACAGTTTTAAGGTAATTGGCGAGTGTCGCAATGATATCCCGGCTTATTTTTCCCATATAGATTGGGATATTGGGGTCCAACTCTGCGATTTTGCCCATATGGTCACCATGATAGTGGGTTATAAGCAACGCGCTTTTCGATAAATCGCCTTTGGTCAGGCCTTCGACCCCAAGGGGAACCTCGGACTTGGGCGCACCGGGCAATTGCTCGCCGTAGTCAACGAACAACTTCCAGCCGTCGTACTCATACTCGGTTACGCAACCGCCAATCTGGTCAGTACCGCGGTGGATGGTAATTTTCATGGTATTTCTCTTATATAATATTGTATGCTGAACTTATTGTTGGAAAGAATCTTAAGGATTTCATTCCTATAAGCACCTGTAGTTGCAAATATACGAAACTTATTGGTTGAGCGGATGTGATTAGCTCTAAACATTTGCAGAGAAACTCTAAGGATTTTCTAAACATTCCGTCAAAACAAGGGGGCAAATTCGCTTTTCAAACAAAAAATAGGAACTAAGTTTTTACGCTTAATTCCTATAATCTGCTTATTATCAGCGGAAAGACAGGGATTCGAACCCTGGGAACAGTTGCCCGTTCACCGCATTTCGAGTGCGGCCCGATCGACCAC
>CALUJS010000049.1 GCA_944321015.1 uncultured Phocaeicola sp. | reverse complement strand
GTGCGGCGTGGGATTCGACGCTTTCGTCAGCATGCGTTTTGCCAAGTCGGGACGACGCGGACTGCTCACCTATCTGGAAAACATGTTGCAGGAAAGCCTGATATACAAACCGGAAACATACGAAATCGAACTGAACGACGGACACGAGACCAAGACGCTGAAGGCTTACCTGATTGCCTGCGCCAACGCATCGCAATATGGCAACAACGCCTACATCGCGCCCCAGGCCTCGCTCGACGACGGCCTGATAGACGTGACCGTGCTGGAGCCGTTCACCGTGCTGGACGTGCCGGCCTTGTCGTTCCAACTGTTCAACCGCACCATCGACCAGAACAGCCGCATCAAGACCTTCCGCTGCCGCCAGCTGTGCATCCATCGTGCCAAAGAGGGCGTCATCCATTTCGACGGAGACCCCATCATGGCAGGAAAGGACATCCACGTGGAAGTGGTGCCCAAAGCATTACACATTGTCATCAACAACAAAAAGAAGCGGAAGCTCAAGCGGCCGGAATCGCTCCTGCAAATCGTCAGCGACTATCTGGTGGAAGTGCAGACCCTGGGCAGCAGCCTCCAGGCCCGCAACAAACGTTGGCTGGAGCTGAACAGGAAACTGTTGCTGCGCCGTCTGTCCAAATGGCAAACGCCGGGAGACCCGGGTCAAAAGAACAAATAAAAATCCTTCGTCAGCTCCTTATATTCCGGCGTATAACGCTTCGGCTCATACTCCACGGCCAGCTCGCGTTCCTCCACGTCGCCCACGCCTCTGCGGAAAGCCAGCAATACACGCTTGGGGAGCGCCGTGGCAAGTGTGCGCACCCACATGCGCCGCGAAAGATACAGACCATGCCCCGCTGCCGAGGCTATCATGTCCGGAGCCGACGCGGCGGGAATAACCACCGAAAACTCCCCGTCTGCGGCCAGACACCGCACAACGCAGGCCAACAGCTCGTCAAACGTCAGGCTGTCGGCATGGCGGGCCTGCGCCCGTCCGCTGTCGGGAGACTTCAGGGCATTGCTGAAATAAGGCGGATTGGAAACGATTGCATCGTATTTACGCCCCGGCACATACGTCCGCGCATCGGCATGAACCACCGTGATGCGCCCGGCCCAAGGGGTGGCCGCGACATTCTCCGACGCCTGCGCCGCGGCATCTGCGTCTATTTCCAGAGCCGTTATTGCGGCTTCGGCATTCCGTTGAGCCGCCATGAGAGCAATGAGTCCGGTGCCGGTACCGATGTCCAGCACCAAGCGGGCATCATCCAGTCGTGCCCAAGCTCCCAACAGCACACCGTCGGTGCCCACCTTCATGGCACAACGCTCATGATGTATGACAAATTCTTTAAACTGAAAATATTGGTTCGGCATATATGCATCTTTGTATCATACGGACAAAATTAGTATGGCTCCGTCACGAAACACATTTTAATTAAGATTATTTGGGAAGTTCACACCATGATTTTATGGCGTTCGGGTTCCGCTATTTAATAAAGTATGCGTAACTTTGCAGCCAATTTGTACCTATCGCACAGGCACATACTAATTATTTTTGACGAAAGAAGATGATAAAAAGAAGATTTAGCGAACTGCCCGACACCGATGAGCGCGAAAGCGCATTCTCCCTGATCGCCGACTTTGACGGCAATGAAGAACAATTGTTTGAAGGACAGATTGACAAATGTCTGCCTATCTTACCCTTGCGCAACATGGTATTGTTTCCGGGCGTGGTATTGCCCGTGGCCATCGGACGCAAATCGTCACTCCGCCTCATCGACAAGGCGTCGAAAAACGGCAAAGTCATTGGCGCAGTAAGCCAAATAAGAGCTGAAGTAGAACGCCCTGAATTGGAAGATCTCTATCCCATAGGCACGGTGGCCAAAATCGTGCGCGTGTTTGAAATGCCCGACCAGACCACCACGGTCATCCTGCAGGGCATGCAGCGTTTCCACCTGCTGGAAGTGCACAATGCGCCCGATGATGACTTCATGCTGGGCACAACCAATCAACTGCAAGAAAAACTCCCCCAAAAGGACGACATGGAGTTTAAGGTATTAGTGGACACATGCAAAGACCTGACCATAAAATACCTGAAAACCGCCGACAACATACAGGCCGAAGCGGCCTTTGCCATCAAGAACATCAGCAGCTACATGTTCCTGATAAACTTCATCTGTGCCAACCTGCCGCTGAAAGTGGATGAAAAGGAACAGCTGCTGAAGGAGGACTCGCTGCAAGACCGTGCTTACAGACTGCTGAGCTACTTGAAGCGCGAAGTGAAACTGGCCGAGCTGAAAGCCAACATCCAGCTGCGCACGAAAGAAGACATCGACCAGCAACAGCGCGAATATTTCCTCCAGCAACAGATGAAGAACATCCAGGACGAGCTGGGCGGGAATCCGCAAGACCAGGAAATGGCCGAGATGGAGCAACGCGCCTCCCAAAAGAAATGGAGCGACGAGGTTCGCAAAATCTTCGACCGTGAAATGAGCAAGCTGGAACGCACCAATCCGCAATCGCCGGACTACAACGTCCAGCTGAACTATCTGGAAACCATGCTCAGCCTGCCGTGGAACGAATATACCACCGACAACCTGAATTTGTCACACGCAGAGAAGGTCTTGAATAAAGACCATTACGGACTGGAAAAAGTCAAGGAACGCATTCTGGAACACTTGGCCGTACTGAAATTGCGCGGCGACCTGAAATCGCCCATCATCTGTCTGTACGGTCCTCCGGGAGTGGGAAAAACGTCTTTAGGCCGTTCCATCGCATCGGCGCTGAACCGCAAGTATGTACGCATCTCCTTGGGCGGCCTGCACGATGAAGCCGAAATCCGAGGCCACCGCCGGACATACATCGGCGCCATGCCGGGACGCATCATCAAGAACCTGATTAAAGCCGGTTCGTCCAACCCCGTGTTTGTACTCGACGAGATAGACAAAGTGAGTCAGGCCACCGTAAACGGCGACCCCTCGTCCGCCCTGCTCGAAGTGCTCGACCCGGAACAGAACAATGCTTTCCATGACAACTTCCTCGATGTGGACTACGACCTGTCCAAAGTCATGTTCATCGCGACAGCCAACAACCTCAATACCATTCCCGGCCCCCTGCTCGACCGTATGGAATTGATAGAGGTCAGCGGCTACATCACGGAAGAAAAAATAGAGATTGCCCGCCGCCACCTGATTCCGAAAGAAATGGAAAACGTGGGCATGGATAAGAAGAATGCCGTGAAGCTGCCCAAGAACACCTTGGAAGCCATCATCGAGAATTATACCCGCGAATCCGGCGTGCGTGAGCTGGAACACAAAATCAGCAAAGTATTCCGCAAGCTGGTACGCGGCTATGCCACCGATGGAGTATATCCCATGCAGGAAGTCAAGCCTTCCAACCTGAAGGAACTGCTTGGCGCGCCGGAATACACCCGCGACAAATATCAGGGCAACGACTATGCCGGTGTGGTTACCGGACTGGCTTGGACAGCCGTGGGCGGTGAGATTCTGTTTGTAGAAACCAGCATCAGCCGCGGCAAAGGAGGCCACCTGACCCTCACGGGCAATCTGGGCGATGTCATGAAAGAATCGGCCATGCTGGCACTGGAATACATCAAAGCCCATGCCTTCCTGCTCGACATCAATCCGGACATCTTCGACAACTGGAACATACACATCCACGTGCCCGAAGGCGCCATCCCCAAAGACGGCCCCTCGGCAGGCATCACCATGGCAACCTCACTGGCCTCCGCACTAACCCAACGTAAAGTCAAAGCCAATCTGGCCATGACGGGCGAAATAACCCTCCGTGGCAAAGTGCTCCCCGTAGGCGGCATCAAAGAAAAGATTCTGGCGGCCAAACGTGCCGGAATCAAGGAAATCATCCTCTGCAAAGAAAACCAGAAAGACATCGAGGAAATACCCGCCATCTATCTGAAAGGACTGACATTCCACTATGTCGGCGACATCAAGGAAGTGTTCAGACTGGCCCTTACGAATGAAAAGGTGCCCGACGCCATTGATTTCACTGCAATACCCGCTAAAGACAAAGACTGAAGCATGACTTTTGAGCTACAACATACCGACGCCAAATCGAACGCACGTGCCGGACTGATTACGACCGACCACGGACAAATCGAAACCCCCATATTCATGCCCGTAGGGACACAAGGCAGCGTGAAAGGCGTACACCTGCACGAATTGAAGAACGACATCCGGGCGCAGATTATTCTGGGCAACACCTATCATCTGTATCTTCGGCCCGGATTGGACGTGTTGGAACGCGCGGGAGGATTGCACAAGTTCAACGGTTTCGATCGTCCCATGCTGACCGACAGCGGCGGTTTCCAGGTCTTTTCCCTCTCCGGCATCCGGAAACTGCGTGAAGAGGGAGCCGAATTCCGCTCACACATTGACGGTTCCAAACACTTCTTTACCCCGGAAAAGGTCATCGACATCGAGCGCAGCATCGGAGCCGACATCATGATGGCCTTTGACGAATGCCCGCCGGGCGATTCCGACTATGCGTATGCCAAGAAATCACTCGGACTGACTCACCGCTGGCTGGACCGCTGCATCCAACGCTTCAATGAAACCGAACCCAAATACGGCTACCGGCAATCCCTGTTCCCCATCGTGCAAGGATGCGTGTACCCCGACTTGCGCCGCCAATCGGCCGAATTCGTGGCGTCCAAAGAGTGCGACGGAAACGCCATCGGCGGCTTGGCCGTTGGGGAACCTACGGAGAAGATGTATGAGATGATAGAAATTGTCAACGAAATACTTCCCAAAGACAAACCACGCTACCTGATGGGGGTAGGTACCCCGGTGAATATCCTGGAAGGCATCGAACGGGGAGTGGACATGTTCGATTGCGTCATGCCCACCCGCAACGGACGCAATGCCATGCTGTTCACCAAAAACGGCGTGATGAACATGCGCAACAAGAAATGGGAAACAGACTACTCTCCCATCGAGGAAGACGGAGCCTCCTACGTGGACACCATGTACTCGAAAGCCTATCTCCGCCATCTGTTTCACGCGCAGGAGCTGCTGGCCATGCAGATTGCCTCGGTGCACAACTTGGCTTTCTACCTGTGGCTGGTCGGGGAAGCGCGCCGGCAAATCATCGCGGGGACATTCTCCACATGGAAACCCGTGATGGTGGAACGATTGTCAAACAGACTGTAAATCAAGAAAAGTTCAAGGATTATGAAATGGAAGCTTAACAACCTAGTGAAAGGACGGCTGCTCAAACGACTCGACATCTATATCATCAAAAAGTTCCTGGGCACCTACTTCTTTGCCATCGCATTGATTATCTCCATTGCGGTAGTCTTTGACATGAATGAGAATCTGGACAAGTTCACCGACAAGGGAGCCACGTGGTATGCCATCATCACGGAATACTACCTGAACTTCATCCCCTATTTCTCCAATCTGTTCAGTCCGCTGTTCGTCTTCATTGCCGTCATCTTCTTCACATCAAAACTGGCCGAGAACTCCGAAATCATTGCCATGTTCTCCACCGGCATGAGCTTCAAGCGCCTGATGCGCCCCTACATGATTTCGGCCGGACTCATTGCCATCCTGACCTACTTTCTGGGGGCATTCGTCATCCCCCGGGGAAGCGAAATCCGACTGAACTTCGAGGACCAATACAAGAAGAAAAAGAAAGTGGACTACGTGCACAACGTGCAAATGGAAGTGGCCGACGGAGTCATCGCCTACATCGAACGCTACGAAGACTACAACAAGACCGGATACCGCTTTTCGCTCGACAAGTTCGTCGACAAAAAACTCGTCTCGCACCTCACGGCACGGCGGGTCGTGTTCGACACCATCAGTCCGGAAAAGGAAAAATGGCAATTGCGCGACTACATGATTCGCGAACTGGACGGCACACGGGAAATCATCAAGCGGGGAGACCGTCTGGACACGGTGCTCCACATCCAGCCGCGCGATTTCCTCATCTCCAAAGGGCAACAGGAAACCATGACCAGCCCGGAACTGAAATCATACGTCGAACGCCAGAAAGAACGTGGATTTGCCAACATCAAAGAGTTCGAGATTGAATATCACAAACGCATAGCCATGTCGTTTGCCTCGTTCATCCTGACCACGATCGGCCTGTCGCTTTCCTCCAGAAAGACCAAGGGCGGCATGGGCCTGCACTTGGGCATCGGCCTGGCACTGAGCTTCTCCTACATCCTGTTCCAGACCATCTCGGCCACCTTTGCCGTCAACGCCAACCTGCCGCCCGTCATCGCCGTATGGATTCCCAACATCCTCTATGCAGGCATCGGCGTGTTCCTCTACAGCAAAGCGCCGAAATAAGAAACCGTTTTCCCGAAGCCGCACACAAACGAGGGACAGAACGGCCTCTGCATGCCAAAAAGATGAATATCCGCATCGGTCCATCCGTCCATATGGCAGGGTCTGTCCCGAGATATGGACGCTCGCGAGCGGAGATACGGACGCTCACGAGCCGGAATATTCACGCTCACGGCCTGCATAGTTCTTGTCGGACAACCCCTTTGTCAGCTGTCATCGAGCTGTTCGCCCGGTAATTCCCGATTCGATTACCCGGCGTCATTCGCACCGGAAAGAGCGGGCGCTACCTCAGAGAAAAAAGAAGGGTGCACCTGCGGCATTACCCGGGTACACCCTCTTGCATAAGCATTACCTATTACTCAAATATGTATTTGCGTTACCTCGAAAAAGATGTGCTTTATTCCTTTTTCGTGGCAGCCTTGCGCGTTGTTGCCTTGCGCGGCTTTTTGGCCGGAGCGGCATCCGGTTCCGGCGCGGCAACACTTTGTTCGGCTTTGGTCAGCTTGATTTGCAGGTTTTCATTTTCTTTCTTCAAAGCCGATATTTCCTCATCCTGATTGTGGATGGTGGTAAGCAGCGCGTTCAGTTCCTCATTGTCCATGTCGGCCGGATAAAGCGAATTTACCCTGCGAATGAAATCGCCCAAGATGTTCATGTAGTTCGTAAAGGCGTCATAGGGAGAATCATAAATGCCGCGATCCATAGTCAGCGATGTATGCTTCGTGGTCATGAAGCGGAAGTTGTTGCTAGCCTGCAGATAGTCCCAATCTTGCTTGATACGGCGGTCATCACACAGATGAACACGTTCAGCCACGCTATATAACTTGTTGAAGGCTTCGCGTTGCATGACGTTACCCAACCAGCAGCTGATGTCACGCTCTTCGTCCACCCACGACAAGGGATCGGGCACATCCAGCTGAGCCACGGAACGGAGTTTCGTACACAGTTCCGTCGGTGTGGAGAAGGTGATGCCTTTTTCCTTGGCCACTGCCGGCAAAGCCTTGATAAAGTCCAAAATATTGGATGACAACGGTTGATAGATGCCCAAAGCGCAAAGCTCCATAAAGATGTTGATTACCTGCTCCTCTTCGGGCAAAGCCTCAATCCAGCTCAAATAAGTATCGGCAAATAACGGATATTCATTCCACTCCGAGTTAGAGAAACGAAGGCTTATGTCATCCGAAAGCTTATAGTCACGAAGCAAGAGCTTCAGATTGGGATTCATGTTGCAATGATACAGATAGTGAGGGCTCTTCCAACCCAAGATGTGGCGCGCTCCCTCGGTAAGCATTCCCTTAAAGCCCATATCGGCCACAACGGAGCCAATCTCGTCGGAATAAATCAAGCTGGAATTGCGGCACACCTGCGGCGTCTGTCCGAAAAGCTGGGTAACCTTCTTGCGCATACGCTCCACATCGGCACGGAAGCATTCCTCATTGGCCAACGAAGACAGACCGTGCGAATACGGCTCGGCCAGGAACTCGCAGCAACCGGTGGCATTCAACTGATGCAACAGCTCAATGACAACCGGAGCATGGATTTCCAATTGCTCCAGAGCCACACCGGATATGGATATTGCAACCTTGAAATATCCGGCATGTTCCTGCGCCATCTCAATCAATGTTTTCAAGGCCGGGATATAAGAACGCTCGGCAACCTCATTGATAGTCCGCTCGTTCTCATAATCATCATAATAATAATGGTCTGTACCAATATTGAAGAAACGGTAACGTTTTAAATGTATGATTTGATGTATCTCGAAATAAAGGCAAATTGTTTTCATAATCTTCGCATGTTTTTTTTGATGTATTATCTGCAGTTTCTTATCACTTGTTCGTAGAGGCCACGAATCTTCACGCCGACTTTCTCCCATGTTATGGCATCCACTTCTTTCTTTCCTTCCTCCTTCAGATATTCATACAAGGAATCATTCGTACAAAGTGAATAAATCGCATCGGCCATGGCATGTATGTCCCAATAATCTACCTTGATGCACTTGTCGAGGATTTCCGCACAACCGGATTGCTTGGAGATGATGGACGGCACACCGCACTGCATGGCTTCCAGAGGCGAAATGCCAAAGGGCTCAGACACCGACGGCATGATATAGACATCGCTTGCCTTCAGGCACTCATACACCTGTTTGCCTTTCTGGAAACCGGGGAAGTGGAAACGATCGGCTATACCCCGCTGTGCGACCAAGGTTATCATGGCGTTCATCATGTCGCCACTGCCGGCCATCACGAAGCGTATATTATGCGTGCGTTGCAACACCATGTTGGCAGCCTCGACAAAATACTCCGGCCCCTTCTGCATGGTAATTCGTCCCAGGAATGTCACCAGTTTCTCGTGAGGGAACTTCTGCGGCACAATGGCCTGGATTTCTTCCGACAAGGGGGACACGGCATTGTGTACCGTCGACACCTTGCGCGGATCCTGATAATACTTGTTAATCACGGTCTGACGGGTAAGCTCGCTCACGCACATAATGTGGTCGGCGTGATCCATACCGTTTTTCTCGATGGCATACACGGTGGGATTCACATTGCCGCGACTACGGTCAAAGTCCGTCGCATGAACATGTATCACCAATGGTTTCCCCGACACTTGCTTGGCATGGATTCCTGCTGGATAGGTCAGCCAGTCATGCGAATGGATTATGTCAAACTGCTGCTGACGGGCCACGACTCCGGCCACGATGGAATAGTTGTTGATTTCCTCGTGCAGATTGTCCGGATAGCGACCGGAAAACTCCAAGCATCCCAAATCGTTGGTATTCATATAATTGAAGTCGGCATATATGTGGTCGCGCAAGTCGTAATAGAGTTGCGGGTCCATATATCCGCCAACACGGCTCTGCACATAGTCCCACTGCACGTCGCGCCACACAATGGGAACACTGTTCATACCGATAATCTTTAAAAAACTCTGGTCTTCATCGCCCCACGGCCTGGGTATGCAAAAGGTAATCTCCATATCGGATTGTTGGGCTAATCCTTTCGTCAAACCATAGCTTGCAGTACCTAATCCTCCAAGAATATGAGGAGGAAATTCCCAACCGAACATTAAAACTTTCATATTACCATTCCTCCTTTAATGAATCGTTATACATTTGATTATATTTGGTCAGCAGTTTCAGAATGCGGAGCAACTCTGCAACATTCATGGCAAATGACACTGCCCCGCGTCCCTTGAAAGGAGGATTGCCGTCAAACAGTTCGGGTATCGTACCGATGCAATGCAGATTCATCTCGTCCTCATAGGCTATGAGCTGACGTTCGATGAACGACAAGGCGCTCATCTTGTGAATCTTCATGTAAGCCTCCAGATAGAAACCTTCCAGCCACGGCCACGCCGTACCCTGATGATAGGCATAATCACGCTGCGCTTGCGGACCGACGTAATTGGGATTGTATCCCCCGCTCTTCGGACTTAACGAACGGAGCCCTTTCGGCGTCAGCAGTTCCTTGGTCACAATGTCCAGGATGCCTTTCTTCTGAGCGAGCGTCAAGGGCGAATAGTCAAACGCCACGGGGAAAATCATGTTCGGACGAACGCTCCAGTCCATCATCGTGCCATCAACATAGTCAAACAGATAACCATGTTCGTTCAAGAAGGTGTTGACGAAGGAAGTGCCCGTCGTGGCGGCCAATCCGTCCAGCGTGTCGGCGTAAGCCTGATCGCCTTCCTCACGGGCCATGTCGGCCGCGAACTTCAGGGCGTTATACCACAAGGCATTGATTTCAACCACATATCCCGTGCGCGGCACGACCGGACGACCGTTTGCCGTGGAGTTCATCCAGGTGGCAGGACGTTCCGTTCCGTTCACGTAGAGCAGGCCGTTGTCGTGGAGGAACAGGTTGGCATGTTCGCCATTGCGGACAAACTCGATGATATCTTTTATCAGCTTGCCATAGTGGGTATGACACCTCTCGCGGGAAAGCATTTTGGCATACTGCTGCACGGCCCAGATGACCCACAGCAGTACGTCCGGCTGATCCATCTCCGCAATCTTGCATGCGGAAGGACGGTCGTGCATGAAATCATAGATGGCCTCCCGAGCCGTTGCCATGATTTCGTCAAACACGTCGTTTTCCTCAATGGCCAGAGTCAGGCCGGGCAGCGACACGAACATGTCGCGGGCGCGACACTTGAACCACGGATAACCGGCTATGATGTAGCGTCTCCCGTCCTGCCGGTTGTGGAACTGATGGGCCGAATTATAAAGGCAGTGCAGGAAGCTGTCGCGCGGGATGCGCTTGTCGACTTCTTTCTGGAACACGGCTTCCAGCGCGGGCACATCAGCGGGCGACGTGCCGCCCGAGAAGATGATGCTCTCCCCTTTCCGGATGGGCACCTCGAAGTAGCCGGGCACATACAGGTCTTCATTGGCCTCATAGCCGCGCTCCTGCTCCTTGGGATACTCGATGTTCTTGTACCAATTGGGGTCGAAATGATAGTCGACGGGCTTGCTGAACTGCATGTGCAGCTCGGGATAGCCCGGATACATGCAGGTCTTTATGCCGTTTTCTATCATCTGATAGTCCCGGCTTGCCTGCGAGTTCTCATGGGTAAACTCGCGCACGCTGCGGAATGCCAGGAAAGGGCGGAAGCGCAAAAGGGTGTCCGAATGGGCATCGACCAGCGTGTAGCGAATCAGAATGCGGTTCTCATGGTGCACGAATACTTTCTCCTTCTTCAGTATCACGCCGCCCACCCGATAGAACGTGGTCGGCACTTTCTCACAATCGAACTCGCGAATGTATTTATGCCCCTTCGGGCTGAAGTTGTTTCCTTGGTATTTATGAAGCCCAAGATTAAATTCCGCTCCATGTTGCACCACCGTCTCGTCCAAAGACGACAGGAGCACATGGTTCTCGTCATCCAATTCGGGAACAGGTATCACCAGCAGACCATGATATTTCCGCGTATTACAATCTACAATCGTCGTACAATGATAAGCACCCGAACGATTAGTACGCAATATCTCTCTGGGCAAGGATTCCTCCAAATTGGTCATCAGAGTCTTGTCAAATCGCAAATAGCTCATAGCTTATATTTTAAGGTTTTCAAAAATATTTTCATTCCGTGCATCCAGTCCGGATAATCACCCTTTATAATTAGGAATGTCCAAAAGTAACAATTTTCAGACAAAAACAAGAAAAGGAACGAATTTATTTTCAAAAAACATAAAGAAACACCACTGCCCGCCTGACAAAGAGGTCGCTTTTCACGTTTCTGACAATAAAAACGATAAGACACGATGCCTCTTTCCCGCTCATGCGACCGGCCGTCACGCCCCGCCCGATTCAGGCAACGACAGCGTGGCTGAGCGTCAATATGTCCGCCCGTGAGCGCACATATGTCCGGCCACGACTAGGCATATCCCCGCTCGCAAGCGTGCATATTCCCGCTCGCGACGCTACGTGTCGCCCGTCGGAAGCATCGTCCGACGAGACATTCAGTTAAACAGTTCAAAGGTGAATTTGCACCCGAAGGAGTCGAAACGACCGCGCGTGAAACTGACGAACGCGCCGCAATCGAAAACGTGGGTTCCGATACCATAACCCAACTCCACATAGGGAATGAGCCGGGGCATGAACAGAATGCCGCCATACAGCCTTTCAGTTTCAATTAGATTTACATATTTCCGCAGCTGACGGAATATCAGGAAAGGGGTTTCATAGGACACGTGTCCGCGCAGATACTTATTCGACCAGTTGTACCAACGCGAGTCGAGCAGCTGGAAGGTGCCCCCGATGTCGTCGTTCCAGTCATCGGGCAGGTTATTCCTCCGCAGATTGAAAAAGTCCACAAAATACATATCCTCCTGGTCGGTGAAGGCGCCGCATCCCACCCGATAGGACAAATAGCGGATGCCGCCAAACTTGAACTTCTGTTGCATGTCCAGCTCGACACGCTCATACTTTCCCGTGCTTCCGAATATCCCCTTGATGCCGCGCTCCCAGTCGACCGACAGAGTGGGATAGTGAGAATACAAGTTTATTTTGCGATGTCCGTCCATGTAATAATACTGGCCGGGAGTCCACTCCAGACGGACGCGCGGGGCAAAACTGGAATAAGCATCGCGCAATCCGCCTGCCAGATAGTCCTGCAAATTGGGGTCGTAGACATGCGTCTTGTCCACCAGCGTACGACGGTGGTAAGACAGACCCACCGTCAGGAGCAGGCCGTTTGTTATTTCGTACTCATTCTCCAGCCGCACGTATAAGTCCTTGAAATAATCCAACTTCAACTTATCGAAGTCGATAATGCTGTCCGGATATTGCTCCAGCCTGTCCAGCACCTCGCTACTGTATATGCGGTTTCCATTGCCCACGTTCAAGGTTATCCGTCCCAGCTTCTCCGGATAGTAGGTGAAATTGGCGTCACATCGCCAGTAGAACTCCTTCAGTTTGAAATGATAGCCGATGCGGGGAGAGATGTACAGGTTGCGGTCATGGGCGAAATACTGATTGTATTTGAAGCGTTGGATGTAGGAGAAACCGTTCGTGTGACTGTAGCGGAGCTGTAACGGACTCAGTAGAGGATAACACTTCAACGTATTCAGCTTATTGAATCGGAACGTGTTGTTGCTAATCAGCATGTCGCCAATCTCACCCCAGAGCACACGGTTCTTCGACTTCGGCTCAACCACCATCTTTTTCCGCTCCTCCCCGCGCGCGACATACCCCGCATACAAAGCTTCTTCGCGCTCGTTCAACGGATAGGGACGCAAAGAATCCATGTGCGCCAGGCTGGTGTTGACCGTATCGGCTCCCACACTCAGCCGATAGTGATCGGACAAATTGTAGCAGCGCTTTTGAGGTAACGTTTCGGGATGTTCGCCGGATAATTTGATATCCCTATATTTATAGGTAGCCGTGTATTCTGCCCCAATCTTGTTGCCGATGAAGGAGAAGAGCATTTTTATGTCCAGACGCTGCGGCAAGTACATCTCGCCGCCTTCGGCACCCATCTTGATGCGCACCTCAAACTCCACCTGGTCGACACGACCGGCCAGATAACCTTCCGCCACGGTCCAGCTCTGATTACGCACCGTGACAAAACCATGCACCAACTGATTGCTTTTATAGCGCGGCACAATCAAGACCTTGTATTCCGTGGGAGTACGTTCCGCAAAGATTGAGTCCAGAATATAGTAATAATATCGGTGTCCGTTCTCCGTAAAGGGCGAAATCAGCTTGTCCGGCAACAAATCCGAGGAGTAGATATTCATGTTGAAATAGTCCATCACGTTGCCAATCTCACCGTTATTCCGGCGGAAAGTGCCCGTCAAGGCCTGCATCTTCACATCATAGATGTCGGGAGCCGAATAGTGCACCTCGTTCTGCGACTCCACGATATAGTCATGCACCCCTTCCTCGAAGCGGAACATCGACGGCACCACGCGCAACAGAATGTTGCGCTTATGCACCTTGAAACGCCCCCTCACATACAAGTCCGCCCGATAATCACCCACAATATTCGCATACCAATCGGCCGCCCCGACAACATGATGAATCACGGAATCTCCCGTCAACGGCTCCGGCAATTGCGGCCGCATTGCATTTTGCGCTTGCACAGAACAAGCGCAAAACAATATGTACAGAATGGCATGCAGCAGTATTCGCACTTTCTTAATCGCTTTAATAAAGACCTTGCTTCATAGCAAAAGTAAAGAAAAGAAGACAGACACCAATCACTAAAACAAGAAAATACGTTAATTTATCTATAAATGAAAGGAGGCACAGATTTTCTTAAGTCAAAGAATCCGGCAGAATAAAACTTTTCGTATTTTTGTGCCCTATAACATGGTTTTATAACATCAAGTATGGGCAAGAAAGATATAACCGAGGCAGAAATCATCGAAAGCATAGCCGATATATGGGCACTTCTCACCGATGAGGAACGCAACATCTTGAAACAAAATTTCTCAATCCAAAGATACAAGAAGAACGAAACCATATATTGCGAAGGAGAAGAGCCAACCCACATGCTGTGCCTGCTCAGCGGCAAAGTAAAAATCTACAAAGACGGCGTTGGCGGACGCAGCCAAATCATCCGCGTCATCAAACCGGTGGAATATTTTGCATACCGCGCTTTTTTCTCAGGAGGTAATTTCGTGACTGCCGCAGCCGCTTTTGAACCATCAGTTATCTGCCACATCCCCATGGAGGTCATCAACCAGATGGTGTCCGAGAATAACAAACTTGCCATGTTCTTCATACACCAGCTTGCAACCGACTTGGGCATTGCCGACGAACGCACGGTGAACCTCACTCAGAAACATATCCGCGGGCGACTGGCCGAATCGCTCCTGTTCCTCAAAGACTGCTATGGCGTGGAAGAAGACGGATGTACGCTGAGCATCTATCTGTCACGCGAAGACTTGGCCAATCTATCCAACATGACCACGTCGAATGCCATCCGCACCCTGTCCAACTTCTCAACGGAAAAGCTTATCATTATCGACGGTCGAAAAATTAAAATCATCAACGAAGACAGACTAAAGAAAATAAGCCGGATCGGATAAGCCCCTAGCCCTTGCCGAAAGTATCCATAAGTTCCTTTATCTGCTTCAACTTATCCTCCATCGGGAGATTGGCGTCTATCCAATGTATGTTGAAACCGCGACGCTCCATGCCGCGAAACCACGTCATCTGCCGTTTGGCAAACTGATGAATGGCAATCTCCAGCCCACGCACCATCTCATCGTAGGACAACTCTCCAATGACATACTGAGTGAGATATTTGTATTCCAGTCCGTAGTAAATCAGGCTATCCGGCGTCACTCCCTCGGCCAGCAGGCCTCTCACCTCGTCAACCATCCCCTCCTCCAAACGGCGATGTAAACGCTCCGTTATTTTCCGGCGGCGAAGCTCACGCTCAATCGACACTCCGATTATCAGACTGTTCAACTGCGGGAAGCTGCATTCCGTGACAGGCACATGGCGATAGTACTCCTCGATTTCAATGGCACGTATGGCCCGTTTCACGGTGTCCACATCGGTCGTGTTGTGCAAAGTCTTGTAGGTAGACAGCAATGCGGTCAACTCCTCCAACGATTTATCGGCCAGGCTCATGCGCAACGACGGATTCTCGGGGACGGGAAGCAGACGATAGCCCTTCAGCACAGCCTCGACATAAAGCCCCGTGCCGCCGCAAAGTATCGGTAACCGGCCCCGTCGGCGGATGTCCTCATATGCCTTCAGGAAATCACGCTGATACTCGAACACGTTATACTTGTATCCCGGTTCTACGATGTCTATCAGATGATAGGGTATCGGCTTGCCGCCGACCACATAATCGCCCAAATCCTTGCCGGTGCCGATGTCCATGCCGCGATACACCTGCCTGCTGTCGCCGCTTATAATCTCCGCGTCCCATTCATGGGCCAATGCGGCGGCAAGCGACGTTTTGCCCGATGCCGTAGGGCCGATGACAGCCACCAAATCAATCGTCTTCATTACTCGCAATTTATAAAAAAGAGGCCATGTCAACAGTTGACACAGCCTCTCCTCTCTTATTAAAAAACTCTAATTAGCCATTAGCAGTTAACCGATGCCATGTGGGCAATCAAATCGAGCACTTTGTTAGAGTAGCCGATTTCATTGTCATACCAAGATACAACCTTAACGAACGTGTCGGTCAAAGCAATACCTGCTTTTGCGTCGAAGATAGAGGTGTGAGTATCACCCAAGAAGTCGGAAGAAACCACTGCATCTTCGGTGTAGCCCAGAATGCCTTTCAGTTCACCTTCGGAAGCCTCTTTCATAGCTGCGCAGATTTCAGCGTATGTAGCCGGCTTAGCCAGATTTACAGTCAGGTCAACTACAGAAACGTCCAGAGTCGGAACGCGCATTGACATACCGGTCAGTTTGCCGTTCAAAGACGGGATAACTTTGCCTACAGCCTTGGCAGCACCGGTAGAAGACGGGATGATGTTGCCGGAAGCGGCACGACCACCACGCCAGTCTTTCATGGAAGGACCGTCAACGGTCTTCTGAGTAGCGGTGGTAGAGTGAACGGTGGTCATCAAACCGTCGGTGATGCCCCATTTGTCGTTCAACACCTTGGCAATCGGAGCCAAGCAGTTGGTCGTACAAGAAGCGTTGGAAACGAATTGAGTTCCCTTTACATATGTTTTTTCGTTTACACCGCAAACAAACATCGGAGTGTCGTCTTTTGAAGGAGCAGACATTACCACATATTTAGCGCCGGCCTCGATGTGAGCCTGAGCTTTTTCCTTGGTCAAGAACAAACCGGTAGATTCAACTACGTACTCAGCACCTACCTCGTTCCACTTCAAGTCAGCCGGATTTCTTTCAGCAGTCACACGGATTTCCTTGCCGTTTACAATCAGTTTGCTGTTTTCAACATCAGCCTCGATAGTGCCATCGAACTTGCCGTGCATGGTATCGTACTTCAGCATGTATGCCAGATAATCTACCGGGCAAAGGTCGTTGATACCTACGATTTGAATGTCGTTTCTCTTTTGAGCTGCACGGAATACGAAACGTCCGATACGTCCGAATCCATTAATACCTACTTTAATCATTTTGTTTAAACTTTTAAGGGTTCTATAATGTTTAGAAATAAACTCTCGTTTAATTCACTACCTCGTCCTTATCGAAGTGCGCTGCAAAAGTAAGAAATTGTTTTCTAAATTCATATTTTAAGAGAACTTTTTTAAATGTTGAAGGATGATTTAACCCTAATCAATCATCAGCCTTTAAATTATATTTCCATCAGACCAAGACAGCTTCTACC
>CALUJS010000048.1 GCA_944321015.1 uncultured Phocaeicola sp. | reverse complement strand
TTTCCAATATGATGTATTGCCATTTTACTACACACCACGGCTGCGGAGAGGCATATGCGGGTCGCAATGGTTAAATTATGCCGGGCCGTTTAACTTATTGCGTTAACACATTAAACGCCGCCGTGTCACTTTTTATTCCGCCGAAGAGTGTACGGATGACAACAATAAGCCAGATATTAGCGTATTACGGCCCGTGCGTCCGGTAGAAACATGATTGACAAGGCTTATCGCGGGGTCATGCGGAGGGAAACAACCGCGCGGCGGAGGTTTCCGGGGTCCGTCACGACGGAAAATAAGTCAATTTACCCCCCCCCAGTAAAGTTTTTTCATCTTGCGGAGCGCGCCGGCGGCGGCCGGGTTAGAAGCGGAATCGTGAACTTGCGCCCTTCCGTATATATTAAACATCGTTAACTTCTAAACCGTTTTATTAACTTGCACGGGCGGAAACGGACACCCCCGCGAGCGGACATATGGATGCTCAAAGGAGGGATTGCATAGTGATTTTTGGGACGCGGATGGAGCGGATGACGCAGATTTTTTTAATTATTCTCTGTCTACGGCTTATATATATAATAGGTATATCGGGGGTGGGTTCGTTATATTACCTTTTGTCGGGTGTTTGGGGGTTATTCATTTTCTTTTGCCTTGATGCAAAAGAAAATGAACAAGCCGAGAACTGCGGGAAAAAGGAAACCAAACGGGCCGGAGAATTATTTCAATTCATTAAATGCCCCTGCAAAAAAACGGTTAAACCACTCAAAACTCGGGTTCGTAATTTCATGTTTTGCAGCTTTCTTAATATAAAGTGCCACAATCTTACCATAATTAGAGTTACCATCTACAAATGTAATGTTATCAAACAAGTGCAGATTTTGCCTAACACGCTTGATACCCTCATAAAAGTTATACTCTATAACCTCATTCGCCACATCATGCCCGCCAAACATTTTTCTTTGCATTACCCTTGTCGTACATTCGTCCAAAGAGCCTATACCAAAATACAACAGCGTAATCTTATAGCTTGCTTTCCTAAATTCCTCAATCATATCCAGAATAAAATCAGTGGAAAAGTTTGTTTCAAAAGCAAAGTCTCTACGATTGGCTATAGCGTCATTCTTCTGTTTCTGCAATTCACTTGCCACCGTGCCACTAATCCAGCGTTCTTCCCAGTCAGGGTGCTGTTTACGCAAATTAAGCGCCAGCAAATCTCCGTCAAAAGACTTGCAATGTATGTAATAAGAAGACAAACGGCTTTTTCCGGCCCCGTTTGCACCGGCTATAACAGTAAATTCTGGACGTGCTTCCATCACACTCATCGGTTTAACAAGTAAGCGTACCTGCCTTTTCCCTTATCAGCAACTCTTACGATAACCTTATAGCTTCTTTCCTTACGGTCAAATTCCACCAAATCCTCGCTACCATCAGGATTAGCCAAATAGAAATTGCCCTCTTTGTCCCAAAACGGAATGGAAACACCTTTTGCCCATCCTTCCAAATAAATGCGCTCCACTTCCTTGCGAACCTCCCTATTCACCTCCTTAACCGTCTTCCCATTGGGCAATTTGATGTTCTCTATTTCAGCATATTCACACATACTAATCTACATTTTGATGCCACAAACATACAGTTTTCATCTAAAAGTAGGGACAAAAAACGAGTGAAATCTTCCAAAATACACCCCAAAACTAAAAGTAGGGGCAAAAACAAGCTTTTTTTGTCTTTTTCCTAATCCACTTCCTGTTTTAATTTTTAGAACACAGACCCAAATATAAAGAAGAAAAAAGAAAAGGAAAGAAAGCCGGCATCAGCTCGGCGGCGTAAAGCGGAGGCGCACTTCGGAGCGTAAAAAGCGGGAAACTGTCTGAGCGAAGCGAGTTTTTCCCGCTTAGCGTAGAAGTCCGCCGGAGTAGCCGCAGAGATGCAGCCTTGATTTTTTCTTTTGGTTCGTTTTCTTTTGTATCAAGACAAAAGAAAATGAACGAACCCCAAGCACCAGACAAACAGATTTTTTAGTCGCGGATGACACTGTATTCAACCGCGCAAATCCACGTCGGAAAAAATTCATTTCGGGCCACACCATCACCAATCGAAGCACTTGAAAACCGGCCTCAACAACCCCCGATTCCTATAACCGACATAGAAAAAACTACATCAGACATAAAAAAAACTATGTCTGACATAGAAAATTCTACATCAGACATAGAAAACCACCCAAAACAGGGCAAAAAAACGAACGCGCCGTTTACTTCAGCTCCAATTCCTTGATGAGACGGTCGGCATGGCCGTAATTCTCAATGACGTAGAGCACATAGCGGATGTCCACGCCGATGCAACGCTGGAGTTTCGGCGAGAATACCAAGTCGCCGCTCATGGCCTCCCAGTTGCCGTCGAAAGCCAGGCCGATGAGCTCGCCCCGGCCGTTGAACATGCCGCTGCCGGAGTTGCCGCCCGTGATGTCGTTGGTCGAGAGGAAGCAGGTGTTCATGTCGCCTTGGCCGTTGCCATAACGTCCGTAGTTGCCGCCAAAGAGCTTCAGCACTTCGGGCTGGATGTAGTAGTCGCTGTTCTCCGCGCCCTTTCTGGCTTTCTCGAGCACGCCCTTGGTGGTGGTGTAGTAATTATAGTGCACGGCGTCGAGCGGGTCATAGCTCTTGATGACGCCGTAGCTCATGCGCAGGGTGGAGTTGGCGTCGGGATAGAAGTCGCGGTCAATCTCCATCTCGCGCAGGGCGTCGCACAGCTTGCTTTCGTTGAGGGCAATGGTCTCGTCGTCCTGCTGCGAGCCGGCGACCATGGTGCTGTAGGTGTTCATCAGCGAGACGGCCACGCCCACCATCGGGTCCTTCTCGGCATGGAGGGTCGTGTCGTTCTGCAGGAAACGCTTCACGCCATCCACCGTGGCAAATGCCGTGTGAGCGTAAACGCTGTCGACAAAGGCCCGGTAGTCGCCCTTGCAACGCTCGTTGATGACTTGGTAGACGGAAGGATGAAAGCGCTCGTCGGGCACAATCTCGGCATAGGTCTTGAGCATGGTGGCCAGCACTTCCTTGTCGATGGTCAGGTCCATGTCGGCATAGGCGCCTTCGATGCGCGCGGCGATGCGTTGGCGGGTGGCGTCGTCCATGGCCTGCGCGTTCAGCAGTCCGGCCACCAGTTCGGGCAGCTCGGCCGAGCCCAGCAGGGCTTCCTCGTAGAAGCTGCGTGCGCGGGCCGCGTCGAAGCGCGAGCGGTAGGCCTTTTCGAGGGCGGGGAGCATCGTGCCGTACTTCTTCTGCATGTCGGCGTGTCCCTCAATCCACGTCCGGAGACGGCGTTCCAGGTCCTGCTTCTGGCCGATGACGCCCAGGTCGGTGATGCTCTGGTTCATGCCGATGCTGTTTTTCCAATAGTTGGAGCTTTGGGCGAACTTCGAGGCGTACTTGATGCGGGTGGCGTCGTCGCGGTCCATGTATTTTGTCCAGATGTCCTGCTTGATGCCGCGTATCTGGATGCGGGCCGCGTTGTCGGTCTTCATGCGCTCGTCCACGCCGAAGGAGGAGAGGTAGCGGTTGGTTGAGCCGGGATAGCCCATCGTCATGCAGAAGTCGCCTTCCTCATATCCCTTGAGCGACACGGGCGCATAGGCGGATGCCTTGTAGGGCCGGTTTTCGGGCGAATACTCGGCCGGCTCGTTGTTGGCGTCGGCATAGATGCGGAATACGGAGAAGTCGCACGTGTGGCGCGGCCACATCCAGTTGTCCGTGTCGCCGCCGAACTTGCCCAGCGACGAAGGCGGGGCATACACCAGACGCACGTCCTTGTAATCCTTGTAGACCGAAAGGTAATACTCGTTGCCCTGGTAGTAAGAGGCCACCTCGGCGCGCAGCAGCTTGTTGTCGCCCACGGCCTCGGTCTCGATGACACGGGCCACGGAATCGACAACCTCACGGCGGCGGGCCAGCCCCATGTCGTCGGTCAAAGCCGACTCGACACGCTCCGTCACGTCCTCCGTGCGGATGAGGAAGCTCACGCGCAGGTCGGGGTTGGGCAGCTCTTCCTCGAAGCTGCGGGCCACAAAGCCGTTCTTCAGATAGTCGTGCTCAGGCGTGCTGTGTTCCTGGATGGAGCCGTAGCCGCAGTGGTGATTGGTGAACACCAGTCCGTCGGGCGAAACGACTACGCCGGAGCAGAAGCCTCCGAAGCTCACGATGGCATCCTTAAACGACGGGCCGTCGGCGCTGTACAACTCTTTGGCCGACAGTTTCAGGCCCAGTTCTTTCATTTGCTTTTGCGAACGCTTGCTCAGCATGCTCAACACCCACATGCCTTCGTCGGCATAGGCCGGAACGAGCATCAGCGAGCAGAACACGCCTGCAAGCAGCTTGGTCATTGCTTTTTTCATTTGTCTTTGGTTTATTAGGTTTATTGATTGTTAGGAGTCATTTCATTGCTTCCTGAAGAAACGTCCCACCAGCGGCAGTTGACTCGCGGGAAGGTCTTTCTTCAGAATGTAGGCTGCAAATATCAGCAATAGAAGCGTATTGAGCAACAGGCGGACGGCAAAAGGCAGCCCCAGCTGCTGCACGCCGAGAGAAGCGACATAGAGCGCAGCCGCCAGCACGAGATAGACGGCCATGCCGCGCACGTCGTAACGGATGGGATACTTCCGCTGCCCGATGACGTAGGAGAGGAGGGTGATGACGCCATATCCGGCCACCGAGGCCCACGCCGAAGCCAGATAGCCGTAGCGCGGCACGAGCCACACGTTCATCCCCACGACGACCACGCAGCCGATAATCGAGAAGTAAGCTCCCCAACGCGTCTCGTCGATGAGCTTGTACCAGAAGGAGAGGTTCATGTAGATGCCCTTCAGAATCTCGGCACCCATCACGACGGCCACCACCGAGAGGCCCTCCCAATAGTCGCGTGCCACAAGGTAGCGCAGGACGTCCATGTAGCCCATCACGGCCAGAAAGGCCAGCAGGGCGAAGATAAAGAAGTACTTCATGGCCCGGGCGTAGGTCTCGCGGCTGTCCTTGTCGCGGCTCTTGCCGAAGACAAACGGCTCGTAGGCGTAGCGGAACGCCTGGGTGAACATGGCCATCACCATGGCCACCTTGCTCGTCGCGCTGTAGATGCCCAGCTGCCTCATACCCTCGGCCCGATCATCGTAGAGGAAGGGGAATATCATCTTGTCCACCGTCATGTTGAGGATGCCCACCACGCCCAGCACCAGCAGCGGGAAACAATAGGACACCATGCGGCGGATGAGCGGCAGGTCGAGCCGCCAGGAGAAGCCGCGCAGCTCGGGAACAAAGAACAGCATCTGCACGGCGGAACAGATGAGGTTGCTCAGGAAGATGTAGCCCACCAGCCAATCGGGGTCGTAGAACCAGTCCACCGCCCCCGGCGCGACGCGCATCAGCCACGGACAGAGCAGGAGGAAGAAGAGGTTGAGCACGATGTTGCCCACAATGGAGAAGAGCTTGACGGCGGCAAACTTCACGGGACGCTTCCGATAGCGGAGGTAGGCGAAGGGGATGCACTGAAACGAGTCGAGCGCAACGACGACGACCATCATGCCCACAAATTCGGGATGGTCGGCATAGCCCAACGCGCCCGACAGCGGATGCAGGCACGACAGGCAGGCGAGCACGAAGAGGAGCGACAGTCCGCCCACGAACAGCAACGAGTTGGCATAGACGCGACGGGGGTCCTCATCCTGCTTGTTGGCGAAGCGGAAAAAACCCGTCTCCATGCCAAACGTGAGAAAGACGAGCACCAGCGCCGTGAAGGCGTACACATTGGACACAATGCCATAGCCGCCCGTCGAAGCGGGGATGACATTCGTATAAAGAGGCACGAGCAGGTAGTTGAGAAACCGTCCCACGATGCTGCTCAGTCCGTAAATGGCCGTGTCCTTGGCCAGCGATTTGAGTTCCATAACTGAGGCCCCGCCCAAACCCTCCCCCGAAGGGAGGGCTTCATGCGGAGCAAATTAAAATTATATTATTACTTAATTCAGGCCCCTCAACTCCCCGTAGGGGAATTCTACCCGGACATCTCTTTAGAGGGTGTATCAACATTCGATTTTTTCACAGTAGAGACGCGGCGCGCCACGTCTCTACGACTATGTCAATTTGGGAATTCTGATACACTCCCCGGGAGGGGCTAATCAAACAACGTCCGGTCTTGTTGGAAGCGCGTGCGGCCCAGGTGCTGATAGGCCAGGGCGGTCACCTCGCGCCCACGGGGCGTGCGCTTGATGAAGCCCTCCTTGATGAGGAACGGCTCATAGACCTCCTCCAGCGTGCCGGGGTCTTCGCCCAGGGCCGTGGCGATGGTCGACAGGCCCACGGGACCTCCGCCGAACTTGTCGATGATGGTCACCAGTATCTTGTTGTCTATCTCGTCCAGACCGTAGCGGTCGATGTTGAGCGCCTCGAGCGCAAAGCGGGCAATGCCGGTGTCGATGCGCCCGGAGCCTTTCACCTGCGCAAAGTCGCGCACGCGGCGGAGCAGGGCGTTGGCAATGCGGGGCGTGCCACGGCTGCGCGAAGCTATCTCGCCGGCCGCGTCCGCGTCGCACGGCACGTTCAGGATGCGCGCCGAGCGCAGGATGATGCGGCGGATGACGTCGTCGTCGTAATACTCCAGATGCAGGTTGATGCCGAAGCGGGCGCGCAGGGGAGCGGTGAGCAGTCCGCTGCGGGTGGTGGCGCCCACGAGGGTGAAGGGGTTCAGCTCCAGCTGGATGCTCCGTGCCGACGGGCCTTTGTCTATCATGATGTCGATGCGATAGTCCTCCATGGCCGAGTAGAGATATTCCTCCACCACGGGCGAGAGGCGGTGTATCTCGTCAATGAACAACACGTCGTTCGGTTCGAGCGAGGTGAGCAGTCCGGCCAGGTCGCCGGGCTTGTCGAGCACGGGGCCCGAGGTCACCTTGAAGCCCACGCCCAGCTCGTTGGCAATGATGTTGCTCAGCGTGGTCTTGCCCAGCCCGGGAGGGCCGTGGAGCAGGGTGTGGTCGAGCGGTTCGCCGCGCAGGCGTGCCGCCTTGACAAACACCTGAAGGTTGTCCACCACCTTGTCCTGTCCGCTGAAGTCGCTGAACTGAAGGGGGCGGAGCGCGTTCTCGAAGTCGCGCTCGCGGTTGTTGTATGATTGGCTGTGTATGTCGAATTTTTCTTCCATCTCTTTTTATTTTCAGACGCGGATAACGCAGATGACGCAGATGTTCTTTTCAATCGGCGTTCCACATTGGTATGAACAGTTTAGCACTCATGGCGCACGGTTTCGTCTATACGTTTCTGCCAGGCCTTGCGACGTTCTGCCACAAGTTTCCTTAATCGGGCGGCACGGCGTGTCTCTATCTCTTCATTTTCACGCATCGCTTCCTCGCACGCTTCCTTCATGATGGCTTCCAGCATCTCGTCGGTCGGCTCTTCCATGCTGGTCAGGCGGTAACTGTTCAATTCTTCCGTTGTCATGCTTAACAAGTTTCGTTTCTGCAAAGGTACAATTACTTTTGTAATAGAAGGAACACTAAACCGACAAACGGCATAAATATGAGCACGACCGCCCACATCGGCACGACCCCGCGCAAGCCTTCATATGCCCGCTCACGAGCGGACATATCCGCGCTCAAACCGCCGGACGAAGGCCCGTCGGAGACGTGGTTTCCGCAAACGGCACGATTGCTTTTGCAACAGAAGGTATGCCTACCTAACAAACGATAGAAATATGGGAATAACCGTAGAAAAGAAGAAGCTGAGAGACGGGCGCACGGCCCTCTACCTCAACTACTGTTTCGGGCACAAGCGTTGGCGCGAATCGCTCCACCTGACGCTCGACATGCCCGCCGACACCGCCACGCGCCGCCTGAACCGCGAGAAACTGACGCTGGCCATGCACATACGCAGCATGCGTGAACTGGAATTTGCAGCGCGCCGCCACGGCCTCTGTCCGCCGCAGCAGGCGGCCGAAGCGGATTGCTTCGAGCTCTGTCGCGGATATGCGGCGGAATACCGGCGGCGCGACGTCAAGATGGTGCATGCCATGTGTGCCCACCTGCACCGCTTTGCGGGCAAGCCGCCGCTTCCCCTGTGGCAGGTCGACCGCGCGTTCTGCCAACGCTTTTACGACTACCTGCGGGAGCATCTGTCCGGCCACACGCCGACGGGATACTTCCACAAGTTCCGCCAATGCCTGGACCATGCCGTGGAACTCCGCCTGCTGGCCGAGAACCCGGCGGCGGGCGTCCGCACCGTGCGCCACACCGAGTTCACCAAGTCCGTGCTCAACGGCGAGGAGATGAACCGCCTGGCCGCCACCGCGTGCCGCCATCCGGAGGTGAAGCGTGCCTTCCTCTTCGCCTGCCACACGGGGCTGCGCTGGTGCGACGTGGCCGCGCTGCGCGCCGAAACGGTGGACCTGACGGGCCGCATGCTCCATCTCGTCCAGCAGAAAGTGGCCGGACGCTCCGCCCACGCCGTGCTCCATCTGGCCCTCAACGCCACCGCCGTCCGCCTGTTGCTCGCCGCGCCCTGTGCCCCCGACGGACACGTGTTCGCCCTCCCCTCATATTCCTACGCGGGGCGCGTGCTGAAGCGATGGGTGCGCGACGCGGGCATCGGCAAGCACATCACCTTTCACTGTGCGCGCCACTCGTTCATTACCAACCTGCTTATCGGCGGAGCCAACATCAAGACCGCGGCGGAACTGGCCGGGCACTCCACCATACGCCACACGGAAAAATACATCCACATCGTCGACGAACTGAAGCGCAAGGCGGTCGACAGTCTGCCCCCGTTGCGCTTCGACAGCTGACCCTCCGGTCACCCCACGGTCACCCTCCGCTCCGTCAAAGGGCCTTCTCCGGCCCGGCGCCGCGCCCGCGCCATCCCTTCCCGCCCAATAGTGGGCACGAATACTACCTATCTGTCCAACGCCGTAAACGATTTCTTTGGCTGCAACCTGAAGACGCTGATCAACTGGTGCCGCGTGCAACATGCCAAAGAGATGCTCGCCCTGCGCACTTGCCGGCTGAAGGACATCCCCTTTGCCAGCGGATTCTCATCGAAAAGTACGTTTTACGTGGCTTTCAAACTGTGCGAAGGCATGACCCCGAACCAATATGCCGCCAGCCGACGAACAATCCCCTCTGACGAACAATAGGAACAACATTATTTTAAAACCTTTAAATTTAAAGTTTTAGTTATTATGAACAACAAAAAGTTTATGAACGCACTCCTGTTTAGTGCAGCGCTGCTATCAACAGGAATGATGTCGTCTTGTAACGACTACGATGATGACATCGACTCTCTCAACAACCGGGTGGATGCCGTGGAGACTACACTCGCCAACCTCCAAAAGCAAATTCAAGAGGGCAAGTGGGTGACCAGCTTTGCGGCAAACTCAAGCAACACCGGTTACATCCTTACCCTTTCTGACGGAAGCACCTTGGAAATCAAGAACGGCGAGAAAGGCGCAAACGGCACTGCCGGAACAAACGGTACCAGCTGGGAAATCGACGAGACAACCAAAAACTGGATTAAGGTTGACGCCGACGGTACACGCACCGATATGAAGATCTGTGCCGAAGGCCAGAAAGGCGACAAAGGCGAAGACGGCAAATCGCCTTACATCGAAGCCGGACGCTGGATGATTTGGAACGCCGAGGAAGAGAAGTTTGTCGACGGCGGTTCTGCCGTGGGCACCGCTTCCTACGTGGTGGAATATGAAGCCTACTGGGAGCTCAACGTCGTAGTGGCCGACAAGGAAGGCAACGCCACCGACGAGTTCCACAAAATCATCCTTCCGAAGACAGCCGACATCACTTCGCTCGAAGTGTATGCTTTGAACGAGGAAGGAACCGCCTTGTCCGAGCCTAACATCGAACTTAACCTCGGCAGAGTGGAAGGCACGAGCCCCGTTACATTCAACGGTAAGACTTATCAGCCGGGCGAAGTGCTTGTTTCCAAGAACACGCAACTCGTGGCTCAAGTCAACCCGCTGGATGCCGACGCCAGCCTCTACACGTTCAGCCTGGTAAACACCAAAGGCGTTAAGGCTTTCGAGGTGTCTGAAGCAACTCAAAACAAGAGCGAAGAGCCTCTGCAGTACACTCGTGCAGCCGAAGCCGAAGAAGACAAGTCTACCGACAACCCCGGACTGTGGAACCTCTACCTGAGCGTGCCCGCCGGAACCATCATCGAAGACGACAAGGCAGCCTATTCACTGCAGACCAACGCCATCACCAAAGAGAACACCGTCATCGCTTCGCGCTATGACATCAACATCACCGTAGGAACCTACAACGGCGGTTCTCCCTATTGGAAGAGCAATGTAGTCGTTGAGGCAGGTGAGAGCATCGCATGGCCTGCTTTGTGGGAAGAGATTCTGTCCAACCCCGAGACCAACAAGTTTGAAGTGGCCGATTACTACTTCAGCATTGCCGAAGGCAAGATTGCACAAGCTCAAAAGGATGGCGTTTCCTTGGATGCCGAGGGCAAGACCATCACTTTCGCCAAATCGACCGCAACAGACGCGCCCATCGATTACATCGAAGTGCACTATCTGAGCATGAAAGGCAACGTCTCCGAAAAGACTTTGAAGATTAACGTCGAATCCAACAGCGAAGTTGCCTTCTCCGAACCGTTCGTTCTCGACCTCAACAACAAGAAGAACAACGTACTCACCGTGGATATCGAAGGAAACGATGCCTTGAACGACTACCTCACTACCGCTCAATCTACAGAGGTTGAAGCCACATACAAGTTCGTAAGCGAAAACGTAACCGTCGACGGTGAAGTGGTTGACCAGGAAAAGGTTGACTTGGCCGCCATCCTGGGTAAAGTAACGTTCACTCCGGAACTCGACCCCAAGACCGGATATTACACCTGGACCGCTTCGTTGGAAGACATCAATGCCAACAACGACATCTATGCCGAGAACTACACCGGTTCTGTCGAGCTGAAGAACAACGAGGGCGAAGTCTTGACCGTGAACTTCTCGGTAGAAGTGAAGGCTCCGGCTGCTTACGACTTCAAGGCCGTGCGCAACAACAGCTACTTCGAAGGCGATGCCGCTTCTGCATTCTCGACCGTTGGCAGCGAGGTTACCGGCTACGGCATCGTGTCGGAATATGACCTCTTCAACCTGTTCAACATCCCGGCCGACGAAAGACAATACGTAGAGTTCACCGAAGTATTGCCGCAGACGACCGACGGCGAATTCCCGATGCCTATGCTCGGACGCCAGTGGATTACGACCGACGAAAGCAACAAGATTATCGTTCCGGCATACGATGAGAAAGAAGGCGCATTCGACGGCGCATACAGCGAACGTACGATGCAAATCAACTATCATCCGTTCAACAACCCGAACCTGTCATCCAACTCTTACGAGTTCAAACTGACCGTGCGCTCGGCCATCTACGAAGGTGTATTCGAATATGACGCCAAGAAAGCCGCTCAGACCATCGACGTGATGGACGAAAAGAAGAAGCAAGTCGTCCTCAACGTGACGGACATCACGGCCAAGGATGTATTCGGCGACGCCTATGACTTCACCAACGCCGATGGTGATGACGATCGCATTGTGCGCTACGAAGTGAAGTGGGACGACAACGCTCAGGCATACCTGAACGTGGGCGAGACTTCGACTTACACCGACGGCAAGATTACAGTGACCAGAAATGACAACGAGACGGTAGTCATCGAAGACACTCCGTGCGTCGGCACAATCACCGTTTACGACGCTTGGGGCAGAAGCCTCTCGACGACCGTAACCATCACGGTGAAGAAGAATGACGTGAAGGAATAACCGCAAGCATCCATTCACATGCATTGAAAACCACAGGGCCGCTCCCCGGCAAAAGGGGAAGCGGCCCTGTTTTCGTGTCGGCGCCTCGGCATCGGAGCGGTGTAGTATTCGTGCCCACTATTGAACTGAGTTTCGCCAGAGAAAGCCCTTTGTCCAGATACACACGCTCGTGCGTCAGGCTGTAGGCCACGCGGCGGCACACTTCGCCGGTGTCGACCGGCGGCATGTCGCCCCTCAGCAAAGACAGGGCCGAGGGCGAAGGGCCATACGTGGCGTGTACGTTTATCCTAAAGCGTGACATATAAAGCGTGTGTTTTATGGCAGCAAATGTAAGCTATCTGCCCACATCCGACAACAAATTTCCAACAAATCAAGGCCGACGGCCCGAAAGTTTTTAAGTTTTCGGAAAACTCCGCCCGCCGCCGGCGCAAAACCGCACCGGAAAAACACGACTGCGGGAGCCCCGTCACGCCCTGAAACAACGCCCCTCGAGCGTCCATATCCGCGCCCGTCAGCCTCCATATGTCCGCTCGCGAGCCTCCATATGCCCGCCCGCGGGCGTCCATATTCACGCTCAAAAGCCCAAGCGCAAGGCCCGGATTGCAAGTTCCAAATAGAAGTGCAAAATGTCTGTGGTGAAAATTCTATGAAAAACACCGCGGAGGTTTGCCTTGCGGCTGGGGTCGCGAAGCCCCCAAAGAATATTGACGGATAACTTAAGCAATACAAAAAAGGAGAAGAACTTTCGCTCTTCTCCCCAAGATTAATTAGTTTTGTATTGCAATGTATAAACAATTAACCTCGGAGCAAAGGTACACAATAGGTGTGCTACTCCAAAAGAAAATGACACAAAGTTTCATAGCCGCAGCCATCGGTGTGTCTGTAAGCACTGTTTCTCGAGAGATTAAACGTAATTCAAACGAGAAAGGAGTCTATAATAGCCATGTGGCAATACTCAGAACTCGCCGCCGCAAGTCGTGCAACCCCGGCAACCGTTCTGTCAAGGCTCACGTCCGTAGCCGTGTATTTGAACTTATCCGCAGTGAGCAATGGTCGCCGGAGGAAGTGTCCGGCTGGCTTAAAAAAGAGGAGGGCATGAAAGTCTCCAAGTCTACCATCTATAACTGGATAGCGGCCTGTTCCCCACATCACAAGGACAATATCCGTAGACACCTTCGTCATGGCGGACGCAAGGGCAAGGCGTCGAGGATGTCAGGTGACGGTCCGATACCTGGCAGAATCCCCATAGACAATCGGCCCGTTGAAGCAGACGGGCGGTACATAGGCGATTGGGAAATGGACACCATCGTGGGAAAGGACGGGAAAGGTGCCATTGTGACGCTTGTCGACCGGAAGAGCTGTTATATGCTCATGGAGAAACTTGGAACCGGAAAGCAGGCCGTGCCATTGGCGCATGCCGTGGTGCGACTGTTGAGAGGGGTGGGACTGCCTGTAAGGACTATCACAACCGATAACGGAAGTGAGTTTGCTGCACATGAGATCATTGCAAGGGAACTGGGCACGACTGTCTATTTTGCGCATCCTTACTCTTCGTGGGAAAAGGGAGCCATAGAAAACATGAATGGACTCATCAGGCAATATATACCTAAGAAGAGCGATTTCAGAGGAATATCCAACCAATTCATTGTGCATGTCATGCAGAAATTGAACAACAGACCAAGAAAAAAGAATCAATTTACTAAACCAATAGACATGGTTAAGAAAACAATATCGTAATTTTGCACTTGCTTATGGAATCCGCCGATGACCGATCTGGGTTAAAAGATACAAAATCCGGCGCTTTCACATAAAAATAATTGTGAAAGCGGAAGTCTTTGCCTACCTTTGCTTGTTAAGGAGCACGCCTCAAAACGGCTTCAAACACAAAAACACGGGGATACTGAGTTTTCACGGCATTGAAGGCCGGGATGTTTACGCCGCGCCTTCGTGTCCGCGCGTTTGATTCCTCCGGACCGGCGTCTCCCCGAAAACAGCTAGCAGAGCAGCCAAGTTTAACACTAAAACGCAACGTAATGAAATGTCTTCACGTTCTGACTCCGGTAAAAGACTCGATTGATTTCACGCTCGACACCATCCGGGCCGTCATGGGCTCCAGGCTCGACGTGCCCTTCACCTATACGGTCTACAACGACTTCAGCACCGACGAGAACACCCGCAGGCTCGAAGAAGCCGCGCGCCAATACGGCTTCCGCCTGGTGAACCTGGCGGACGTCACCGACCATCCATCGCCCAACTATCTGCTGGTGTTGCAGATGGCCCAGCGGGAAGCCATTGCCGCCGACGCGGGCATGCTGATTGTGGAGTCCGACGTGGTGGTCAAGGAGAATACGCTCCAGGCGCTCTACGACGGCGCCCTCGAACGCCCCGATTGCGCCATAGCGGCAGCCGTCACGGTGGACGAGGCGGGCGAGGTCAACTATCCCTACCTGCACGCCAAGGGCAAGGAGGGGCGCGTCTATGCGGAAAAGAAGCATTGCAGCTTCTGCTGCTCGCTGCTCACGCCCGACTTCCTGCGCGCGTTCGACTTCCGCGGGCTCGACCCCTCGAAAAACTGGTATGACGTCACCATCTCGCACGAGACGCAGCGGCTGGGATTCCGCAACTACCTGTTCACCACCCTGCCCGTGTGGCACCGTCCGCACGGCAGCCGCCCGTGGAAACAGCTGAAATACAAGAACCCGTTGAAATACTACTGGTTGAAATACACGAAAGGACTGGACAAGATTTAATCCATATTATGAGCATATTCAATCATCGCACGCTGGTCATCCATCCCGACTTCGGCGACCTGAAGGACTTCATGCTGAGCCTGCCGCAACGCTTCGCCCGGGGCGAGGGCGTCATCATCCACGACAAGCGCAACCAGCTGAGGCGCATGAGCTACGGGGGGCGGGACTACGTGGTCAAGTCGTTCGCGCGGCCCAACATCGTCAACCGCTTCGTGTACGGCGTCGTGCGCCCGTCGAAGGCCAAGCGCTCCTACGACCATGCCCTGATGTTCCTCAAAATAGGCGTGGGCACGCCGCAACCCGTGGGCTACATGAACATCCGGCGGGGGCTGCTGTTCGACAGAAGCTATTTCGTGACGCTGGCGTCGGACTGTCCCTACCGCTACGAAGACCTGTTCCACCGCCGGTTCGACTGCGAAGACGACGTGCTGCGCGCCGTGGGCCGCGTGACGGCCGTCCTCCACGAGCACGGCTATGCCCACAAGGACTACGGCCGGGCCAACATCCTGTTCGGACAGACGCCTGACGGCATCAAGCTGGACATCGTCGACCTGAACCGCCTCTACATAGGCCGCCCGCTGGACATGCAGGCCGGATGCAAGAACCTGGAACGCCTGCCGGCCACGCCGCCCATGCACCGAATCATCGCCGAGGAATATGCCCGGGCCCGCGGATTCGATGCCGGAGAATGCTATCGGCTGATGGTGGCCTTCCGGAGCACGCAACCGGGCAAGGAAGAACAAGAGATAGAGGCTTTAAAGCATTATAAAGAAGAGGTATGAGAATCATCGCAGTTGTCGTAACCTATAACCGGCGGGAATTGCTTAAGCGAAACATTCACAGCCTGAGGCAGCAGGACAGCCCCCTGTCGGCAATCGTCGTCGTCAACAACGGGAGCACCGACGGAACGGCCGAATGGCTGGCCGAGCAACACGACCTGAAGGTCATCAGTCAGGAGAACGTGGGAGGCTCCGGCGGATTCTACACGGGCATCCGCGAGGCCTACGACATGGGGGCCGACTGGATATGGTGCATGGACGACGACGTGTTTCCCCACGCCGACTGCCTGAGCAACCTGCTGCGCCACGCCGTGCGCGAGGACATCGGCATCCTGGCACCGCGACGCCTGATGGAAGGCCGCATCTACACCAACGACTTCCAGGGGCTGAACCTCACCAACCCGTTTGCCTCGCTCTACA
Source organism: uncultured Phocaeicola sp. (assembly GCA_944321015.1). Taxonomy (GTDB): domain Bacteria; phylum Bacteroidota; class Bacteroidia; order Bacteroidales; family Bacteroidaceae; genus Phocaeicola_A. Next base: position 3,009 of record CALUJS010000048.1, on the reverse strand, counting down.
CGGGCAAGCTGGCGGGAAGGACCATCGACGAGCCGGTCGAAATCTGCGGCACCGCCTTCGAGGGGCCGTTCATCCGCCGCGAGGTGGTGGCCCGCATAGGCCTGCCCGCGAAAGACCTGTTTATCTTCTGCGACGACACGGACTACTGCATACGCACCGTCCAGGCCGGATACAAGATTCTGTACGTGCCCTCCGCGCTGATGGACAAGGAGAAGTTCTTCTCCAACGACAGCTGGGAGGAACGCATCATCAAGAAGAAGTGGAAACACTTCTACCAGGTGCGCAACTCCACCTACCTGAACCACCACTACGGACGCAACTGGGCCGTGAAACACCTGCGCGGCTTCAACCGCACCATGGGATACATCAGCATGGCCCTGCTGACGTGTCTCTTCAGCGACGCCTACCAGTGGAAGGACATCGCCAAATTCTGGCGCGCCTACCGCGACGGCGTGAACGAACAGCTGGGAAAATTCAAGTTCCTGTAGCAGGCGCGCCGCCAGGCTAACGCATTTTTGTGTATCTTTGCCAAGATTTAGAAACATACCATCATGGCAAACGACGTGGCTCTCACGCCGATGATGAAGCAGTATTTCGAGTTCAAGGCACAACATCCCGACGCCGTCCTGCTGTTTCGTTGCGGCGACTTCTACGAAACCTATTCCGAGGACGCCATCATCGCGTCCGACATACTGGGCATCACCCTCACCAAGCGCGCCAACGGCGGACAGCAGAAGGTGGTTGAGATGGCCGGGTTCCCCCATCATGCGCTCGACACCTATCTGCCCAAGCTCATCCGTGCGGGCAAGCGCGTGGCCATCTGCGACCAGTTGGAAGACCCCAAGCTGGCCAAGAAGCTGGTGAAGCGGGGCATCACCGAGTTGGTCACTCCCGGCGTGTCCATCAACGACAACGTGCTCAACTATAAGGAAAACAACTTCCTGGCCGCCGTGCATTTCGGCAAGACGGCCTGCGGCGTGGCCTTCCTCGACATCTCCACCGGCGAATTTCTCACCGCCGAGGGCACGACCGACTACGTGGACAAGCTGCTGGGCAACTTCGCCCCGAAGGAAGTGCTCTACGAGCGCGGACGGCGGGCGATGTTCGAGGGGAACTTCGGCTCTAAGTTCGTGACCTATGAGCTGGACGACTGGGTGTTCACCGAGCAGACCGCCATGCAGAAGCTGCTGCGCCACTTCGAGACCCGCAACCTGAAAGGCTTCGGCGTGGAGCACCTGAAGATGGGCATCATCGCCTCAGGCGCCATCTTGCAATATCTGGAGATAACGCAACACACGCAGATAGGCCACATCACCACGCTGGCGCGCATCGAGGAGGAACGCTACGTGAGGCTGGACAAGTTCACCGTGCGCAGCCTGGAGCTGGTGGGCAGCATGAACGAGGGCGGCACGAGCCTGCTCGACGTCATCGACCACACCATCTCGCCCATGGGCGCACGCCTGCTGAAACGCTGGATGGTGTTCCCGCTCACCAGCAAGCAGCAGATTGACCAGCGGCTCGACGTGGTGGAATACTTCTTCCGCGAACCGGAGTTCAAGCAGCTCATCGAGGAGCAGCTCCACCTGATGGGCGACCTGGAGCGCATCATCTCCAAGGTGGCCGTGGGGCGCGTGAATCCGCGCGAACTGGTGCAGCTGCGCACGGCCCTGCAAGCCATCGAGCCGGTGAAACGTGCCTGCGAGAAGGCCGGAAACGAGAGCCTGCGCCGCATCGGCGAGCAGCTCAACGTGTGCGAGGTGATGCGCGACCGCATTGCCCGCGAAATCAAGTCCGACCCGCCCGTGCTGCTCAACAAGGGAGGCGTGATGGCCGACGGCATGAACGCCGAACTGGACGAGCTGCGCCACATCGCCTTCTCGGGCAAAGACTATCTGATTCAAATCCAGCAGCGCGAAAGCGAGCTGACGGGCATCCCCAGCCTGAAGATAGGCTACAACAACGTGTTCGGCTACTACATCGAGGTGCGCAACGCGCACAAGGACAAGGTGCCCGCCGGGTGGATACGCAAGCAGACGCTGGCCAACGCCGAACGCTACATCACGCCGGAACTGAAGGAATACGAAGAAAAGATACTGGGCGCCGAGGAGAAGATTATCACCCTCGAAAACAAGCTCTACAACGAGCTGGTGGCCGCCCTGACGGAATACATCACCACCATACAGGTCAACGCCAACCAGCTGGCACGGCTTGACTGCCTGCTGTCGTTTGCCAACGTAGCGGCCGCCTACCGCTACGTGCGTCCCGTCATCGACGAGAGCGACGTGCTGGACATCCGGCAAGGCCGCCATCCGGTCATCGAGCGGCAGATGCCCGTGGGCGAGAACTACGTGGCCAACGACGTGATGCTCGACTCGCAGACGCAACAAATCATCATCATCACCGGCCCGAACATGGCGGGCAAGTCGGCCCTGCTCCGCCAGACGGCCCTCATCACCCTGCTGGCGCAGATAGGCTGCTTCGTCCCGGCGGACAGCGCGCGCATCGGGCTGGTGGACAAGATATTCACCCGCGTCGGAGCGAGCGACAACATCTCGGTGGGCGAATCGACCTTCATGGTCGAGATGAACGAGGCGGCCAACATCCTCAACAACTTGTCGCCGCGCAGCCTGGTGCTCTTCGACGAGCTGGGACGCGGCACGTCGACCTACGACGGCATCTCCATAGCCTGGGCCATCGTGGAGTACATCCACGAGCATCCCAAGGCCAAGGCGCGCACGCTCTTCGCCACCCACTATCACGAGCTGAACGAGATGGAGAAGTCCTTCCCGCGCATCAAGAACTACAACGTGTCGGTGAAGGAAGTGGGCAACAAGGTCATCTTCCTGCGCAAACTGGAGCGCGGCGGAAGCGAACACTCCTTCGGCATCCACGTGGCGCGCATGGCGGGCATGCCAAAGAGCATCGTGCGCCGTGCCGACGACATCCTCAAGCAGCTGGAGCGCGACAACCGCCAGCAGGGCGTCGGCCACAGCGCCGTGCCTTCCGTGG
>CALUJS010000047.1 GCA_944321015.1 uncultured Phocaeicola sp. | reverse complement strand
GTACATTCTTACCATCAGCACTGAAAACGGATGTCATTCCGATTTTCTTTCCTAATAATCCTGGCATTTCAGTTAAATTTTAATTGGTTCTTAAACTTTGATTTCTACTTCGACTCCACTCGGCAACTCCAGCTTCATCAGTGCATCTACGGTCTTGGCGGTCGAGCTGTAAATGTCGATCAAGCGCTTGTACGAAGAAAGCTCAAATTGCTCGCGAGACTTCTTGTTGACGAAGGTTGAACGGTTTACAGTAAAGATACGCTTATGCGTAGGCAAAGGAATCGGGCCGCTTACAATGGCACCGGTAGCTTTTACTGTTTTTACAATCTTCTCGGCCGACTTGTCCACCAAGTTGTGATCGTAAGATTTCAGTTTAATTCTAATCTTTTGACTCATTACTTTTAACTAATTATTTGTTCTTGATACTTTAAAGAAGAAGAACGGGCTAAGAGTCATTCGCTAACCCGTCTTCTTTTGCAATTTGCTATTAAATCAAATCCACACGTCCTTTCACTTCCTCAAGCACAGCCTTCGCAATAGAAGGAGATACCTGAGCGTGATGATCGTACGACATAGAAGAGGTGGCACGACCGGAAGTAATGGTACGCAGAGCCGTTACATAGCCGAACATTTCTGCAAGAGGCACCATTGCTTTCACAATGCGAGCACCCGAACGGCTCGACTCCATGCCTTCCACTTGTCCGCGACGCTTGTTCAAGTCACCAATCACATCACCCATATTTTCTTCCGGAGTAACGACTTCCAGCTTCATAATGGGTTCCATCAACACAGGACCAGCCTTGGCACATGCGTTCTTGTAGGCCTGAATGGCACAGATTTCAAACGACAGCTGATCGGAGTCTACGGGGTGGAACGAACCATCCTTCAACACAACCTTCAGAGAATCAAGCGGGAAGCCGGCCAGAATACCATTCTTCATTGCAGTCTGGAAACCTTTCTGCACCGAAGGAATGAACTCTTTGGGCACATTACCGCCCTTCACCTCGTCAACAAACTGCAGACCGCCCTGCTTCCAATCTTCATCAACCGGGCCTACGGCTACAATGATGTCGGCAAACTTACCGCGACCACCGGATTGTTTCTTGTAAACCTCGCGGAGTTCTACGGTCTTGGTGATAGCCTCCTTATAGTTCACCTGAGGACGACCTTGGTTACACTCTACCTTGAACTCACGTTTCAGACGATCGATGATGATATCCAAGTGAAGCTCACCCATACCGGAAATAACCGTCTGTCCGCTTTGCTCGTCGGTACGAACCGTAAAGGTCGGGTCTTCCTCGGCCAACTTGGCCAAGCCGTTCGACAGTTTATCGAGGTCCTTCTGAGTCTTCGGCTCTACAGCGATACCGATAACCGGTTCGGGGAAGTCCATCGACTCGAGTACAATCGGAGCTGTTTCATCACACAGCGTATCACCCGTGCGGATATCCTTGAAGCCTACACCCGCACCGATGTCACCGGCACTGACAACCTCAACCGGATTCTGCTTGTTGGAGTGCATCTGGAACAAACGAGACACACGTTCCTTCTTGCCGGAACGAGTGTTGTAGATGTACGAACCGGCTTCAATCTTACCAGAGTAAACACGGAAGAAAGTCAGACGGCCCACATAGGGGTCAGTAGCAATCTTGAAGGCCAAAGCCGCAGTTTTTTCATCCTCACTCGGTTTGCGATCCTCCTCGGCACCAGTCGTCGGGTTGGTACCCACGATGTTCGGCGTATCCAGCGGAGAAGGCAAGAATGCACAAACATAGTCAAGCAAAGTCTGCACGCCCTTGTTCTTGAACGAAGAACCGCAGGTCATCGGAACAACCTCCATCTTTAGTGTTGCAGCACGCAGCGCACGCAGGATTTCCTCCTCGGTGATGGTCGAAGGATCGTCGAAGAATTTCTCCATCAACACATCATCAAACTCGGCAACTTTCTCGAGCATCTTCTCACGCCACTCGTTGGCTTCATCCACCAAGTTTGCAGGAATCTCTTCCACATCATAGTCAGCACCCATCGTTTCATCATGCCACAGAATAGCCTTCATCTTGATGAGGTCGACCACACCCTTAAAGTTTTCCTCTGCACCGATAGGAATCACCACCGGACAAGGATTGGCTCCCAGCACATCTTTCATCTGGCGAACCACTTCAAAGAAGTCGGCACCCGAACGGTCCATCTTGTTGACGTAACCGATACGAGGCACGTTATACTTATCGGCCTGACGCCACACCGTTTCCGACTGAGGCTCAACACCACCTACGGCACAGTATGCGGCAACAGCGCCGTCGAGCACGCGCAACGAGCGTTCAACCTCCGCCGTGAAGTCCACGTGTCCCGGAGTGTCAATCAAGTTAATCTTATACGTATTACCCGCATACTTCCAGCGCGTAGTGGTAGCCGCAGAAGTAATCGTGATACCACGCTCCTGCTCCTGTTCCATCCAGTCCATGGTCGCAGCACCATCGTGCACTTCACCAATCTTGTGAGTCAAGCCGGTGTAGAACAAGATACGCTCGGATGTAGTAGTCTTACCGGCATCGATGTGAGCCATAATGCCGATGTTACGGGTCAAATGCAAGTCTTGTTTTGCCATCTTTGTTTCGTTGGTTGTCTATGTTAAATTAAACCTGATTTAGAATCTGAAGTGTGCAAATGCGCGGTTAGCCTCAGCCATGCGATGCATATCTTCCTTACGTTTGAAGGCACCGCCTTGTTCGTTGAATGCATCGATAATCTCAGCCGCCAACTTGTCGGCCATCGACTTGCCACCACGCTTGCGGGCAAACAAAATCAAGTTCTTCATCGAGATTGACTCCTTACGTTCCGGACGGATTTCGGTCGGAACTTGGAACGTTGCGCCACCGATACGGCGAGACTTAACCTCAACCTGAGGAGTCACGTTATCAAGGGCCTTCTTCCAGATTTCCAAAGCTGTCTTTTCCTCATTGGGCAGCTTGGCTTTCACTGTTTCGAGTGCGGAGTAGAAGATCTTATAGGAAGTATTCTTCTTTCCGTCATACATCAAGTGGTTTACAAACTTAGAAACCTTCTGATCGCCGAACACGGGATCCGGCAGAATCACACGTTTTTTTGGTTTTGCTTTTCTCATTGTTGTTTAAACTAATGTTTTGTTTGAGGCTGCAATCTTGTTCTTCAACGCTTCCACCGAAGCATTTACTCAACCCTACGCATCTTCCAACAAACCAAAACGATTTAACTAATTGTTTTTCTTTGCGCTTTAGGATATCAGCAAATTACTTCTTACCCTTTCCTGCAGGAGCCTGACCCGGCTTCGGACGCTTGGCGCCATATTTGGATCGACGTTGTGTACGACCGGCAACACCGGCGGTATCCAATGTTCCGCGAACGATGTGGTAACGAACACCCGGAAGGTCTTTCACACGACCACCGCGTACCAATACGATTGAGTGCTCTTGCAAGTTGTGACCTTCACCCGGAATGTAGGAGTTCACCTCCTTCTGGTTGGTCAGTTTCACACGAGCCACTTTACGCATTGCTGAATTCGGTTTCTTCGGAGTTGTAGTGTAAACTCTGACGCAAACGCCACGTCTTTGCGGGCAGGCATTCAGCGCCGGAGACTTACTCTTCTCAACCAAAACCTTTCTTCCTTTTCTTACTAACTGTTGAATAGTAGGCATTTTAGTTTGATTTTAATTATTATATATTGTTTTATTACTTTTTCTATTTTGGTGAAAATACACTTTTCGGGCTGCAAAGTTACTAATAACATTTTAATTAGCAATACGTTTGTAATCCTAAAATTACGAGCTGCGCCGTTTTTGCATTTTTTACACGAGTTTAACTCCGCACAAGCTCTCAAGGAGAGTATTCCGGATGATTCGCGCTTCATTTTCCCCGCCTCCGGCAGAAAATTTCTCTCTATTCCCCTCGTCGTCGTGCGCCGAGAGTGCACATGTGTCAGCTCGCATCCCTATCCGTATACCTATATAATATAAGGTAAAAAAACAGCCAATCGGCATAACGGTTTTACTATAAAAAGCATGGGAACCACCGACAAGCCCAAACAAGCCGTCTTACGGTTCCCATGCTGAGAAACAAAAGTCCGCCTAACGCGAGAGAAGTTACTTGTAGATTTCAGCCAATTTATGACGAAGTGCATCGCCACGCAAACCGGAAGCTACAATCTTGCCATCCGGTCCTATCAAAAGAGTGGCAGGAATGGCACGCACATCATACAACCTTGCAGCTTCGCTTTTCCAAGCCTTCAGGTCGGAAAGCTGCGGCCACGCAATGCCCAGCTGTTCCACGGCTTTCATCCAATCATCTTTATTATTGTCCAAAGATATGCCGACAATTTCAAAACCTTTCGGATGATACTTTTCATAAAACGATTTCACAAGCGGCATTTCAGCCCGGCACGGGCCACACCAGCTTGCCCAGAAATCCACCAGCACATAATTTCCACGGCCTGCATAGTCGGACAATTTATGCTCAACGCCTTGCATGTCAGGCAAAGCAAAATCGGTAAAAGTCGCTCCTACGGATTTACGTTTGGCTCCTTCCAACTTGCGGAATGTGGAAGCCAACAAAGGATTATTCCTGTACGGATAATCACGCAAGAACGAATCCAAGAAATCCATACCCAACACGTCATCATAATTAAGGATAAAATAAGCAGGAATCAGATTATCCTTATTATCCAAGATGCCTTGACGAAGGGCTTGCATCTGCCGGGCTGATGCCTCCTCCCATTCCTTGTCCAAACGGAGTGCCACGGAATCAGGCAACTGGCCGTTATGCTTTTCGGCCAGTTCGGTAGCCTCCTGCTGGATACGACGTTGATCTACTCCTCCCTGATTGATGGCTGCAGTAATGGCCGCCATGCGTGCATTCACGTCTGAACCTTCTACCATAATACCCCGGTCGAGCGTCACCCGCACGGGCGTATCGTCAAGTACAAAGGCTGCCACCACGTTGTATCCTGTGGATGTTCCGCAAATGGAAGCCAACATTGGCAGTTCTGCACGTCCTTTGAGCGTATAGACCCCATCGACACAAGCCGCACTGTCAATTGCCGCCTTGTCAGCCAACGAAAACAGATAAACTTTCTCCGGATTAAATCCATTGGCAGCCTGGCGATTGACGAAGGTAACCTCATAGGGCGACTGCGCCAGCAATGACAAGCTACAAAACAAAGAAGCCAATACGGTTATATAACTTCTCATATACGTAAATGATTAATCGTTAAACTTGTCATTAGAAGGAGACTGTTGTCCAAGTTGACGTACCTTGAACACTTTAGCTCCAACATTTCCTTTAAATAACAAAATAGGCAAATCATAAGTAGTGATATCATAAATCAGCACATCGCCATTCTCGCATCCTACAAATAATTGATTGCAATCATAATAAGCAAGAGTCAAATATGTAATAGGCGAAGTTACATCAGGCAACGACATAGTCTTTGTTTGAGACGTGGCAAACATAGTTCCGTCATAAAGTATATAGTGCACCTGATTACCTTTTGAGTAGAAAATCGTACGGGCTGCCATCTGACAAGTTGAAGGAAGACGGTTGCTGCCACTGGATACAAAACAAGACGAAGCATCCAGACGCTCTGTCAACATCTTATCACTAAGCTGGAATTGCCAAGGATCAAGATTGGGCATCAGCCCTGTTGTATAAACACTGAAATGGCGCAGTTGTGTTCCACTCTCTCCGGGCAAATTATAAAGGCATACAAACACCATTTGGCCATTCATCGTATAGAACCGGTTCAAGCCAATATAAAGAATTTCTGTACCTTCCGGAAATTCACCAATAGGAGCACCCTGCGAAGGTTTGCCAGACATCGCTACAACCTTCGGCTGAGAGATAAGCAGTTTGTCTCCTTCTGTTCCTACAGAAACTTCTTGCAAACTGACAGCAGCAATCAGCATGCGACGGTTTAATTCATCATAACAAGGTATCATGCCATTAAACAACGCATTACCGAACTTGGAAACCTTGTATCCTTTTTCATCTATATAATATGGTTCACTCAGGTATTTACCACCCAAATAGTTCTTTGACATCACACGGGTATAAATTTTCCCATCAGCCGAAGCCAAGAAAGTAGCAGGCTGATACATGTCAGTTCCATCGTGGTCTGCCCGCGCTACCAATTGAAATCCAGCAGGCGTTCCATTCAAGAACTGTTCGCCTTCAATCATAGCATATAGTGTCAAATCCTCCGCGTTCAATTCATAACCTCCTTGGTCGGTAATGACAGTAAGCGAACCATTTTGCCCAATATGCCGGTCAAGCGCCCAATTAAGTCCTATAGGTTTACCAGCTATAGACAGCCCATCATTAGCTTCCTCATAAGCATTCTTCACAATTTCATATTTAGACACCTGCACGCCGTTCTCCATAACACCAATTTGCCGCACGGCTGCCATTCCGGCTTTGCCCTCATTATCCGTAAGAATCATCCAGTTTCCGCTGGAATAACGAGGATAACAATACAGCATTATTTTGGCCATGTACTTCACACCGGTCGATTTCTCCACTACATTAAAAGTGCCATACGTACCCATAGAACCAGAATAATCCATTATACCGGCTTTCTCCATCAGTTCTTCTGTTTTCATGGTCACTTTAATACCTTCAGCTACAGTTTTTCCATTGACAATCCATTCATAGGTAACCTCTTCAGAACGTTGCAATGAGTCTGTATCCCAAGTAAAAAGCGGAGCTCCATTGAGGACGACCTCACTATCTTGATAGCCCACAAAATAAGTTGGCTGAGTGTAATCCACCAACCAATGAGGCGGATTAGTCACATTATAATCATAATTACCTTCATCTTCGAAGCAAGCTGTCAATACAAACATACTTGCCAACAAACCATATATAAGTTTATTCATAATCGCTATTTTTTCATTATCATACTATTTACACAGGAACTTCCAGCAGATAACCATCCTCATCATAAGTAGGATTTTCTATCAGCCACTGCTTAAAATCCAAAGCTAATTTACGCGCCCAATCGGGTTCATCTTCAATGATTTCTTTGTCTAGTTCACGCGCACCGGGCACATTCTCCAAGAATAGTTTATATTTTAAAGGAGAATAAGCACCCAACAAAAACGTTTCGACTTCGACATTCCACCATTCAGGCCGAACCGGATTCTTCGACACATAAATTATAGCCCGTGAACGTTCATATTGCCCTACTCCCAATGTCTCGGAAGGCACGATTTCTAAAACCAGACGAAAACCGTCCTCCATTTCTTGAAGATGTGGCGTACGATTGAGCTGAATATGAATTGTATCTTGCATTTGAGTCGCATCATCCGGAATAGGCAATGCCCGAAACGTGTACTCATCTTGCAATGTATAATCTTCAGGATGTGCCGTAGTCAGTTCGTCCACCACTTTCAAACGGAAATGAACATCTTGTTCTAATTTGCGTCCAGCCAATACGACGACAAGGTCGGCTTGTTGAATTGAATTAGTTGCTTCATTGAAATAGAAGGTAACCTGAGTAGAGTCTGACTTTTCATTACCCGTCATGGAATCACGCCAGAACTTCTCGAAATATACCATGCGTTCATCACCGAACACCATTATATCTTGTTCCTCACAAGCCGTCATCAGGAATCCACCAATAACAGCTACCAAAAAGACAAGTTTTCTTATCATAATCATATGAATTTATTGATTACATGTTTTGATTATCAGGAATCGGCAACATATACTCAGACTTGTTGAGTTTACGCTCTCCGTTGCCTATCTTCACCTTAGCTCCCAAACGTTTATACAAATAAAAGAGTTGCCCTTCAGAAATCCACTCACGCTGTGCATCACGTATCATATCCCGCAGAAAACGATCCAGATTGTTTGCCGTATCCAACGGAGTATACACTCCACGATTGCTACGAATGGTATTCAATATATTATATGCTTCTGCAAAGTTCCCCTGACGCGCATAATGCTCTGCCATAATATAACGTATTTCAGTAGCGCGAATGACAGGCAATGTCTGTAGGTTCTTTGTACGCACTCTTTCATCTTCGCTGCAATACCATTTCGCAGAAATACGATAATCATCGCTGTAATCAAAAGCGGAATACTCAGGTTTAAACGACAAATATAAATAGCGATAATCCAAATCTTTTTCATCAATACCGGCTACATTCATAAAGACTTCTTGTCCTTTCACATCTACGGCAAGCCAGTTGGAATTTCCGCCTTGAGCTTCGGAACGTTTCAGGAAGTACGTTCCCAAATTATAATCAAGATAGGAATCTTCATTGTAAAGAGCAAATATAAGATTGGACACAATCTTCAGGTCTGTGCGCGATTCATTGTTGTCGCCAACAATCATGGTGTACCAATCATCTTGTGTGAACATGTCATAAACAACACCGTTAGCTCCCTTGGCCTGAAACTTCATCACCTTGTCGGCACATTCAAAGGCCAAGTCGTCCTCGCCCATGTACTGATACACACGTGCCAACAATGCCGTAATGGCATAATAGTTCAAACGATAGCCACGCTCCAAAAAGAAGTCGTCCAGACCCATTCCGTCGGGTGAACCTTCCATACCATATTCCAGCTGATTGTAGAAACGGGCGTTGGCCGACGCATTCGCGCTCATACCAATAGCAATCGTGTCGACGCGTGCCGTCAGGCGTTGGGCTTCCTTGAAGTCGTCTACCACCTTATTCAAGAAGGTTTTCACGTCAATGGCATCCGGCTGAATGTTGGGATACGTATCTACATAGGGCAGGTAGTTGCCACTTTCGTTTTCGACAGGCGCAGGAGCAAACAGACGGCACAAATCGAAATGCATCAACGCACGACAGGCATAGGCCTCGCCCAAAATCATGTCACGCTCCAGTTCGCCTTCGGCAAACTTTGCGGGGTCTTCGTCCTTGATGTTCTGAATAAGATTATTTGCATTGGCTATCACATTATAACCGTCTTTCCAGATGGCATCAATGGTTTCGCGCAATTTCACGTCGTAATAATTGAAAGCGCGCGCTTCCTGATAAATCGTGTTGCTGGTTGTTCCGGTGCTGCTCTGCCAGGCCCATGTGTACTGCTGAGACATGCAGTCCACAATGCCAAATTGCAATTCACGTCCATACAGATTGGCCGAGGTCATTGCCTTATACACGCCACTTAACATCGTGCGGTAGCCATCGCCCGTCTCCGTCAGTTTGTCGTTGGTTGCTTGACCGTCCGGCTCGATATCCAGCCAGCCGGAACAAGCCGTCATGGCGCATAAGGACAAGAATAAATAAATGCTTGTATATATTTTCTTCATAAGATGTCAGGATTTAAAAGCCTAGGCTTAGGGTGAAACTATAGTTCTTTGCATACGGGTAGCTTGTACCGCGTTCCTCGCGAATGGTAGACCAACGGGCCAGGTCGTTGGCATTGAAGCGCAAGCCCAACGAAGTGAGGTGAAGCCGCTGCGCAACTCTCTGCTCGAAGTCATAGCCCAGCGAAAGACTGCTGAACGACAGATAATCGTTGTCCTGAACGAAACGCGATGTGGGTTGCGTTTCTACGGTCGACTTCATATCATAATAAGGAGCCACATCGCCGGGACGTTGCCAACGCTGGGTCAGCACGCGGCGGTCCACATTGCTGTTCTCGATGTCGGCCTCCTCCACTTTCGACAGAAGGGTCTCGTTGTAATCTTGTCCGCCCCACTGATAAAGGAACGTCGTGTTCAGATAGAAACCCCTCCAGCCGATGTTGATGCCGAACGAACCTTGTGCCTTCGGGCTCTTGTCGCCACACACCACAATGTCGGCCGAATTCCACGTGTGCGTCACCGAACCGTCGCGTTTGCGAAACATTTCCTTACCCGTCGAGGGGTCGATACCCAACGAAGGAACTGCGTAGATGGCCGTAGTGGAGGCTCCCACATAAAATTGTGTCAGCGGCACATACTTCAGGTCGGCATACTCTTCGTTGGCGGCGTCCTCGCCTTTGCCGGCATAAAAATCCTGTACCTTCTGGTTGTAGGCTTCAGCATCCTGGCCCAACTCGGTGATGCGGTTTTTGTTGGCTGCCATCATAAAATTCAACGCTACCGTCCAGTCCTTGTCTTGGTAAGGCACCACGTTTACCTTCAGTTCATAGCCTTTGTTCAATATGGTACCCGCATTGGTATAGAATGTATCAAAGCCAGACGATGTGCGAATGTTCAACCGCGAAAGCTGGTCGGTGGTCTCCTTACGGTAATAGTTTGCCTCGATAGACAAACGGCGCTGAAACATTTCCAGCGTAATGCCAAAGTCCCACGTGCCGGTCTTTTCCCACGTCAAGGCGGGATTTCCCAAGCCCATCAAGGTATTTGCCGGAACAGAAGTGTACCAGTCGTCGGATGTCTGGTAGGTTGATACGGCTGCATATGGCGGAAAGTTGACATTTCCCGTCACACCATACGTGCCGCGCAGGCGCAACGTGTTGATAATCGAATTGTTTCGCAAGAACTCATAGTTGTGTATGTTGACACCAAGCCCGACCGACCAGAAAGGCGCAAAACGGTCGTCCTTTCCATATTGAGACGAACCGTCCATACGAAACGACAAGTCGGCCAGATAAATATCGTCGTAGGAATAGTTCAACGCACCCATCATACCCACCAAACGGTCTTCCGCCTTCGACACATTCGTTTTATCGGGCTGCTCGGCCGCATAAGAAGGCGAGTGCAAGTTGCTCAACTGAAAACCTTGGTAAAGAACATCCATGGTCTTGCTCTTGCTTGCGTTGGCATTCACACCGGCAGTGGCGTTGATAAAGTGTTTGTTAAAGGATTTATTGAAATAGAACATGGCATTCACGTTCCAGCTATACGACGCATCGTCTGTTGTCTGAAGCGTTCCTTTTTCTTTGCTCGGCACACTGAGGAAGCTGGGGTCTTTGGGGTCGACGTACGACTCGGCATTCGAGTCTGTACGAGTCACAGAAAGCGAGCCTTTGAAAAAGAATTCCTTTGTGAAGTAAACATTCACCTGCAGGTTGTTGGTCAAATCGCTCAGCGTGGTGAGTCCGGAATAACTGCCAAAATAACGGGCCTGATAAAGCGGGTTGGCCACGTTGTTCGACGAGATAAGCGTCTCCACCAGATTGCCGTTGTCATCATACGGAGCATAATAAGGCTTCAATGCAGCATAGCGGGAAAAGTCGCCATAGGGCGAGTTCTCCGATTTCGTCACCGTGTAGCTCACTTGGTTCATCACCTGAAGCCACTTTTTATAACGATAGTCCAAGGTAAGGCCCACGCCATATACATCGCGATACGAACCTTTCATAGCGCCGTTGTGGGTGTTGTAGTTCAAGTCTACGCTGTAGCGAATCGATTCCACACCGCCCGACAGGTTCATGCTGTGCGTCTGGTTGAACACATTGCGCACGGGCTGCGCCAGCCAGTCGGTTTTCACACCGCGACGCACCTCGTTCATCAAATCGTTATAGCGGATGTCCTGGTCAATCTGTTTGGCTTCGGTGTCGCCGGTAAAGTAACCGGCCAGCCGCTCCACTTCCAACATTTCTTCGGCATTACACAGGTTGTAGTCCGACAGGTCGGGAAATTCCATACCGCCCGTAAAGTTGTAGCTCACGCGCAGTTCGCCCGGTTTCGGGGCAACCGTGGTCACCACAATAACACCGTTGGCCGCACGCGAACCGTAAAGTGCCGTGGCGGCGGCGTCCTTCAGGATGGTCATGCTCTCAATACGGTTGATGTCCATGTCGTATATCTTCTGAACACTCACCTCAAAACCATCCAATATAAATATAGGCAGGTTGGGATTGTCGGCCAGATTGGTACGCTGCGAACGGCGTGCCGACTCCACATCGAGTCCGCGGTTCATGCCGATGCTGCTCTCGCCACGAATGGTAAACTCGGGAAGGTTGTTCGGGTCGGAGCCCCACAGGTTGGCCTCTTTCAGGCGGAAAGAAGGTTCGAATGCCTGCAAGGCGGCAATGGCATTCTTGTTGTTTGTTTTCAGCAGCTGGTCTTTGGTCACCACCGTGGCATTTCCCGTAAAGGCGTTTTTCTTCAACTGCTGATAGCCGGTCACCACAATTTCGTCAATCGTCGTGTTGCTTTTCAACGTAACGGAGTAGGTGTCCTTCCTTCCCAGCGTCAGCTCGGTCGATTCATAACCTACATAGGAGATGACCAGCGTTTTGGCATCGGCCGGCACACTGATGGTAAATTTGCCATCGAGGTCGGCAATTACCCCCTTGGCGTTTTGACCCTTCACTGCAACGGTCGCTCCCGGCAGTGTTTCTCCATCGGAGCCGTAAACAACGCCTGTTACCACGCGGTTTTGTTGTTGGGACACATTCGTCACCGGTGCTTGCCCGGCGAGCGCAGACGGGAAATTCCCCCCCCCACTTGGATTTGCCATAACCGACTGTGCCGCAATCAGATAACAGGCACAGAACAACGGAATGCGCATCATCCTCTTCTTTTCATTGTCTTCTCTTCTCATGATGATTTTGGAAGATTTAGGTTTTAAAATACGGTAAACTCTTTTCAAAATAATTCCGTTAACTTCTCTCTATGTTTAACATCATTTATTCTGAACAGCCTCAAATATACGCCTTACTTTTTAAAACTACACAAATAATAGCAATTATTTTATGCCTCCCTCCATTTTTTAACATTTATATCTGTCCTGCCCCGACGAGAAACGTCCGCAACAGCAAAACAAGAAAAGCCGCTTTCCGCAACCTCATCTTTCCCTCTCTTGAGCGGAAGTATGCACAGACGCGGGCAGGCATATGCAGGGAAAAAGCCACCGATATGATGACTTCACCGCCTTGCCGTCGGCCAATGAAGGCGAAATCGGTTTTCAGCTATTAATCAACACATTAAGCACAACCACACATAGAATCGGACTCGAAGGCATTACAAATAAAAGTTAAATCCGAAAATATTTCACAGTACCATGCTATACATAGTACCAAGTATTGCATATATTTGCGGTATCAATCATCACACAATGCCTATGAATGTAGAAAACGTCAAGTCGCAGATGCGCAAGGGGATGCTGGAATATTGCATCATGCTCCTGCTCCATCGCGAGGCGGCCTATGCTTCCGACATCATCCAAAAGCTGAAAGAAGCGCGCCTCATCGTGGTGGAAGGGACACTATACCCGCTACTCACCCGGCTCAAAAACGACGAGTTGCTGAGCTATGAATGGGTGGAGTCCACTCAGGGACCGCCCCGGAAATACTATCGGCTGACAGCGAAGGGAGAGAATTTCCTCAATGAGCTGCAAACAGCCTGGCAGGAACTGAACGCCACCGTGAACCACCTGACAGAAAAGCCCGGCGTCGAACCGCACGACGCGGACGAAAACGAACAAACCAATAACCCGGAAACACAAGCATTATGAACAGAACCATTGACATAAATCTGGGCGGACGCATGTTCCACGTGGATGAAAGCGCCTACCGCCTGCTGTACGATTACCTGTACAACCTGCGCCATGCCTTCGAACGCCAGGAAGGAGGCAGCGAGATTATGGACGACCTGGAAAGCCGATTGGCCGAACTGCTGTTGGAACGCGTGTCCGACCGACAGGAAGTCGTGTCGCAGAACATCGTGGAAGAGGCCATCGCACGGCTGGGAAAACCGGAAGAGATAACCGGAGGAAGCGCGGCCGAACCGGAAGAGAAGCCACGGCAAGAGCCGGAAGAAGCAACCGAAGAAAAGCCCGAGCAGGAGAACACCGGGAACCGGCAGACTCCGCCTCCGCCCCCGCCCGCTCCCGAAACGCCGACGCGCAAGCGACTGTTCCGCGACCCCGACAACCGGATGCTGGGCGGCGTGTTGGGCGGACTGGCCCTCTATCTGAACTGGGACCCTACGCTGTTGCGCCTGCTCCTGCTGGTCATCCTCGTGGCCGGATACGGAACGGTGATACCCATCTATCTGGTGTGCTGGCTGGTGATTCCCAAGGCCGTGACGGCGGCCGACAAACTCAGCATGAGGGGGCGCCCGGTCACGATGGAAAACATTGGCAAGATTGTGACCAACGGCATGGAAAGCGCGGGAGAGTATCTGCGTTCGGACAAGCCGCGCACTGCGCTGCAACGTCTGGCCGACGGCTTTGTGGCCGTGGCGGGATTCCTCCTCAAGGTCGCGCTGGTCATCCTGGCCATTCTGTGCAGCCCGGTCTTGCTGCTCCTGCTCATCGTGTTCTTTGCGTGCATCATGGCGCTCGCAGCCGTCGCAATCGGAGGCACGGCTTCACTGGCCCAGTTCTACCCCGGCCTGCTGACGGTCGACACGGTGGAAACAGCATGGAACCTGGCGTTCTACATCAGCCTCACTCTGGGCTCGGTATTGTTGCTGACATGCTTCGTGAGCGGCATCTTCACGCTGGCCTTCCACTGGAAAGGCCTGACGACGCGCACGTTGAAGGTCATGCTGGCTCTGGCCGTGATATGTTTCGTCGTGGCCGGAATCAGCGCCGTGGTGTGCGGATTCCAGCCTTTGCCTTTCGACGTGGTATTCCTGCCCGACTTGCTTGAGGTCTGACGGAACGGTCGCCGGCCTACATTCCGTAATTCGGGTTACATGTTCGGTAACATGTTTACCCGGAATCCCGGCAAGCCGCAGTATCTTTGCACCGAATAAAGACAAAGAAAACATGCAACTGATAAAAGACGCCCAATTCGGAGGCGAACGTCCCTTGTTCGCCTCGCACGACCTCCACCTGGACAACGTGGCCATCCTGGCCGGAGAGTCGGCCATCAAAGAGTGTTCCAACATCGTGGCCACCAACTGCCGCTTTGAGGGCAACTATCCTTTCTGGCACGTTCACGGGTTCACCATCGAACATTGTTACTTCGCCGTCGGCGGACGCTCGGCCCTGTGGTACTCCGACCACCTGCGCATGGCCGACACCGTAGTCGACGCGCCCAAGATGTTCCGCGAGATGAGCGACATCGACATGGAACGCGTCAGGATGAATGATGCCGACGAAGTGTTCTGGCGTTGCAACCGCCTGCGCATACACGACCTCGAACTGCACGGGGGTACCTACCCCTTCATGTTCAGCACCGACATCTATGTCGACGGACTGGAGAGCGACAGCAAATACGTGTTCCAATACGTCAGGAATGCGGAAATCCGCCACGCCCGGATAACGACCAAGGATGCTTTCTGGGAGGTGGAGAACGTGACCATCTACGACTCGGAGCTGAACGGCGAATACCTGGGCTGGCATTCGCGCAACCTGCGCCTGGTGAACTGCCACATCTCCGGCGAACAGCCCCTGTGCTACGCGCACGGCCTCGTGCTGGAAAACTGCACGTTCGACCCCTCTTGCGATCGCGCGTTCGAATATTCCACCCTGCAAGCCGACATACGCGGCGGCATCACGAACATCAAGAACCCCACGTCCGGCCACATCACGGCCGACCGCATCGGTTCCGTCACCATCGACGAGAACATCCTGCCGCCGGCCGATTGCATCATCGAGGAGCGCAACCGCCACTAAACCGAACCGACGGACGCAATCCGACCTCCCGCCTCTCGCCGCCCTTGCGGTGGCGGAAGCCCTCATATGAACAGGTTTGAGCGCAGATATGGACGCCCGTGAGCGGGCATATCTGCGCTCACGCCTGCGAATATGGACGCTCGCGAGCGCCAATATTCGCAGTGCAGCCGTCTGAATCCGTCATCGGAAAGGGACGAAAAAAGAGGACACATCCGCAGACGTATCCTCTTCTTCCTATACCTTATATAATATAAGCGTATTATTTCGGCAGATTGAATGCGACAGACATTTCCTTCATCTGTTCCATGGTCATGCCGTCGGGCTCATAGCCCATGCACTTGGCGTTGATGTAAATCTGCGCCGACTTGGTGAGCACGTCAATCTGGTCGAACGCGGTCATGGCATCCTCGCCAATGGCGAACACACCGTGCTTCTCCCACATCACCACGTCGTAGTCCTCAAGCTCTTTCAGCGTGGCGTCGGCCAGCTCGACCGAACCCGGCAGCTTGTAAGGGATGATGCCCAGACCCTTCGGACAGAAAGCCTTCGTCTCGGGAATCATGCTCCACAGCAGATAGGTGAGCACGTCCTTCTCGAGGAACTTGTTGGTGTGGCTCATGGCAATAAGCTCGATGGGGTGCGTGTGGACGGTGGCGCGATAGTTCGAGCCGGAACCGATAAGCCAGTTGTGCACGCTCAGGTGTGAAGGCAGCTCCGACGTCGGACGCACAGGATTGTCCGCAATGATGACATAGCTGGCGCAGTCGTCCAAAATGCGGATGACCGAACCGTTCTCCATCGGCCAGCGGGCCAAGTCGCGCATACGCATGTTCGTTCCCTTGCAATAGAAGTAGCATCCCTTCAGGTTCGGAAGTGTGGCCCCGATGGGTTTCACTTCGCTGATGGGAGCCATCTGACGGATTTCGTCGTCGACAAGTTCGGTAATGTTGATGGTGATATTGCCACCATTACGCTCAGCCCAGCCTTTTTGCCAGAGGTATCCGGCCACTTCGGCCACCTTGTTCACTTCCTTGGCCAGGGCGGGGCGTCCTTCTAGGATTGATTTCATAGTCATAGTGTATTTAATGTTCTGCAAAATATTATTCCATTAGTTGCGGCAGGAATGACGACACGATGAGCACCACCAAGCCCACGATGAGCACCATGATGGTACGCGGCGAGCAACCCTTCCACTCTTTGAGGATGATACCCCACACGTTTGAGAAGACCACGTTGAGCGCCATCAGGATGCAGAAGGCAAACGTGGTGAGCACGGGCGAATCGGTCAGGAAGCCCTTGCCCAACGCCAGCCCGAAGAACTGGCTGTACCACAACGCTCCGGCCAGGGCGCAAAACACGAGGTTGTTTCCCCACACGGCACCGTTACGATAGTCGGCCCACGTATGGTTCTTCTGGTTCTGATAGAAGCAGTAGATGGCATTGGTCAGGAAGCCGCCCAAAGTAACAAGGAACGTGGCAGGCAGTGTCTTGAACATGTCGGCCGACTCCTCAAAGTGTATGGACGAGCCGAACTCCAGACCTACATTGAAGCATCCGCTCATGAATCCCGCCAACAGGGCAATAGCTATGCCTTTGGGGAAATTAAAGTCCTTCACGGCGGCTTTCTTCTCTTCCTCGCTCAGGCTTTGCGCCTTCATGTTTCCTGCCACGCCGATGATGCCGATGCCGACCAAGGTCACCACCACGCCGATGATGACTGCGGCGGTGAGCTTCTCCAGGTGATGGGCTTCAGGATAGAAGATGTTGAGCATCACCGGAGCCAGAATGGTACCCAGTCCGGCACACGTACCCAGCGAGATGCTTTGTCCCAAAGCCACGCCCAGATAGCGCATGGAGAGGCCGAACGTGAGTCCGCCCACACCCCACAGCACGCCGAACAGCATGGTCATGGCAATGTCCAGCCCGCGCGCTCCGGCAAGCAGCGCGCCCAGGCTCTGTCCTTCCGGAACGGCCAGCAATGCCCCCAGAAACGGGAACACCAGCCAGGCGAACACGCCCTGCACAATCCAGTAGGACTCCCAGCTCCATTGCTTTATCTTGTTGATGGGCACATAGCAGCTCGACTGACAGAAGGCGCCGATGGCTATAATCAATAATCCGATTACGATTTCCATAATGCTTATATAAAAAAGAAAGTGCATTAAGACGGAGAAGAACATCCTCCGCCTTAATGCAGCCTCCTCATGAGCTTATCGTTTTGAAGTCACTTCTGCTTCGTACTTCTCGATTTCGGGGATGAACTCCTCGCCCACGGGCACATTGTTCTTCAGGCAGAACATGTCCCATACGGCGTTCCAAGGCAACGACTTGGCCTCTTCGAGCAGAGCCAGACGCTCGAAGCCTTGACCGTTTGCTTCGTACTCGCGGAGTTTTGCCAACGGCTCCAACAAAGCGCGAACCATGCACTTCTGGGCGGCGCGGCTGCCGACAACATAAGCGCCGATGCGGTTGATGGAAGCGTCGAAGTAGTCGAGTCCGTAGTGTACACGGTCAAGCGCGCCGGCACGGACAATTTCGCTGAACAGGTCCATCGTGGCATCGTCCATGATGGTCACGTGGTCGCTGTCCCAGCGGATGGGGCGGCTCACGTGGAGCATCAGTTCGGGCACGAAGAGCAACAGGGCAGACACCTTGTCGGCAACGCTTTCGGTCGGGTGGAAGTGGCCGGTGTCAAGCGTGATGAGTTTCTGATGCTGCACGCCGTAGCCGATGTAGAAGTCATTGGAACCCACGGTGAAGCTTTCCAGACCGATGCCGAACACTTTCGACTCGATGCAGTCCTTCATGTGCTTGTACTCCGTGGCGAAAATCTGGTCGAGCGAATCCTTCAACAGCGCGCGGTACTCCAGCTTGTTCACTGTAGTGTCCTTGCTTCCGTCGTGTACCCAGAGGTTCATGATGCAGGGGTCGCCCTGAGCCTCGCCCATCGCGTTGGCAATGGCGCGGCAACGTTTGGTGTGCTCTATCCAGAAGTTGCGGATGCCCTTGTCGGGATTGGCCAGCGTCAGGTTGCCGCTCTTCGGGTGAGAGAAGGAAGTGGAGTTGAAGTCGAGCTTCATGTTGTGCTCTTTGCCCCAGTCCATCCAGCTCTGGAAATGCTTCGGCTCTACCTGATCGCGGTCAACGGGCTGACCCTGGAAGTCGCCATAAATCTCGTGCAGGTTCAAACGGTGCGTACCGGGGATGTAGGAAGCCGCCTTCAGGATGTCCTGACGCAGTTCGTCGATATTGCGGGCACGGCCGGGATAATTGCCGGTCGTCTGGATGCCGCCGGTGAGCGAACCGGAGCCGGTTTCAAAACCCATCACATCGTCGGCCTGCCAGCAGTGTAACGACAGGTGGAAATTCTGCATCTGTTCCAGCACCTTATCGGTGTCGACACCTACAGCGGCATAGCGTTCTTTCGCTATCTCATACGCTTTGTTTACTAATTCTTCTTTCATGATGTTTCTGTATATATTTTAGGTTTGTATTGTATAGATATCAAATGTCTTC
>CALUJS010000046.1 GCA_944321015.1 uncultured Phocaeicola sp. | reverse complement strand
CAAAGTATTGGCAGAAAGAGGATTTACAAAAGCTGACGAAATCAAGTCTTTCGATCAGATTGACAACGCTCCCGAAGAGAAGGAACGTGGTATCACCATCAACACTTCTCACGTTGAGTACGAAACCGCTAACCGTCACTATGCACACGTAGACTGCCCGGGACACGCCGACTATGTAAAGAACATGGTAACCGGTGCTGCCCAGATGGACGGTGCTATCATCGTAGTTGCTGCAACTGATGGTCCGATGCCTCAAACTCGTGAGCACATTCTGTTGGCTCGTCAGGTAAACGTTCCCCGCTTGGTTGTATTCTTGAACAAATGCGACATGGTGGATGACGAAGAAATGTTGGAACTCGTAGAAATGGAAATGCGCGAATTGCTTTCATTCTATGACTTCGATGGCGACAATACTCCTATCATCCGTGGTTCTGCATTGGGTGCTTTGAACGGTGTTAAGGAATGGGAAGACAAGGTAATCGAATTGATGGACGCTGTTGACAATTGGATTCCTCTGCCTCCGCGTGACACTGAAAAGCCTTTCTTGATGCCTGTTGAAGACGTGTTCTCAATCACCGGTCGTGGTACTGTTGCTACAGGCCGTATCGAGACCGGTGTCGTTAAGGTAGGCGACGAAGTTGAAATCCTTGGTTTGGGTGAAGACAAGAAGACTGTTGTAACCGGTGTTGAAATGTTCCGCAAGCTGTTGGATCAAGGTGAAGCCGGTGATAACGTAGGTCTGTTGCTCCGCGGTATCGACAAGAACGAAATCAAACGTGGTATGGTTCTCTGCCACCCGGGTCAGGTTAAACCTCACTCTAAATTCAAAGCCGAGGTTTATATCTTGAAGAAAGAAGAAGGTGGTCGTCACACTCCGTTCCACAACAAATACCGTCCTCAGTTCTACCTCCGCACTATGGACTGCACCGGTGAAATCTCTCTGCCGGAAGGAACTGAAATGGTAATGCCGGGTGATAACGTAACCATCACCGTAGAGTTGATCTACCCGGTAGCATTGAACGTAGGTCTCCGCTTCGCTATCCGCGAAGGTGGCCGTACGGTAGGTGCCGGTCAGATTACCGAAATCCTCGACTAATAACAAGTCAACCATAAGAATAAGCTCTCAACTCCCAACAACAGTTGAGAGCTTATTTACGGGAATAGCTCAGTTGGTAGAGCACCGGTCTCCAAAACCGGGTGTCGGGAGTTCGAGCCTCTCTTCCCGTGCTAAAAGTAGCATGAATATGTTTAAGAGTTTAGTGAATTATTGTAAGGAATCTTACGATGAACTTGTCCATAAAGTATCTTGGCCAACTCGTTCAGAACTTACTAACAGTGCGGTAGTTGTTTTATATGCTTCCCTTCTCATCGCATTGGTGGTTTTCGCTATGGATTCTTTATTCCAATGGGTTATGGAACTAATCTACCCACATTAATCTGAAAAGTGTTATGTCTGAGATTGAAAAGAAATGGTACGTATTGCGTGCCGTGAGCGGAAAAGAAAGCAAAGTCAAAGAATATCTCGAAGCAGATGTTCGCAACAGTGACTTGGGCGAGTATGTATCTCAGGTATTGATTCCTACCGAAAAGGTATACCAGATTCGCAATGGCAAAAAGATTGTGAAGGAAAGAAGTTACCTTCCTGGTTACGTTTTGGTGGAAGCAGCATTAGTGGGTGAAGTAGCTCATCACTTGAGAAATACTCCCAACGTGATAGGCTTCTTGGGCGGACTTGATAACCCTACCCCATTAAGAGCCTCTGAGGTAAACAGAATTTTGGGCATCGTCGACGGCCAGCCGGAAATGGATGAAAACATTCCGTATGAAATAGGCGAGACCGTCAAGGTAGCCGAAGGTCCTTTCAGTGGCTTCAGCGGAGTTATAGAAGAAGTCAATAACGAAAAGAAGAAGCTGAAAGTAATGGTAAAGATTTTCGGGCGTAAAACACCGCTCGAATTAGGCTTTATGCAAGTAGAAAAAGAATGATGTATCTGTTACGTATATCGTTCTTTACAATAAACATTTATATAAAACAAAAAGAAAATGGCTAAAGAAGTTGCTGGACTAATCAAATTACAGATTAAAGGAGGCGCTGCAAATCCATCACCTCCCGTAGGCCCTGCATTGGGTTCCAAGGGAATTAACATTATGGAGTTTTGCAAGCAATTCAACGCCAGGACCCAAGACAAAGCAGGCAAAGTATTGCCCGTAATTATAACTTATTACACGGATAAGTCTTTCGATTTCATCATCAAGACTCCTCCCGTGGCAATCCAACTGCTTGAAGCTGCAAAAATCAAAGGAGGTTCAGCCGAACCCAACCGTAAGAAGGTTGCAGAACTGACTTGGGATCAAATTCGCGCAATTGCTCAGGACAAACTGGTAGACTTGAACTGCTTTACTGTCGAAGCAGCCATGACAATGGTTGCCGGTACGGCTAGAAGTATGGGTATCAGTATAAAAGGGGATTTCCCAGGTAACAACTAATAAACTTCAATTACAATGGGTAAACTGACAAAAAATCAAAAGTTGGCTGCATCGAAAATTGAAGCAGGGAAAGCATACTCACTAAAAGAAGCCGCAGAGTTGGTAAAGGAAGTAACCTATACCAAATTTGATGCATCTTTGGACATTGACGTACGTCTGGGTGTAGATCCTCGTAAATCAAACCAAATGGTGAGAGGTGTAGTATCACTTCCTCATGGAACTGGTAAAGTTACAAGAGTTCTTGTTCTTTGTACGCCGGATGTTGAAGCTGCTGCAAAAGAAGCAGGTGCCGACTATGTTGGTCTTGATGAATATATCGAAAAGATCAAAGGTGGCTGGACTGACATTGATGTAATCATCACAATGCCGTCCATCATGGGTAAAATTGGTGCTTTGGGTCGTATTCTTGGTCCTCGTGGATTAATGCCGAACCCCAAAAGCGGAACAGTTACTATGGACGTTGCCAAAGCTGTTAAGGAGGTTAAACAAGGAAAAATCGATTTCAAAGTAGACAAAAGCGGAATCGTTCATGCTTCCATCGGCAAGATTTCATTCTCCGCAGATGCTATTCGTGAAAATGCAAAAGAATTCCTTGCTATGATTGTTAAATTGAAACCATCAGCAGCCAAAGGTACGTATATCAAGAGCATTTATCTTTCTAGCACAATGAGTCCGGGCATAAAGGTTGACCCGAAAACAGTAGAGGAAAACTAAAGGAATAAGGAGGAATCATGAGAAAGGAAGATAAAAATCTAGTTATAACTCAGCTGAGCGACACCGTTAAGGAATATGCACACTTCTATGTCGTAGACGTAACGGCTATGACAGCAGCGCAAACAGCAGCTTTGAGAAGAGAATGCTTTAACCAAGACATCAAGATGGTGGTAGTAAAGAACACTTTGCTCCACAAAGCATTGGAAAGCCTGGAAGAAGACTATTCTCCGTTATATGATTGCTTGAAAGGCACAACCGCTATCTTGTTCAGCAACGTAGCCAATGCGCCTGCAAAGCTCATTAAAAAAGTTGCAAAGGACGGTATTCCCGGATTAAAAGCCGCATATGCTGAGGAAAGCTTCTACATTGGAGCTGATCAGTTGGATACTCTTACCAACATCAAGAGCAAGAATGAAATCATCGCTGAAATCATTGCTTTGTTGCAATCGCCTGCGAAGAATGTTATTTCTGCTCTCCAATCTGGTGGCAACACCCTTCACGGAGTTCTCAAGACTCTTGGTGAAAGACCCGAATAAATTTCAAAATCAATTAGTAATAAACAATTAAAATCATACAAAAATGGCAGATTTGAAAGCTTTTGCAGAACAATTGGTTAACTTGACAGTAAAAGAAGTTAATGAACTGGCAACTATCCTTAAAGAAGAATATGGTATTGAACCTGCTGCTGCAGCTGTTGCTGTTGCTGCTGGCCCCGCTGCCGGTGGTGCAGCTGCCGCTGAAGAAAAGACTTCTTTCGACGTAGTATTGAAGAGCGCTGGTGCAGCTAAGCTGCAAGTAGTTAAGGCAGTGAAAGAGGCTTGCGGTCTTGGTTTGAAAGAAGCCAAAGACTTGGTAGATGGTGCTCCTAGCACTTTGAAGGCAGGTCTTTCTAAGGATGAAGCTGAATCATTGAAGAAAACTTTGGAAGAAGCTGGAGCTGAAGTTGAACTTAAATAAGAATAGCCTGAGTAATCAGGTAATACGGTTAAGAACCTCGCTACAGAGAGGTTCTTAACCTTTTTGTGTCTATAATTAAATTAAGTTCTACAAATTCATTGACAGATGTCTTCAAATACTGTAAATCAACGAGTTAATTTTGCTTCTATCAAAAATCCGATGCCCTATCCGGATTTCTTGGAAGTACAATTGAAGTCATTCCGCGACTTCCTCCAACTGGATACTCCGCCCGAAATGCGCAAGAACGACGGGCTGTATAAGGTTTTTGCGGAAAACTTCCCCATTGCTGATACAAGAAACAACTTTGTTCTTGAGTTTCTTGATTACTATATCGATCCGCCTCGTTATTCCATTGCAGAATGTCTGGAGCGTGGCCTGACATATAGTGTACCACTGAAAGCAAAGCTGAAATTATATTGTACTGATCCGGATCATGAGGATTTTGACACAGTGATACAGGATGTCTTCTTAGGCCCTATCCCCTACATGACCAACAATGGCACCTTTATCATAAATGGTGCAGAACGTGTTGTAGTGTCCCAATTGCACCGCTCACCGGGCGTATTCTTCGGCCAGAGCGTGCATGCCAATGGTACACAACTCTATTCAGCACGTATCATTCCATTCAAAGGCTCATGGATTGAATTCGCAACGGACATAAACAATGTAATGTACGCTTACATTGACCGCAAGAAGAAATTGCCCGTTACGACTTTGCTAAGAGCAATCGGCTTTGAGAATGATAAAGACATTCTTGAAATTTTCAACCTGGCAGAGGAAGTCAAAGTAAACAAGACAAACCTCAAGAAATACCTTGGACGCAAATTAGCCGCACGTGTACTGAAGACATGGGTAGAAGATTTTGTGGACGAAGATACCGGTGAAGTCGTTTCCATCGAACGAAACGAAGTCATCATCGACCGTGAAACAATTCTCGAGCAAGAGCATATTGACGAGATTATCGAATCCGGTGTACCCACCGTGCTTATTCATAAAGAAGAAGCCAACCAATCTGATTATTCAATCATATTCAATACGCTCCAAAAAGACCCGAGCAACTCAGAGAAAGAAGCCATACTGTACATCTACCGGCAGCTGCGTAATGCTGACCCGGCTGATGATGCCAGTGCACGCGAGGTCATCAATAACCTATTCTTCTCGGAGAAGCGTTATGACTTGGGCGATGTAGGACGTTACAGAATAAACCGTAAGCTCGGATTGACAACCGACATGGATGTCCGGGTGCTTACAAAAGAAGATATTATCGAAATCATCAAATACTTAATCGAGCTTGTCAATTCAAAAGCGGTAGTTGATGATATCGACCACTTGAGCAATCGTCGCGTACGTACTGTCGGCGAGCAGCTGGCCAATCAATTCGCCATCGGATTGGCCCGCATGTCACGCACCATACGTGAACGCATGAACGTAAGAGACAATGAGGTCTTCACTCCGACCGAACTGATTAATGCAAAGACCGTCTCTTCCGTCATCAACTCATTCTTTGGGACGAATGCTCTGTCACAATTCATGGATCAAACCAATCCATTGGCAGAAATTACACACAAGAGACGCTTGTCTGCATTGGGCCCCGGCGGATTGTCACGTGAACGTGCCGGATTCGAGGTGCGCGACGTACACTACACCCACTATGGACGCTTGTGCCCAATCGAAACACCGGAAGGTCCGAACATCGGTCTGATCTCCTCATTGTGCGTATATGCAAAAATCAACGACCTCGGTTTCATCGAAACCCCTTACCGCAAAGTCGGCGAAGGCAAAGTTGATTTGGATAACGAACACATTGTATATCTGACCGCCGAGGAAGAAGAAAACAAAATCATAGCCCAAGGCAACGCGCCGCTAAACGACGACGGCACCTTCATCCGCAGCAAGGTAAAAGCCCGCCAGGACGCCGACTACCCCGTCGTTGAACCGGGTCAGGTAGATCTGATGGACGTATCACCCCAACAAATCGCCTCCATTGCCGCATCTTTGATTCCCTTCTTGGAGCACGACGACGCCAACCGTGCGTTGATGGGCTCGAACATGATGCGCCAGGCCGTACCTCTGCTTAGAACAGAAGCCCCGATTGTGGGAACCGGCATCGAAAAGCAACTGTGCGAAGACTCCCGCACACAAATCACTGCCGAGGGCGACGGTACAATCGATTTTGTCGACGCTACCACCATCCGCATTCTCTACGATCGGACCCCGGATGAAGAATTTGTAAGTTTTGAACCGGCTCTGAAGGAATATAAGATTCCCAAATTCCGCAGAACCAACCAAAATATGACCATCGACCTGCGTCCTATCTGCGACAAAGGCCAACGAGTAAAGAAAGGCGACATTCTGACCGAAGGCTACTCGACCCAAAACGGCGAATTGGCGTTGGGTAAGAACCTGCTTGTTGCCTACATGCCTTGGAAGGGATACAACTACGAGGACGCCATCGTGCTCAACGAGCGTGTTGTTCGTGAGGACATCCTGACTTCCGTCCACGTGGAAGAGTTCTCATTGGAAGTGCGTGAGACCAAGCGCGGCATGGAGGAACTGACATCCGACATTCCCAACGTCAGCGAAGACGCAACGAAAGATTTGGACGAAAACGGTATCGTACGCATCGGTGCACGCATCGAGCCGGGCGACATCCTGATTGGCAAAATCACACCGAAGGGCGAATCAGACCCGTCACCCGAAGAGAAACTGTTGCGCGCCATCTTCGGTGATAAAGCCGGCGACGTGAAAGACGCTTCACTGAAAGCATCTCCGTCACTGAAAGGCGTGGTCATCGACAAACGCCTCTTCTCACGCGCCATCAAGACCCGCAGCTCCAAGATGGCCGACAAGGCCTTGCTGCCTAAGGTTGACGAGGAATTCAACGCCAAAGTCGCAGAGCTCAAGAACATTCTGATTGACAAGTTGCTGACATTGACCGACGGTCTGGTGTCACAAGGCGTAAAAGACTTCATGGGCACGGAACTCATCGCCAAAGGTGCCAAGTTCACCCGCCGCGATCTGGAGTCTTTGGATGATTATACCTCAGTCCAACTCAGCAATTGGGTAGAAGACGAGCACAAGAGCGGCATGATCCGCGACTTGCTCATCAACTTCCTGAAGAAATACAAAGAGCTCGACGCCGAACTGAAACGCAAGAAGTTCGCCATCACTATCGGCGACGAACTGCCTGCCGGCATCGTGCAAATGGCCAAAGTCTATGTAGCCAAGAAGCGCAAGATCGGCGTCGGCGACAAGATGGCAGGACGCCACGGAAACAAAGGTATCGTATCGCGTGTCGTACGCCAAGAGGACATGCCGTTCCTGGCCGATGGAACTCCGGTCGACATCGTGTTGAACCCGCTGGGTGTGCCTTCGCGTATGAACATCGGGCAGATATTCGAAGCCGTTCTGGGCCGTGCCGGAAAAGAGCTGGGCGTGAAGTTTGCCACTCCGATTTTCGACGGCGCGACTTTGGATGACCTGAACGAATGGACCGACAAAGCCGGACTGCCGCGCTACGGCAAAACCACCTTGTATGATGGTGGTACGGGCGAAGCGTTTGACCAGCAAGCTACCGTGGGTGTAACCTACATGCTGAAACTGGGACACATGGTCGAAGACAAGATGCACGCCCGTTCCATCGGCCCGTACTCGCTGATTACCCAACAGCCTCTCGGCGGTAAAGCCCAGTTCGGTGGACAGCGTTTCGGAGAAATGGAGGTTTGGGCGCTCGAAGCCTTCGGCGCAGCCCACATCCTGCAAGAGATTTTGACCATCAAGTCCGACGACGTCGTAGGACGCTCAAAAGCCTATGAAGCGATCGTGAAAGGCGAGCCCATGCCTACTCCGGGCATCCCCGAATCGCTCAACGTATTGCTGCACGAGCTGAGAGGTCTTGCCCTGAGCATCACGCTGGAATAAAATCCTATACACCGATTGAGATTCGGGAGACAAAGGCTCTGCCTCTTCCCCCGAATCCCAATCTTCTACCAATAAAAACTCTTTAAATTCTTTATATTATAATCGAATAAGTATGGCCTTCAGAAAAGAAACAAAGATAAAGAGTAACTTTACCAAAATCTCTATCGGGTTGGCTTCTCCCGAAGAAATCTTGGAAAACTCAAGTGGCGAAGTCCTAAAGCCTGAAACCATCAATTACCGTACTTACAAGCCGGAGCGCGACGGTCTGTTCTGCGAACGCATCTTCGGTCCGGTGAAAGACTACGAATGCCATTGCGGAAAGTACAAACGCATCCGCTACAAAGGCATCGTGTGCGACCGTTGCGGCGTGGAAGTGACAGAAAAGAAAGTGCGTCGCGAACGCATGGGCCACATCCAGCTCGTAGTGCCCGTGGCACACATCTGGTATTTCCGCTCTTTGCCCAACAAGATTGGCTATCTGCTCGGCTTACCGACAAAGAAACTGGACTCCATCATCTACTACGAACGCTACGTGGTTATCCAACCGGGCGTCAAGGCTGAAGATGGCGTCAACAAATACGACATGCTTTCCGAGGAAGAATATCTGGACATTCTGGATTCGCTCCCGAAAGACAACCAACTGCTTGAAGACACCGATCCCAATAAGTTCATCGCCAAAATGGGCGCAGAAGCAATCTATGACTTGCTTGCCTCGCTCGATTTGGACGCTCTTTCATACGAATTGCGCGACCGAGCCAACAGCGACTCCTCGCAACAACGCAAGACCGAGGCGCTGAAACGCCTTCAGGTTGTAGAGTCGTTCCGTGCGTCACGCGGCCGCAACAAACCCGAGTGGATGATTATCCGCATCGTGCCGGTCATCCCGCCCGAATTGCGCCCGTTGGTACCGTTGGACGGCGGCCGCTTCGCTACCTCCGACCTGAACGATTTGTATCGCCGTGTCATCATCCGCAACAACCGCCTGAAACGCTTGATCGAAATCAAAGCTCCCGAAGTCATCCTGCGCAACGAAAAGCGCATGCTCCAGGAAGCAGTCGACTCCTTGTTCGACAACTCACGCAAATCGAGCGCAGTAAAGACCGATGCCAACCGTCCGTTGAAATCGCTTTCCGACAGTCTGAAGGGAAAACAAGGACGTTTCCGTCAGAACTTGCTGGGTAAACGTGTCGACTACTCCGCACGTTCGGTTATCGTGGTCGGCCCTGAGTTGAAGATGGGCGAATGCGGTATCCCCAAACTGATGGCGGCAGAGCTTTACAAGCCGTTCATCATCCGCAAACTGATAGAGCGCGGCATCGTAAAGACCGTGAAATCGGCCAAGAAGATTGTCGACCGCAAAGAGCCTGTCATCTGGGACATTCTGGAATATGTGATGAAAGGTCACCCCGTGTTGTTGAACCGTGCCCCGACACTTCACCGTTTGGGTATTCAGGCATTCCAGCCCAAAATGATCGAAGGCAAGGCCATCCAACTCCACCCCTTGGCTTGTACGGCATTCAACGCCGACTTCGACGGCGACCAGATGGCCGTGCACTTGCCGCTGAGCAACGAAGCCATTCTGGAGGCACAAATGCTGATGCTTCAATCGCACAACATCCTGAATCCCGCCAACGGCGCTCCCATCACCGTGCCCGCACAGGACATGGTACTCGGCTTGTACTACATCACCAAGCTGCGCAAGGGTGCCAAAGGCGAAGGCCTGATCTTCTACGGTCCGGAGGAAGCCCTGATTGCCTACAACGAAGGCAAGGTTGACATTCACGCTCCGGTGAAAGTCATCGTGAACGACCTCGACGAGGAAGGCAACATCGTGAAGATGATGCGCGAGACCTCGGTGGGACGTGTCATCTTCAACGAGATTGTGCCCGACGAAGTAGGCTTCATCAATACCATCATCTCCAAGAAATCACTCCGTGACATCATCAGCGATGTCATCAAGCGCGTGGGTGTTGCCCGTGCCGCCGACTTCCTCGACGGCATCAAGAATCTGGGTTACTACATGGCTTTCAAGGGTGGTCTGTCGTTCAACCTGGGCGACATCATCATCCCGAAGGAAAAGGAAGACCTGGTAAAACGAGGCAACGAGGAGGTGGAACAGATCATGATGAACTACAACATGGGATTCATCACCGACAACGAACGCTACAACCAAGTCATCGATACCTGGACACACGTCAACAACGACCTGTCCAACATCCTGATGAAAACTATCTCGGAAGACGACCAGGGATTCAACTCCGTGTTCATGATGCTGGATTCCGGTGCCCGTGGTTCTAAGGAACAGATTCGTCAGCTCTCCGGTATGCGTGGTTTGATGGCCAAGCCGCAAAAAGCCGGTGCCGAAGGCGCGCAGATTATCGAGAACCCGATTCTTTCAAACTTCAAGGAAGGTCTTTCCGTGTTGGAATACTTCATCTCCACCCACGGTGCCCGCAAAGGTTTGGCCGACACGGCATTGAAGACTGCCGACGCCGGATACCTGACCCGCCGTCTGGTCGATGTGTCCCACGACGTCATCATCACCGAGGAAGACTGCGGCACGCTCCGCGGCTTGGTTTGCACAGCCTTGAAGAACAACGACGAGGTCATTGCCACGCTCTACGAACGCATTCTGGGCCGCGTGTCCGTTCACGACATCATCCACCCCACCACGGGTGAACTGATTGTAGCTGCAGGCGAGGAAATCACCGAAGAGATAGCCCAAAAGATTGAGGATTCTCCCATCGAGAGCGTTGAAATCCGTTCGGTGCTGACCTGCGAGTCCAAGCACGGCGTCTGCGCCAAATGCTACGGCCGCAACCTGGCCACCAGCCGCATGGTGCACAAGGGCGAAGCCGTGGGCGTCATCGCAGCCCAATCCATCGGTGAACCGGGTACACAGCTTACCCTCCGTACGTTCCACGCCGGTGGTATCGCCGGCAACTTGGCGGCCAACGCCAGCATCGTGACCAAACACGATGCACGCTTGGAATTTGAAGAGTTGCGCACCGTCGATGCCGTGGAAGAAACGGGCGAAGCCGTGAAGATTGTGGTCGGCCGTTTGGCTGAAGTCCGCTTCATCGACCCGAACACGGGTATTGTCCTCTCCACCCACAACGTGCCCTACGGCTCCAAGCTCTATGCCAACGACGGCGACACCGTGGAAAAAGGCAAGCTCATCGCCAAGTGGGACCCCTTCAATGCAGTCATCATCACCGAAGCAGCCGGTAAGATTGAGTTCGAATCGGTTGTAGAAGGTGTTACCTATAAAGTGGAATCCGACGAAGCCACCGGCTTGCGTGAAATCATCATCACCGAATCAAAAGACAAAACCAAGGTGCCCACCGTGCGCATCATGTCCGAGGAAGGCTCGCTCATCCGCACCTACAACCTGCCGGTAGGCGGACACGTGGTTGTGGAAGAAGGCCAGACCGTGAAGCCGGGCGACACCCTCGTCAAGATACCGCGTGCCGTAGGCAAGGCAGGCGACATCACCGGTGGTCTTCCCCGCGTCACCGAGCTGTTCGAGGCCCGCAACCCGTCCAACCCCGCCGTGGTATCTGAAATCGACGGCGAAATCACCATGGGCAAGGTGAAACGCGGTAACCGCGAAATCATCGTCACCTCCAAGGTGGGCGACGTGCGCAAATACCTCGTGCCGCTGTCCAAGCAGATTCTGGTGCAGGAGAACGACTACGTGCGTGCCGGAACTCCGTTGTCCGACGGCGCCATCACTCCGTCCGACATTCTTGCCATCAAAGGTCCCACGGCCGTGCAAGAATACATCGTCAACGAGGTGCAGGACGTTTACCGTCTGCAGGGTGTGAAGATCAACGACAAGCACTTTGAAATCATCGTGCGCCAAATGATGCGCAAGGTGGAAATCAACGAGCCGGGCGACACCCGCTTCCTCGAGCAGCAGGTTGTCGACAAGTTCGAGTTCATGGAAGAGAACGACCGCATCTGGGGCAAGAAGGTGGTTACCGACGCCGGCGACTCCGAGACGCTTGTTCCGGGACAGATTGTCACCGCACGCAAGCTGCGCGACGAGAACAGTATGCTGAAACGTCGCGACCTCCGACCCGTGCAAGTGCGCGACGCCGTTCCCGCCACCTCGACCCAAATCCTGCAAGGCATCACCCGCGCCGCATTGCAGACTTCGAGCTTCATGTCGGCCGCATCCTTCCAGGAAACGACCAAGGTGCTCAACGAAGCCGCCATCAACGGCAAGGTGGACAAGCTGGAAGGCATGAAGGAGAACGTCATCTGCGGTCACCTGATCCCCGCCGGTACCGGTCTGCGCGAATATGACAAGATCATCGTAGGCTCGAAAGAAGAATACGACCGCATCCTTGCCAACCGCAAGAACGTACTCGACTACAGCGAAGTGGAATAAACACGCCACATACGAGTTTGTGAAAACTCACGATTTACAGTATAATTGAAGAACCAGAAAGAGGCTGCCCCGGTCAAATGGGACAGCCTCTTTTGCTTGTTATGCATCCAGAATATTATGAAGCCTTATCTGGGAATGAACGGTGAAACCGTTCCACTTTGCGTTACCGTCTGCGTGCATCGCCTGCGGAAATATGAAGAAAAAGGAAACGACCTGAAGAGGGCGAACTGAGGCCGGACTTGCCCACTATTCCACGTGAATATACAAAATGGGATGGAGATGTCGCAGAGATTTCAACATGGATAGAGTAGAGACGCGGCGTTGCCACGTCTCGCC
This sequence comes from uncultured Phocaeicola sp., assembly GCA_944321015.1. GTDB lineage: Bacteria > Bacteroidota > Bacteroidia > Bacteroidales > Bacteroidaceae > Phocaeicola_A. The sequence continues at coordinate 7,096 of CALUJS010000046.1, read as the reverse complement.
AGCAACAACAATTAATTATTTAGCATTTTACACAATGCAACTAATAACGAGACGTGGCAACGCCGCGTCTCTACACATAACTATATGAATATCCACCCCAACGTAAGAGCGAGGTCTGCTCGTCCCAAAATTGCCACGCAAGATGCATTCGGACAGACAGCCCCTGCGACTATAAACAAATATAAATCATACACAAAATTAAATTACCGTACAGACCGCCGACCATGCGGCGACCCATACGGTAATCAGAGAGAAGATAGAGAGAAGTTTTTTATTATTACCCGTCTATACTCAGGTATTCATTTCTCATGACGGTATAGTCATTGCAAATCGTTCACGATAAGTCACATCCACGATGCGGCCAAAACCTTCGTACTTGCGGTTTTCCACTTCTTCCAACTGGTTCGTCGTGTTATTGAATCGGTACATGCGCAGGATGCCGCCATCTTCGCTTGCGCCGGTTTTATAAGAACCAACCAGGATGTAGTATTGCTGAGCGCGCATATCTTCCGGGACATCGAGAAGATTAGGCACCTTGAACAAATCAATCTTCACCATCGTGATTTCCTCGCCCGGCAAACTAATAGTCTGCTGGAGTGTTTGCGTTCCCAAATTGTAAGAATAAAGCTTGTCTTTATAGCTATAATACATGTAAGGGAACTGAGAATTAAAGGCGAAGTGCTCGGCTTGATTGAAATTCTCGGCCTGCACGCTTTCAATATAGCTCTGTTGCTGGAATAAGCTGTTTGACAGATTAATACCATAGATGGAACGGTTTCCGCTTGCGTCTTGCAGGATGCTAAACACGGTGTTGTTTGAAAAGCGCGTGCCTTCCATGTAGACGAGGTCTTTGCCTGTAGTGGCAGGATCGATGGTACCGGCTGGCAGCTCGAAGCAAGTACGTCCTTCTTCCCGTTCCATATCCCATCCCATAAAACGTTGATTGCTGCTGTCATAGAGCAAGGCAGCATAGCTGTCGGCTGGATGGTTTTGCCCGGCTCCAACATAAGGAGCTACGACATACTCTCCATCATTGCCTTCAGCCGACACGTTAACCGGAAACTCATACATGGCACCGGTAGTAGATACATCCTTGTAATACAAATCTCCCTGTTTCGTAACAGTCAGGTAAGCATAAGTCGTAAAATAATCTTTTGCAACAGGACAAATACGAATAGGCATATCCCCTTGAAGATCGACCAAAAATTCACCTTCAACTACTTCGTCTGCAGCCGTAGTGGTCAATTCATCTGTGTTTAGTTTATAACTGCCTTCTTCCGTCATCAAATAAATAGAATACTTTCGGGTGGCATAAATAGAGCAGTCAAACATGATTTGCGTAGGATTATGCAACGAAGTAACCAACTCGTTGTTGCCCAGCAAATCGGGAAGCACCTGGATGCGGTTTTCGTCGATAACGGAAATCATATCCAACCGGGCACGATTGTCAGCCCCCTCGCCACACAACACCAGCCAGCCTTCGTAGGTACTGGAAGAGATTTGCAAATCGAACTGATAGCTGGTCGCCACGTCGGTACGCTTGTCTCTAACAGTATAAACGCAAATGTACTGTCCCGTATCTTCGTTTGGAAGCCAAGTAAACGCCTGCGTGCTGTCGGGATTGATGATATGCCACATTTGACTATCATCAAACGTACCACCTGTGTTACCGATGCGGCAACTGTACTCATAGTTGGGATTGTCCGGCGTAATCTCGCCTTCAATCGTTGAAGTGATTTTCGGCGTAATTTCCAATAAATCCGCATTTCTTAAACAAGTGTAGGATGGCTCGATGTTTTCGATAGATATTGTGGGAATCTCATCGTAATTGTAATTTCCCTTGTCATCATAGCAGCTTGCAACAGCCAACATCATGAAAAGGCATCCCAAAAAATATATCTTTTTCATAAAAATAACAATTTAAAAGTATGTCTGTATTAATTATAGGCAGAGTAATCTACCTCATAAGGCGGTATAAGCTGCATGTACGAACCATCGGCATCAAGGATGGGCGTGCCTGCATCGGCAGCTTCCTGCAACATCTTACGCAGTTGCTTGGCAGCAAAAGCCATCTGTCCGTAAGGAACGCGCCACCCCGTCCAGTCGGAATGCGTCCAGCCCATGATTTGGTTGAGAAGCGTTTCCTTATTTGCCGTCCATTCTCCACAATATTCTGCCATGTATAAATCCCACCACATACCCGGATTAGTCAGAATCTCACTGAAGCGGATGGCATAGCGCGTGCCGCACAAAGTGTCGCCCGTGGCTGTCCACGAGTCGGTGTTTTTGTATTGTTCCAGCTCGGGTGTGAAGAACTCATTCGCTTCTAGGAAGAACTCCACACGGTAGTAAGCGGTTGTCAAGTCCGCATGACGGAAAAGTGTGATCGGAACGGTCGTTTGAGCGGCGTTGGCCGGCATGACACAAGCGTTTTCGTCGTAATCGAAATGCGTGCCGCGTATAGCCGTGCTTTTACTTTCATCCACCTTCAAGACAAATGGACGATCGTAATCAACTATATTGCCCATGATTTTAATGGTTAACGGAACGGTTGCCTGTGTGATATCTCCGGCTGAGGCAAACGAATAATTGACCGAATCGGCGTAAGTCGTACCAAGATAATAACCATCATTATTCATGGACGAAGAAACATTTCGTTGAATGTAAATGCCCGACAATTCTCCATTGAATGTGGTAAAGCTTTCTTCGGAACAGGCAGTAAAAAAGCAAATGCCTGTCAATATATAAAATAAATAACGTAAACTTTTCATAGTGATATCATGTGTTTAACGGTTGATTAATTCGCTTTCCGGCAATGGAACAACATAAATATTGTCAGACGGATTGGTTCCGCCGGAGCTGATGCTGGCATCAAATACACCGGTAATGACCTGATAACAACGTTTGAACATATAGAATATCTGTCCTTCGCCCCACATTTCACGCATGTATTCATACTTGATTTCATTGAGCAGGTTGGTTGCATTCACCTCGTCGGACATCAATGTCGCGCCACGACTGGTCAGGATTGTATTCAAATATTCACGTGCTTTTCCAGTGTCCGTATTGACCAAACATTCAGCCGCAATGTAATAAGCCTCGCTCAAACGCATAAGCGGCATAAAATAAGTATAGAACGGATAGGTGTCGTTCTCTTCCTCTTCTTCCGTCAGTTCAATGGCTTTGAATTTTTCAAACGAGCCTGTAGCCCAAGATGACTGATAACGATAATCAGCAGTTGTATACAACGTGCTTATGTTTCCATTAACAGGTTGTAACAAAGCCGATGAAGACAAGTTTGCCGCATCAAAATTACTTGTAAAAATGGTGTTTCTTCCACTGTCGTAGAAGCCAAAAAGACATTCGGTTGAGAACGTACGGTCGGGATTGACAGAGTTTCCCAACAACGTATTGGGGTCTACAGCCGGGAACCAGGCACGCACTTGCGGGTCGTCGGTCAACTTACGGGCTTCAATCAAGGCATTCTCCGTGTCGCCTGCCCAAAGGTATACGCGGGCTTTAAGAAGGATGGTGGCGTAGTAGTTCAGGCGTAACTGACGATAGCGCGTGAAGTTCTCTTCCCCGTCAATCGTGCTTGCCATCGGACCTTCGGTGACAACAGGGTCATACTCTGCCAAGCACTCTTCAGCTGCATCCAAGTCGGGTATCAAGTGGTCATAGACGATGCTGCGTGCACTAAGTTGCGGATAAGCCTGCGCCGTGCGAGTATCGTTATACACGATGCAAAGCTTGTCGGGGTTACGGCTATAAACCGGGCCGAAAAGGCGAAGCATGTCGAAATGCAGAAAGGCACGCAGAGCAAGGAGGTCGCCTTTGACAAGGTTATAATCGCTTTCCACAAGCACAGAGCCGCGCTTCTGCTCGGCATTATCCAAAATGACATTAATATTCAGAATAGTAGCATACGCTTCCTCCCAGATGTCTTCAATGATGGCTTTGAACTCATCGTCCGAGTACGTATAACTTTTAATAGTAGACGCTTCCAAGTTTGAAGCGTAATTTAAGCGTCCAGGGGTTTGATAACGCTTGCCCATGATGTCGAGCATGCCCCACGTCAAGTTCTTCCCATAGAGAACATCGTCGATCAGTCGGTTATACACGCCGTTGACGGCGGTATAGAATCCTTGCTTGCTGCTGAAGGTCTGGTCTTCGGTCTCCTTGTCTTTCGGCGTGTAGTCGAGCCAGTCGGAGCAGCCGGTGAAAGCCCCCATCATGCAAAGGGCCACCAATGTATAAAGGTATTTTTTGAGTTTCATAAGTGTTTGCTTTTATAGAGTGAATGACAGTGCGAACGACACGCTGCGAGCATATGGATAACTCGTACCCCGCTCTTCCTTGATGCTGCTCACACGGAAAATGTCGTTCATGTAGGCATTGATGCGCAGACCGCTGATGCCCAACTTGCGGGCAAAAGCCGGGTCAAACTCATAGCCCACTTGCAGCGATTCCAAAGTCAATGTGTTTTCGGTCTGCACGAAACGGGACGACATCGGAGTAGTAGTTGCAAGAGAAATATTCCTAAACAGTGCATGATCGCCCGGTTTCTGCCAACGGTCATACAAGGCACGCTTGTCCAAATTATTGTTTAAGTTGGACGTGGAGATATTTTCCACCTTATTATATACGGCCTCATTAAAAGAGTCTCCACCCAAATAATAACGGAAAGTGACGCCCGCTGTAAAACCCCTGTAACCAAAGCTGGTGCCGAACGTGCCTTCTGCCGTCGGACGCGTATTGCCCACAATCACTTCATCGTCATATGAAAAATCATAGGTATAGGTACCATCCTTCTTGATGAAGATTTCGCGGCCCGTGGCGGGGTCGATACCGGCTGAACGCACGGCCCAGATGTCATCGGGGTCGGCACCGTCGTAGTAGCGTTCGGTGGAACGGCTTTGATTGTACTCGTTCATGCTTTCGAGCGAATTGCCAATGCCATCGAGTTCGCTATCCTCCATCCGAATAGTTCCGCGCAGCGACCAAGTGAGGCGCTTATCGAAGTCGCGGAAAATGTAATATTGCACCGTGCCGGTGAAACCTGTGGAGAGCTGTTTACCGAAGTTGGTGTTGTAGCTGGTGATACCCGAAGAGCTGGGCAGACCGATGGCCAGAAGCAGCGGGTCGGTGGTCTTCCAATAGTAATCCAACGTCATGCTGAAACGCTCGTTGAACAACGTCACGTCAAGGCCGATGTTGCGGTCGAGTGTAGTCTGCCATTCCAGGTTTCGGTTACCAAGTGTCTGCAAAACAGAACTCATGCCGAAATAGTTGTATGAAGAATACAAGTATTGGAACGTAGTCAGCGAGAGGGCCGAATCGAAGTTCTGGTTACCGGGATTACCAATGGAGCCGCGAATCTTCAGGTAGTTAATCCAAGGCGCGTTGTCTTTGATGAAGCTTTCATTATGAATGTTCCAACCCAGACCGAGCGACCAGGTGTTGATGAACTGCTTGTTCGAGCCGAACACGGACGAACCGTTGAGACGGTAGCTTACATCCATAAGATATTTATCAGCAAAAGCATAGCCTCCTGTCAAGTAAGCACTCACGGCACGGCTGACTGACTCCGTATAATTGGGGCTTTCACCTTCAGGATAACCATTGGAAAAAGATGGATAAGTAAAATCACCCGAGGGGAAACCTTCGGCAGAATAGCCCTGCAACGTTGTTTTTTGTTCCGACATGTTGCCACCAACGGCCACATTGATGCGGTGTTTGTCGTTAAGCACGGTTGCATAAATTGCTGTCAGTTCGCCTTCGTACTTTGTGGTTTTGCTGTTTGTGTAGTCATACGAACCTTTGCGAAGGATGTCGGTATCTTCAAACCGCGTGTCATCTGGCGAGTAGAACAACTCCCGCTCGGCAGTGAGGCTTGTCAAACCGAAACGGGCACGCAGTTTCAGTTCATTGGTCGGGTTATACTCCGCAATGAAATAATCGGAGAATTGCATCTGTGTGTTGTCATCCCGACTATTGAGCGAAGCGTTGTAAAGAGGATTGCTAACTTCCGGTTCCAATTCGGTGTTGGCCAGCCAACGTTCCACGTCTCCCTCTTCATTATACTTCTTATAATAAGGACTGGCACGTGCATAATCGCTGAACGGCACAATCGGATTGGTGTACTTCGTCTGCTGGGCTGTGAACTTGTTGGTAAACTGCAACTTGCCCACGCGATAAATCAAGTCGATGTTAGCCCCCAACACATCGCGATCGGAATCTTTCATGACGCCGGTCACACCGTTATAGTTAAGACCTATGCCAAACATGAATCCGCCCGCACCGCCGTCTACGTAAAGCTGATGACGGTGATTAATACCTGTACGCACCGGTTCGGAGAGCCAATAGGTATCCACGCCGCTATTGATGTCAGCCAAATGCTTGTTATACAGTTTTTCTCTTTCGAGCAATCCCGGCGCACCGTCATTGTCGTTGTCGTACTTCCCCGCCAGCCGTTCAAACTCCAGCTTCTCGCGGGCGTTCATCAGGTTGTAGCTGGTCAGGTCGGGCCAGGAAATGTCCATCGAGCCGTTGTAGCTCAGGCGGAGCTGGCCGGGCTGGGGCTTCACGGTCTCCACCACAACAACGCCGTTGGCCGCCTTCGAACCGTAGATGGCCGTGGAGGCGGCATCCTTCAGGATGGTCATGGAGGCAATGCGGTTGATGTCGAGGTTGTAGATGGTCTCCAAGGTGCTCTCGAAGCCGTCGAGGATGAAGAGCGGCTGGTTGGGGTCCTCCGACACTTCATCGCGCATACCCATGATGCTGGACTTACCGCGAATCTCGATGTCCGGCAGGCGGTTGGGGTCGGAACCGAAGATGTCGCTCTCCATCAGGTTGAACGAGGGGTCGAGGCTACGCAGGCTGGCCAGCGGGTTCTGCACGCCCACGGCTTTCAGCTCTTCGCCGCTAAAGCTGGCCGACGAGCCGGTGAAAGTGTCCTTGCGTTTGGTCACGATGCCGGTCACGACCACTTCGTCGATGGTCGTGCTGCTTTCCAAACGCACATTGTAGTTCTCCGTGCGGTCGAGCAGGACGACTTCCTGCGGCTCCATGCCGACGAAGGAAACGATGATGG